>NZ_NAST01000014.1 GCF_002142215.1 Gilliamella sp. N-G2
ATATTAAATTATTTATTGTTATTTAACAATATTTTGACATTCTTTGCCTTCTGAAATTTGGGCAATATTATTTAATGTTGTATCCGAAATATTTAACAATGCTTCTTGGGTTAAAAATGCTTGATGACCAGTGAATAGCACGTTATGACATGATGATAAACGACGGAATACATCATCTAAAATAACATCATTGGATTTATCTTCGAAAAATAGATCACGTTCGTTTTCATACACATCCATTCCTAATGCACCAATTTTAGTTTGTTTTAACGCTTCAATGGCTGCTGTTGCATCTAATAAACCACCACGGCTGGTATTAATAATCATCACACCTTTTTTCATTTTGTTAAATGACTCTTTATTGAGCAAATGATAATTTTCTGGCGACATCGGACAGTGTAAAGTAATCACATCTGATTTAGCATACAGTTCATCTAACTGAACATACTGCGCACCTAACTCAACAACGATATCATTTGGATAAGGATCATAAGCTAAAATATTCATGCCAAATCCTTTTAGAATACGAATAACGGCTTGACCTATTTTACCTGTGCCAATAACGCCAGCGGTACGATTATGCATATTAAAACCAGTCAATCCTTCTAAAGAAAAGTTGGCATCACGTGTACGTTGATAAGCTTTATGTGTTCTACGATTTAATGTCATCATTAATGCAACAGCATGTTCAGCCACTGCTTCTGGCGAATAAGCAGGAACACGAACTACAGTGATACCTAATTTCTTAGCTTCAGCCAGATCGACATTATCAAAACCAGCACAGCGTAAGGCTAATATTTTAATCCCATAATGAGCTAATTTTTGTAATACTTGTTTATCCACTTCATCATTTACAAACACACATACAGCATCATATCCTTCAGCAGTAACCACTGTTTTATGACTTAATTTATGCTCATAATATTCAATTTCAAATCCAAAATGCTTATTTGCGATTTCTAGATGTTCTTTGTCGTAATGTTTACTGCTAAAAACAGCAACTTTCACAGTTTTCTTCATAATGGCTACTCCCTTTAAGATAAATTGATGTATTGTTTTGATTTTAAATGATGATTGAAACACATTGTCACATGCTAATTTTGACAACATTGAATGCTGAGTTTTGATTTATTTTGATTTAATTGGCTATTTTAGCCTTGAAAACTGGGCATCAACAAATCTATATATAGTAAAACGTTTTATGATGGCTTTAGCAATTACTTTTTTTATTATTATGCTATGATAGCACTTCACTAAAAACTCACCAATAATGTTATGTAATGAATAACCCGCAAAATTCTATTTTCAAAACTATTTTTAATACAAAAATGCTAATCTGCATTTTCACAGGTTTTGCGTCAGGATTGCCTTTTTATTTATTGATACAACTATTACCTGCATGGCTGGCTAGTGAAGATATCAACATAAAAACCATTGGCATTTTCTCTTTAACCCAGATGCCATATATTTTCAAATTTGTCTGGGCGCCATTTATGGATAATATTTCTCTATTCAAACTTGGGCGACGTCGAGGTTGGATGTTTATTTCACAACTAGTTTTACTCTTTTCGATTGCGATTTTAGGTTTTTTCTCCCCAACGTTAGATATTTGGTTAATCGCTAATATCTGTTTTATTATCGCACTCTTTTCTGCAACCCAAGATATTGCTTTAGACGCTTTTCGGCGTGAATTATTACTCGATAATGAACTTGGATTAGGTAATAGTATTCATACTAATGCTTATCGTATTGCCGGATTGGTACCTGGTTCACTATCATTAATACTATCAAGTTATTTACCTTGGAACAGTGTTTTTCTCATTACCGCATTATTTATGTTACCAGCGATTATTATGACATTACTGGTTAAAGAACCAATCAATCAAACTCCCAAGAATCATAGTTTAGATGAAATTATTATTAAACCTTTTAGTGAATTTATTACACGCCAAGGTGTTAAAAGTGCCGTATTGATTTTAGCTTTTATCTTTTTATATAAATTAGGGGACAGCATGGCAACGTCCTTAGCTACTCCATTTTACCTGAAAATGGGATTCAGCCGTTTTGATGTGGGTTGGATTGCTAAAAATGCATCGTTATGGCCAAGTGTATTGGGAGCTCTATTTGGCGGTATATTAATGATAAAAATAGGAATTAATCGCGCTTTATGGTGTTTTGGTTTTGTCCAGGTTATCTCTATTTTAGGTTTTGCTTGGTTATCGATCGAAGGCCCTTTTGATGAGATTAATACTCATCAAAAAATTTTATTAGCATTAGTAATAGGATTTGAAGCATTAGGTGTTGGCCTTGGCTCAGCAGCTTTTGTTGCCTTTATCGCTAAGACCACAAATCCATTATATACCGCAACACAGTTTGCGTTATTTACCAGTATTGCCTCTATTCCTCGAACACTTATTAATTCGACAACAGGAATTATGGTTGATTATTTAGGCTGGACAAGCTTTTTCGGTTTATGTACGATGTTAGCGATACCTGGTATGGTGTTATTATTAAAAGTAGCGCCATGGAATTTAAAATCTTAGGAGACTTTATGGACAAACTATCTCTAGCATTCGAGTTTAGACATGCTTGTAAACGATTCGATGAATCAAAAAAAATTAATCATACAGATCTTGAAACAATTTTAGAGGCTGGTCGTTTATCTCCTTCATCATTTGGGATGGAGCCTTGGCATTTTATAGTTGTCGATAATGCAGATATTAAAACTGAATTACGTGCTGCTTGTTATAACCAAGAGCAAGTTACTAGTTGTTCACACTATGTAATTGTACTTTACCGTAAAGCCAATAACTTTACTTCACAAAGTCATTATTTACGTCAAGCGGTAGCAAGAACGTTACCTGATCAAAATGATCAAACCGCCATTGATATTGCTTGCCAAGATTTTATTAATTTTACTAAATTTGGCTTAGCAAATGGCTTAACGGTAAATCATTGGTCAGAAATGCAAGATTACTTAGCGGCAGCAAATATGATGACTGCAGCGGCTTATCATGGTATTGATTCTTGTGCTATTGGTGGATTTGAACATGATAAAGTCATCCAGATTTTAGAAAAACATATTCCACAGTTTAGTGGTGAAACTTTTGGAGTTGGACTCTGTTTAGCATTTGGTTATCGAGTTAATGAGCAACAATCGCATATTCGTTGGTCACTTCAAGATGTGACGACTTATTTATCATAATCAATAACAAAATCTCTTCTGTCGCCAATTGGCTGCATGAAGATCAAGGCCTAAAAACTCATCATTAACGTATACAGTATTTCAACATCAGTTGATAACGACTGCAAAATAAATTCAATACTAGATAAAATATTACCTATTTGCGGATCACTAATATTTTTTAGGTAGAATTTAAAATTTTTTAACTCACCTTATTTTAGCAAGCAGAGCTTCCACAGTTTATTGTGAGAGTGTGATCTCATTATTTAATAAAAAATAATTTTTAAGATCTAATTGAAAACTTTAAAAAATCAAAATAAATAATATAAAACGTTTAAAAGTTAAAATTGATTTAAAAAATTGAAAATATGAAGAAACAAAAAACATTCAACAATAACTCGAATTATCAATGCTACCTATTGCTATGATAACCAATTTTTTTGCACGATATTGCTTGATAATGTTAGACTTATCAACTATAAATTGCGCTAACCGTATTTAAATTAGCCAGAATATCAGAACAAAGAAGGATATAACATGAACACCAAACATGCCCGTTTATTGATACTAGGGTCAGGACCTGCTGGCTACACAGCTGCTGTTTATGCTGCACGAGCAAATTTATCACCAGTATTAATTACTGGTACACAACAAGGTGGACAACTGACTACAACCACCGAAATAGAAAACTGGCCTGCTGGCGATCCAGAACTTACCGGACCAGAATTAATGATAAAAATGCAGCAACAAGCAGAACGATTTAATACAGAAATCATTTTAGATCATATTGATCGTGTTGACTTTAGCCAAAAACCATTCAAACTTTTTGGTAGTGATACCGAATATAGTTGTGATGCATTAATCATAGCTACAGGCGCATCAGCACAATATCTTGGTTTACCATCGGAAGAAGCGTTTAAAAGTAAAGGTGTGTCAGCTTGTGCTACTTGTGACGGTTTTTTCTATCGTAACCAAAAAGTTGCTGTTGTCGGTGGTGGTAATACTGCTGTTGAAGAAACCCTCTATTTAGCCAATATCGCTAGCAAAGTTCATTTGATCCATCGTCGTGATAGTTTTAGGGCTGAAAAAATATTAATGGATCGTTTAGCTGAAAAAGTGCAAGAAGGTAAAGTTATACTGCATACTCATCAAATTATTGATGAAATTCTAGGTGATAATATGGGAGTGACAGGTATTAGAATTCGTAGTAGCCAAGATCCCAATATTAGCGAAAAAATTAATGTAATGGGCGTTTTTATTGCTATAGGTCACAAACCTAATACTGCTATTTTTGAAGGCCAACTTGAACTAAATAATGGCTATATAAAAGTGCAATCAGGCACTCAAGGTAATGCAACTCAAACTAGCATTGAGGGTATTTTTGCTGCGGGTGATGTTATGGATCATATTTATCGACAAGCAATTACATCGGCTGGAACGGGATGTATGGCAGCGTTAGATGTTGAACATTATTTAGATAATTTAAAATAGAATCAACTAAATAATATGTCTTTAGATAAACAACGCCAAACTTATTTACTTAACTGGTTAAAACAACACACCAAAATACACAAGTCAGATTTACGTGCTTCGGTTTTGACTGGATTTATGTTAAGTATTTTAATGATTGCTCAAGCAGCTTTTTTGGCGATTATTTTACAAAGATTGATTATTGAACAGCAGTCTTTTTTGACTGTTATTCCTTACTTTTTATCTTTAATTTTCATTTTACTGGTTCGAGGATCGTTAATTTATTTTCGTGAAAAGATTAACTTTGCTTTAGGTCAAAAGATCCGTAAGCAAATTAGACAAAAATTAATCGATCAGTTTGAATTATTTGGTCCAGCTTATTTAAATCAAAGCACTACCGGAGCATGGAGTACGTTAGTTATTGAACAAGTCGATAATTTACATGATTTTTTTGCTCGTTATTTACCGCAAATGCGTTTAGCCAGCATGGTACCAATATTAATTTGTATTGCTATCTTCCCTTTCAACTGGGCTGCGGCCGTTATTTTGCTTTGCACAGCCCCCCTGATCCCTATTTTTATGATTTTAGTGGGAATGGGAGCAGCTGATATTAATCGACGCCATTTTAAAGCGTTAGCTTATTTAAGTGGCCATTTCTTAGATCGATTAAAAGGACTTAATACCATTCGTTTATTCAATCAAGGTGAACAACAAACGGAAGAAATCGCTCGTGCATCTGAAGATTTCCGAGTTAAAACCATGCAAGTGTTAAAAATGGCCTTTTTATCCTCTGCTGTGTTAGAGTTTTTTACCTCAATTTCAATTGCTATTGTGGCTGTCTATTTTGGTTTTTCTTATTTAGGCGAATTTGATTTTGGCGCCTATAATGGAACTGTTACTTTATTTGCTGGTTTTTTTGCATTAATTTTAGCACCTGAGTATTTTCAACCCTTACGAGATCTTGGAGTCTATTATCATGCTAAAGCCGAAGCTATTGCTGCTGCTGATAATATCGAAACTTTTTTAAATAAAAGTTTACCGCAACAAGTTGATAATGCTCAGCCAAAAACTAACTTGAATCAATTGCAAGCAAACAATTATCTAGATATTGGGGTTTTAAAAACAATTGAAGCCAAAGATCTGATCATACTATCCAATGAAGCTCTGCCGATTGTTGGGCCACTTAGCTTTTCATTACATGCGCCCTTTAAACTAGCCTTAATTGGCACTAGTGGTGAAGGAAAAAGCTCGCTCATGCAAGTATTACTTGGATTTTTGCCTTATCAAGGTTCACTCAAAATTAATGGTATTGAATTTAATCATTTAGATTTAAAAAGTTGGCAACAACAAATAAGTTGGATTGGCCAAAATCCTTATCTCATTAACGGTTCAATTCGTGAAAATATTCTACTTGGTAAACCCACAGCAACCACTAGTGAGCTTGATGAAGTGATAGCCAAAGCACAATTATCTGATGTTATCGCTAAACTGCCTGAAGGAGTGGAGACACAGGTCGGTGAAGATGCGGTACGATTATCAGTAGGACAAGCCCAACGTGTAGCACTTGCCAGAGCAATGCTAAAACCTTGCCAATTACTAATCCTAGATGAACCAACCGCAAGTTTAGATAAACAGACAGTAGAATTGTTAGCACCATATGATATTGCCACTAACAGTATGACCATAACTCATCAACATGATGATATGCATGATTTTGAGCTAGTTTGGAAACTGTCAAAAGGACAAATTAATGCCATTAAGGAGAGTTCATGCTAACGCTATTACGCCCTTATATTGCTCTTTATAAGCACTACTTTTGGCAAATCGTTATTGGACTTAGTTTATCTATTCTTACGCTATTTGCCAGTGTCTTTTTGCTCTCATTATCGGGATGGTTTTTAGCCTCTACAGCCGTTGTTGGTGTTGCCGGTTTATATACCTTTAATTACATGTTACCTGCAGCTGGAGTACGAGCAGCAGCAATTACCCGAACAGCATCACGCTATGTTGAGCGCTTAGTTGATCACAACACTACTTTTAAAATTTTAGCTTATTTAAGAACGTTAGCATTTAGAAAGATTTTACCACTCAGTGCTAACCAATTAGCTCAATATCAAAAAGCTGATTTACTTAACCGTTTTATAGTCGATATTGATGCACTTGATCATCTCTACTTAAAACTATTTTCACCAATTGTTACAGCATTAGTCATGATTTTGTTGCTGTTTGTCGGGCTAAGTTATATCAATTTACCCATTGCCTTAATTATTACTATCGTGTTAACAATTACCTTACTTGCTATACCTATCATTTTTTATCATGCAGGTAAACAGTTAGGAGAAACATTAGCTAAACAACAAAGTGAATATAGGGCGTTATTAATTAATTATTTACAAGGTCAAGCTGAACTAACGTTATTTAATGCGCAACATCGTTACCGTAAAAAACTAGATAAACTTGAATCAGACTGGCTTTTTCATCAACAACGCCAATCAACATTAATGGCACTATCAAGTGCACTCGTCGTATTGATTGCTGGTTTTTTAACTTTATTGGTACTGTGGTTAATCACTCAATATACATTATCTCCTTTAGTTGCCTTATTTGTTTTTGTTTGCTTGGCTAGTAGTGAAATTCTAGCGCCCATACCAGGAGCATTTATCTTTTTAGGACAGGTATTAACATCCGCAACACGCACAACAACCTTATTTAACCAAACACCTGATATCAAATTTATTGAACAAGGCAAAACTATCGATTTATCTATTGCTAAACTACAATTCGATGACATTAGTTTTAGTTATCCCAATCAACCTTTTGCTATTTTAAGTCACTTTTCATTAACCATAAATTCCGGTCAACATGTTGGTTTAATAGGTAAAACTGGCTGCGGCAAATCAACACTACTTAATTTAGTTACTCGCACATGGGATGCTAATTCTGGAAAAATTTTGATCAATGATATTCCAATTGATCAACTTGATGAAGCTACACTCCGCCAAATCATTGCGGTTGTACCTCAGGTTATTACTATTTTTAGTGATACACTTAAACAGAATTTGCTAATTGGTAACCGACAGGCATCTGACCAACAGTTGATCGATGTATTACATCAAGTTGAACTATCAAAATTGTTAGCGACCGATCAAGGTTTAAATTTACCATTAGGACAAGGTGGGCGCGCTCTATCAGGCGGCGAAATTCGTCGTATCGGCATTGCTCGAGCATTACTACATAACTCACCACTAATCCTAATGGACGAACCAACTGAAAGCCTTGACCAACAAACCGAACAACAGATCATCGAGCTGATTAAACAAATCTGTAAAAATAAAACATTACTAATGGTCACCCATAGATTAACCAATAATCCGTTGTTTGATCGAGTGATTGAATTGTAAGTTTTAGATTTAGATAACCGATTATTAATTAATATAGTAAAAGTTTATCTTCAAAATGACTTTTAATTAACTAATTGTGATTATTAAATACACCCCATACCATCTTTGGATGATATGGGGTGGTTTATTCCTATATAATCTATATTATTTTTTACTAAAGTGTATTTATTATGGCAATTAGCTAATCAATACATAATTAACATTAAGGTGTAACACAGACGGCCAAAGTTTTTGTAGCAATATCTTTACGATTAACATCTGCATCATCTGAATATACCACAAACCCAGTTCTTGAACTTTGTAAATCAACTGTCCAATAAAAAGTATTAGAAAAATTAGCGCCAACATAGTAAGTCATAAATCCCCACTCCGAGAAAAAACCAGCATTGATTGTGCGTTGATAAAGATTATTCGGTGATGATAGTGTTGCACCGACAGCACCTACACAACGATCGTCAGATAAAGTGCCTTGACAAGAAGCATTGGTTAAATCTTTAACTTGTGCAAGACGATAACCAATATTTTTGCACCAGTACAATGCTTGAGAATACGTACTATCAATACCACGCTGGACAAACCACTGTCGTAAAACAAAACCATATTTTACCACTTCTTTACCATTACTATCTTTACCAAATAATTCAAAAGTTTGTGGTCAATCAGATTGAGTTATCGGGTTAGGAAGACTTGTGTTCCATTGAGAAGTGGAAGCTACAGGGCCGGTTAATGTATGTAACACGAACACTAGTATTGTTTGAATTAGGTTTCATAGTTGCCGTAATGCCACTTCGCGTAACGGGTGTCCATGTCAAAGGCCCATTATAACCGCCAATGTCTAAATCAAAATATAGATGATCAGCACCAGTTGTAGGAAAATTTAAATGATAAGATGAAGGTGTCGTTGACTGGGTTAAAAAACCTTTATAGGTATTACACATCCATTCTGGACCTCGATAGTCTACAATATCACCATTAACCCTATCCTTTTCTCCACCATATTTTAAGTTAGGTTTAGCAAAACAAACGGATGGTGATGCTTTATTAGGATTAATATAATAGTCGACACTACCAGTACTAAAACTACTTCGATTAGGAATATCATAACGTGTAGTTAAATAACCAGCAGAACTACTCAATGATAGTTTATACGGAGAATTACAAATTGTTGGTATTTCATTACGAGGCACAGATTTATTATTTTTATCAACAATGGTTAAAGTTAAATCGCCGGTAGCTGAAATATTATTACTTCCTTGACCATCACCATCGCCCCAATAGTTATAAGGTGCACCAATAAGTGTATTCATTGCAATTTTATTAATATTGGTCGGAACTAACATACCTATATCAGCAAAACTATCACCAACACGGGGTAATTCAATTGGCGTTATCAATGAATCATTTGTTTCAGGTGTAATTCTTCTACCATCAGATAAGGTTATTGCCAATAGATTATTTGTATCAGTAATACGAGTACGACCTTTATCAAAAGTTAAATATGGTGCACTACCATGAATAACGTTAGATGTATATGCTGATAATGCATAACTACGTTGTGAAAAGGATAAAACTAAAACAACTGCTATAACTAAAAAAACGGTAAGAATAAAATAAATCTTATAAATTGAGGAAAAATTAAAATATTGAGAAATATAAAATTCTGATTCAATAATGAAATAAATTTAAATTATAGGTTGGGCAGATTTGGTCTTATAATGCATGGCGGCAATCCTGTCAATTAATATTATGTTTTATTTGTTTTTTTTAATTCCGTTCGACTAAATACTCGTCGAGTATTCCCTTTAAAATTACATAAAAGTATAGTGACTGAAGAATATCTATGCAAATTTTATTAAAAGCTAAATTTTTAACTTTTGTAAATATTATTAGTGAGATAAGCTGTTAAATCATATTTTCAACCGGTTAAAAACTCCGCTCCTCAACTTTTTTTGATTAAAATAGCTCTCCATAAAATTATTTTTGTGACTTTTTAAATATAAAGGGTTATTGCTGAGACACACTATTTTCAAGGCGATTTAGAAAAAATATGCTATACTACTGCTTTATTTAAAATAGTAGAGAGATTATTTTGCAACAATCATTACAAGATTTTATTATTGATAAAATTGATGACCTTAAAGGCAAAGATATTGTTACCCTTGATGTTCGTGGTAAATCAAGTATTACCGATTATATGATTATCTGTACAGGCACATCTAACCGTCATGTTGCATCAATAGCAGGACACTTACTTGATGAAGCAAAAAAACAAGGCCATCTTGTATTAGGAAGTGAAGGCCAAAATGATGCTGATTGGGTGGTAGTTGATATGGATTCTGTCATTGTACATATCATGCAAGAACAGAGCCGACAACTTTACGAACTCGAGAAACTTTGGAGTTAGTGACGTGAAAATACAGCTTATTGCTGTTGGCAATAAAATGCCCAATTGGGTAAACACTGCTTTTAATGATTACCAATCCCGTTTTCCCAAAGATATGCCTTTAGAACTAATTGAAATACCAGCTGGAAAACGGACTAAAAATGCCGATATTGTGCGAATTTTAGATAAAGAAGGCGAATTAATGCTAGCTGCATGTGGCAAAGGTAATCGCATTGTCACATTAGATATTCCAGGCAAACCTTATACGACCCACGATTTAGCAAAACAACTTGAACGTTGGAAAACCGATGGTCGTGATGTCAGTTTGTTAATTGGCGGTCCTGAAGGTTTGTCGCCAGCATGTAAAGTGGCGGCGGAACAAAGTTGGTCATTATCACCTTTAACATTGCCACATCCATTAGTACGAGTCATTGTTTCTGAAAGCCTTTATCGAGCATGGAGCTTAACCACTAACCATCCTTATCATCGTGAATAAATAAATTAGGTAAACACAGTAAAATGAGTGCAATTATTTTAGATTTGCAAATAGCTACAGACGATAACCAAAATTTGCCAACTGAAGAACAAATTATGCAATGGTTAAACGTGATTTTGCCTCAATTTATGGATAATGCTGAAATCACTATCCGAATTGTGGATGAACAAGAAAGCCAGCAGTTAAATAATACATACCGCCACAAAGATAAACCCACCAATGTACTCTCTTTTCCATTTGAATCACCGATTGAAATTGAGGTACCACTGTTGGGTGATTTGATTATTTGCAAACAAGTGGTGGAAGCCGAAGCCAAAGAACAACATAAATCGTTAACTTCACATTGGGCACATATGATCGTGCATGGTTGTTTGCATCTATTAGGATATGATCATATTCTTGACGAAGAAGCCGAAGAAATGGAAAATATCGAAATTGATATAATGCAACAGCTAGGATTTAATAATCCATATCAACCGATTGACGAATAACTGTGTTTAGTTATCATCATTGATGATAACTAAACTGAAGTAAAAATACTTAAATACAATAAATTAGTAAAGGAAAAAGCAAATGAGCGATGATAATCCCCGGAGATCCAAAAAAGGGTTTACATTATGGTTAAGTCAATTATTCAATTCAGAACCAAAAGATAAAGAAGAACTGATCGAAGTTATTCGTGAGGCTGAAGAAAACCAACTCATTGATCCTGATACCCTTGATATGATCGAAGGCGTAATGGATATAGCCGATCAACGCGTTCGTGATATCATGATACCCCGCTCTCAAATTGTAACAATCAAAGATAATTTCACCCTTGATGAATGTTTAGATATTATTTCTGAACATGGCCATTCACGTTATCCAGTAATTAGTGAAGATCGAGACCATATCGAAGGAGTACTATTAGCCAAAGATTTACTCATTTATATTCGACAAGGTGTCAACGATTTTGATTTGAAAAAGATCCTAAGACCAACTGTTGTCGTTCCTGAAAGTAAACGAGTTGACCATATGTTAAAAGAATTCCGCATGCAACGCTATCATATGGCGATGGCGATTGACGAGTTTGGGGGAGTTTCAGGCTTAATCACTATCGAGGATATTTTGGAACTTATTGTTGGGGATATCGAGGATGAATACGATGAAGTTGAAGATCGTGATATTCGCCGTTTATCACCATCAATTTATTCTGTCCGAGCTCTTACTTCAGTAGAAGATTTTAATGAAATTTTTGCTACCACGTTTAGTGATGATGAAATGGATACTATTGGCGGACTAGTCATGCAACATTTTGGCCGTTTACCAATTCGTGGCGAAACGATTACTATCGATGGTTATCAATTTAAGGTAACGATTGTTGATCGTAGAAGAATTATTCAACTACATGTCACCATTCCTGAAGATGCAACTATACCAAATCTAGAGCAGCAAGAAAATGCTTAAGCAAATTGTATTAAGTCTACTTTTTGGTGGAGTTGCGGTTTTTAGTTACGCACCCTTTCACATTTGGCCTCTTGCCTTTGTATCATTTGCTGGTTTTTTATGGTTAATTACTGATAAATCAAAAAAACGAGCCTTATTGATTGGCATTAGCTGGGGCGTTGGTTACTTTTTGTCTGGCATTCATTGGGTTTATATTAGTATTAAGCAGTATGGTGAAGTGCCAACATCAGTTGCTATAATTATTTTAGGGCTGTTAGTTACCTATTTAGCGCTATACCCAATGCTATTTGCTTGGCTATTGAGAGCCAGTGATCGCTTTGCAACTAGATTTTCGATAAAACAGCTTGTTTTACTAGCGCCGATTTTATGGCAGCTTACTGAATTTTTACGTGGTTATATCTTAACTGGTTTTGCTTGGTTAGAATTAGGATATAGTCAACTTGATAGTCCTTTACGCGGTTATTTCCCTCTCGTCGGAATTAACGGGGTAACGTTAATGCTGACAATGTGTTGTGGATTGTGTGTTTATTGTTTATACAATATCAAACGTTTTTCGTATAATAAGCACATATTTGGTGCTATTATCGCACTATTTTCGATCATTATTGCACCAATTCCATTCAATTTAATTAATTGGACTACCATTGATCACTCCCGCTCAGCTCATTTTACTTTGATTCAAGGCAATATTTTGCAATCAATTCGCTGGACTACCGAACAGTTGAATAAGACTTTACAAACTTATGCTTCATTAACTGAAAAGAACTTGGGCAAAGATAATATTATTATATGGTCTGAAGCCAGTATTACTGATTATGAGATAAATCAACAACCCTTTTTACAGTATTTAGATAATGAAGCAAGAGCTAATGGTAGTGAAATTGCGGTAGGTATTATTGATTATCGTATAGGTGATAATGGTTATCAAACCAATGCGGATATTTATAATACCTTGCTAGTTTTAGGTGAAAAGACGCCATATAAATATCCTAATACAAACCGATACCAAAAACACCATTTGGTACCTTTTGGTGAGTTTACACCGTTTGAATCTTTGTTAGAACCTATAGCTGATGTGCTTGATATCCCTATGTCTTCATTGCAAGCTGGTGCAGAAAAACAACCTCAACTTAAGATGAAGGGTTTTAAGTTTACTACTGCAATTTGTTATGAGGTAATTTTATCTAATTTGATACATAAAAATTTTACGTCTGATACAGACTTTTTATTGACCGTTTCGAATGATGCATGGTTTGGTGATAGTATTGGACCTAAACAACATTTACAAATGGCTCAAGCTAGAGCGTTAGAATTTGGTAGACCAATGATTCGTAGTACCAACACTGGCATTACTGCGATTATTGATCATCATGGTAAAGTTTTGGTGAAACTACCTCAATTCGAAACCAATATTTTAAATTATACATTATCCCCAACAATTGGTTTAACTCCTTATGCAAAGTTTGGCAATCTGCCTTACTATCTTATCATTTCGTTGCTATTTATTTCGTTTTTTATAAAAAAACGTCGTTAATTAACTTTTTTGGCATAAATATTGCTTATATATAATTGAAATTCAAAAAATTGTCTGTATTAAAATTTCATGAAAATCTAGTCAAAACTAGGTCTCGACTTGTTCTTTTAAACGATAAATATACGGTAAAAAGTACTTTTATGATGAAAAATAAGTTATAATATAAATCCTTTGTAAAAATATTAAATTTATTTAATATGATACAAATTAAACAGTAGGAGATGAGTATGAACAAAAAGACAAAATTAACCAAATTAGTGTTATCATTAGCAATGTTCGGCCTAATGAGTAGTACTGCCGTTGCTGAAGAATTAAGTGGTACATTAGCGAAAATTAAAGATAGTGGTGTGATTGTTGTTGGTCATCGAGAATCTTCTATTCCATTTTCCTATTATGGCGAGAAACAAGAAGTTATTGGCTATTCACAAGATTATTCTAATTTAATTGTAGATGCAGTTAAAAAAGAATTAAATATGCCAGATCTTAAAGTTAAATATTTACCGGTTACTTCTAAGACTCGTATTCAATTACTTAATAATTATACTTATGATTTCGAATGTGGTTCAACCACCAACAATCTTGAACGCCAAAAAACAGTAAGTTTTTCTGATAGTATCTTTATTGTTGGAACTCGATTCTTAGTAAAAGCAGATAGTGACATTAAAAGTATCGAAGATTTAAAAGGTAAAAATGTGGTAACCACAGCTGGTACTACATCTGAAGTGCGTTTAAATCAAATTAACAACAAAGATAATTTAGATATTCGTATTATTACGCCTAAAGATCATGGGGATGCATTTAATGCCCTTGAAACAGGTCGTGCTGCTGCATTTTTAATGGATGATGCACTTTTAGCTGGAGAACGTTCTCGTGCTATCAATCCTGCTGAGTGGAAAATTGTTGGTGAACCTTTATCTTATGAATCTTATGGTTGTATGTTAAGAAAAGATGATAATCAATTTAAACAATTAATGGATAAAACCATTGCTGATGCACAAAAATCAGGTAAAGCTTTAGAATCTTATAACAAATGGTTTACTCAACCAGTTCCACCTAAAGGTGCAAATATGGCTCTTGAGATTTCACCAAAAATGGTTGAGCTTTTTGCAAATCCAAATGATAAAGCGTTAGATTAATACTTTTCTTATCTTTCTAATCCTATGTACTAAATGTTTTTATATTTAGTACATAATCTAATTTAGTGAAATAAATATATTATGAGTTTTAATTGGACACTATTTTTTGAATCCACCCCTTATGGTGATGAAATTTACTTAAACTGGCTTTTTGACGGTATTATTATTACCGTTTCATTGGCAGTGACAGCTTGGATTATCGCATTCCTACTAGGATCAATAGTAGGAATTTGTAGAACTTTGGAAAATAAATTTTTAAATGGTTTTGCAGCAGGTTATATCCAACTTTTTCGTAATATTCCATTACTTGTTCAGATGTTTTTATGGTATATGCTTTTTCCAGAAATTTTATCTGGTAGCTTAAAAATATGGTTTATTTCTGGCATTTCACCTAATGTCAGCGCATTTATTACTGCGGCAATCGCTTTAGGTCTATTTACTTCTGCGCGTATTGCAGAACAAGTTAGAACTGGTATTCAAACTTTACCTATTGGTCAACGTTATGCTGCAATTGCGCTTGGTTTAACTAACCGACAAGCATATATGTATGTTTTATTACCAAATGCTTATCGCCGTATTATTCCACCACTAACGTCTGAAATGACCAATATCATTAAAAATTCATCAGTTGCCTCTACTATTGGATTGATAGATTTGATTGGCCAAATAGATCGCATTAACGATGCAACTAACAGCATTGTTGAAATATTATGTGGAGTAACGATTGCATTTATGTTGATAAACTATGCCGTACTAACCATTATGCGTTTTGTTGAAAAACAAACCCGCTTACCTAACATGAACCATGGAGGTTGATATGCAGATTTTGAGTTGGATTGCAGATATACCTTCATTGGTTTTAAACAATTACCATTTATTATTATCTGGATTATGGCTAACGACTAAGATTACCTTTACCGCTGTTGTATTCGGTATTTTTTGGGGTACAGTGCTAGCTTTAATGCGTTTATCAAATAATAAAATATTGAATATTTTTGCTAAGTGTTATGTCAATTTATTTCGTTCCATTCCATTATTATTAGTGTTGTTATGGTTCTATTTGGCATTACCTCAAGTTATTAAACATGTGTTTAATTTGCCACCTTATGCTGATGTTAGAGTTGTTTCAGCAATGATTGCATTTGCTTTATTTGAGGCAGCCTATTACTCAGAAATTATTCGTGCCGGTATTAATGCTGTTGCTAAAGGTCAGTATCATGCTGCTTATGCATTAGGTATGACCAAAAGTCAGGCAATGCATTTGATAATATTACCGCAAGCATTTAGATCAATGGTGCCGTTGTTATTAACACAAGGTATTATCTTATTCCAAGATACTTCATTAGTTTATGTTATGAGTTTAATTGATTTATTTGGTGCAAGTGTAACACAAATTGGTGTTGTCCAAGGTGGTACAGTTAAGTATTCAATGATTATTTTTGCAGCAATAAGTTACTTTATAATTTGTTATACTGCTTCTCGTTTAGTTAATTATTTCAAGAAAGGGATAAATCGATGATCTCCTTAGAAAATGTATCAAAATGGTACGGAAAATTTCAAGTGTTAAAAAACTGTACTACTAAAGTCGGTAAAGGTGAAGTTGTTGTGGTATGTGGACCATCTGGTTCGGGTAAATCTACACTAATTAAAACTGTAAATGGTTTAGAACCTATTCAGAAAGGTAAAATTATTATTGATCGAACTGAGATTACTAATCCATCGACTAATTTAGCAAAACTACGTTCAAAAGTAGGTATGGTGTTTCAGCACTTTGAACTTTTCCCACATTTAACAATTTTGAAAAATTTGACACTGGCTCAAGTTAAAGTACTTGGCCGTTCAAATGAAGAAGCTCGAGAAAAAGCACTTTCTCTTCTAGATCGTGTTGGTTTGTTAGCGCATGCGGATAAATATCCTGCTCAACTATCTGGTGGTCAACAACAACGTGTTGCAATTGCTCGTGCACTTTGTATGGATCCGATTGTTATGTTATTCGATGAACCAACTTCTGCACTTGATCCAGAAATGGTTAACGAAGTATTAGATGTTATGGTTGAGCTAGCCTATGAAGGAATGACAATGATGGTTGTTACCCATGAAATGGGCTTTGCTCGCAAAGTTGCACATCGAGTTATCTTTATGGATGCCGGTGAGATTATTGAGGATACATCTAAAGAGCAATTCTTTACTAATCCACAATCTGATCGTGCGAAAGATTTTTTAGCAAAGATAATCCATTAATAAATAAAAAGCACCAGCTATTGTGTTGGTGCTTACTTAATGCACTCGTTAATTCTATTACTATTTTGAATAATTTTTTATTTGTTGAACTAACCCGCTTTCTCGATGTATTTGACTTTTCACTACACGATCTAAAATTTTAGCATCAGCATAAATTGAAACTGTTTTTTTAGCCCTTGTTATTGCAGTATAGAGCAATGATCGATTAAGTAATGGTGAAAATTCTGTTGGTAGAATAATATTGACATGATCAAATTCAGAACCTTGGGATTTGTGGATCGTCATTGCATAGGCAGTTTCATGCTCCGGTAATCGATAGGGAGAAAAACCTTTAATAGAACCATCAGAAAAAGGAAAATAAACCCGTAATTTTGAGTGATCATTTTCAGCCGTAAGAGTGATACCAATATCACCATTATATAAACCTAATGAGGTACTATTACGTAAGATCATAATTGGTCGACCAATATACCATTGATCCCGATTATTTAATTTAATCAATTTGTGTTTGGCTAATAATAATTCAATTTGCTTATTTAACCCTCCTACCCCAAACTTACCTTCTCGTACAGCACAAAGTAAACGACACTCAGCAAATTTACTTAAAACATTGGCAATATCATTATTTTGATGATGTTTAATAGCATTTAGGTAATTTTTATAATGCGTTACACAATCATCTAAAACAGCTTGGTAAGTTTGACTTGAAGATAATTCATAATAACAAGCATCTGGTAAAGCTTTATTGGCTAACAGTTTTTTAACCGCTTGCAATTGACCTTCTTTAACGGCATTAGCCAACAAGCCTATTCCTGAAGACTCGTTAAAACGATAACTTTTTTTCAATAAACAGATACTATCGGTAATCATGCTTGCTGGTTGGTCTGCGATTGGAATAGTATAGCCAGTTAATTGACTTAGTTCATCAGCCCTAGATTGACTATATCCATTTAAAATAAAGTCACATAAGTCACCAAATACTGCACCTGCTTCAACAGAAGATAGCTGATCTTTATCGCCCAATAAGATTAAACGAGCACAATTAGGCAGAGCCTCAATAATTCTTGCCATCATATTCAGATCAACCATTGACGCTTCATCAACCACAAGAACATCAATATGTAATTTATTGTTTTTATTATAATCAAATGAGCGATTATCAGTTTTTGCACCTAATAAACGGTGCAGAGTCACGGCTTCAGTTTGAATATTTAATGATTCAAAAGATAACTGTTCAATTGCTCGACTGAGAGATTCGGTTAACCTTGATGCTGCTTTGCCAGTTGGTGCTGCTGCCACGATTCGCGTTGTAGGATCATTTAACACTATTCCTGCTAAGATTTTAGCTACAGTAGTTGTTTTACCTGTACCTGGGCCACCTGAAATAATGGCAATTTTACGAGTTAGCGCCACCGCAACCGCAATTTTTTGCCAATCAATAGTTGTATTATTATCAACAAATAGTTGGTCGAGAATATTTTTTAAGTCGATCGATTTACTTGATGTAACATTCAACTGTGGTTGATTAAAATACTGAGCAACATGACGTTCATCTAGCCACATACGTTGAAAATAAAGTTTATTTTCAATAAAAATAAGTGGTGCAAGTTTTTCTCCATCACTTACAACCTGTTTATTTGAAGCTACACTGAGTACATTAACCCAATCTTCAACGGTTGGAGTATTGAGTTCCTGCCAAAGTTGCGGATCGATAACTTGTTGATTAAGGTGAGTAATATCAAGGCATACATGACCTGACCTGACTTCTTGACTTAATGATATAATTAAAAAAGCAAAACGTTTACTAATAATTTCATCGTTGCCATCAACTTTATTGACCAAAAATTGTGCCAAATGAATATCGAGTAAACTGATCTGACTGTTTTGCTTAAATTGCTCGAACCAATTAGTTAACATAGTTTATACTTTGTTTTATGAGGTTTATAAACCATATATATCTTTTTCTTTATCATTTGGATAAGTGAGTTTAAAACCTAAATTAAGATCTTTAGTTTCATTTGGATTTAAAGTAAATCGCCAAGTTAATAATCCAGTTTGTTTATCATATTGAGCACCATCATATTTGTCATTATCTAGTATTACTAGTTTTATTTAAAATTACATGTAGCTGATCATTAACTACATTATCAATTGGCAATGTTTTGTTATTTTGACATCAATAGTATAAGCATACTTTTGTGAAAGATCATTACTAAATAACGAAGTAGTTGAAGTTTTTTTAACATTACGGTTGCAGATAGTGAAATTAATCTTATAAAAAATAATCATCTACAGTTTTTATGATAAATCATTATTCATTCAGTATTAGAATTAAATTAGAAATTAAAAATATTTATTTTTTGTTTAGTATATTGAACATTTATAAAAAATAATGTAAATTTTGTTACAGATAAGAAACAAATAGGAGGCGGTATGGATGGTTTCAATTATTTAAAAGCAGCCATAAAACGCAAAAATTTATCATTACAGATTGTTGCTGATGCATGTCAAATGACTAAAGGTTATTTGAGTCAATTGATTAATAATAAAATCAAAAATCCAAGCGCACAGAAATTACAATCACTTCATCATTATTTACAAATAGACTTAGCCAGTAAAAACAAAAAAGTAGGGGTGATTTTTGGAAAATTTTATCCACTGCATACAGGCCATATTTATTTGATTCAACGTGCAATTAGCCAAGTTGATGAACTATATATTATTCTTTGTTCCGATACCATCCGTGATATGGCGTTATTTGAAGAAAGTGCTATGTCACGCCAACCAACGATCAATGATAGGATTCGTTGGTTGTTACAAACATTCAAATATCAAAAAAATATCCATATTGAACTTTTAGAAGAAGATGGTATTCCGACTTACCCAAATGGTTGGAATGAATGGAGTGATCGAGTCAAAAAATTATTTAAAGAAAAAGGCATTAATCCTAGTTGCGTCTATTCAAGTGAACCACAAGATGTAACCATGTACAAAGATTTATTCGATTTAGACACAGTACTTATCGATCCTACTCGGCAATTTATGCAAGTTAGTGGTACTCAAATTCGTCAAGCCCCATTAAAAAATTGGCAATATATACCAACAGAAGTGAGACCATTTTTTGTGAGAACGGTAGCCATTCTTGGTGGTGAATCAAGCGGTAAATCGACATTAGTAAATAAATTAGCCAATATGTTTAATACCACTAGTGCTTGGGAATATGGCCGTGATTATGTATTTTCTCATCTTGGTGGCGATGAACGTGCATTGCAATATGCTGACTATGATAAAATTGCATTAGGGCATGCTCAATATATTGATTTTGCTATCAAACATGCTAACAAAGTGTCATTTATTGATACTGATTTTATTACCACTCAAGCATTTTGTAAAAAATATGAAGGTAAAGAACATCCTTTTTTACAAGCTATGATCAATAATTATCGATTCGATTTAGTTATCTTATTAGGTAATAACACACCGTGGGTTGCTGACGGATTAAGAAGTTTAGGCAGTCCCAAACAACGAAAAGATTTTCAACAATTACTGATCTCATTGTTAGAAAAAAATCATATCAAATACATCCAAATTGATTCACCAGATTATGAAGAGCGTTATTTGCGAAGTATTGAACTAGTCAATCAACTTATTAATGATGAAGAGTAATAATTATGAATAAATTAAGCCATTTTGCCATAGCTATTGGCCGCAATAAATTTTATCCATTGTTTTGTATTATCTGTGTCACCGGAGCATATATATATACCGATCCAATTAATGATTTCAATATACGCTATGCAGTATCATACGCTGGTGCATTTTTAGGATTGTTATGTGTAATCTTATTAGCTAAACGCAAAAATTTAGGTAATGTACTTGGTATGTTAGCGGTAATCGCTGAATGTTGTGCAAATTTCCTTGGTGGCAATATTGGAGCAGGTTTACCAACGTTTTACTATTTTGGCTCACATATTTATGGCATATTAACTTGGCAAAAAAATCTAGATAATAATAAAAGCGTTAAAGTTCGTACTTTAAGTGAAAATGCCTTTTTATATGCGTTAATATTCCTCATTGCGGCTGCTTTTTTCAATATTTATTTAACTAATGAAATCGGCGCAATAAATACCTCCTACCAACTTATTACTAACTGCTTTATATTCGGTCTAGGCGTAGTTGCTCAACTTTTATTAATGATGAGATATGCTTTCAATTGGTATTTATGGGTCTTATTAAATGTATTGGTTATTAGTTTAAATATTTATACTGACAATATTGTTATCGCAACTCAGTATTTAATTTATCTGTTTAATGCAGTATACGGTATTTGTGAGTGGAAACTTTCCGAACAAAAAGAAAAAGAGAAGAAAAATTAATTTTCGATAAATGAAAGAGAATAGTTAAATAGAAAAAGGAGCAAATAATCAAATTATTCGCTCCTTTTTCATTATTCTATATCACCATCAACAAGGGGAACAAATTTCACTTCACCTATATTCTGAGTAATAAAATTATCACCATCTCGCTCAATTAATTGTAACGTTTGCTGGTTTTTACCTACAGGTAACACTAGTCGCCCTTTGTCGGCTAGTTGTGTCAGCAGACTAGAAGGTACTTCGATTGCTGCTGCAGTTACAATTATGCCATCAAATGGCCCACGTTCTGGCCAACCTTGCCAACCATTACCATGCCGAGTTGAAATATTATGGATATCAAGTAACTTTAATCGTCGTTTTGTATTCCATTGTAAGCTTTTTATTCTTTCTACTGAAAAAACATGATTAACTAGTTTGGCTAAAACTGCTGTTTGATATCCTGAACCAGTACCTATTTCAAGTACCCTTGCATTAGGCGTTAAATTTAATAATTCGGTCATTTTAGCAACAATATAAGGTTGAGAAATAGTTTGACCACTACCAATAGGTAACGAGCGATCATCATAAGCTTGATGTGAAAGCGCTTCATCAACAAAATTTTCACGTGGTATTGAAGCTATAGCATCTAAGACACGATCATCTTTTATTCCCTGCTGGCGTAATAAGTCAATCAACTGCTGCCTTTTTAAACTTTGCATTTAAGTTACTCATTTCCAATAATCAATTCACGTAAAACACTTGTTGCATAACAACCCGAAGGTAAATAAAAACTGATGTCTAAGTTATTTTCATCTCGCCATTGCCACTCTAGTTGCTCAGGACGTAACAATATTGAGCGTCGCATCGTTTCAACCCGTTCCTTTCTAAATAACTCAGTAAAACAAGACCAATTTTCCAAACAACTTTGTTCGAATGTTAAAGCAATAGATTCAGTACCTAATCCTGAATCTCCCACCAAAGGAGCGGTAATATTAATCTCACCATTTTGTAAACGTTGTTGTAAAAGTGATAATTCCTCTATTTTGGACAAAAACCAACTATTACTTTTTGATAATTGTAATATATCCCCATCAATAACTGTATGCTGAATCTGGCGTTGAATTCTTTGACTGACTATATCATTAAAAATAGCACTACGTGCAGCAGAAAGATAAAAGCTTCTTTTTTTACGGTCTTTAACTGAAATTTCACCATTAGCCCACTTTATTGCTTGATTAATATTATTTTGTTCACGTCCAAATCGTTGTTCGCCAAAATAATTAGGGACACCATGCTGTTTAATTAAGTCTAATTTTAATTCAACTTCTTGTTTATCAGTCAAATTTCTTAAAACAATTTTAAATCGGTTACCTTTTAAGGCCCCTATTTTCAATTTTTTATTATGCCGAGTAACGCGTAATATTTGACAGCCAGTTAAATCAAATTGTGAAAAATCTGGGGTATTTTGCCCTGGCATATGCAAACTAAACCATTGTTGGGTAACAGCATGGCGATCTTTAAGGCCTGCATAACTGACATTTTTCGCTGAAATGCCAACATATTTAGCTAACTGTTCAGCCACAAAGACAGTATTACAATCTTTCTTTTCGAGATAAACTAAAACATGTTCACCTTCACCAGTTAAATCAAAACCTAGCTCTTCGATAACAATAAAATCTTCATATTGTTGCTTATATAAACCATGGCTTGTTGGTTTACCATAAAAATAATTGAGTTGTGCTAACACGTAATCGCCTATTGTCTAATTTGTCTCTATTTCTTTGCTAATAACACTACGGCTTCACAAGCTATACCTTCTTTACGGCCAGTAAAACCCAATTGTTCAGTCGTCGTTGCTTTGACACTAATCTGATCAAAATGTACTTGCAAATCTTCAGCAAGATTAACCCGCATTTGATCTACATGAGGTCTCATTTTCGGTTCTTGTGCAATAATGGTCGCATCTAAATTAATTAATTTATAACCTTTAGATTGGATAATACCATACACTTCTTTCAATAATAATCGGCTATCTATACCTTTGTATTTAGGATCTGTATCTGGAAATAATTTACCAATGTCTCCTAAAGCCAATGCACCAATTAATGCATCAGTAATAGCATGTAATACCACATCACCATCAGAATGAGCAACAAGACCAAACTGATAAGGGATTTTCACTCCAGCTAATGTAATTGGCCCTTCACCACCAAATTTATGGACATCAAACCCATGACCGATTCGCATAATCTACCTATATTAATTTTGATTAGTTAAATAAAATGATGCTAAGTTTAAATCTTCTGGTCGAGTAATTTTTATATTATCTCGACGACATTCCACCAATAATGGATGACCACCACAATACTCTATAGCCGATGCTTCATCAGTAATTGCAATATTATTTTTTAAAGCTTTATTTAAACATGTTTTAAGTTCACCCGCGTTGAACAACTGAGGAGTCGCAGCTCCCCATAAATAAGTGCGATCAACGGAATGATTAATGATATTTGGATTATCAGTATAAGCTTGCTTGATTGTATCACTGAGAGGAGTTGCTAATATTCCGCCTTTATTTTCCAGTAATACTCGATTAATTAATTTTGTAATATCTTCATGAGTCACACATGGCCTTGCGGCATCATGAACTAAGGCCCATTGGTTATCATTAACTAAATTTAAACCTGCTAAAACAGAATCAGCTCGAGTTTTACCCCCATAAGCCACTTTAACATTATCTTGAGAAGCGAGTTCAAGTGTATTAAAAAATTTATCCTCAGGGCTGATGACCACTACTACGCAGGAAATATTGGGATGAGTTAATAATTTTTGTAAAGTGTGTTCTAAAATGGTCAATTGACCAATTTTCAAATACTGTTTGGGTAATTGACTATCCATGCGACAACCTATTCCTGCGGCAGGAACAATTGCGATAATATTATTATATGTCACGTAATGCCTTATTGTTGTGAGTTGGAATCAACAATTATTCGATAAAAATATTCATTTGGTTTAACCATACCCAAATGACTTCGAGCTCTTTCTTCTATTGCCTCATAACCTTTTTGCAAATCGTCGACTTCCGCAAACATCTGTTCGTTACGAGCTTTCAACATATCATTTTCTCGATGCAGATTCTGTAACATTTGCACATTTTCTTGATAGTCATAAATGTTATTCTTCCCATACCACAATGAGTACTGTAAATAACCCAGCACTAGTAGTAATAAAAATGGAATTTTCCACCTAATCATAAGTTTAATTTATCTCTTAACTTAAATACATTTAACAGGTTTTGGTAAGCCTGCAAGTTTAGTTGCTTGTTTAGCTGGACCATCAGGAAATAACTTATATAAATACCTACTATTGCCCTTTTCTGGACCAAATTTTTTTTCCATTGCTTTAACCAATGCACGAATTGCCGGTGAAGTTTTATATTCTATGTAAAAATCACGAACAAAAAAAATCACTTCCCAATGAGCATCAGTTAACTCTATAGATTCTAAAGTAGCTAATTCAGGTACTAAATCAACAGTCCAATCCTGCCAATTTTTTAAATACCCTTTATCATCAGTGTCTATTTGATTTAACATTTTTCAAAACATAACTTAATATTTGCTGCGTATTATACTCGATTAATAAGATTGCAACACTAGTTTTGGCGAGTAAACAATCTAGTTTTGTTGAATTTCGCCTGAATTTGGCGAAAATTAAAGCAGTTGATGAAAAATATTAAATTAGCTATTTACAAATAAGTCCGTCTCCTTTAATATTCACAGCCATTGCGGAAGTGTGGCTGAGCGGTTGAAAGCACCGGTCTTGAAAACCGGCGAGGGGCGACCCTCCCAGAGTTCGAATCTCTGCGCTTCCGCCATCTTCTTCAAATATTATCTAAAAATCAAAAAGTTGAAATAGAATTTTTTTCAGTCTGCCATCTAGTATACCACTTTAGTTAAATAATCTTACAATCTTAAATAAGTTCTCATCTGCCAATATTTTAAGCCAATACGCACTAACTTATGGCTAAAACGGCTAAATTAGCCGAATTAGCAAAAAAATAATGAAATTTTTTTAAATTTAAAACACTAATTAAAAAAGTAAGTTTAGAGTAAAGCCTAACTCCTTTTTTATTCGGAATTTTATTGGTTTTTATTTAGCAATACATGTAATTTGTTATGTTGAGCGTAAAACTCTAAGTAATCACACTTCATGCTTATCTGGATACTTTTTTTGATCACCAGCCATAATTAAACCTGGTAGCTGATTCATTGCTCTTGGTGTAAACAACCGCATACTATCTGATCGTCTAGGCCAGACGTCTCCTATACGTTCATCTCTTTCTAATATAAGAACTGTGATATTTTTTTAGTCAGAAATGATGCTAAACACAGTCCAACTTGTCCAACACCAATAATTACACAGTCATAAGTCATGAATTATATCCTCTAATAGATATATGTTGGGTGAGCATGCATATATCAATTCAATGGTTATTTAATTGAATAAACTAGCTATATTAAATCTCTCATTCTTTTTTTTAAATGAAAATAATTGTCAAAGAATAAATAACTATTTGAAATATAGAAAGTTAAATAAATGAATAATTTTTTTTTATAAAATGAAGTCAGCTTATTTGTTCAAGACAATATTACTCACCCATTTATATAATGCCATTAACTTTTCACAATCTAATAACCAAACAAGAGATGGAGTAACACAATGGAAAATAATAAGGAAGTGGCTATGTCTGTGAATTTTTTACTCGGTTGTGGGGTAATTATACTACAGGTCAAACTCTAGTTATTGATGGTGGAATGTCTGCTTAATGAAACAGCATTTTGTGATGCTGTTCATAGAAGCAATGATTAAAATAAAAGATGTAAATGGAGTGTACGATGGAAAACAACACCGATGGCCGACAATTCAATGGTTTAACACGATATAAAAAATTGATTATTTTATCTGTTATTTTCCTGGTTTCAGGGATAGGATACTTCATTTTTTGGTACATGTTTACTCGGTTTACAGAATCTACAGATAATGCGTATGTTATGGGAAATCAAATTCCAATTCATACTCAAATAAGCGGAGGAATCTCCTCCATTTACGTTGATGATAATGACTTTGTGAGAAAAAAAGATGTTATCGCTCAATTAGAATCAATTGATGCTGAAAATAATTTTAGTTATGCAAAAAATGAATTAGCCAAGGTAATAAGAGAAATTCAACAGATCAAACTGACAACTGAAAAATTGTCAGCAAGTATTCAATTAAAACAAGCGACATTAGATAAATTAGAAAAAGATTTAGCTCGGAGAGAAGGCCTTTGGTCTCGTAATGCTATTTCAAAAGAAGAAATAGAGCATGCTAGGCAAGATGTATTAATTGCGTTAAATGACTTAAAAATTTCCAAGCAAGAGTTAGAAATTAATAATGCCCTATTAATGCAGAATTCATTATTAGAACAACCACGTATTCAGCAAGCCATTTCTAAACTAAAGGAAGCTTGGCTTAACTTAAAACGAGTAACAATTGTTTCCCCTGTCACTGGATATGTTTCGAGGCGCCAAGTCCAAGTTGGAACACAGGTTAATAGAGGAGAACGATTATTAGTTATTGTTCCTTTGGATCAAGTTTGGGTAGAAGCTAACTTTAAAGAAGTTCAATTAAAACACATTCGAATAGGACAAAAAGTTAAGTTAACTAGTGATTTTTATGGAGATGATATTAAATTCGACGGGGTGATTACAGGAATTGCTATGGGTACGGGAAGTGCATTTTCGTTATTACCAGCACAAAATGCAACAGGAAATTGGATTAAAGTAGTTCAGCGTTTACCTGTTCGTATTGAATTGAATAAAGAGCAAATTAAGGAATATCCATTACGAGTAGGGTTATCTATGTATGTAACAGTGGATACCAGTGATGTAAGTGGAAAATTACTTACTGATATTTCACCTCAAGAAATTAAATATCAAACAGATGTACTTGCTTACGACTTAGATGAATTCGAGCAACTAGTACGAGAAATTATGCAAAATAACTTAATTTTAGAGAGTAATATTCAGTGAATCATAAAATGTCACCATTATATCTATCAGGTGCAAAATTAATTGGGCTTATTGTTGCATTGGCAACAGTGGCCTTCTTACAAATTTTAGATTTAACAATTGCCAATGTAGCACTCTCTACTATTGCTGGAAACCTAGGAACATCAAGTAGCCAAGCAACATGGGTAATTACATCATTTGCCGTATCCAATGCCATTTCAATTCCTTTATCTGGATGGCTAGCTAAGTACTTTGGGGAAGTTAAGTTATTTTTATTTTCAATTTTTTTGTTTGTTTTAGCCTCTTGGTTATGTGGTGTCTCCAACAGCCTTGAAATGTTAATTATTTCACGAGTACTACAAGGTGCGGTTTCTGGACCAATTATTCCTCTTTCTCAAAGCTTATTATTAGCTAACTCTCCAGATTCCAAAAAAAATATGTCTTTAGCAATATGGTCGATGACTATTATTATTGCTCCCGTCTGCGGACCTATTTTGGGTGGATGGATAAGTGACAATTTATTTTGGGGCTGGATTTTTTTACTAAATGTGCCAATTGGTCTAATAGCATGGATAAGTATTAGAATATTATTAAAAGGACGAGAAACAGAAATAAGTAAATCTCGAATAGATACTATCGGGCTTGCTTTATTAATATTTGGTGTTGGTAGTTTACAGCTTATTTTAGATAGAGGAAAAGAACTGGATTGGTTTAATTCATCTGAAATTATTATTTTATCTGTGATAGCGTTAGTAACACTTTCTTTTTTTGTTCTTTGGGAAATGACATCGAATCATCCTATTGTTGATCTATCTTTATTTAGATCAAGAAATTTTACAGTAGGGACGATTTGCATAAGTTTGGCATTTTTGCTACATATAGGAACATTAGTTATGCAACCACAGCTATTACAACGAGTTTTTGGTTATACTGCAACGTGGGCAGGATTAGCATTGTCTCCCATCGGTTTAGTTCCTATCGTTCTTGCTCCAATAGTCGGTCGTTTTGTTCCTTATTTAGATATGAGGAAGCTTGTGACTTTTGGTTTCATTGTTTTTGCTTTGTGCTTTTTTTGGAGAGCTTACTCGTTTGAGCCTAATATGGATTTTTCGAGTTCTGCATGGCCCCAATTCTTTCAAGGATTTGCGATAGCTTGCTTTGTTATGCCTTTGAATATAATAATTTTAACTGATATACCTTCTCACAAGTTAGCGGCTGCAGGAAGTTTATTTAATTTTTTTAGAACATTATCTACTTCCATTGGTACTTCTTTAACAAATTCATTATGGGAACATCGTGAAGCAATTCATCACAACCAACTAACTGATCTAATGAATCAAAATATACAAACGCTAGAATACACATATCAGCAGTTTCAGTTGCAAGGTTTTTCTGAAACTCAAGCTTCGGCCAAACTAGCACAAAATATTACTAATCAGGGGCTGGTAATCGCAACCAACGAAATTTTTTGGCTATATGGAATTATTTTTATACTATTAATCATAGTTGTTTGGTTTGCAAAATCAACCATTACATCAAAGAATGAAATAGAAAAATAGTTGGTTAGATAAGTACGTAAGTCATAACAAGATTATAATATTTTGAAAAATAAATCGGATTAGCTACATGTAATGTACATGTTTTTTTCTTTGTTTATACCTATGCAAAAAATATCTTCATATGAAAGTGTAATACCAATTGAGCTAAACGCCTTATATAAACTCTCTTGGGCTGAAAATACTAAAGTAATGTAATGTGTTATGTCCATTATCATGTCACTGGGTGTAGGGCATTTTAGGATCGTTTGACTTAAATCAATTGCTTTTTGAGTGGACATCATTTTTTCTATATCCACTCCTATGCTTTCAACCTCATTTGAGAGTTTTATTGTAACCGCAGTTACAAAATTATTAGAGTGAGATATTGAACCTGCTATGTTTTTAGTCCATAAAACAGCTCCGTTGGAACTTTTTAGTCTCCAGTAATATTCTCCATCACGCAATAAGTTTTCTAATGCCGTAGCAGAACACACTCTACCAGCTAAGAACTCTATTTTTCTTCTTACTGGAAATTATTGAATATCTTTTTTTAATTTTAATGGTAAATCATCAAAATTATTAATATTAAAATTATCTACTGAAAATGGCTAAAAGATTGCGAAATATTTTGAGATCCTATAATAAAGTTTTTGGTGATAGGTTTAAAATAGCCAAAAATACGTTTGTATTGTTCTTGATTAACTTTATATATGATGTGTGTTATCCTTTAGTTAGTTTTAGTTAATCGAATTACGTATATATAGTCTTTACATATGGTTTATGTTACTGTTTTTGATGGCAAGGATGTTTATTTAGCAAGGATAAAATATCATGTTAGACAATGATTTGTTAGTTAAAGTGCACCGACAAAATTTATCTACATTGCTTTTTATAAACAATATCACGACGGATTGGCATCGTCACCCTTCTCTTCAATTGACAATATCATTGCACAATATGTCTTTTGAGCTAGAAACACCAGATGAAAAAAAAGAGGTGTTTGGTTTTATTATTCATTCAAATGTTCCCCATAAACTGCGCGCACCAGATGTCTGTTGTATTAATTTGCTTATTGACCCAGAAGATCCCTATTATCACTTATTATCGCATTTTACTGAAACTAATCCTGTTTATTTTCTTACTAAAGAAGAAGCATTAAAAATTGCCAGTTATTTTATGAAGTCTGTTACTATTAGCCAACCATTTGAGCTTTATCACGTCTATAAGTTATTATGTGAGTCAGATCCTAGTTGTTCATGTGATCAAGATAACCGCATTAATAAAGCAATCTCTATTATTTCATCATTACCCATAAAGCAAATTTCATCGAGGGAAATCGCCGAAAAAATACACCTTTCTGAAAGTCGCTTTCTTCATCTTTTTCGTTCTGAGTTGGGTATTAATTTCAGGGGTTACCTATTGTGGAAAAGATTGCAGGATGTAATTGATACACTCGACTCCCATACAACGCTGACAAAATTAGCCAATGATATGGGATTTTCTGATTCGGCTCATTTTAGCAGAACATGTTTATCTAGTTTGGGGCTGAGACCATCACAACTCAAACGAGCTTTAATAATTGATAATAAAGACACTATATGCGGAAAACATTACTGTTTGTACAGCGTATTTCAGGCATTACATACCTAAAATACACTGTATTATCGTTTATATACTACTAACTGAATATAAGATTCTTCGTTTCAGAAATATTGACCAAAGATTGCATTTGATTAATCGCAATACCATTGAGTTGTATCAAGCGTTCGGAAGCACTTATACTTTGATGAATTAAGACTGAGTTAATACTTTGCAGATTAGATAAAACGACTAATTACTCTAATGTAGCAACATTACGTATGTTTCCTTTTTGATAAGACACTCAAAATTTAGGTTTAACTTTGATTAAAAATAATATTATTTTACTCAAAATAAGTTCTATATTTGAACGTCCAATGGGATTTTATGGAGATTTTTACCGTGTAAATATTCTTAAGAATCAATATCATATATTTAGTGACAGGTAGCTTTTATTTTTTCTGCGCTTCCGCCATTTATTTTTATGGTAGAATCCACTGCAACGTAATAGAATCGACTAAAATCATGATAGTCATGAGGTTGCGTGTTTTTTTATTTCCACTTTTTCATTAATCTTATACTCATCCAGAGTAATTCATTTCATCCACGCTTAAAATGTATGCCAAAACGTCCACCGAAAAATACTCTAACTGTCTTGTATTTTTTTATTAAATTGGGTTATCTCCCTCTGCATAATTCAACGTATTATAAAAGTTTGGAGTTTGCTGATGTTCCCCTAAATTTTATATTTTAGGGGGAACAATCTTTGATGCATGATTGTTTATTATATAAAAACAATTTTGTATTATTCTAATGCTTTAATTGCATTGATAATTGCATTTACACCTGTTTCGACCTTACTACGCGGACAACCAATATTTAATCGTAAAAATTGATTTCCCTCAGGCCCATAGGTATAACCGGGCATAATAGCAACACCTTGTTCATGGATAAGGTTTTCTTGCAATTTTATATCATCGATGTTGAGCTTTCTTAAATCAATCCAAGCCAGATAAGTTGAATCAGGTATTGCATAATCTAGTTGTGGAAAAGCATGATTCAATTGTTTGGCGACAAAATCTAAATTGTTATAAAGATAGTTTTTTAATTCATGTAGCCAGATATGCCCTTCTTTATAAGCTGCAATGGTGGCAACGAGTGAAAGCACGGCAGGAGAAGAAACACCATCACAGGCCTTAATTTGATTTAGATAATTTTCTCTGGTTTTTTCGCATTGTATTAAACCATAAGCACCAGTTAAAGCCGGAATATTAAAGCTTTTCGACGCTGATGATAAAACCGCCCAACTATTTTTTCCATATTGACACCATGGATTATGAGAGCCTTTCCATACCATATCCATATGGATTTCATCACTAATAACATTGACGTGGTATTTTTCACATAATGCCGCGATGATCGCTAATTCTTCTTTTGACCAAACTTTACCTGTTGGATTATGAGGATTGCATAACAATAAAATTTTAACCTCTTTTTTCGCCAGTAATGTTTCAAGGTAGTTCATATCACAATACCAGCTATTATCTCTTTTGATTAAAGGGCAGGCTTCTATTTTACGTTTGTTACCAATAATTGTTTTATAAAATGCGTCGTAGGCAGGAGTATGAACGACAATACTGTCATTTTGTTGACTCCATAAGTTGATTAATTTTGCAACCATATAAATTACGGACGGGCCGTATACAATCATATTGGTATCAATTGTTGCATTAAATTGTGATGAGTACCAATATTTGATTGCATCAAGGTATTCTTCATTTTGCCAACGACTATAACCAAGTACACCATGGCTAATACGTCGATGTAATGCCTCTTCAATACATGGAGCTATTCTAAAATCCATATCAGAGATGGTAAAAGGAACTAAGTTAGCGATACCGAAACGGTCTTGCACATAGTCCCATTGTGTGCACCATGTACCTTTACGATCTATCGGGGTGTTAAAATCAAATAAGTTTGACAGAGCCATTATCGTATTCCTGTGTGATCTAAATAATAGTAGTGATAAATTGACATTATCACTACCTAATTTCACTATTTATTGAGTCAAATATTGTTGCAATTCATCTTTAACTAACTGAACTTGTGGACCTATCACGACTTGCAAGTTATGTTCATTAAGACGAACAACTCCAATGGCTTTATTGGCTTTCAACTTCTGGTCATCAACAATGTTAATATCTTTAACTGATAAACGCAGCCGAGTAATACAGTTGTCTAAAGAAACGATGTTATCTGCACCGCCTAATGCTTCTAATATTTGAGCTGTATTATAACCTGATTTGCTTGTGGTTGTTTGAGCATTGGTATTATTGTCGTTTTTACTTTCTACTTCTCGACCCGGTGTTTTGATATTGAAGTGTAAAATGAAGAATTTAAACACAAAGAAGTAAACCACAAACCAAACAGCTGCAATAACAGGAACCCAGTACCATTTTGTACTTGTACCATGTAAAATACCGAATACGACAAAATCGATAATGTTACCATCAGTATTACCAATGGTAACATCAAGTAACGACATTACCATAAAGCCGATTCCTGTTAATAAAGCATGAATCACGTATAAAACTGGGGCAATAAACAGAAACAAAAATTCTAATGGTTCAGTGATACCACCTACAGTACAGGCAACAACACCTGAAATGAGGAGCCCTTTAATTTTGCTTCTATTCTCAGGTTTAGCACAAACATACATTGCTAATGCGGCGCCAGGTAGTCCGCCTAGGAATGATGGCATTTTTCCTTGGGATAAAAATCGCGTTGCACTTTCAGAAAACCCAGTCGTTGTTGGGCATGATAATTGAGCTTGGAAAATGGTTAGTGCGCCACTTACTGTCTCATTACAGACCTCCATAGTGCCGCCAGCATCAGTAAAACGAATCAACGCAACAAGAATATGATGCAAACCAAAAGGCAATAACAAACGTTCGCCTGTACCAAAAATAAATGGACCAAATGCACCAGCACTATTAACAAGATAACCCAAACCACTAATAGCTTTTGCAAAAAAAGGCCACACGATAGGAACAAATAAACCTACGACGCCTAAAGTTAACATGGTAATAATCGGTACAAAACGATTACCACCAAAAAAAGCTAATGCATCGGGTAGACGAATTTTTCTAAAACGTTCATGTAAAAAATATACTATAATTCCTACTAAAATAGCACCTAAAATACCCGTATTAATGGATTGAATACCAAGTACAGATTGAATGTCGTTGGCTCTTAATATATTAGGATCGTTTTGAGGTAAAATACCAACTATAGTAAGGTAGAAGTTAATACTTAAGCTTAATACGGTATAACCAACAAAACCTGAAAATGCAGCAACGCCCTTATCTTCTCTAGCGAGCCCTAAAGGAATGGCAATGGCAAACATTGCAGGAAGAAAGCTAAATGAGAATGATCCTATTTTGCTCATCCAAGTAAAAATAGCAATACATACATGATTATCTAAAAAAGGTAATAGTTCTCGAACATCTTGGCTGGCAAGTGAACTCCCTATGCCTAGCATAATTCCAGAAAAAGAAAGTAGAGCGACTGGTAACATAAATGTTTTACCAAGGCTTTGAAAAAATTCCCAAAAAGTGACTTTGGTTGCTTTATTCGTCATAATTTTACCTAAAAGTTAATTGATTCCACTTAAATTAACATTTTCTTTACATTTAGGTAAAACGTTTTATCAACTATAAATGAGATTTATGTCACAAAATTAGAAAATATATTTAACTGTAGGAAATTCAACTTAAAATGACTAAAATAATCATCAGTTCTGAACTTAAGTGAATTTAATACGATGCGGAAACCCACAATTAATGACGTAGCCAAGCATGCGAATGTTTCTGTTACTACTGTTTCACTCGCATTAAGTGGAAAAGGGCGAATATCTGATGTGACTGTTCAAAAAATTAACCAAGTAATAGAACAGCTCGGTTATGTTCGTAATAAAAATGCAGCAAGGTTACGCAGTGGTCAATCGGCAATTATCGGTGTTATTGTTCGTGATATTAGAGACGCTTTTTATGCAAGTATTATTACCGGTATCAATGAAGTTTTCTCTAAGCAAGACTATATTCTTTTTTTGTTGCAATCAGATATGACAAAAGAAGGATTATTGAAAAGCGTCAATTCACTCATTGAACAAGATGTATCAGGCATTATTTTGGGGTATAGCGGAATACTGACCTATGATATTAAGACAATAACTGATAAGCACAAAATTCCCTTAGTCATTGTTGCTCAATCAAGTAGTTTGAGTAATATCTCTCAAATTTGCTCTGATAATCGATTAGGCGCAGAGTTAGCAACGGAATACTTTATTGGCAAAGGATATCGTCAAATAGCTTACTTAGGTGGAAGAACAAATTCATTAACGCGAGCAGAACGTTTAGCTGGATTTGGTCATATTCTTGCAAAACATGGATTAAAATTTAGATCTGAATGGATAATACCTAATGAACGGCCAGAATTATTGGATGATGTTAGCTTTTTACTTAAACAGCATCCCAACGTTACCGCTTTTTTGTGTCATGATACGTCTGCAACCCTATCTTTAATTTTGAGTGCATCTAAATTCGGTCGAACAATTGGTAAAGGGGGATTAGTGAGCTATTTGGAACCACAGGTAGAAATAATGAGTTTCGCTACTCAAGCCGAAATACAGATGGCAAAAAGTTTAATCAGTTACGTTGACAATAAACCGATTGAAATTGGTCGTCAAGCCGCCTATACGTTACTGAGAAAGCAATTCACTATCGCACAAATTATTATCTCACCCGTATTAGTTATTGATTAGTGGTTATTTTTCTCATAATTTTTTATTTGTACTTTATTATGTTCAAGTCCTATATTATTGAAAACACAACAAGCTTGAATTCAAAAAATAAAATAAAAAAACACTTGATGCTATGAATAAATCTCCATAAGTTGTGATTATTTTTTATTCATCTTATATTTCATTAATGTCTATTTTCTGTTTATTACCTTTGCCTGAAAGTATAACATCTTAATGTAAAATTAGTTCGCATTGTTTACAGTATTAGATGAAAATACTGTAATAAATATGCATAAAAACTCAAGATTAATACCTTATCATTGAGGTTGTTAATAATATAAATAAAAAGACGCAGATCTGATTTGGATTAAATTTCTAATTATCATGTGTGATACATTATTCGGTGGTCAACAATCGCTGATTACTATCAATATGTCTGATTACCAAGAAGCACACACTGTCTCTCAACTCAAAGGATCGCCTCATGGCTATGTCGGATATGGTCAAGATGGTGTTTTGACTGAAGCTGTCAGAAAACGGCCTTATAGTGTGGTTTTATTTGATGAAGTTGAAAAGGCACATGGCGACGTGCTTAATTTATTCTATTAAGTTTTTGACCGTAGATTTATGCGAGATGGAGAAGGTCGAGAAATTGATTTTCTCAACACATTAATTATTATGACGTCGAATTTGGGTAACGATGAACTTATGGCATTTTTTTGATAAATGCCTGATGCAGATCTAGCTACACTAGCATGAATTATTACGTCCAATTATTCGAGAACACTTTCAACCAGCACTACTTGCGCGTTTTCAAACTGTTATTTTCACACCGCTAGCAAACGATTCATTACGACATATTGTGAAAATGAAATTAGACAAAGTGGCTTCACAATTATAAAAACATTATAAAATCGATTTTAATGTGGACGAACAACTCTATGATCAATTGGTTGCTGCGTGTTTATTACTAGATACTGGAGCAAGAAATATTGATAGTATTTTGAATCAACAAATTTTACTGGCGGTATCAAGCATTCTCTTGCAAAGAGATAGTCATCATCCTGATACAACACAAACATTAATTCTCGATTTTGATAAATAATGAAAGATAATTTACGACAATTATTAGATGAGTACGTTGAAAAAGAAGCTCAATTTAATTACGTCCATAATTTAGATCCCGATAATGCTTTTACTTTAAAAACACGAAATCAGATGTTGTGGTTTTATATAATATCATAACCATGAAAAGCAAATTTATGATCAACTCTTAATTCATTCTCATTGTAATGTTATTTACTCTTCTTCTCTGTAGTATCACTTCACCATTTATTTGTAAAAATAATTGAGGGGGGTGTATACCATCACATTAATGTTTGGGGATTAATAACCTGTTCTCGTTTGTATGATTATGGATAGAGGAGTTAGCTATGCTTAAGGCTCATTCTAACTAAAAAACTATTGCCTAAATAGACATACTAATACAAAAGTATAACATCCTATTTAGGCATTAAAGTTCATGATGCACTAGAAATAACAAAATAAATATACATTTAATAGTACTGTAACAGTCTTTGATTAAAGGTTAATATTTAAATCTTCTTGCAACTGTTTTGCTTTCGCAACTGCTGTTGACTTTAATTTTGATGAAGCTATTTCATGCAGACCTTCCCATTTAGCATCTTTGATGTAACCACGCAATGCAGCTTCTTTCAAATAAGCGGAATACTGTAAAGATATATCTAAAATACGATTTGTCCAGACTGGTATTTTTTCCCCTCGACTAATTAGATTACCAACAAAACGAACACATTCAATTAAAATAGGCCAAAGTAATGGTAAAAATTTAATTTCTTTTTCTAATGACCTAATAAGTTTTGCAGGACTTACAATGGGATTTTTTAAAAATAGTAAAATTGCTCTACGAACAGTTTCTTCATCAATGTGACTTGTTAAAACATAATTTTCAGCAAAATAGGCACCTTCGCCATCTTGAGCGAGAAGTCCAATAACAACCATCAATAAAGTATTCGATAATGCTGGTATTTTTGTACTAGACAATGGGCCATCTTCATTTTTTAACCAATTTCGATATTTGCTGACCAGTAAGGCTTTTTTATCATTATCCCAATGCAAATAAACACTTTTTTGGCTATCCGTTGTAAATTTAGGGTGTTCTATGGGGGCTGGATATGCTTGACATTGCCCTTCTTCTAAATCATAAAACCAATTTGTTTTTACTATATGAAAAACTCGGTCATTAATATCTGGTAGTTTCAATGTAAAAATGAAAGCGGAATTAGATTTGCTTTGCTCAAATAAATCAATTGAGATAATAGCGCCATCATCAAGTACCGGAATGTTTTTTTCTTTTTTAGGCCAAATTTTATCAAAATCAGTTACATTAACTTCATTAGATTTTTTTGATTTAACAAATTTAATGTCTGGTAATTGAGTAATAATATATTTTGCTACATTGATTACTCGTGAACTGCCTGTTTTTTCAGCTAAAGTTCTCAAACCTAAAAGATCCAGTTGATTTGGCGACGCAAGTCCATTGGTAACAGCAAACTGAACTTCGGGTAAAAATTCTGCTATAGCATTTACAATTTCATCAGTTCCCACTAGTAATCTCGGCGCTTTTAAAGAGGCTAAAATTAATTCGTCTAAAATTGGCCATACAACAGATAAAAGCCCTTGCTGAGCAATATTTGACAGCGTTGCAACTAAGCTAACTAATTTAGAAGGAGTGCTATTTATCCAGTCTAGTAAGAAAACATCAGCAATTCCTGGTATAAGTAAACCTCTTTCCCATGCCTCATTCACGGCTAAGGCTATATCAGCTATAGCACGGGGTGATGCTGAACGCTGTGCAGCGAGAATATTCATTGCAACACCAGCAGTTAACGGTATTTGTCTCTTAGCAATTTGCCTAAAAATGAGTCCTTTTCCATGCTCCATTTCATTGAATGAGGAAACACTCAGTCGTATAGCAGCATCACCCCAGAGCGGAAACACAGAAAATGCACTAGTAGTCAAATCACCTAAAGAATCAAACCTTTTAGGAAAGTATTGTAATGATGGGGTGGTTGGAATTTTTATATCCCAAAAATATTCCTCATTATAATCTAATAAAACTTCTTTTACTGGGCAATTAAGATAAGCTAAAACTATGTCACTAGCGTTAATAGGGATTTTTTTACCTGATTGTAAAATGACATCAACCTTTAACGTTTTTAATAAGTTTAAATTTTTACTACTTTGTGTTTTGGTATCCAAACGAGTTAAAGCTAAAAATATATCTGCTTCAAGTGCATGAATTTTATTTTTCTGATATTTTTCTAGTCGCTTACAAAAATCATCTACTGTAATTGAAAGATCACTCTTACTAGGAGTTGATAAAATACAAGGCAATTGATCTAAATTTTTGCACACTACATAATTACGAGCATGCAATACTTCATGTACCATATCTTTCTGATCTGCTCCCCAATAGCCTTCAGGTTCGATTCCTTTCACCCAACAAGCAATCAAATTAAGTAGTACATCAACAGATGTTGGTTTCACCCCCGCCAAACTTGTTCTAGCCGATTGAGGATCGTTATAAGCGATCTTATTTGCAACAGCTAGAAATCTTTCAACAACAGTATCACAAACGAACTCTCTTCGATTAACCAGTTCACTGGCAAGCTCTGTTAATGCTTGAGGTGTAACTTCTCCCCAATCAAATTGAGGGCATGTCCATAAAGATGGTGTTTTTTGCCAAAGATGTTTAATGTCCTGTGTATGACTTTCTTCAATTTGTGCATAATTGAGTTGCCAATGGTTAGCCAATTGACGAGCTAGCTTTGCAATAGATTTATCTTTATCGTCACACCATATCGCCAGCCATGGTGTGAGTTGCTCTACATCACTAAGGGCTTTTCTTGTCATTGCTGTTTTTAAAACTAACTGTTTTGTTGATTTAACCTTTGCGGAGAATGAAGCTATCATTACCTCATTTAAAAGTTCATCATCAACATTTTTTATCAATATAGGCGCAATTTTTGCAATTACATCTGATTCACCTTTGGCAAGTAAAGGAATCAAAACAGCTGTTCTTTCACATAACGTTGTAGTACTTATCCCTAACCCCTCTATTGCACTAACCCAAACCTTTCTATCCCCAGGTCGACTGGCAATATCTAACGCAAAAAAGATAAACTCTATTGCATCGTGTTTTGAGAGCCAACCTTGCTTAACACCTTCGATAAATACAGAAAAGAATGGTCCCGTTGCAGGTACATTGACGGCAATCCCTATTTTAATATGCTCAGAAAATCTGCGTTTTATTTGTTCTTGTGTTGGTAACTCTTGTGTCGATACTGCTCTAGAATAATCTTCAGCAGGTAATCCCATGGACAAAGCAGCATAAACGGCCCAATCTTTCATATATTCGTAGCTTTCAGGAATAGCTAAATTTAACTGATCAACAAGTTGAACGGCAATATCACCAAATACACTTGAAGAGTGTTCAAATACTCTTCTTCTGGATACGCAAGCTTTGCTGATAAAGTTAGTCGCATATTTTTCACCTTTATCCTTAATAATAGGCAGTAATAAGGGCCTATCAGCAAAATAAGCAAACTCTAAAGCACGGGTGATAGAAACACCAATCCTAATAGCATACAATGTGATATGTTTGAGATTGCATTCAATATATCCTTCATTGCTGTAATCGCTGTTTGCCTCTCTTTTAATAAGACGCTCCCAGTCTCCATTTTTTAGACCATTCAGCGCTATTTTTTGTTGTTCTTTTGTGCCTAGTGGTTGCTGTAATATGGTATCTATAGTTACTTTTTCCCATCCCAAAGAGTTAAAAATAGCAACGGCTTCTTCAAGCTTAGAGTTCATAAATACCTTCCTTGATTTGTACAGCTAAAACATGCTTACAAGGGCCTTTTTTCTGTTGATTTTTAAGATACCAAGTACATGTACATTGTGGATTGCAATTCAGTTGATTTATAGGAATAGACACACGATAACTATCATCTGTAGAATTGACTATCCATGTCATCTCATCAATTTTTTCGATCCGATCAACTAATTTATGCGCACCAATAAGACGTGGATTATCTTTTAAAACTCGGTTCGGATCTTCTGGTAATTCGCGATGAAAATAAGAACCTTCATATGCATCAAACCCAAGTTTTCCAGAAACGGCAAGATAAGCTAGTGCGCGCTCAATGCGATAAGCCTCTAATGCAGAAGCATTTGACAATTGTTCTTTATTAATAAGCGCATCAAACTGTAAAAGATCATTCACTATTTTTGAATCTTTTTGTTCTGCTGATGAAACTAAAGATGTTAACAATGCTCCTTCACCAGAATATCCTTGCCATGTTTCAGCTGTTAAGCTGAGTGTTAAACGAGCACCCAAAAGGCTTACTTCAATCATGCATGGCCCCTGCTCGTTATTTTGCAAACAGTAAAAGGTTAAACTTTTAATATTAGTTATTAGTCGCTTAAGTGCATTGAGACGATGCAAGCCAGATATATAAACACTATGCGTATCGCTTCTAGACATTAATTTAATACCTGAACGCGATAATACAAGCCAACCAAATTGATTTTTACTCGTTACATTAGGTAGAGTACTCACAAACATTTGTGCTTGAGGTCCTTTTATTGTAAAAACTGGCTTCATGTTTTTATGGATTTCAGCGATATTGCCTAAAGCTCTTATCCACCGATTAGGCATTTGAACAGGCCGTTGTAAAATGATTTTATCTAACCCTTTGAGATGATTGCCTTTATCCTCTATATGCCGTGTTACTAACCCTTGATCACCTATATTTAAATGAAGTCTGTCTTTACTATTAACCTTAGCAAGAGCTTGTCTTAAACCAATACCAATATCAACATTAGTAGTACCTCGATAAATCTCTCCATCAAGGCCTTCTCTTAATAAATCTAAACGTGCATATACCCCATTACAGGCAGAAAAACACTCTGCTCTTACACGATCACCTTGCGCTGAAAGTACCGGATCTTTTTGAAACTCAGGCTTATACTGGAAATAGTTCGTAGAAGTAATGTCTGCTAATACAAGCAATCCTCTTGCAATAATTTGAGGATAAAGAGCAAAACCAGAAAAAAATACCGGATGATTAACAATACCTGTTGGCGTCAATGCAGGAGAAAGCGCTAAAGCTAGTGCTCCATCAGTAAAATTTGATTGCTGAAAAAAAGCTCGCACGTTTTTTCCTAAATAAAAAAATTAAAACAAATACTACATATTATATCTGTTACGATTATATTGTTTATTAATAATTAGTTTATCAAAAAACACCAAAAAAGTGAGTTTTTTAATTGAGTTATTAAAATGGCAATATAATTAAAAAATTGAATAATTATTTAATTAACTAAAATCTATTTTTTTCATCGAATGTGATAACACAAGATGTTGCGGCAATTTGCTCTGCTAATAATTTAATAAATGTCGATTTGCCAGAGCCGTTATGACCAACAATACCATAGACAAGCCCTGGTTGAAATTGAGTCGTTACATGATTAACAACAAGGGTATCTTGAATTTGGTATCCAATATCTTGAGCAATAAGCATACTAATTTAATTATCCATCCAATTACGCTTTAAAGTTATCCTATCTACCTATTCTGATACTATTTTCCCATTGTTCGACTTGCATAAAATGCATTTAAAAATGCCAATACTATTGAGCCGATTACAACTGGAAAATAACCAAATTTTTGTGCAAGATAATAACTTAGTGATATTACGATAAATCCACATATAAAACTTGGCGCTGATTGAGCATTACAAGCAGTAGAACGTGCCTGTGAACTATCTGAGTTGTCCATTATGATGGCAGTAATCGCAATAGACATTAAAGGTAAACTAAAGAAGTAAAGAAAACAGGCTAAATAGACATTAAAAATATTAACATAACCTAACGAGATCGGGATGAATGCAAGTAAACCAAAAGCATGAAAAAGTAATGAATATGTTAAACTTTGTTTCCTAGATAATCGCTTGAGGATTTTTGCAACTAATATAACAGCCACTAAGCTAACAATGGATCCAAATACTTTTAATAAAATAGCAATATCTGATAATGCCCAACCATCATCGACAAGTATTGGTGATAATAGATTATAAGCTGGTAAGAAACTAAACGGCATAAGTATCAAAATAATTAACCAATTAATTCTACCTTTCCAGATGATAATCAGATCTTTCCAATATTTAGGATCCATATTTTCATATATTGGTTTATTTTGACAGTAACGGTACTCTTCAAAAAAGAAAAGTTGAATTAATGTAAATCCAATTAAAATAGCAATTAATAATAAACAACCCATCCAACCAATATAGGCATAAAGTAGTAAAATTACTCCGCCACCTAAAATATTACCTATCATAGAACCACTGGTTTTGATACTTGAAATTAGATAACGTTGCTGAACTAAAAAAATATTACAGGCTAATCCTGATATGGCTAATTCTTGAGTTGCAGTCATGGTCGAAAAAATAAAAATGATGGGTAAAATGATATAAAACTGTTTTATAGGATCTAACAAAGCTATAAAGATTAAGCATACTAACATTAGCGTTAAAGAGATAAATAACCAATTGCGATAATGAGATATTCGTCTTTTTAAATATTTATCAATAACAGGTGCCCATAAAATTTTTAAACCAATTGGTAACATCATTAAAGGAATAAGACTTAATTGGTCTAACTCCATACCATCTTTTCTTAGGATTAAAGCTAAGGCGATTGTCAAAAAGCCAATACCAACATATTCTGTAATATAAAGACTTACAAATAATAACCATACATTTTTAGGTAATTTAATTGTTGCTTTGTCATTCATTTACTAATTTTCCTTTTGCAGTACCTATTTTGTGGTCATAATATTTTCATTAATACCATTCTTTAGTAGTAAAAAATAAAACAAATTTAGACCTTTCGTACATATAATATTTAACTGATTTATCAATAGTTTATTTGTGCAGAAATACCTACTTGTCGTGGTTGCTGATAAGTGCTATATCGAGAAGATGAGGACATAAGGCTTATTTTTTCATGCGCATTGAAAACATTATCAGCATAAAGCATGATTCGACCTTGTTTAAAGTTATAAGCTAAATAAGCATTTGCTTGGTAATAACTATCAATTTTCGATGTCCTATTATTTGATGCATCAGTATAGTAACTATCCACAAACGATGCATTTAATCCGGTTTCCAGCCCATATGGTAGGTTATAGTAACCGCCTAGATTAAATGTATAACCAGGAGCACGCGTTAGCTTATTGCCGTTATAATTTTTACTGTCGCTGTATTTTTCTATTTTGGTTTTAAGTAAGCCCAAACCAGAGGTTAAATTTAAATTTTGTGTTGCTTGCCATTCAATATTAAATTCAGCGCCATAAGTTATAGCTTTATCGGCATTAGCAATAGTTGTTCCTAGTGGATGAGAATACTCAATTTGCATATCTTTATAGTCATTATAGAAAATATTGGTATTAACTTTTAGGCGTTTATCTTCTGAAAGCCAACGATGATAAATCTCGTAGTTCCAAAGATATTCAGGTGAATAACTGTAGATTTTAATAGGAGATGTAAAGGTAATACCTGCACCACCAGGATTGTAACCGCGAGCAATTTTGGCACCAATTCTCTGATCATCACTGATTAAATAAGCAATATCAAATTTTGGTAAGAAAACATCTGTTTTACTCTGATAATTTAAAACATAGTTACTACCGCCGTTGCGAGTATGTTTTTCTTGTTCATAACGAGCAGACAGATTTACTTCGATAATATCTATTGGTTTAAAGGTAAATTCCCCTAAAACCGCTTTAGTGTTTGTAACGTCATGATAAAGGTTGCGAACCCCTAATAAAATACTGTCATCTTGTGGTGCCTTTAAATAAAATAGACCCAATAAACCTTTATATGAACCATCGTTGTATCTTAAAATTGGCTGAACTTGCCACTGATGACCTTCCACTCTTGATGGTGCGCCAGAAGGTAGCGAAAAACGGTCACGAATATAATTAGAATAAACAGTTTTATTTTCAAATTCCCATGTATCATTAAATTGATAACCTGCATCCCATATTGTGCTCGAAGTACGAGTTTTATGAACCGGACGATATGTATCACGAATAATTGTTGGTTTAAATTCACCTTGAGGATTTCGTGAATCTACATGTTTAAAGGTCAAACGACTATAAAAATCGGGTACAGCCGAAGGTAACCAAAGTAATTTAGCATTAGTTGTGGTGGCTTTAAACTTCCTTGAATCTCCTGCTGGATGATAATTTGCTATATGTTCGTACGACTTGCGACCTTTCTGATCAACCGTAAAGCGAAAAAGTAATTGCTCATCAATTAATGGACCAGATAGCATTGCGGCTAATTGGCGTTTATTTTGATTACCATAGTCCGCTTTAGCGGCTGCCTCAAATTTATTGATGGGATCGTTACTCTGCATAACTATAGCGCCAGCTATAGAATTACGGCCTTGAGAATAACTCTGTGGCCCACGGTAAACTTCGACTTGTTTAATATCCCAAAGTGATTTTGTGCCAAATGCTAATTCATAATAATTCGATGAATCACCATCAACCTGAATATTAACTCTAGGACGAACGCCGGCTAAAAAGGACACTGCACCATGAGCTGAAGTACCCTCTACGCCGCGAATTGTGGGTACATCATTACCTAATCCTGTATCTAACACATTTGATGTTTGTTTCAGTACATTTAGTAGAGAATAAAAATCGGGACGTCTTTCGATATCCTTATTGGTTATAACACTTAAACTTGAACTAGTTTGTAATTCACTACGTTGTACCCCTTCACCAGTAACAGTAATTGTCTCCAATTTATCTTTTTCATTATCTTCCTTGATATCTTTAATTTTATTTTCAGCTAGAACAATAGAGCTATAACAGCTTATAAGGCACAAGCTAAATAAACTAAATTTTGCAGTTATTTTTTTCATCCGAACACGCCATAATTGATAATGATTTTCATTTGCAATAATATAGATTGGAAAATAAGCTGTCAAATTACTGTTTAAAAAAAATCAATATTATTAAATTAACTTGATTTTATTCAGAAGGAATAACTAAAATTTATAATCAAGTTAAATGATATATAAAATAAAAAACCCTAGTTAAACTAGGGTTTGATATGTAGACAAATGAATTAATCTAAATGATTAACTATTTTTTCTTAGCTTTACTTTGATACTCAGCATAATACTCTTGAGCAAGTTTTCGCATTGATAAACCAATCGCTGCATATTGATATTCATTTAAGTTGGCTAATGAAGCTCGAGCCGAAGGATGCTGTACAGCAAATCCTTTACCTGGCAATAAAACAACGCCAGCTTCATCGGCAATTCTAAATAACATTTCAGATGGATTTTTATTTTTTAAGATCCATTTAGCAAATTTGTCATCATAAAGCTCACGACAAATATGTTCTAGATCAATTAAGGTATAGTAATCAACACTATTTTCATCAGTATGATGCGCAAGTCCTAAATGTTGATATAACGAAGCCGCTCGACGACGGATCAATGATTTTAATGCTGCTTTATAACTTTGATCGGTATCCATCATTTCACACAATGCAAATAACACCATTTGTACTTGTTGTGGAGTTGAAAGCCCAGCGGTATGATTTAGTGCAACTGCACGACTATCGGCCACTAAACGATCAATAAATTTTAAATTTTCAGGATCAGTTACAATAGAACTATAGCGTTTATCTAAAATTTGTCTCGTTTTGCTAGGCAATGCCTTAATTTTTTTATCGAATATATTATCACGTGCTGTAGCAATAACACCTAAACGCCAACCAGTTGCACCAAAGTATTTAGAAAATGAATAAACTAAAATTGTATTTTTTGGACAAATAGCAAACAAAGATTGGAAATTATCGGCAAATGTGCCATAAACATCATCAGTTAAAATAATTAAATCAGGACGTTTTTTCACAATATCAGCAATGATCTGCAAGCTTTTATCATCAATTTTTACTGATGGGGGATTAGATGGATTAACTAAGTAAAAAGCTTTAATAGTAGGATCTTCTAATTTACGTAATTCAGCTTCTGGATATTGCCAATTGGCATCAGGATCAGAATTAACTAATACCTCTACTAATTGATAATCATTAAGCTCTGGAATTTCTAAATATGGTGTAAAAATAGGTGCGCCAATCGCAATTTTGTCGCCTTTTTCGATTAAGTTATTTTCTTTCATAGAATTGAAAATATAAGCCATTGCTGCAGTACCACCTTCAACGGCAAACAGATCAAGATCATCACGACCAAGATATTGTGCTCCCATTTGTGTAAGCACATATGCTTTAACTACCTCTTCGCTAAAGCGTAACATTCTATCTGGTACAGGATAATTACAACCTAAAATACCTTCCACCATCTCTTGTAAAAATGCATTTTCATCTAGGCCGAGCTGATCGCGAATATAAGAAAATGCTTTACCTAAAAATGACACGCCAGGTGTTTGATAATTTTGACGAACAAAATGTTCAAAACGACCAGTTAAACCAGCCTTAATTGGCATACCACCAACACCTTCATTCATATATGAAAATGACATTTCGGATTCTTGTAGCGCAAAAACACCAAGTTGAAAAAATGCTTGTCGTGGCCATGTTGCCAAAAAATTAGGATTACCACGCCCTGCATTTAACATCACACGGTCAGTATGGCTTTGTGCTAGTTTAATTAAGTTATCTTTCAATTCAAAAGGACTTAAATTCGCATATTTTGCATATTCATTATTACTTTTCATAACTATGTATCCTTAATTTGAGATGTCAATTAAACAAAAGCAACAACTAATGGTCCCAATAATGTTAGGAAAACATTAGCTAAAGCATAGGTAATAGCAAAAGAATTGGTAGGCGTTGAGTTACCAGCTTTATTAAGTACTTCACCAAAAGCAGGATTCGCACTGCGAGAGCCAGCTAAAGCTCCAGCAAATACCGCTGAATTTTTATAACCTAGTACATACTTGCCAAAATAAATGCCAAGTAACATCGGCAATAAAGTCACTACAACACCAATTAAGAATAATGAAAGACCTTGATCTTTAATCGTATTAATGGCTTGTAAACCTGAGCTAAGACCAACCACTGCTACAAAGCCAGCTAAGCCAAAATCTTTAAGTAGTTGCACAGCTCCGGTTGGAATATTTCCAACAGTTTGATGCAAGGAGCGATACCAACCAAACAATAATCCTGATAATAATGCACCACCACCTGCACCTAAAGTGATTGGAATATCACTGACTCGGATCACAATAAGACCAATTATAAGTCCAACAACAAGACCTAACCCATGGAATATCCAATCAGTTTTTTCACTTTTGGTAATCGGCGCACCAATTCTATCTACTACACGCCTTAAATCACCATCAGTACCATAAATAGTAATGACATCACCTAATTTAAATACCATATCATTGTTTAATGGCAATGGTTGTCCATCACGATGAACAGCAATTAAATAAATACCATGCTTTAACTTCATCACTTCGTCAGATGAAAGCACTTGCGTTAAATTTTGACCGACATATCGAGTATTACGCATTTCAACATCTTGGGTATTCATCACCACATCCATACCCTGTGCTGAATTCACTTCTTCACCCAATAAATCAGCTGCAGCAATCATGGCATCCCGATGACCAACAACCAAAATAATATCTTTGGCTTTTAATAAAGTTTCAGGTGCAGCTTCAATAATACGATTGCCACGTTTGATTCGCTCAATACTAATACCATTAATCACCTTTTCTAAACTTTCAACGGTTTGATTAACCTTATTAGTAATACGATATAAGCGACCAGTTACATCAGATAAAGCAAAGTTTTGACCACTACCTAATAAAAGTGAGCCATGTAATTGTTCTGCTTCGGCCTTAATTGCATCGTCGTTAATTTCTCGCCCCATAATTTTCGGCAAAATGTTAACACAAACAATAATAGCGCCAAGTGAACCGAAGATATAAGTCACTGCATAACCAATGGTTACATTACTTTGTAATCGGCTTAACTCTTCTGGGCTTAAGCCTAGCTGAGTTAGCGCATCAGATGCCGTACCCATAATGGCAGATTGTGTTAATCCTCCTGCAGCTAAACCAGCAGCAAGGCCTTTATCTAAATTGAATAATTTGGCTAAAACTACTACCGTTACAAAACCAGCAACAGCAATAAATAACGCTAAAAAGATTTCACGCAGAGTTTTAACTCCTAATGAACGGAAGAATTGTGGTCCACTTTCGAACCCGACAGCATAAATAAATAGGGCGAAAAGCACAGCTTTAACGCCAGCATCGACAGTAACACCAAATACACTTAATGCCACTGCCACCAATAATGAACCAGCAACCCCACCTAATTGAAATTTACCGATTCGAATTCCACCAATCAAATACCCTAAACTTAAAGAAAGAAATAAAAGTATTTCGGGTGAATGCTTAAGTCCATCTAAAATCCAATTTGAAAGCCATTGAAACATAATAATTGTCCTCAAGTGCTAAGATTTATGAAATAGAAAAAGATAGAAAAGAAAAGATTGGAACTTGAATAATATTCATACTAATTTATGAATATGGATATATTCTAAACTTCAATACCAAGAATAGATAGTTAATTTTAACGATTAATATTATTGCTAGTAAATAATAAAATGTTTTTATAGAAAGTAAAGGGAGATAATATTGGCGCATTTGATTATTATGAATAAGCCCAAACCAATTTTGGGCCTACCGATATTTCATTAGAAAATAAAAATATTTTTTAGATAAAATTCTTATTTAGCTCTGAAAAGGCCTTCTCTAATTTTAACATCAAGATTATTTACCCAACGATTGTAATTACGGTGAACTTTTCCATTGCTACCTTGTAAATTTGGACTAACAGACACGTAATTGATTGAATAACTTGTCGCTGAATAAGGGATATCAACTACAACTTCAAATTTACGGTTGAATAAATGACCCCTAATAGTATTGCTATTTAAGACTTCCATTTTCCAAGTACCGAATGCTGCTTTACCTTTTGTTCCACTATCTAAAATAGCTTGTTTAACCTGCGCTTTAGTTAAACCATTAACTGGGGTGGTAATATTGTTTGGTGCTTGATATTTACCTGCACAACCAAACAATAGTGAAACTAAGAAAAATGCAGCAATATATTTAAAAAATTTCATTGTTTACTCCTTTAAGATTATTTTTATTAACGTTTTTTACATATTAGTAAAGTGTGACCAAATCCGAGTCCATCAATATCTTTCTCAACATGAAATCCAGCTTCATTTAGGCATTTATAAAATACCTTAGAGTGATAAAAGCGGCTATTACCATTTGCTAAACAGGAAAAATAGAGAGAGGAAGCATTTAAACTTAAAGCCCCGGCTGCAAAATTTTGGCGATCCCAAAAAAGATCCATAATACAAACATATGCACCATCATGCATACTACGGTGGATTAATTTTAATATCTGAGTAATTTGATCCGAATTAAAGCAATCTAGAAACTGACTCATCCACCATACATCTGCTTGATTGGGTAAAATATCTGTTTCTAGTAAGTTTACAGCAATACCATCGATACGATTTTCAAGGTTTGCTTGTTTAACGTTTTCTTTAGCTACTGCTATTTGCTCAGGCAAATCTAAAATTGTTACTTGAGTTTCAGGCAAATGTTTAACTGAATAAATCGCCCATTTACCAGTATTACCGCCAACATCATAAACATGCTTGGGTTTTAATTCCATAATATGAGTTAAAGCAACAGGAAAAGAGTGATCGGAATAAAAGTGATCAAAATCAAACCAACTTTTTTTCGCTTGTTCGGGCAACGACTGCAACATAGGGTAAATCGTGTTTCCATCACCAAAAACTTTAAGACCGCTTGGTTCGCCTTTTTCAAGTGCTTCTTGAAGAAAAAACATACTTTGGTAGCAAATATCTTTGGAAAAATTTAAGTTAACATCGGTCATTTTATCATGCAATAAAAAATGTCCAACTTTACCTAAAATATAATTGGAGTCTTGCTGATAAATGACACGCATACTAAGTGCAACATCCAACAAAAGTTCAATTGCATAAGGTGATAAAGATACTTTTTTAGTTAATTCTTCTAAATTAATACCTGTTTTACCAGACTGATCTATATGAAACAAAATTCCTTTGTTTTTAAGACAGATAATGGCTTGAAATAAAATAGGAGCAAAAGCAATTTTTTGAGCTTCTGTGATCGCTTCTAAGGCTGTATAAATTTCCTTATTAAATCCATATTTGATGTTTTCTTGTCCTGCCAATGTATTGCCTTTTTATAGTTTTACTGTATTGTATAAATAAATCGAAAATTTTCTGTAATTATCGACTTAATAATATTACAAAAACTTACTAAGTAAAGAACTAATTAAAAAAACATTAATATGAGATTTTCTTTTTCAATCGAAAATTGGTTTGCTTTATCTGCTGGTTTATCTTCTAAATCTGACTGGGAATTGTGGTCTAAACAGGAAAGTCATAATTGGGATTTACCATTACCCAAACTCAATAAATTGCCTATGATGCAAGCAAGAAGAATGAGTATTCCTTCACGTCTCGCTGTTGAAGTTGGTTTAGAGCTGATTGAAAATAACAAGTTGGATTTGGCAATTTTTTCAAGCCGACATGGTGAACTAGAAAGAACGTATAAAATACTTACCTCACTTAATCAAGCTAATGATATTTCGCCTACTGATTTTGCACTTTCAGTACATAATACTGCATCGGGATTGTTCACGATTAATGCTAAACAATCTATCCCCATCACATCACTAAGTGCTAATAATGATGGTTTTCAACAAAGTTTGATAGAAGTACTACCAATATTGCGACAAAAAGATAAAAAAGTACTATTAATTGATTTCGATGGAATTGTTCCTAAGCCTTATCTAAATCATATTAATCAATTAGTTCCTTATTATGCAGTAGGTTATATCTTAACTAATGGCGATATGTTTACTTGCCAAAGTGTTGATAAAATGTCTAAACAAAATCCAATTAACTACCCACAATCACTGATATTTTTACAAGCTTATCTTAAAAAAAAACAGAATTTTATCATACAAGGATTATCACAAGACTGGCAATGGGCAATAAATACATGAACAAGCGAAAATTCTACACCATAAACCAGTGGTGGCGATTATTTGCGACCGCACTGGGATTTATTATATTTGGCCTTTATGGATTATTCGTTTTATCTTTAATATGGTTTAGTTTATTAAGATTATTTGTGTGGAATAAACAAAAAAGAAACCTTATTGCTCAGTATAGTATCAGTGTTAATTTTAAAGTTTTTTTATGGATAATAAAGTCATTAGGTATTTTCAACTATCAATTTAATGGTATTGAAAAATTAAAACAGGATGAAGGATGTTTGATCGTTGCCAACCACCCTTCCTTGTTAGATGTTGTCCTTCTGGCATCCGTCATGGGGCGATGTGATTGTTTAGTTAAAGGTGCATTACTTAATAATATTTTTATCAGTCGCATAATAAAAACAGCAGGCTATATACTTAACGGTGAATCAAGCCGAATATTAAAACAATGTTATGAAATCCTATCTAATAAAGGTAGAATTTTGATATTTCCTGAAGGGACTAGGAGTATACCTAATCACCCTATTAAGTTACAAAGAGGCGCAGCTAACATAGCATTAAGATGCCATGCTGATATACGAATCATACATATTGAATGTAATCCACCATGGTTGATAAAACAACAAAAATGGTATGACATCCCTGAAAAAAAAGCGAGATTCAATATTACAGTAGGTGAAAAAATTATAATCGATGACTTTCTAGACGAAAATACCACTATTGCAGCAAGAAGTCTTACAAGACACCTGACAACGTTGTTAACGCTAGAACAAAAAAAAGAGTAAGAGACAAAAAGGGAAATTAAATGGAAAAACTACATCACGATTTAAAAGCATTAATAATCGAAGTTCTTAATTTAGAAGAGATCACACCTGAAGATATTGATACACAAGCGCCATTATTTGGTGATGGTTTAGGCTTAGATTCAATAGATGCATTAGAACTAGGTCTTGCTATCAAAAATCAATATGGTATTGTTTTATCATCAGAAAGCGAAGAAACTAAAAAAGCATTTTACTCAGTCAAAACGCTAGCTGATTTTATTATTTCTCAACAGTAATTAAGGAAGATTTTTAATGGATAAGCAACAAATTTTTCAACAAGTACAATCAGCGCTAGTGCAACTTTTTGAATTATCTGCCGATGAGATTAAACCAGATTCTAAACTTTTTGAGGAATTAGACTTGGATAGTATTGATGCAGTGGATTTAGTCGTTCATTTACAAAAAAAGATTGGCAAAAAAGTTGATCCTGAAACTTTTAAATCAGTAAGAACGGTTCAAGATGTTGTTGATGCTGTATACAATTTGCTAAACACTAAATAGTATAATGTATAAAGTTAGGTTAATAATAAAAGCAATAACAGGCTTAATCCTTTTTTGCTATCCATTAGTTATTTACTTATCTTTAAAGTATCAAGTTATTAATTTCGCAGTTTTGAGTATTGCTGCATTATTAGTACTTCGGCTAATTACCTTACCTAATTTAATATCAAATATAGGTTGGTTAACCAAAGTAACAACTTGTTTAGGTTTGCTATTGGCGTTAATCAGTTGGATATTTAATAAATTTCAATTTTTGCTCTATTACCCAGTAGCAACTAATATTCTATTCTTAATATTTTTTGGATATTCATTATATCAACCACAAAATATTATTGAAAAATTCGCTAGATTAAAGGACGATAATTTACCAGTAAGCGCCATAAACTACACCAGAAAAGTAACTATCTGTTGGTGTTTATTTTTTATTTTAAATGGTTCGATTGCATTAGCAACTTGTCTTATTAACGATATGTATTGGTGGACCATGTACAACGGATTAATAAGCTATATTCTCATCGGAATATTAATGGGGGTGGAATGGATTGTTCGTCAAAAAGTAAAACATTAGTTTTATTATCCGAGCAGTTATCACGACCTGATAATGAAATTATTGCCTTCAGAAAACAACTAGCTTTAACAGTTAGTAATCTAAAACAACAAATTAGCATAACTGTTAATAAATTAGATAATCATTCTGAAAAAAATTGGGTTTTATACATGGATGATAGTTTTAATTTTATTGCAGGATTTCTTGCTCTTCTCTATTCAGGAAAACATCCTCTTTTACTAAATCCTAATCATCTAGAGTTCTCCTATGAAGCTATATTAACCGATATCGATATCGATATCAATATTAAAAATACTAATTTGCCAAATAACTTACCGATTATCAATATCAGTAATATCGATCAACAGGAAGTCCCTAAATCAATAAAGTTCAATAAGTTGGAATTTTCACAAACATTATTTACATTATTTACTTCTGGATCAACAGGCTTACCCAAACCAATAAAAAAATCAATTTCTCAACTTGAACAAGAAATTGAAATACTGGCAAATAATTTAACAGTTTTAACAAATGACCTATTTATTGCCTCTGTTTCACATGAACATATGTACGGATTAACTTTTAAGATAATGCTTCCTTTGAGCTGCAAAATACCTTTTGTATGTGAAACAATACTCTATCAAGAACAATTAGCAACTTACCAATCTAAAAAAATAACTTATATTACAACGCCATCAATTATTAAAAATTTAGATAATAATTTATCTTCAATTAATTGTACTTGCGTATTTTCCTCTGGTGGTGAACTTAGTTTTGAAAACGCTCAGTTTTGTTTACAAAATTTCAATGTGTTACCGCATGAAATTTATGGTTCTAGTGAGACAGGTATTATAGCCAAAAGGCAACAACAATCGGTTAACACGCCTTGGGAACTTTTTTATCCATTACAAATAAAATTTAATTCAGATCATCAACCATTATTAATATCACCGTTATTAAACCAACCTGAACTGCTAAATGACAAATTACAAAAAATTGATGACACTAAATTTTATTTACAAGGCCGCATGGATAAAATTGTCAAAATTGCTGAACAGCGGTTATCCCTAACCTATATTGAGAACCAAATAAATAAACTTATAGTAGTTGAACACGCCATTGTTATTCCACTAGAACATAATAATAGAACTGTATTAGGCGCAATCATCAAAATAGCATCGCCTTATAGAAAAGAGTTAGATAACCTAAATCATTTTAAACTTACACAATATTTTCGACATTTACTAAAAGATACATTATCATTAGTCGAAACACCTAAAAAATGGCGTTTTATTGAAAATTTTCCGAAAAATTCACAAGGTAAGTGCACTTATACTGATTTAAAAACATTATTTGATGCAGCAAATAAGTTATGAAAAAAGAGTTAGCCAACGAAATAAATATTACTAAAACCGAAACAGAAGCTAATATTGAAATCACCATTCCACCAGATCTTTTTTGGTTTAAAGGGCATTTCCCTACTCAACCTCTATTACCGGGGGTTACCCAACTTAATTGGGTGATTGATTATGCCCGAAAGTTATTCAATCCTAACTTATCAATAGTATCAATTGAAGTTATCAAATTTCAATCACCAATATTACCTAATGATAATCTAAAATTAACGCTAATTTGGGATGAAGTTAATCAAAAACTAAAATTCACTTATAGTTTTATTCATAGCAATAACAAAATAGCAAGTACTGGAAGGCTTACGCTATGTCAGTAATAGCACCTTCCCAGTCTGAGAGTTACTGCTTTATTATTCCTTGTTACAACCATAGTAATGCTTTACCGAGTGTTTTACAAAATATTGAGCAATATCAACTTACCTGTTTTCTAATCGATGATGGTAGCTCGAATGAACAAGCACAAAAACTGATTGACATTACCAAGCAATATCCATGGGTCAAGTTGGTTCGGTTAGCTAAAAATGAAGGTAAAGGTGCAGCTGTAATTTGTGGATTTAATCATGCATCAGCTCAAGGTTTTGATTATGCCATCCAGATAGATGCTGATGGTCAACATGACAGTCAAATTGTTAAACAGCTTATTGAACAATCTCAATCAAATCCGAATGCGTTAATATCAGGTTGTCCGGTCTATGATGATTCAGTTCCCAAACATCGACTTATTGCACGTTATATAACCCATTTCTGGGTATGGCTCGAAACGCTATCTTTTAATATTAAAGATAGCATGTGTGGTTTTCGTATCTATCCATTAAAACAAACCTGTAAACTCATAAAACAACATCAAATTGGTAAAAAAATGGATTTTGATACCGACATAATGGTGCGATTATATTGGCAAGGTACCGATTCGATTTTTGTACCGACACAAGTAACTTATCCTGTTGATGGTATCTCTCACTTTAAAGCATTCAAAGATAATCTATTAATTTCTTGGATGCATACTCGACTATTTTTTGGTATGTTGCCTAGGATTCCAGCATTAATAAAGCGGAATCGGCTTAAGAAAAATCAAGATACACACTGGTCCCAAACCGAAGAACGCCGAGGTTTATGGGGTATCCAACTAATTTTAATGCTATATCGATTGCTAGGCAGACATGCAGCTCAAATAATCATGTTCCCAGTAATTAGTTATTTCTGGTTAACAGGTAAAAAACAACGACAAGCCTCTAAAGCATATTTAGAAAAAATCCTCAAGCAATATTCAAATGTACCATTGATTCAGAAGACAAAACTAACTTCATTCCGACATTTTCAACATTTTGGTGAATCACTGTTAGATAAACTTGCCAGTTGGCATGGTGATATCAAACTTGATGACATCTATTCACCTAATAAAAATGAATTTTTAAGGCTAGTTTCTGAAAAAAAAGGAATTATCTTAATTTGTTCGCATTTAGGTGATATTGAAATGTGCCGAGCACTAGCGGAATTATCGCATAATGTGACAATTAATGCCTTAGTACATAAAAATAATGCAGTACGATTTAATCAAGTATTAAAACAAGTTAATCCAGCTTCAATTATCAACCTAATTGAAGTTGCAACATTAGGGGCGGATACCGCCATAATACTGCAACAAAAACTAGAAGCAGGTGAATGGGTCGCCATTGTTGCTGATAGAACTTCAATTAATCCTTATCAAAGAGTGCCTGAAAGCACTATTATTTGGGCTAATTTTCTTGGCAAATCGGCACCTTTTCCTAAAGGGCCATTTGTATTGTCTTCAGCGTTAAAATTCCCAGTTTACTTTTGTTGGGGATTAAAACCCAATGGTCGATTCCAAATATATCTAGAGCATTTTACTGATGAGCTAAAGTTATCAAGAAAAAATAGACAAGCAGAACTAGAACAAACCGTGCAATATTACGCCAATCGACTAGAATATTATTGTTTACTATCACCACTTGATTGGTTCAATTTTTTTGATTTCTGGCAATATAATCCACCTGAAACGTTTGGTAAAAAAGATGAATAATATTAATCACTGCTGTATCACCATCGATTATACCCCTTCTTTCCATGACACCGATGCCATGGGCGTTGTTTGGCATGGTAACTACCTTAAATTTTTTGAAAAAGCCCGCGAAGCACTTTTTCGAAAATTCAACTATGGTTATAAAGAAATGGTTGATTCGGGTTATGTTTGGCCTATCGTAGATGCCAAAATCAAATATACAGCACCAGCTCTAGCTGAACAAACTTTAGAAATTTTTGCCAAATTAGAAGAGTATGAGCATCGAATAAAAATAAGCTACCTGATAAAAGATAAAAAAACCGGCAAAAAAGCAACCTCAGGCTACACAACTCAAGTTGCAGTTTCTGCAACCAATCAGGAAATGAGTTTTGTCACTCCTGACATATTTTTGAAATGTTTTGGAATAATCAAATGAAAAAAAAACTAGTTATCTTAGCTTCAACGCTGCTATTAACTTTTTCAACATTATCGAACGCAATAACTCTAAATGATTTACAACAGTTATTTAGTAAAAACCAAGTTATTCGAGCTGATTTTACTCAAGATCGCTATATTAATGGTTTAACATCACCGATTCACTCTACAGGAAAGATGATCATATCCAAGGAATTAGGATTATGGTGGCAACAAAAAACACCTTTTGCCATGACCCTAAAAATGAATCAACAACGAATGGAGCAACATATAGAAGGTCAAGCCGCAGAAGTGATAACTGCTGAAAAACAACCTCAACTGTTCCAATTTAACCATCTCTTAACTGCAATTTTCACTGCCGATAAAAAAATACTTGAGACTAATTTTGCTATAACAATTGCCGAACAAAATAAACAGTGGACTGTAACACTACAACCCAAGTTAGCCCCTTTAAACAAAATTTTTAAAAGTATTGTTCTTAATGGAAAATCTTATTTAGAAACAGTCACTATAAATGATATGCAAAATGATAAAACAGAGCTTACCTTTACAAATCATAAAACAGCAAAACTAAGTCAAGATGAACAATTATTATTCAGATAATCGATTAACATTAAGAAGAAGAGCTATATTATGGTTAATAATAGTCGTCGGTGTGATTTTCGCTGCTTATTACCTTTTTATTAACAGTAAAATCAATAGCAGTGTTTTATCTTTATTACCAAAAGAGCAAACCAACAATGTTCCTACCGAATTTATTGAAGGTTTTCAAAACCGATTAGATAAACAACTCGTTTGGTTAATTAAGCCGACTAATGACGAATTAGAGCCAGTTTTTTGGTGGTATCAAACTTTAAAAAAGCAATCTTTTATCGGTCAGGTAAATGGTTATTTTGATGAACAATTTCAAAAAAATTGGGGAGAGTTTGCTTTTCAATATCGTTACCAATTGCTGGACTCAAAAACCAGTGAAAGATTACAAAGTCGTACTCAACTAAGCTGGATTCAAAGCCAGTTATATTCTCCTTTCAGTGGAATAAGCGCGACTGAATTGGAAAACGATCCGCTATTATTAACCCGCTCATCACAATTAAATCAACTCGCTAACTCCGGCGGATTAACAATTCAAAATAATTGGTTATCAGCGCAAGACGAACAAGGTAATCAATGGTATATGATTTTTGCTGAGTTAAATGATTCATCATTTAACATGAATCAATCACATCAAATTACCAATCAATTAAATGAACTTACCCAAAAATTACATGAAAAATGGCCAAATGTTGAAATATTGAAGCGAGGTGTGCTTTTTTATAGTGACTATGCAAGTAGTGAAGCTAAAAATGATATAACCACAATAGGCAGTCTATCAATTATAGGCATTGTAATATTAATAATTAGCATATTTCGATCGATAAGACCGATTATTTTATCGCTACTATCAATTTTTGTAGGTATTGTTTGTGGTTTAGTAGCTGTTTTAACGATATTTGGTGAAATTCATATTATGACACTAGTTATGAGTACTAGTGTTATAGGCATAACTGTTGATTATTCACTTCACTACTTAACTGAACGACTGTTACATGGTAATCAAGAATCACCTTATGCTAGTTTAAAAAAACTAATATCAACGCTAACTTTAGCCTTATGCACAAGTTTTATTGCTTATATTATTCTACTAATTGCACCTTTTCCCGGCTTGAAACAGCTATCAATATTTGCAATATTTGGCTTAATCGGTGCGTTTTTAACTGTAATATGTTGGTATCCATTACTAGTTAATAAGTTACCTGTACGTGAACATGTTGGTTATCAGTTATTGAATTGCTGGTTAAATTTTTGGAAACATAAGCAAATACAATGGATGATGGTCTTAATGGCCACATTATTTATTAGTTACGGATTGATTAATTTAAAAGTTGATGACGATATTGGTAAACTACAAACATTGCCAGCAGAATTACAACAACAAGAACAAAAAATTATCAGTATTACCCATCAAACAACTGATCAAAAATGGTTTATCGTGTTTGGTGATACTGCTGAACAAACCTTACAGCGACTTGAACAATTTTTACCTAAATTAGAACAAGCAAAGTCAAATGGTTATTTTGAACAATATCAAAGCATAAATTTACCTTCACGCCAAAAACAGCAACAAAATATTGCAATAGTTAAACAATACAGTCCGGAAATTTTATCCGCCTTATCACAAATGGGCATTAAGGCAAATCCACCTAGTTTTGAACAACCTATTATCTCTGCACAACTATGGCAACAAAGTGAATTAAGTCAAGGACGAAAACTACTTTGGTTGACTTTACAAACGGGACAAAGTGCTACTTTAATTCCAATAAATGGTATTAAAAATATTAGTGAAATTAAAAAATTATCTGAAATTGATCAAGGTATCTATTGGCTTGATCGCCGAGATGAGTTTAATACGATGTTTACTTATTATCGAATACACTTATCCCAACTCATTGCAGGTGCGGTAATCCTTATTTGTGCGAGCTTTATCTTCTATCATCGTAAATACGGTCTTAAAGCAGCTTTAAAAAGCACATTACCAACCTTATTATCCATTGGTATTGCATTAGCAATGCATGGCATAATCAATCAAACACTTAATTTGTTTTCAATGTTAGCACTAATTCTTGTTATTGGTATTGGTATCGATTATAGTCTATTTTTAAGCAACAATAAAAGCCAAACCCAAAGCGCATTATTAGCGGTTACAATGGCAGCATTAACCACTATATTATCTTTTGGACTATTAATAATTAGCCATACTATTGCTATCAAAGGATTTGGGTTAGTATTAACTAGTGGTATTTTTACTGCATTTTTATTTGCACCATTAGTCAGCAATAATAAACAAAAATAGAGAAATATTAGGTACTAAAGGATGAAGAAATATTTAAATTTAACTTTTTTATTATTAAGTTTGTTGATTTCAGCTTGCTCATCCCAACCTAAATCAGAAGCTTGGTTAACCAAAGAAATTAAAGTTAACTTACCAAAGATAGATTTAAACCAAGACTATCATGACCAACAACTATTAACTTTTAAATATAATAATCAAGAAAACTCGGTTATTACTGTTGTTGAGATCAAAAACAACCAATTAAAAGTGATGGGTTTATCCACTATAGGTATCCGTTTGTTTGAAATCCAATATAATGGTAGTGAAGTTAAAGCAAAACAGTATATATTTATTAAACAGTTTCCCCCGCCAGAGCAAGTATTATCGGACATAATGCTAAGTATTCTACCAACAACTTCGTGGCAAAACGTATTACCCCCTAATTGGCAACTTATGGATAAAGGTTTATTTAGAACACTCATTAATGATCAAAAACAAACTATCATTAACATAACTTATAACAAAAAAGTTTCAACAGAGATTAGAAAACCAATAAAAATTGATCACGCTATATTTGGTTATCAAATTACAATAAAGAGTATGGAATAAATGATCTATGTTGCTGCGCTTGGCGCAATAAACACATTAGGACACGACAAACAACAAATCGCCAATAATTTGGCCAAAAATTATTGTGCAAGTCATTATTTAACTAAACAAGAAGGATGGTTATTAAATGGTCAAAATACTTGGTTAGGTAAAGTGAACGGCGATCTACCGACTATTCCTCATCAATTTATACAATATGCAACAAGAAATAATCATTTACTTTATGCTGCATATTTGCAAATTAAACAACCAATTCAAAAAGCTATCGAAAAATATGGTACAAAAAGAATTGCGGTCATAATGGGAACCAGTACTTCTGGGATACACGAAGGTGATATCAACATTAAGCACTACTTAGAGACTCATCATTGTGAGCCTAACTTTTATTATCATCAGCAAGAACTTGGTGATCCTTCCCGATTCTTAACCGAGCTATTAAATTTGCAAGGCCCTAGTTACACCATATCAACCGCTTGCACATCTAGCGCGAAAGCTGTAATAAGTGGTCAGCGATTGATTGAATCAGGATTAGTTGATGCTGCAATTGTTGGTGGAGCAGACAGTTTAAGTCGGATGCCGATTAATGGCTTTAATGCACTCGAAGCGTTATCAAGTAATCCTTGCATGCCATTTGCACAAGATCGTACTGGCATAAATATTGGTGAAGCCAGTGGGTTAATGTTACTAACCAAAGAGGAATCAAGTAATATTGCATTATTAGGTACAGGTGAATCCTCGGATGCTTATCACATCTCCTCCCCTCATCCTGAAGGAATAGGAGCGCAAACTGCGATGGAAATGGCATTAAAAAATGCCAATTTAAAACCAAATCAGATCGGTTATCTCAATTTACATGGCACAGCAACGATTCTTAATGACCAAGCTGAAAGTAAGGCAGTTTATCGATTATTTAAACAAAACCTTCCTTATTGTAGTTCAACAAAACATCTAACAGGACATACATTAGGTAGCGCAGCTATTACTGAATTAGCTATTAGCTACTTATTACTTAAACAAAATATTTATTTACCACAACAAGATTTTTCAATATCACCTTATGACAAAAATCTAGATAAAATTAATATGGTTACAGAAAAAATGATGCTACGAACACCAATCATTATGTCTAACTCGTTTGCTTTTGGTGGCAATAATGCATCTCTTATTATTGGAAAGTTATAATGCAATATAAACCAGCAAGTTACTACTTACCACACAGAACACCGATGATTATGATTAACAAAGTTCATCTAGTCGACGACAAGCAATGCATTTGCAGTGTTGAAGTTAGCAAAAATGGCATACTTTCTCCATTTTTAACTAAGGATGATCAACTACCCAATTTTTACGCTATCGAATTAATGGCACAAACCATTGGTGTTTGGAATGGGTATCATGATTCGAAAAAAAATCACTCACCACAATTAGGTATGTTACTCGGTGGACGAGCAATTAAAACTACTGTACCTGCATTTGCACTGAATAGTGAATTAATGATAACCGCCAATTTAGTCTTGTTTGATTCTAAGTTGGCTAACTTTGATTGTGATATTTGCATCAATCAACAATGTGTTGCATCAGGCAAACTAAATGTTTATGAACCTGATCATAATGAATTTGACCAACTCTTTGGTTTACAACGATTAAAAGGATAACTATTATGCGTCGTACAGTACTTGTAACTGGAGCAAGTAAAGGAATTGGTAAAGCAATAGCTTGTAAACTCGCGTTAGATGGTTTTGATATCGTCATACACTACCATCGTGATAAACAAGGGGCGCTTGAAACTAAAAAAATTATTGATCAGTCTGACCAGAAAGCTAGATTAATCCAATTCGATGTAAGCAATACCGATCAATGTCAACAAATAATTGAAGAAGATATTGAACAACATGGTGCTTATTACGGTGTGGTAAATAATGCTGGTATTATTCGCGATGGCGCTTTTCCAGCTTTAACACAAGATGACTGGAAGGCGGTAATTCATACCGATCTTGATAGTTTTTACAATGTGTTACATCCTTGTATTATGCCCATGATTGGACTACGTAATGGTGGAAGAATTGTTGTTATATCATCAATTTCAGGCATCGTTGGCAATCGTGGTCAAGTCAATTACAGCGCAGCCAAAGCAGGTCTAATTGGTGCAACCAAAGCGTTAGCGCTTGAATTAGCTAAACGGAAAATTACCGTCAATTGCATTGCCCCAGGTCTAATAGATACTGGTATTTTAGATATTGAACCTATCGCTTTAAAAGAAGCTATGGCCATGATCCCACTTAAAAGAATGGGACACGTTGACGAAGTCGCAGGGCTTGCTAGTTATCTAATGTCAGATAATGCTGCATATATAACACGACAAGTCATTTCAATTAATGGAGGAATGGTATGACTAAACGAGTAGTTATAACCGGCTTAGGTGGAGTCACTGCATTTGGTAACGAATGGACTGATGTTGAGCTCAAACTGAAAAAGCTTGAAAATGCAGTTCGATATATGCCTGAGTGGGAAATTTATGATGGATTACACACCAAACTTGGCGCACCAATTGATGATTTTGCATTACCTGATCATTATACACGAAAAAAAATTCGTTCAATGGGCAGAGTATCTTTACTCTCAACCAAAGCAACTGAAATTGCATTAGAAAAAGCAGGATTACTTGATGCGACAGAGCTAACTAATGGCGATACAGGTATCGCTTTTGGATCATCGACAGGTAGTACTCAACCCGTTGCATCATTTGCAACTATGTTAAATGAAAAGCATACCAACAACATCACTGCCACTACCTATATCCAAATGATGCCCCACACAACCGCAGTTAATACTGGCTTATTTTTTGGCTTAAAAGGTCGATTGATCACCACATCAAGTGCTTGTACTTCTGGAAGTCAAGCTATTGGTTATGCATATGAAGCCATAAAATACGGTATGCAAAAAATCATGGTGGCCGGCGGTGCTGAAGAGTTATGTCCATCGGAAGCAGCTGTTTTTGACACCTTATTTGCCACCAGTCAACTTAATGACACGCCTAAATTATCTCCAAGACCCTACGATCGTGACCGTGATGGCTTAGTTATTGGTGAAGGTGCTGGTGCATTAATTTTAGAAGAATATGAACATGCCAAAGCCCGAGGTGCAAAAATTTATGGTGAAATTATAGGCTTTAAAACCAACTGTGATGCAAGCCATATTACTCAACCAAGGCAAGAAACAATCCAATACTGTATTGAACAATCCCTGAAAGAAGCGGGATTAGATCCAAACCAAATTGGCTTCATCAGTGCCCACGGTACCGCTACCGCTCGTGGAGACGTTGCTGAAAGTAATGCAGTTGCCAATATTTTTGGTAACAAAACCCCCATATCATCATTGAAAAGTTATTTTGGCCATACCCTCGGCGCATGTGGGGCAATTGAAGCATGGTTGACATTAGAAATGATGCACACAGGCTGGTTTAACCCAACTATCAACTTAAATCATATTGATCCTCAGTGCGGTGATCTTGATTATATTGTCGGTGCTGGGCGAAATTTAGATATTGAATATTTTCAAACCAATAACTTTGCTTTTGGTGGAATCAACACCTCAATTGTTATTAAAAGATTATAGTTTGATATTTTTTGAATAAGCTTAGCGTTAAAATTTATCTAGATTTTTATACCATTATTCAAGAATGTTAAGATTGTTGATGGAATTTTTATTGCTCCATTTGCATATTAAATAGTTCAAATAATTTTACAAATGATGGTACTTTAACAACTTGGATAGTTACTAAAGTACACATTCATTTTGTTTAAAATCTCGTTTACCATCCTCATTTTTTTAATTTATTTTTTAAACAATAATGTAGTATTACTCAGAGTTTAGTTTAATTTACTATAACGATTTTTAACCATGATAGATATCTTTCATGAGTTTATAGCATAGTGGTGGTATATATCCTTAGTTTATAAACAAACTTTCATCTTTTTTATAAAGAAATTTAATAAAATAGCGACTGATTAACAAAGATAAAAGTAAATTAATTGCCAGTAAAAATATCAGATTATTTAAAGACTGAGATTGAATTTTATTTATAAGACTTAATGAAGGTGAAATATCATTCATAAAAATCACATAATAAATAGTCGTACTTACAAGACCACTAAGAAAAGTAGTTACCATTCCTGTCAATATCAATTTTGCGAAGCTCACTTTAGAATTCACTTGTTCAAAACTATTTTTGATAACTACTGTGAAAAGTATATAGAGAATTACTGACAATAAAAGTCCTATCAATATAGGTGCCATCACTAAAGAAATACTTGGCTGCAAAAAATGATAAATTATTGCTAACGATATATAGGACAAGAAAATACTATAAAGTTGGATATGAATTATTTTTAATTGGTCTGAATTAAAATTAATTGCTGATCGATAAATAATATTATTTCTACCGACAAAATAAAACATTACGATTAGCACAAATAAATCTATTATAAGAATTAGCCGATACATGAAAATGTGATAGAAATATGAAAATGAATCATCGTTGATGAAGTCAAAATTAATTAGAAAATAATTATGAAACAGTATGAATATTTCAACGCCGAATTCAAAAAGTGGTGTTTGCAAAAAATAGGTAATAAGAAAAAAAATCACAGAGAGCAAACTGATTACTTTCCAATTTTTAGATACATTATATAGACAATACTTTTGGCAGAATAATATACTGATAATAAAAACTAGAAAATAATAATTCATAGAACCCAAAGTTAAACTATAAATTAGTTGAGCTATGTAAATATTGCCTTCGCTAAGGTAGCTATCCAATTTGATTACAAAATTAATTATGGATTTGAGTATTAGACATCCAAAATAGATAAAAGTAAAAAGGCATGGTAGTTTAAAATAAGATTGATTTTGAGTATCCATTATATCCCTATAAATGTTTATTATTAAATAGTATAAAAAAAGCATAACTATCTTAAAAGATAATTATAAAGATTATATTTTGGTTTAAAACGCTATTGCCCTTATAATCAATATAACCTAAAGAATAGTAACCAAAATATAAACAAAAAATAGATTTGTATAAAAAATTATTGTTCCATCAAAGTTAAGAAATCTTAATTTATAAATTCTCTTTTCTTTTTCTTTTTTTACCTTTTATTTTGTTAATTAGTAAACATATAAAAGCTATTGCAGGATTGAAAAAAAAGAGAATAAAAAACAGTAAAAGGATTAATGGTTCATATTCTGGAAAAGATTCTATAAATTTTTCTCGATATAATGAGTATAAGAATAAAATGCTCATTAGAAAAAAATAAATTATTCTTGTTACCCATAATAATCTTTTTAACGATTTTATTCTTCTATAATGAGTTGGTGTAAAATCTGAGTGAAGTATTGCGCCACCCAACAAAAAAAGCTCAATTAAAAATAATAAAATATAAAAAAAGGTTACCATTTTTTATTTTTTCAGAGAGTCAATTAATCGATTAACACTGCATTATCGAGATTAGCAATAATATTATAATTAAAGCTAGATACCACAAATGGCTTCTTTCCACTTTATCGTAGGATCGGCAAGTACAACAATCACTCAATAAGCATTACTCATAAATATAGTCTAGATTATAAGCAAAAATAGATAACAGTAAAACTAACACCAAGATTTATATTGCGAATTTTAGAAAAATTAATCCACCATAAGTCATGATAATGAATAGATATGGCGTCATTTGACGCCATCATGAAATATTTAGTATCAGAATTAAAGGTTATAAATCATTTTTTTCGCGTTCAATTGCTCGATAACCAATATCATGCCGATAGTAACAACCATGCCAATGAATATTTTTGATTTGTTCATATGCGCGCTTTTGGGCGTCTGATACACTGTTACCTAGTGCGGTGACACATAAAACTCGTCCACCATTGGTACAAACTTGACCATTTTCCAAGCAAGTACCGGCGTGGAAAATTTTGTAATCTTTATCTATTACGGTTGGCAGACCTAAAATAACATCTTTGGTGTTGTAATCGCCCGGATAACCACCAGCAGCGAGCACGACACCTAAAGCTGGTCTTGTATCCCATTTTGATTTTATGGTATCTAGTTTACCTTTTGTGGCAGCTAAACAGAGTTCTATCAAGTCCGATTGCATTCGCATCATGATCGGTTGAGTTTCTGGATCGCCAAATCGACAATTAAATTCAATGACTTTGGGATTACCTTGTTTATCTATCATTAAACCGGCATAAAGGAAACCAACATAAACATTACCTTCTTGTGCCATTCCATTGACTGTTGGATAAATGATTTGTTGCATAACTTTATCGAAGACCTCATCGGTTACCACCGGTGCGGGGGAGTAAGCACCCATTCCTCCGGTATTAAGACCGGTATCGCCATCACCTACCCGTTTATGATCTTGACTAGTTGCCATTGGTTCGACATGTTTACCATCGACCATCACGATAAAGCTAGCTTCTTCACCATCGAGAAACTCTTCTATTACTACTCGATGACCGGCATCACCAAAGGCATTACCCGCTAACATATCACGTACAGCATCTTCGGCTTCTTTTAGAGTCATAGCAACAATTACACCTTTGCCAGCAGCTAAACCATCAGCTTTTATCACAATTGGCGCACCTTTTTGACGAATATATGCAATAGCAGGTTCAATTTCGGTAAAATTCTGATATTCAGCCGTTGGGATATTGTGACGAGCTAAGAAGTCTTTGGTAAAAGCTTTCGATCCCTCTAACTGTGCAGCCGCTTTAGATGGTCCAAAAATTTTCAATCCGGCTTTTTGAAAACTATCAACGATACCGATTACTAATGGCGCCTCTGGTCCGACTATGGTTAAGTCTATTTGTTGCTCCTGAGCAAAGTTTAATAGTCCGGTAATGTCGGTCGCTTTTATGTTGATGTTTTCTAAATTTTCTTCAAGTGCAGTACCTGCATTACCTGGTGCAACAAATACTTTGGTCACTAATGGTGATTGTGCTGCTTTCCATGCTAAGGCATGTTCACGACCACCATTACCGATAACTAAAACTTTCATACAAGGTCCTTTCAATACTTTTAAAAATTAATGCCTAAAATGCCGCATATTGGTGAAGATCATGGCAATATTATGCTCATTTGCAGCTTGTATCACTTCATCATCGCGAATTGAACCACCAGGCTGAATAACACAAGTAACCCCCACAGCAGCCGCTGCATCAACACCATCTCTAAACGGAAAGAAGGCATCAGATGCCACAACTGATCCTGCAACTTCTAGATTTTCGTCTTGAGCTTTTATTCCTGCAATTTTTGCCGAATACACCCGGCTCATTTGCCCCGCGCCAATTCCAATAGTCATGTTATCTTTAGCATAAACAATGGCATTAGATTTTACAAATTTAGCTACTTTCCAACAAAATAGTGCATCGGTTAACTCTTTTTCGGTCGGTTGTCGTTTGGTAACCACTGTTAGTTGTTCTTGGGTTACCATACCTAAATCTCGGTCTTGTACAAGCAGTCCACCATTGACTCGTTTGAAGTCTAAACTAGCAACCGCGCTTCCTGACCATTGACCACACTCCAATACTCGGACATTTTTTTTAGTTTGGGTGATCTCTAATGCGTCTTGATCAACGGATGGCGCAATAATCACTTCAACGAATTGCTTATCAACAATAGTTTGGGCAGTTTTAGCATCCAAAGGGCGATTAAAAGCAATAATGCCACCAAAAGCAGAAGTTGGATCGGTTTTAAAGGCATTAAGGTAGGCATTTAAGATGTTATCACTTACCGCAACACCACAAGGATTGGCGTGTTTAACAATCACGCAAGCCGGCTCTGCAAATGATTTTACGCATTCTAATGCGGCATCGGTATCAGCAATATTGTTATAAGATAATTCTTTACCTTGTACCTGTTTAGCGGTAGCAATAGAGCCTTGTTCTAAATGTTCTTCAACATAGAAAGCCGCTTGTTGATGAGAATTTTCTCCATAGCGCATATCTTGTTTTTTAATAAATTGTAAATTTAAAGTGCGAGGAAACTCACCTGCTGGTTTATCTGTATCACCATAATATGGTGGCACAAGTTTACCAAAGTAGTTGGCGATCATACCATCATATTGAGCTGTATGTTCAAATGCCTTTATCGCTAGGCTAAACCGATATTTGAACGAAAGGCAATTTTGCTGTTTATCTAGCATATCGATAATAGTGCTGTAGTCCCGACAATCAACGACGATAGCGACATCTTTGTTATTTTTAGCCGCTGACCGTACCATGGTTGGTCCACCAATATCAATATTTTCTATCGCATCTTCTAGGCTACATTTGGGATCAGCAACCGTTTTTGCAAAAGGATATAAGTTCACAACAACCATATCAATTGGTGCGATCTGATGTTGTTGCATGACCTCATCATCAATCCCTCGACGCCCCAAAATGCCACCGTGTATTTTAGGATGTAGAGTTTTGACTCGACCATCCATCATCTCAGGAAATCCTGTGTAATCCGCTACTTCGGTAACAGGAATTTGGTTGTCAATTAGAAGTTTGGCGGTTCCGCCAGTGGAAAGAAGTTCTATATTACGAACGGATAAAGCTTTGGCAAATTCAATGATTCCGGTTTTATCAGAAACACTAAGTAAAGCACGACGGATAGGACGAAACTGCTGCATGAAAAAAGCTCCGAAATTGATTTTCTAAATCCAAGTCTGTGGATGGCTATTATATATAAAACACGCAACGATGTTTAGTATTAACTTTTTAAAATTAAATTGAAAAATTTTTTACCTCAATAATTTGATATTGATCACAGAATTAATATTTTCCGGTTAATCATTGTGTTTTAGGCTTTCTTTTTTAGATTTTTTGCTCTAATGTTATGCATAACTGTTACGCATAACATTTTATAAAAAGGGAGAAAGTCATGCAGTCTTTATTTGAATTGAAAGGAAAACGCGCACTCATTACCGGCTCTGCTCAAGGAATTGGTAATCTTTTAGCAAATGGTTTAGGTCAATATGGCGCTAGCATTATCATCAATGATATTACTCAAGAAAGAGCTGATAATGCAGCCAAGTTATTACAGCAACAAGGTATTGATGCAGTTGGTGTAGGCTTTGATGTCACTAATTTAGCATCCGTAACGCAAGCAATTAATTATATTGAGAAAGAAATCGGTGCTATTGATATTTTAATTAATAATGCTGGGATTCAACGTCGTCATCCTTTTACAGAATTTCCTGAAGCAGATTGGGATGCAGTCATTAACGTAAATCAAAAAGCTGTGTTTTTAGTTTCACAACAAGTGGCTAAACATATGATTAACCGTCGTGAAGGAAAAATCATTCATATCTGTTCAATGCAAAGTGAATTAGGTAGAGACACTATCACGCCTTACGCCGCCTCGAAAGGAGCAGTAAAAATGTTAGTAAAAGGCATGTGTGTTGAACTTGCCCGCTACAACATTCAAGTCAATGGCATTGGCCCTGGATATTTCGATACTGAAATGTGTAAAGCTCTGGTCGAAAATAAAGAATTCACCAGCTGGTTATGCCAAAGAACACCAGCAGCCCGTTGGGGTAAACCTGAAGAACTGATTGGATCAGCCGTATTTTTATCCTCTAAAGCATCTAATTTTGTCAACGGACACATTCTTTATGTCGATGGTGGGATGTTGGCTGCAGTTTAATCACCCATCATAAATTACACAGATGTTTATGATTCATTAGCTTATGAACATTATTTGAGATGATTAAAACCATAAACATTTGTCGTAATTTATCTAGGATTTTATTTAGTTTATAAAGGGAATGAATATGAATATAACAAAAAGATTAGCACCATCGAGATGGTGGAGATTAATGCCAATAATTTTTATCACTTATAGTCTAGCTTATTTAGATCGTGCAAATTATGGTTTTGCCGCTGCAGCCGGTATCAATGATGATTTAGGAATTACTAAAGGTACATCATCATTAATTGGTGCATTGTTTTTTCTTGGTTACTTTTTCTTCCAAGTTCCAGGTTCTATTTACGCAGTTAGAAAAAGTGTTCGAAAACTGATTTTTGTTTGCCTTATTTTATGGGGGTTGTGTGCAGCATTAACTGGAATGGTCAGTAACATTCCTTCACTTATGGCGATACGTTTTGTTTTAGGAATTGTTGAAGCTGCTGTGATGCCATCAATGTTAATTTATATTAGTACTTGGTTCACAAAAGCTGAACGCTCAAAAGCCAATACGTTTTTAATATTAGGAAATCCAGTAACAGTATTGTGGATGTCTATTGTTTCAGCTCATCTTATAGACCTTTATGGCTGGCGTGAAATGTTTGTTATTGAAGGTTTACCAGCCGTTTTATGGGCCGTAATTTGGTGGATTTTGGTCAGAGATAAACCATCAGAAGTGAAATGGTTAACCGACGCAGAAAAAGCTGAATTCCAAGCAGTAATGGATAAAGAGCAGCAAAATATCAAACCAATGCGTAATTATGGTGAAGCATTTCGTTCAGGTAATGTAATTAAACTTTGTGCAGTACATGCTTTATGGAGCATTGGAGTGTATGGTTTTATGATGTGGATGCCATCTATCATTAAAGCATCCGGTAATGTTGATATCGTTTCAGTTGGTTGGTTAGCGGCTATCCCTTACTTTGTTGCGATTGCAATGATGTTAATTGTCTCTTTTTATTCTGATAAACTTCAAAACAGAAAATTATTTGTTTGGCCGTTATTGTTAATTGCGACTATTGCTTTCTTTACCGCTTATTTACTTGGTGCCGAACATTTCTGGATCTGCTTCATCTTATTATCTATCGCAGCAGGATGTATGTATGCACCTTATGGACCGTTTTTTGCCTTAATTCCTGAACTATTACCTAGTAATGTTTCGGGTGTTTCAATTGGTTTAATTAATAGTTTTGGTGCGCTTGGTGCATTCATTGGCGCATGGTTAGTTGGTGTTATCAATGCTGCAACCGGTAGTGCAGGAGCATCTTATATTTTTATGGGCGCAGCTTTAGTATTATCCGTCGTTCTTATGGCTAATGTTAAAGCACCTAAAAAATAATCTCTATTTTCAATAAAAAGGTAATAGTGACTATTACCTTTTTCATTTAATTAAAGATAACTAATGTTATTTATTTTGCTATTTTACTGATAAAATAGTCGCTTTCTTTTAAATAATTACTTTAAATAACGATTTATGAAAGATAAACGCATTAGTTTACAAGATATTGCAGATTTAACTGGTGTGACTAAAATGACAATTAGTCGCTATTTAAAAAATCCTAATCAAATATCAGAAAAAAATAGAGAAAAAATTGCCAAAGTACTAAAAGAAATTAATTATATACCTAATCTTGCCCCACAAATCATGTTAGGTTCTCGTAGCCGTTGTATCGGTATCGCCATTCCATCATTTAAAAATCAAATATTTTTAGAAGTTTTAGCTGGTATTGAATCAATCGCGTCAACACATCACTATCAAACCATTATTACTAATTACAATTATGATAAGCAAATTGAGGAAGAGAAAATTATCAATTTACTATCTTATAATATTGACGCATTAGTTTTGATGGAAAAACAACATACAACAACTACGCTTGAATATTTAAAGACAGCTAAGATCCCTGTTATTGAGTTAATGGATATCACCAATACGTTTTTTGATATTCAAGTTGGATTTGATAACCAAAAAGCTGCATATGACATGACAATGCAGATGATTGCCTCCGGTAAAAAAAATATTATCTATTTTAACTCAATTGCTAGCGTGCGAGATAGTCAGCGTTATCACGGTTATGAGCAAGCAATGAAGCAATCAAAATTGGTTCCCCATCAAATTTTACCAAATTCGATTTCATCTATCGATTTAGGCAAACATCTCTTTCATAAAGCAATACAAGAATATCCGAATATGGATGGCGTATTTTGTACTAACGATGATATGGCCATTGGTGTTTTACTTGAATGCCAAAATTATAGCATCCCTGTTCCGGAACAAATCGCTATTTCAGGATTTCATGGATTAGAGGTTGGCCGAGCCAATAAACAAAATATTGCTACTGTGATCACGCCTCGATTCGAAATAGGTAAAGTCGCCACTGAATTACTGTTAAAAAGGCTTGATGGAGAGATAATTCCTAATAGCATCTGTCTGCCTTATCAAATTGAAAAAGGGCAAACCATTTAAAAAAGATTCAGAAATTTAAATGGTTCAGACAAAACTTTTCCTGAATCTTTTTTTAAAAGATTTAGATTATTCGTCACTATAACCTAAGCTACGCAGTGCTCTTTCATCATCAGCCCAACCCGCTTTTACTTTTACCCATAATTCAAGATGGACTTTGTTGTCAAAAAAGAGTTGCATATCTTTGCGAGCTTCAATGCCGATTTTTTTGATTTTTTCACCTTTATTACCAATAACCATTTTCTTTTGTCCATCGCGTTCAACTAGGATTAAACCGTTGATGCGATACATACCGGTACGTTCGTCAACTTTGAATTGCTCAATTTCAACCGTGACAGAATAAGGTAATTCATCGCCTAAAAAACGCATTAATTTTTCACGGATAATCTCTGATGCCATAAAGCGTTGTGAGCGATCAGTAATATAATCTTCTGGAAAATGGTGTTGACCAATAGGTAAATGTTTTTTAACAATATTTTTGATAATGTCAACACCTTCACCTTTTTCGGCACTAATTGGCACCACATCTAGGAAATTAATTTTTTGACTAATTTCTTGTATATGCGGTAGTAGTTGGGTTTTATCGGTTACATTGTCAATTTTGTTGATCACTAATAATATAGGTGCTTTACAATCCTTAAGTTTACCGGCAACCATCTCATCGTCTTCATTCCAGTGTGTACCTTCCACAACAAAGATAACCAATTCAACATCACCAATTGAACTGCTAGCAGCACGGTTCATTAAGCGATTGATAGCTCTTTTTTCTTCAATATGTAAGCCTGGTGTATCAATGTAGATAATTTGATCGTCACCTTGGGTATCAATTCCGACAATACGATGGCGAGTGGTTTGCGCCTTACGTGAAGTGATAGATACTTTTTGCCCAAGTAATTGGTTTAATAATGTTGATTTGCCGACATTTGGTCTGCCAACTATCGCAACAAATCCACAATGTTGTTTTGATTCTGTCATTTTATACCTAATTGGTTTAGAGCTTCTTGAGCTGCGGCTTGTTCAGCTTTACGACGGCTTAAACCTCGCCCCAAATATTGGTGATCATCGTTTTCAATTTTACATTGAATCAAAAACTCTTGTTCATGATTATCACCCGTTACTTCAAGGATTAAATAACAAGGTCTTTCATTTCGTATACCTTGTAAATATTCTTGTAACCGCGTTTTAGCATCTTTTTGCTTAACACCTGGTTGAATTTGATTTAGGCGAGTTTGATACCAAGATAAGATTAAGCGACGGATGTTTTCAATATCACTGTCCAGATAAATAGCACCAATAATGGCTTCTACCGCATCGGAGATAATTGACTCCCGACGAAAACCACCACTTTTCAATTCACCTTGACCTAATATTAAATGATCACCGAGTTTGAATTCTTTACCCATTTCAGCAAGGGTCTGTCCACAAACTAGACTGGCTCGCATTTGACTAAGGTCACCTTCATCTTGCTTTAGGAATCGATGATAAAGCTCATCTGCAATAACAAAACTTAAAATCGAGTCCCCTAAAAATTCAAGACGTTCATTATGCATCTTATTAGCACTGCGATGTGTCAATGCTAATTGAAGTAAAGTTATATCTTTAAATTGATAACCAATAGATTTTTGTAGATGATTCAAATTTTTCATAGTCATCGCAGTTAGTGGATCCCACCGATACGGCTGAATCGAATTCCCGTAGGCCATTCATCAGGTTGTTTTTCAAAGCTAATCCAAATAGCTGTTGCACGACCAACAAAATTTTCTTCAGGTACAAAACCAAAATATCGACTATCACCACTATTATCACGATTATCCCCCATCATAAAGTAGTTACCTTGTGGTACTACCCAAGTTGCTACTGGTTGACCCTCTTGGTGATAGAAATAATTTGGATCTTCCGTTATACCCTGTGTTGTTAGAATGTTGTGTTCCTTATCACCTAATGTTTCTTGTTGAATTCTCATATCTAATGAAATCCTAGTTTGAGAATCAACAATACCTTTATCCTTATATTGCTCCAAAGTATAGAAATTTGGATTAGATTTGCTTTTCTCATGTACTTGTTTCCAATTGCTTGCTTTTGGCTGAGTATAGTGCAAATCTAATGGTTGAGCTCGTTGCCCAAAACAGTTGTTATCGGATGGTTGACAAGCAGGATAAATAAGTATTTTCTTTTCATTCACCAAATAAACAATCTTATCGCCAGGTAAACCTACCACACGTTTAATTAAATCCATTTGCGGTATGTTAGGGTGCTTAAACACGGCAATATCTCCACGTTTTGGTGTTCCAGTTGGAATTAATACTTTATTATTAATAGGATTTTTTAAACCATAAGAAAATTTTTCCACTGCTATAAAGTCACCTATTAATAAAGTTTGCATCATTGAGCCCGATGGAATTTGAAAAGGTTCATAAATAAATGAGCGAATAACAAATACCACAAACAAAACAGGAAAGAATGATGCTAAGCTTTCAATCCAGCCTTTTGGTTTTCCAACTTCTGCAAGGATTCTGCCATCTATCTGACCATTATGGGCTTTACGCACTTCTTCAACTTTACGCTGTCTTGCTGGTTTCCATCGAAATTTCTCTAAAAACCAGAAAATCGCCGTAATAAATGTTGCTAATGTTAATACTATGGCAAATGTTCCAGCCATTTTTTTCCCTCTTTAACTAATTAATCTTTACCCACATGCAGAATCGCTAAAAATGCTTCTTGTGGTAATTCTACATTTCCTACTTGTTTCATGCGTTTTTTACCTTCTTTTTGTTTTTGTAAAAGTTTTTTCTTACGACTTACATCACCACCATAGCATTTGGCTAAAACATTTTTACGTAATTGTTTTACTGTAGAACGAGCTATAACATGATTTCCAATTGCTGCTTGAATAGCAATATCAAATTGTTGACGTGGGATAAGATCTTTCATTTTTTCAACCAATTCTCGCCCACGATAAGGTGCATTATCTTTATGGGTAATAAGTGCCAACGCATCAACCCGTTCACTGTTAATCAATACATCCAGTCTGACCATGTCAGCAACTTGGAAACGTTTAAAACTGTAATCTAATGAAGCATATCCGCGCGAAGTTGATTTTAGTTTGTCGAAGAAGTCTAAAACAACTTCGGTCATAGGAATCTCATAAGTTAATGCTACTTGATTGCCATGATAAACCATATTAATTTGTACACCGCGTTTTTCAGCACATAAAGTAATTACATTACCTAAATACGTTTGTGGGACCAATATATTACATTCAGCAATTGGTTCTCGCAGTTCTTGAATGTTATTGACTGCCGGTAGTTTTGCTGGGCTATCGACATAGATAAGTTCATTTTGTGTAGTTAAAACTTCATAAACTACAGTTGGTGCAGTAGTAATTAGATCAAGATTATACTCTCTTTCTAATCTTTCTTGAATTATTTCCATGTGTAATAAACCAAGAAAACCACAACGGAAACCAAATCCTAAAGCACCAGAATTTTCAGGCTCATAAAAGAGAGAGGCATCATTAAGGCTTAATTTACCTAATGCATCGCGAAATGCTTCATAATCATCAGAGCTAGTTGGAAATAATCCAGCATAGACTTGTGGTTTCACTTTTTTAAAGCCAGGTAAGGCTTTATCTGCAGGCGTTCTAGCTGATGTTAATGTATCACCTACAGGTGCGCCTAAAATATCTTTAATTGCACAAACCACCCAACCTACTTCACCACAATGTAAACAGTCTTTATCAACTTGTTTTGGTGTAAAGATGCCTAAACGATCAACATGATAAGTCATGCCGGTACTCATCACTTTGATTTTATCACCTTTATTTAACTCACCATTTTTGATACGAATTAGTGATACCACGCCTAAATAGTTATCAAACCATGAATCAATAATAAGTGCTTGTAGTGGTGCATTAGAATCCCCTTCAGGAGCAGGAATATCATGAACAAGTTGTTCAAGTACGTCAACTACACCAACTCCAGTTTTAGCTGAACATTTTACTGCATTGCTGGCATCTATACCAACAATGTCTTCAATCTCTTCGGCCACACGTTCAGGTTCAGCTGCCGGTAAGTCTATTTTATTAAGTACAGGTACGACTTCAAGATCCATATCAAGTGCAGTATAACAGTTAGCTAGGGTTTGTGCTTCAACCCCCTGTCCAGCATCAACTACTAGTAGGGCGCCTTCACATGCGGCTAGAGAACGAGATACTTCATAGGAAAAGTCAACATGTCCTGGAGTATCAATAAAATTGAGCTGATATGTTTGGCCATCTTGAGAATGATAATCTAAAGTAACACTTTGTGCTTTAATTGTAATACCACGTTCACGTTCTAGATCCATTGAGTCTAGAACTTGTGCTTCCATTTCGCGATCAGAAAGTCCACCACAGATTTGGATAATACGATCGGAAAGCGTTGATTTACCATGGTCAATATGGGCAATAATTGAAAAATTGCGAATATTTTTATTCATATCAATAAGTTATATTTTATTTATGTACTGTTAATTACCGTTAATGTTATTGGCTATAAATAACAAATCAAATAATCACGAAAATAGAAGCAAACATTCTACACATTAATAGTCAGTAAGCATAGTGTTATCGAGAGGTTTTCGGTGATTTCTCAACAATATTTTGTGCAATTCTTTCAATCGTGGCTTCGGGTAAATTACCAATAATGATAATATTCTTACTTCCCAAATTAGTCGAAAATATTGTTCGCCCACCTTGCTGAATAAGTTGATTTGATTGGCTTGCCTGCTCTAAAGAGACATTTACCGTAAAAGAAAACACACCATCAGAAAACAGTTTGGTCGCTATATCAGAACTATAAAAATTGACATTATAAGCGGCAATTTCTTTAAATCCTTTTGGCAACCATGCTAAACGCCAAGCATCAAGTAAATTATTCTGTTTTTCAATTGATAATAGAATTGGATAGGTTCGGTTATCAATATAATTTTTAAATTTTTTGGCATCAAAACTAACATCAATATCTAACACTTTTAATTGATTAACTATGTCATTATCATCATCGATTAAGTCTATTCGCAATGGTAGAAAATTTTCATCGTCGATCCAGATAACATAACTATAACGATCTCTATCTTTAGCAATTACTTTAACTAATTGGACACTACGATTGGCTGTCCTTGTTTTACCTAATAAAATAAAGTCATAAATACTTGCTAACGAGTTAAAATCATTATAGACAACGTCAGGAAAAGCCTCAGAAATACGAGAACTCGCAATCGAAAATGAAGGACTATCCGGTTGAAAATAACTGGTAGTATCGTTATGTAAAATGATCTCTTTTTCCGGCCCTTCAAGATAAAGTAACTGAGCATTGATATTTTCTTTTTTAACTGCACCTAAGTGATTATATTCAAAGGTTGTTGTAAATTGCTCTCTATCTTGAGATACAAAGTGCATTTGATAATCACTTGTTTGCACTGCTTTACTCATTTTATTTAATAAGTTTAATGCTTCATTTGTTTCAGTCGCTATCACTGATGTAGAAAACAATATAAAAAACAGAGTAATAATAAAATTATTACTCTGTTTTAATTTAAAATTTATTAAAGAAAATAAAAAATTCATATTTATTTAATGGGCATTTAACCTTTTTTGTAATTCATAATCTTGAACCAACAATCGAATCTTATCATATTGTCTTTTTTCAAGTAATTGCTGATTATTATGTTGTTGTATTCCACCGACAGGTGCAACACTAACACCCATAGGTACAGTATTAAGTGTCGGGATTAAACCTGTATCATCTGACTGACCTTGATGATATTGAACACCAGCAATAATTGCTAATGTAACACAAGCAGCTAGTCCAACCTGGCTAACTTTAACCATGGCGTCTTTGATCCTTACCCAAAATAGATTTTCAGCTTTAGGAATTGAAATCTCATTTTGAGATGGTTGCTCAGTTAATTGTGGGTATAAATCATCATCAACAATCGCCAAAGCAACTTGATTACTAATATCTAATGTTAATGAACTACCGTGCAATTCTCCTCGCATTGCGTCTCTTGCAATATGATAACGATGCCAGCAGGATTGCAAACTTTCATCATGGCTAACCATCTCAACAACGTGTTGATCAGTTAACTCACCATCCATTAATAATGAAAGTTGCTGTTTCTGTTCTATTTGCATAGTAGATACCTTAAATTTCTTGCTACTTAATTTATTTAACCAATTAAAGGTTTAATTTTTTCATCAATAGCGTCACGAGCTCTAAAAATACGTGATCTAACTGTTCCAACCGGTGTTCCCATAATTTCGGCAATTTCCTCATAACTTAAACCGTCAATTTCACGTAATGTGATAGCAGTTCTCAAATCATAAGGTAATGCTTCAATTGCTTCAAATACAACTTTTTCAACTTCTTTAGAAAGAACTAAACTTTCTGGGTTATCGACATCTCTCAATGAGTCAGCACCTTCGTAACTTTCAGCTTCACTAGCATCAATATCCGAAGATGGCGGTCGTCGACCTTGCGAAATTAAATAATTTTTTGCTGTATTAACCGCAATTCGGTACAACCAAGTATAAAAAATACTTTCCCCTTTAAAAGAGCTTAACGAACGATAAGCTTTGATAAAGGTTTCTTGCACAACATCAGGGACCTCAGAAGGTAAAACATAACGTGATACCAAATGAGCTAGCTTATTTTGATAACGAACGACAAGTAAATTAAACGCATTTTTATCTCCATTCAAAACGCGTTCAACTAAAGCTTGGTCTGTTAGTTGCTCCCCCATTAAAGGCCATTCCTCATCATGTTAATACTATTAGTGTGGCCCAAAATTGTACACTCTAACAGTTAGATTCATAAATTAAAAAAAAGTTCCCATTATTTTAATAAAAATTTCATTTCTTTAGCTAATTATTTTATTTTTTATCACGTTAAATACTAAAAAAATTATGTTCCTTAATTTTCTTAGTATATTTTTTTAACTAAAGTAATTGAGTAAGAAGATTTCACGTTTACCAACATCATTATAGGTAATTTGGTAAAATTGCGGCAAATTAAAATTAACAGAACTACTGGTGGTAAAAGTAAAGCGGTCATCTGATAATACATAAAAATCGTTAATGTCTTTAACCATGCTTTCTTTGGAACCGTTACAATTACGGTAAATTTCGATTTGATTATGCTCGTTTAAAATATATAAATCAAATCCATTTGCGGTATCTTCAAAAAAGAATTGAATGATACCTTCATAAGCAACAGTATCTATTTCTTTTGGTAATTCATTGCTTTCATCTAAAATATTTAGTGGCCTACCCTGAATTTTATTATTTGATACTGCGCCATAAAAATCAATGGCATTTTCAAATTGATGGAACGAAACACCAAATCGTTCAAAAAATAAATACCAAGACTCTCCATCTATTCTCAGTGGTTTAACTTGAGTTAAATTATTTTTAGTTGTAGTTAATCGTAAATCGACACAATCATACATCAACTTCTTCATTTGGTTTTTGATTTTATAGCTGAGTTGATTGCTATAGCAAAAAATTTCAACCAAATTAGGTAAATCAGCATCTTTATGCATACGATTAAGTAAAGCTTTTATTGCTTCTAGCACACACAAACTACCACTAAAATGTAAAACTCGAATTTCATTCCATGAGTTTCGATAAAGTAAATCAATTGTGCTAACTAAGCTTAGTTCTTGTTTACCATAATTTAAAACATTAGTGCTGATTTCGTCTTCTAATTCTAAATTGATCGTAGGATCATTTTCTAAATTTAATACGATAGCTAAATGTCGTATTTCACATGGCCCATATAATTGTTCTTCAGTTGGTATTGGAACATCAATCGGAAAGTAATTTTTTAAATTTTTAATAAGTTTAGTAATTTTTTGGTTATCTCGATCATCACCATCATAATAATAAAATTGGGTTGAATCTGAAATCAAACCATTAAAGTAACACCATCCAACTAATTTAACTAAATATTTACTATATTCTAAATATTGGTGTCCAACTATCGAACTAAGTTTGGGCGGGTGATTATAAACATACCACCCAGCTCGATTAATCCGATCTTCTTTAACATGAATAAAAGTTAATACTTGTTCTTGCAAATTATCAGAAATATTAAGTTTCAATGTGGATATTTTTCCGGGTAAAACTTCAAAAGAGGCATATAATTTTCGTGTCAATATCGCTAAATCTTGTGGACTGATCAGCGAATCTAGATTGTTACGACGGCCAAAATTAAGCAAATTACGATAACCGGTCATCATCGTATGTAATAATATTTCGTGTATTTCACGTACTTGTTCTATTTTCCACGTTTTACTTGCATCTAATTTTTCCAATAATGGTTTACGCCATTCCCACTTTTGAACAAATTCATTTAACACTTCACGCCGCCAAGACTGTAAATCACATTTTTGTGATAATTTTTCATTTACTTTTAAATAAAAGCAATGTCTAACTAACTCAAGACGCTGAAAATCTCTTATCTCCTTCAAATAGTTCGAGATTCGATCCAATAACATTAAGTATGAATCAAGATAATGATGCATATGGATTTCACCTTTTTGAATGAACTCCCGCATCTCAAAAGCGATAGGTCTATTCTTTGGATAAATTGAAGAATAAGCTTCAAGCAATAATGTTTTTAATACAGCTTTGAATGGTGAATCGATACTTTTATATAATTGCCATAAACTCGCACCAAAATACTCTTCGGCAGATAACCCTGTTAACGATCCAAAATCAATCCATTCTTCACGTTTGATGATATTAGATACAACTAATGCTTGAACACATTTTTCGTAGGTTGGATAAGTAACATTATTGACAGTAAAATCAGAGGGAACCGCAAACCACAATAATCGTTTACCTGCTAAAAGATTAGCTGAACGATAAAATTCCTCAAGCAGTAATATGTGCTGGGCAGAGCCACAGTTTTCCCCCATTAGACATTCATGATGTTGATTAATAAATCGGTCAACATCAACAACAAATAAAGTAAGTTTAACACCGAGATTTTTAGCCCAAGCTTCTATCAATCGACATTTCATTATTAATGCTTGCTTTTTAACTGTAGATAAATTATTTTCGATACATACCCATATATCTAGATCTGAAGTGATAGATTGTCCGATAGAACACGTACTGCCCATTGAATATAATGCAGAAATATCACTGTGATTTGTTTTATTTACCTCATTAAAATTAAAGTCATTATTTAACTGTTTAATAATTTCTTTGGATGGTTGATAAAATGCAATACCCAATGGTGTATCTTCATTCAGATAGCCTGGAAGTTTGGGGTGGTGAAAATGAAAAAGAATTGGCAACAATGAAAAAACACGCTGAAAACCCAAAGACATGCCACTTTGAGCTCGATTGTGTTTTAGTTTTGTAAGTTCATCAAGTTTTTCTTTTATCTCATTAATATTGTGTTGCATAGCATAATTCAGGTAGACAGATGTACTATTGACGAATAATTTCTTCAATAATTCTATATTATAACGTAAAAAGAATGTAAATTTAAAAATAAAACGAAATAAATATTATGATCACTGTAGAAAAAATATCACAATCTTTAAAAA
>NZ_NAST01000015.1 GCF_002142215.1 Gilliamella sp. N-G2
ATAAAAATATCTTCATTTTTTTAAATAGATACACTGTTAATAGTTTCAACCTATATAAAAACTCAATATATCCTAAGGTTAAATATCATATAATGTATATAATATTAATTAACTTTTTTTATTTATAAAATATTGTGAAACAATTAACAAGAATAGAAATTTTAGAAAGATTAAAAGAACATATTAAAGATCCTACAACTGAATTGGTATACAAAACACCATTCGAGTTACTTATAGCTGTCGTATTATCAGCTCAAGCGACTGATGTTAGTGTGAATAAAGCAACTAAACCATTATTCGCTATCGCAAATACCGCTGAACAAATTTTGGCGTTAGGCGTCAATAAATTAAAAGATTATATCCGAACCATCGGTTTATATAATAGTAAAGCTGAAAATATCATCAAAACTTGTCAGATTTTGGTTGATAAATACCAAGGTGAAGTGCCTGAAAATTTTGATTCATTAATAGCTCTTCCTGGCGTAGGTAGGAAAACAGCTAATGTTGTTTTAAATACCGCGTTTGGTTGGCCAACTATTGCTGTCGATACGCATATTTTTAGGGTAAGTAATCGAACAGGATTTGCACCAGGTAAAACGGTTGAAGCTGTCGAAGAAAAATTACTTAAAGTAGTTCCAGATGAGTATAAAATAAATTGTCATCATTGGTTAATATTACATGGTCGATATACCTGTATAGCTAGGAAGCCACGCTGCGGATCTTGCGTTATTGAAGATTTGTGTGAATATAAAGAAAAAGTTTATCCAGAGTAAAAATCAATGCCAAATAAATTTAAATTAGAAGATAAAGATATCAACTTGTTTAAAAGTAGTATTGGGAATGCCAAACAACTTAAACAAGATACCGTTATTCATAAACCAGTAAAAAAATCTCAAAAGCTAATTGATAATCAAAAGCTTCAACATGAAAAAGTAAATAATGAGTTTTATTTTTCCGATGATTACCAACCACTTCTACAAGAAGATCCTATTCGTTACATTCGTGAAAATGCGGATAACAATGAGTTAAAAAAATTGCGACGAGGATTTTATTCACCCGAGTTTTTTTTAGATCTACATGGATTAACCCAGCAAGAAGCAAAAAAAGAAATCGCTGCACTTATTGCTGCTTGTTTACGTGAAAATGCCAATTGTGCTTGTATTATGTATGGCCATGGAAAAAACATATTAAAAAAACAAACGCCAATGTGGTTAGCCCAACATCCACATGTAATGTGTTTCCATCAAGCACCAAAAGAATTTGGTGGTAACGCGGCATTATTAGTTTTATTTGATATCAATAATCCATCAGTTAATCTAAGATAATTACTAATAGATATATATAGTAAACAATAAAAAAGCCAGCTTAGTTTTACTAGGCTGGCAAACATTGGAAGCAATGTGAGCAATGTCATACTTTTTTAGAAGTCTTTCGACGCTCTAACAAAGTACAATTGAATGATAATCATTCTCATTATTAAAAGCAAGTTATTTTTTTGACTATTTTCAAAAAAAGATTAAAGTTTATCAATTTAAAATGTATTACTGTATTAACTTTTTGTTTTTATAAACAATATAATTGAAAGGAGCAGGGTGATTTGCCCCTGCTTTTTGGAAAACTTAACTATAAACAAACCATTATAATTAACTTTTGGGAATAGTTTTATTTTTGATAGATAAACTCCACACCCTCTTCATCACTCTCATCCCAATCATCAAAATCATCATCAAATGCATCATCCATTGCTTGTTGATGATAATCATCCCACATAAATTCGACTTTTTCAGGCGATGTTTCCTCTTGTTCTGCCTCTCGAGGATGAGCCGTAATATAATCCATTAAATCCCAACATAATGCTTTTACGCCTTCGTGATTCACCGCTGAAATAAGATAATATTTCTCATCCCAATTTAAAGCTTTCGCAATTTCAGCTGCACGTTTTTCACTTTCATCAGGACCTAATACATCCATCTTATTAAAAACTAACCAACGCGGTTTATTTGCTAATTTATCACTATACTGATGCAATTCTTGAATAATAACTTTCGCATTTTCAATTGGATCAGAACCATCTATTGGTGCTATATCAATTAAATGCACTAATACGCGACAACGTTCAAGGTGTTTTAAAAAGCGAATACCAAGCCCTGCACCATCAGATGCCCCTTCAATCAATCCAGGGATATCTGCAACAACAAAACTTTGTTGATTATCCATTCGCACAACACCCAAGCTAGGTACTAATGTTGTAAATGGATAATCAGCGACTTTAGGTTTAGCAGCTGAAACACTGCGAATAAATGTTGATTTACCGGCATTAGGTAAACCCAACATACCCACATCAGCTAGCAATAATAATTCCAATAATACATCACGTTTTTCACCAGGGGTACCATCGGTTTTTTGTCGTGGAGCACGATTCACTGATGATTTAAAACGGGCATTACCAAGTCCATGAAAACCACCTTTAGCAACCAGAACTTTTTGTTGATGATGTGTTAAATCACCAATAATTTCACCGGTATATTTATCAGTTATACGAGTTCCTACTGGTACTTTAACGGTAATATCTTTACCTCGTTTCCCCGTACAATCAGAACCTTGTCCATTTTGACCACGTTCTGCTCGGTAGTTTTTTTCAAATTGAAAATCAACCAATGTATTTAAGTTTTCATCGGCAATAAAAAATACATCACCACCGTCTCCACCATCGCCACCATCAGGGCCACCTTTAGGTATATATTTTTCTCGGCGGAAACCAACACAACCATTTCCGCCATCTCCGGCTTCGACACGAATTGAAGCTTCATCTACAAATTTCATTATTTGTCCTCTTTCTTTCGGTTAATTAGCCAGCCCTTTCGTGGTTGCCACAAGTAGTGTCCAACCGTTGCAAACATTGCACCAGCGACCACTGATACTGCGCCAATATAACCTAAAATATTTAAATATTGCATTGCAAACTTTTCTGGCCATAGTAAAGCAAATAAATCTGAAAAAATCAGTGCAAAAAGTGGTGTTAATGTGGTTATTGCACTTACTTGTGCTGCTTGCCAACGTTCCATTGCCATCACTAAAGCACCATAGGCAATAATGGTATTTAACCCACAAAAAATAATGGCAAACAATTGACTAAAATCAGCATTAGCAATTTTAGTCGGTGATGCTAGTGGCCATAAAAAGATACTACATATAAGATAAATCAACCAAAGTAGCTGTTCTGCACGTAATTTTCTTAGTAATACTTTTTGTGCTAATGCATAACAGGCCCATGAAACCGAAGCTAATAAAGCCAACCACACTCCTTTACCGTATGAAGACATATTAGCAAAAAGATCGGCTAGATTTTCATTGAAAAATAGCCCTAACCCAATTAACAATATAGTTATACCGATAATTTGAGTGGGTCTTAATTTCTCCTTGAAAATAAAAGCACTTGAAATCATAAATATAACAATACCGGTTTGGCCAACAACTTGCGCTGTAGTTGCAGATAAATACTGAACAGCTGTAGCAAAAAGTGCAAAATTACCCAGTAGGCCAAACCCAGCAATCATCAATAAGATAAAACGGCGACGTTTTTTGAACATAGCTAAATTAGGAAACTGTTTTTTATAAGCCAACCATAGTGTAATACCGATAGCAGAGATACTTAATCGTGACCAAGCTAATGTTAATGGATCAATAACAACTAATGCATATTTCATGGCAATTGGCACCAGTCCCCACATCACTGCAGTTAACATGGCTAGTGCAAAACCTAATTTGACATTTTGCTGTTTTATCATAATGAATTACTTTATATAAATTTCAAGAAATGAAAAAAGCCCCACAATAACTGTGAGGCTTCTATAACTTATGAACCGCGAATTTATTAGCTGTTAGCAACTACACTAACATAACGGCGGTTTTTAGGTCCTTTAACTTCGAATTTTACTTGCCCATCAACTAAAGCGAATAGGGTATGATCACGACCACAACCTACATTAGTGCCCGGGTGGAATTGAGTTCCACGTTGACGAACTAAAATGTTACCCGCAAGAACTTCTTGAGAACCATAACGTTTAACACCTAAACGTTTACTCTGGGAATCACGACCATTACGTGATGAACCACCAGCCTTCTTATGTGCCATTGTTCGATACTCCTATTAAGCGATTGCAGTGATCTTCACATCAGTGAACCACTGACGGTGACCTTGTTGTTTACGATAGTGTTTACGACGACGGAATTTAACAATTTTCACTTTCTCGCCACGACCGTGTTCAACAATTTCTGCTTTAATTGTTGCACCTTCAACAAACGGAGCACCAACTTTGATGTCTTCACCATTTGCTACCATTAAAACTTTATCGAAAACAACTTCTGCACCTGTTTCGACTTCAATTTTTTCCAAGCGAACGACTTGTCCTTCGCTAACTCGGTGTTGTTTACCACCACTTTGGAAAACTGCGTACATACTTAACTCCGCAATAAAAAGCAGACGATTCCTGATTAAAAATATATGTCTGCATTGATTAATCTTATAGGGCGTGAATTTTACGCAAAATTTATGCTTGTTGCAAGCGCTGTTTAATAAAAGATCGCAAAAAGTCACAAAAAAGATCTTAGGCCAGCTATTTTCACGCTACAATATAGTTAAATTATTATTTATTTGCATAATATTTAACGCAAAAATATTGAGTACCTATATGCTAAAAAGAAAATTTCGCTACAGTGCTTCTATTATTAATCGTTTAACACTTTTAATGCTCTTTTTAGGAGCTATGGCATTATTGGCGCTATTTTTGTCAATACAAGTCGCTAATGATACTAAAGGTAGCGCTTATATGATTAATCAATTAGGATTAATCAGAATGAAGAGCTATCAACTTTTAGCAATGACACCTATAGAAAAAAAGGATATTTATCGACTTAACATTTTTAATGATATCCCATCATCACAACAATTAAAATTATTTGAACGTTATCAGTTAATTGATGATTTTAATCAATTACAGTCGCAGTGGTTCAAGCATATTGTTCCGAAACTTCAACAAGCAAACAATATAAATGAGATAAAAAATGAAATTGATAATTTTGTTGCTCACACTGATAAACTAGTTCATCAAATTGATCAAAAGACAGAAAATCAAATCCATTATCTTTCACAATTACAACTCATTTTTATCATTCTAATTGCACTATTTCTTCTGGCACAAATTTACTATTTACGTCGTTATCTTCTTGCGCCATGGCGTAAGTTAATTCATATGGCAGAATCGATTTCGCAACAGAATTTTAGTCAACGCTTTAACAGTAAAACGACCAAAAGTGAGTTTGATTTACTGGGGCAAGCCTTTGATAAAATGGCGGAACAAATTGAACAACAGTATCTGTTGTTAGAAGAGCGCGTCACAGAAAAAACAGCTGAATTACAACAAATCAATAAAATTTTGTCATTTCAATATCAAGCTATCAAGCAACTCCATACCTCAGATCCATTATGTGAGCGCTTTTTAATTATACTTCGTGGACTAGAAGAATTAGTACCATTAACACAGTTTCAAATCCGATTTTATGAATCAGATAACATAGAACATTTTCAACAATTCAGCTATGACAACCAACAAAAACTCCCTTATTGCCAAAATTCAGAATGTAATGCTTGTCTTATTCCTTCAAAATCTTATCAAGAAAATGGTTTTCAGCGCTATTGGTATCTGCAAGAAAAAGGAGAAAAATTTGGCATTTTATTTGCAATACAGCCATCAAAAGTACAACTAGGTACAGAACAAGAAAATTTAATTACTGCTTTAGTTGAACAAATGACTACAGCACTAATGCTTGATAGGCAAATAGAACAACAAAAACAATATCTATTAATGAAAGAACGTTCAGCAATGGCTAGGGAACTACATGACTCGATAGCGCAATCACTTTCTTGTTTAAAAATACATCTTAGTTGCTTACAGATGCAATCGGATTTAACTTCCCAAACCAGTATCGATTTGCTGACGACTATGCGTAAAGAGGTTAATATAACCTACTCTCAATTAAGAGAGTTAATTACCTCGTTTCGCTTACGTCTTAACCAAACTGGTTTTTATGCCAGTTTCATGGAGTTAATTGATGAGTTTAATCAAAAATTGAAATTTACAATTCAGATTGAATATCAATTACCTCTCAATATCATCAATAGCAAATATGCCTTTCATTTACTGCAATGTGTCCGGGAATCTTTAAATAATATCTATAAACACGCCAATGCAACCCAGGTCAAAATAAGCTTAACGATTGATGAGAATCAAATTATTACCGTTAGCATAAAAGATAATGGTATTGGTTTACAAAATAATACACATCAAGATAATCACTATGGTTTAATTATTATGCGTGATAGAGTTGGCGTATTAAATGGCAATCTAGTCATTAATAGTAAGCCTAATATGGGAACAGAAATTGTGGTAACATTTAAAGCAACAAACACAATTCCTTGCAAGATGATAAAAGAGTAACCAATGGATCAAGTTAAAAGTTCAATATTACTTATTGATGATCATCCCATGTTAAGAAATGGGGTAAAGCAACTTATTAACACCATCAATAATTTTGAAATTATCGGTGAAACTGGTTCAGGGATAGAAGGAGTTAAGCTGGCTGAAACACTTGATCCTGATATTATTTTGTTAGATATCAATATGAATGATGTCAGTGGACTAGAAATTCTACGCTATTTACGCGAGAAAAACATTTCAAGCAGAATCATTATGTTTACTGTCTCAGACGCCAAAGAAGATATTATTACCTCGCTCAAAACTGGTGCTGATGGTTATTTGTTAAAAGATATGGAACCGGAAGATTTTCTTAAAGCCTTAAAGGATATTTCGGAAGGGAAAGTCATTATGGATGAAGCTATTTCACATATCATTCTTAATTATATGCGTGATGATAAAAACCAGACAACCAACCAATCCCATGATATCAATTTACTTACCCCAAGAGAACATGAAACATTTAACTTATTAGTGCAAGGATTATCGAATAAACTTATCGCAAAAGAGTTAGATATTGTTGAAAGTACGGTAAAAGTTCATATCAAAAGTATTTTTAAAAAACTCAACTTTAAGTCACGTATGGAAATGACTGTATGGTATTTGCAGAGTAAAGAATAACCTTGGCAATGTATTAATGCCGATTTATATCATATATCCGCTTACACTTTTAATTGGATAGAATATCTAATCCTAATCATTAAAAATTTTCTATAACAACCGTTTTCTTCTACTTGATTCAATTGAAAAACAATATTTATAATTAGTTAAATCAATTAAATTGATTTATTGAACAAAATTAAAAAATAGGATGAAGTTGTAAATGTCTCTATTAGTCAATGCTTACTCTACACTCACAAATCCAACCGCAATTAATTTTAGTTGTAAAAAATTAAATCAACGTGGATTGAACTCACTCAATTTTACAGATCATCTTAATGGTTTTATTGGCTATGTTATGCAAGCAGGTGACGGTGAAATGAATTCCCGCCGTTATGAACTTTATCGACATATTCAAAAAACTAAACATCAGTTTACGTTTGAAATAGAAGAAAATCAATTTAATGAACTAGCGCATTGGGCTGAGCAGGCTAATGTTATTTTATTTATCCCCGATGGTACGATTCGCAATCCTAAGATGGATGTTTTACAAGATCCAGATGGAAAATTTGATATAAATGTTAAAATGCCTTATCCGTCAGAAGCATTACAACGCAAAGCAAAAACTGAGCAGTATTTAGCAACGTTAGGATTACATCCGCTTGTAAGCTTACCTCCTGTCGTTGCTGAATCTGAAGTAATACTTAGAACACCCGATGAAGTAAAAAAACGAGCCTTAGCCCTGATGTTAACAGGAATTCAAGCCGAAAGCTTTCGAGAAAATGCCCCATTAGATCCTGAGGAATTCAAAGCGCGTTGTCCGTTAGGGTTTTCTGCTTTATCAAATATTGAATATGATTTTATTCACGCACCTCAACCGCAAGAACAAGATGTTATGAATATGAGTTGGCGCTATGAAGCCTTATTACCACTACAATGGGCACTAAATTGGCAATCAAAATTACCTTTTGCGGATACTTTTTGTAATGTATCTTCATTAGTTGAAACTGGTTTAGAAAATAGTAATCCCGAACTATCTACTTTTACCTTAAGACCAACAAGTGAACTGCTAGATGCATTAGATTTAAATTACCGATTACATTGGCTAGCAAGAGATTGTCGGCTTAATAATAAAACACTACCTGTAGAAATAATGGAAGGCGTTATTCAAGAAAGACAACATGCTTTAAATTGGCTAACAAACTTTGAAAATGCCGATTGGGATGATGTCGATACGCCTTCTTAAATTTTGATAAAAAAGGCAAAGTCGATATTGTTATAAAACACTTTGTAACAATATTTTTTAGTCAAATTGTTTGGAAACAAAAGGCAAGAAAATAAAGAATATTATAAGATATCCTATCATTTCCTTGTCAATTTATACTAATTCTGTGAAAACCAGTTAAGTTTTTCTCGTAATGCCACCACCGGACCAACGATAATTAAACTAGGGCTACGAGCTTGTAAAGCTAGCTGACCAAGTTCGGATAATAAACCATTGATGACTTTTTGCTTAGTAGTGGTACCCTCTTCAACAATAGCAATAGGAGTCTGACCATCCATACCGTGTTTAATTAAATTCGTTTTAATATTTTCTGCTTGCGATAGCCCCATATAAAAAACCAAAGTCTGCTTTTCAGCCGCTAAACTTCGCCAATCAAGATGAGATCCATCTTTTAGATGACCAGTTATTAAACGTACACTATGTGCGTAATCACGATGAGTTAGTGGTATTCCACTATACGCCGAGCATCCAGAAGCCGCAGTAATGCCAGGTACTACCGAAAAAGGAATATTAGCATTGAATAATGTTTCAAGCTCTTCTCCTCCTCGACCAAAAATGAAAGGATCACCACCTTTAAGTCGTACCACTCTCAGGCCCTTTTGTGCTTGTTCCAATAATATTTGATTAATTTGTTCTTGCGGAACACAATGAAAACCGGGGTGTTTACCAACAAAAATTCGTTGCGCGTCTCGTCGAGTTAAATTCATTATTTCTTTTGAGACTAATCTATCATAAACAATAATATCCGCTTGTTGAATTTGTTGAAGACCTTTTAAAGTTAACAATCCTGGATCACCAGGGCCAGCACCAACTAAGACCACTTCGCCACGACAATCCAACGAATCATCAAATAATTCATTAGTTAATGTATCGACATTTTCTGAATCATTATTCACTATTGCTTGAGCTAATCTATCATGAGAAAACAATTTTTCCCAAAATCGTCGACGTTCAGTCATACTTCGGTAAGTTGCTTTTACTTTATTGCGTAAATAACCGGCATATATGGCTAATTTACCAATATGTTGCGGCAATATTGCTTCAAATTTTTCACGTAACAAGCGAGCTAATACAGGAGCATGCCCTTCTGAAGAGATGGCTACCATAATAGGGGAACGATCAATAATTGAAGGCATAATAAAACTTGCATCTTTGGGGGAGTCGACCACATTACAAAAGATACGACGGTTTTCTGCGGTTCTACTAACTTGTTGATTGGTTTTTTGACAGTTAGTTGCAGCAATAACTAACCATTTATTATCTAGCAGTTGCTCGTTAAACTCACTTTTTATTAAAACTAACTGCTTTTGTTGCTGCCAACAGATAAATTGTGGGTTAAATTCAAGTGCATTGACAGTTAATTTTGCACCAGCTTCAAGTAATAATCGAGCTTTACGCTCAGCTATTTCGCCACCACCAACTAATAAACAATCACGATTTTCTAATTTGCAAAATAAAGGTAAATAATCCATACAATTTCAAAACAACCATTAATATATTTTTGATTTAAGAGCAATTTACTGATTGCTAATTACCATACCAATCAGTAAATTGAACAATAAAAACTTCTGTTATTTATAATTAAGGTCGCTCTGATTTAGGTGTTGAAAACCAATATCCTAACCCCATAAATAGTGCGCCGGATACTAAATTTCCTAATGAAACCCATAACAAATTATGACCAATGCCTGCTAATGTGTAAGAATCAGAATGATTACCAAACCAAGAAAGTGAAAATAACGTCATATTGGCAACACTATGTTCATAACCACAAGCAATAAAGGCTAATAAACACCACCATATTGCAATAAATTTTGCTGACCCCTCTACTCGGTTTGCCATCCAAATAGCTAAGCAAACTAACCAGTTACATAAAATTCCCCGAAAGAATAATGCTGTTGCTGGCGCAGATGTTTTTGCCAATGCAGCGGTATGCACAAGCGAAGTATCTGTTGCCAATAATGGACTTGCAGCCCAATAAAACAAAGCGGCCACAAAAATTGATCCAAGCAAATTGCCTAACCATGTTTGTGGCAATACACACCACATTTGACAATGAGTAATTTTTTTAGCCTGCACGCCAAAAGTTAAAAACATGGTATGGCCAGTAAATAATTCTGAGCCGGCAATTACCACTAAAGTTAATGCTATACCAAAGGTTGCCCCCATAACTAAAGGCCTAACGGATGGATCAAGCAAATTACCTAGTGTGAAAATTAATATAATTCCTAAACCAACGTAAGCACCTGCCATAGCAGAACTTAACCAAAATCCAATTGGATTGGTTTTAGCTAGTCGAACGATCCGCGCAGCATTAGCTGCACATTTGTTAATTGTTTCTGTATACATTTTGTATTCCTAATGCGATTAATTAATTAGATTTTATTTGCACAAATTCATCATTATCTACTTTGACTTCATAATGAGTAACAGAATAATCTTCATTTTCAAGACAATAACCATCCTTTAAACGAAAACGCTGTTTTTTAAGAGGACTTGCGACCCATAGCTCATTTTCATGTTCAGCAATAATGCCACGAGAAAGGACGCTGGCATTCGCAAAAGGGTCAATATTACTAATCGCATAAAGCTCATTAGTATTGTAGGGACGAAAAACTGCAACATGTTCTTTGCCGACTAGAGCACATATTCCTGTTTCAGGTAAAATATCTTGTAATTTACAAATAGTAATCCATTGGCTCATAATCTATTCTCCTAACATAGTTTGACGTTCTTCAAGAGTTGCTGGGCGATGTTGATCGCGTTCAGGCACAAATTGAACATTATCATCACGCTTAGAACTATTAACAAAATGGGCAAAACGGATTTGTGCTGCTGGGTTATCCACTGTTTCTTTCCATTCGCAGACTACTAATTGTCGAACCCGATCCATCTCTTTTTCTAGTTCGGCATTAATACCTAACTTGTCATCAATAATCACACTACGTAAATAATCGATTCCTCCTTCAAGATTCTCAAACCAAACGGAAGTTCGTTGTAATTTATCAGCTGTGCGAATATAGAACATGATAAAACGATCTAAATAACGTATAAGCGTCTCTTTATCTAAATCCGCAGCAAGTAAATCAGCATGACGAGGCTTCATACCTCCATTACCACAAACATATAGATTCCAACCTTTTTCAGTAGCAATAACACCAATATCTTTACCTTGCGCCTCCGCACACTCCCGAGTACAACCTGAAACACCAAGTTTAAATTTATGAGGTGCTCTAATACCTTTATAACGATTTTCTAATTCAACCCCAAAACCGACACTATCGCCAACACCAAAACGACACCAAGTACTACCCACACATGTTTTAGCCATACGTAACGCCTTCGCATAGGCATGACCACTTTCAAAACCAGCGGCTATGAGCTCTTTCCAAATAGCTGGAAGATCGTCTTTTTGTGCACCGAATAAACCAATTCGCTGAGATCCGGTGATTTTAGAATACAGATTATATTTCCTTGCAATCTGGCCGATCGCAATTAAGCCTTCTGGTGTAATTTCACCACCAGCACTACGTGGGATAATGGAATAAGTACCATTTTTCTGGATGTTACCTAAAAAAATGTCATTACTATCTTGCAAAGGAACAAGATCTGGTTTAAGAATATAATTATTCCAACATGATGCTAATATTGACCCAATTGTTGGTTTACAAACTTCGCAACCATAACCAGTACCATGTTTTGTAATCACTTCACTGAAAGAAGTTAATCCTTCAACTCGAATAAGATGGAAAAGCTCTTGACGAGAATATTTAAAATGTTCACAAAGGGCATGACTAACTTCAATACCTTGCTTAGCTAATTCTAAATTAAGGATTTGTGTTACTAATGGAATACAGCCACCACATCCAGTACCTGCTTTCGTTTCGGTTTTAATTGCTGCCACCGTATGACAACCAGCATGAATAGCTTGCACAATTTTTGCTTTTGTTACATCAAAACAAGAACATATTTGTGCATTATCCGGTAAAGCATCAGCGCCTAATACAGGTTTAGCTCCGGCATGAGAAGGTAAAATTAAGCTATCAGGATGTTCTGGCAGATCCATATTATTAAGCATTAATTGTAATAAATTACTATAATCTGATGTATCACCAACTAATACAGCACCAAGCAATTTACTATTATCATTTGAAACCACTAATTTTTTATAAACTGGGATATTTTCGTCTAAGTAAACATAACTCCGACAACCTAGTGTCTTCGCTTTGGCATCACCAATACTACCAACATCAACTCCCATCAATTTGAGTTTAGCACTCATATCAGCGCCTTCAAATTTAGCATTTTCGCCGATTAAATGGGCTAACGCGACCTGTGCCATTTTGTATCCAGGGGCAACAAGACCATAAACTTTACCTTGCCAACAAGCACACTCCCCAATCGCATAAATATCGGGATCTGATGTTTGACAATAATCGTTAACAACAATCCCACCACGAGGGCCAATATCAAGCTCACATGCTTTGGCTAATTGATCGCTAGGACGAATACCTGTTGAAAAAACAATAAAATCAATTTCAAGTGATGAACCATCAGAAAATTGCATAATTTTACCTGATGGCGTATGAATAATTTCTTGGGTATTTTTACTGGTATGAACACCAACCCCCATCTCCTCAATTTTTCGACGTAATTGTTCACCACCCATAGAATCAAGTTGCTCTGCCATTAACACTGGCGCAAATTCAACGACATGAGTTTCAATGCCTAAATTCTTTAGCGCCCCGGCAGCTTCAAGGCCAAGCAAACCGCCACCCACTACTGCACCAGTTTTACAATTGCTGGCACAATTACGAATAGCATCAAGATCTTCAATAGTACGATAAACAAAACAATTTGCTCCATCAGCACCTTTAATTGGTGGTACCCATGGATAAGATCCCGTTGCAATAATCAATTTATCATAAGAGATTATTCGTCCTGTTTGTGAATGCACTTCTTTACGTTGTCGGTTAATTAATATAACCCGCTCATTAAGTAGAATATTTATATCATTTTCTTGATATAAACCTTCTCTAACTAAAGATAATGCTTCTGCGGTATGGCCTGAAAAGTAGGACGAGAGATGAACGCGATCGTAAGCAACTCTAGGCTCTTGGCAAAAAATAGTGATGTTGAACTTATCAGCCTGCATTTTCTCGATAATCTCTTCGACAAAACGATGTCCAACCATCCCATTGCCAATAATGACAAGATTGGTTTTACTCATAAAAAGCTCCAAATTTATTTTTAATTCAATTAGTTAATTTTTATCTAATTGATATTTTAAGGAACTTTAACCAGAATATAATTATCCTCAAGGGTTACCACTTTAGTAGTAGATCAAATAATAATTTTGAAAACAATGAGTTATCTTTTTTCACTATTTAACTATCAAGCAACATTAGAATATTATTATGATAAACATCACAAATTACGAATAAAAAAAGGATTGTCAATTAGGATTAAATAAGTATAATTAGCCGACTAAATAAATTAGGTAATGACAATTGAATTACAATTCAAGAATACTTCCTTCTCGCGAAACTTTAGCAAAAGCACAAAGATTTAATGATGAAATTATTGAGGTTTCAGGCGTTGATCTTGTCTTAAGTTTAATCACCACCGCCGATTTAATTCGATCAAATATTTATGCACAACTAGCCAAAGATTATGATGTATCTGAAGGAAAATTTGCCTTGTTAATGTCACTATATAGTGAAGGAGAAACTTGCGCTAGCGAGTTAGCATTAAGAGTTGGCGTAACACCAGCAACCGTTTCGGTAATGGTGAAACGAATGTTAGCAGCACCCGATCCTTTAATATCAATGACCAAAAGTGGAGAAGATGGCCGCTCTCGACTAATCACCCTTACTGCAACAGGGGAAAATCTTATTCAAAAGGCATTACCTAATCACTTAAAATCGATTCGTGCTTTTGCTCAAGTCTTAAATCCACAAGAGCAGGAATCTTTAATTGCAATGTTACGCAAATTATTGCGTAAATAATTGCCAATAATTATTCATAATCATGATATTTTAACAATATACTTAGCTGACTAAATAAATGAAAAATAAATTAAACTTAAATTTACCCAAAAACATTAAAATTCCTGCTATATTTTTATTGCTACTTCTATTTGGATCTACATTAATTTGTCTTGGTTCAAGAAATGATGCAGTAACTGTTGCTAAAAGTATCAAATCAGGGGTATTAACCGCTGATGAAATCAATGTTGCCTTTCAAAATGTAGGTGGAAAAGTAATTAAACGCTTTGTCCAAGAATCACAATTCGTTAAAAAAGGCGACCCATTAATGCAACTTGAAGATATTGATACCAAGCTATCAATTGATCGCTTGCAAGCATTAGTTGATAGTCAAACTGCTGCGGTTAATCAAGAACAAGCAGCAATCGAAATCACTGAAAATGAAATCAATCTTAATGAGTTATCAACTTGGCGAAAAATTGAGGAAGTTAAAGCTAACCTTGAAGCGGCAAAGTCTGCTCGTGATCTAGCTAATACTGAATTTCAACGCCATACTCAATTAAGAAAAACGGGCGGTACTTCTCAATCACAACTTGATGCTGCACGAAATGTCTACATTAGTACCAAAATGCAGGTTGTACAGATTGAAAGCCAATTATCAACCTTAATGATTGGCGCAACTCCAGACCAAATTAACCAGTTTGAACAAACTAGAAATGCCACAGGTATGACATTGCAATCAATTACTATTGATCGACAAAAACTGCAAAATCGTCAAAATCAGCTTGCTCAAATTAAAGCGCAATTAGCACAAGCTCAAGCTGATTTAAAACAATTACAAGTCAATTACGATCGACTAACATTAGTTGCGCCAGAAGATGGTAAAGTTCTAAAACTGATGTTTGAAGATGGTGAGATGGCACCTGCTGGAGCACCAGCTGTATTATTAGAAACTGATCGCAAATATGTCGATATCTATGTTAATGAAAAAATGGTCAATGATTATCAACCAGGCACAAAGGTGAAAGCGAATGTTATCGCATTAGATAAAACCGTAAAAGGCACCGTTCGATTTGCAACTGCTGCGCCATCATTTGCTGACTTACGCATGACTCGAGAACGAGGACAGGCTGATTTAACATCTTACCAAGTCAGAATTTATATGGAATCTATTCCACAACTATTAACCGGTATGACAATTGAGGTTGATCAATGATGCGACAAAACATCATTAAATCTATGCTTGAAGAGCTTGACGCTATGTTGTCAGGCCACTTCATTCCTTATTATAAAGTGTGCCTAGGTTTAGCAGCCATCGTATCACTTATTTTTTCAATTGTTCTGAGTCATGGTTCAGTTTTTGAAGGAAAAATTGCCGTTATAGATCTTGATGGTTCTAATTATTCAACTGAATTAATCAGTAAGGTAAATACATCACCATTTATTGAAATAACAGAAGTGATTCGATCGCCAGTTAATCCAATTACCTTGGTTTCACATGATCGTAATTTAGGCGTGTTATATATCCCTAAAGGGCTAGAAAAATCATTAAAGAAAGGGGACCGTACGGTTAAATTAGGTTATTTTGCTGATGACTCAAATGATGCCCAAAATGCCAAAGTAATGCAAAGCCTTAATGAAATTATCCCTGAATCAGGTGCAGAATTAAGTGTTGGTAAAGTAGCAGCATTAGGACTAGGTCGAGAAGCAACAGAAGCGACCTTATCACCAATGCAATTAAAAACGAGAACCATGTTTAATCCGGCTAGTTCATCAACAATATCCACGATTATCTATTTTGTTTACTTCTTTTCATCATTAACCTATGGTTTAACCTCGTTAATGATTATTGGTCGATTAAAAACCATGGGGATGTGGAATACAGTAATTGAACGAGGATTTTTACCATTATTAGCCAGAACAGTGCCTTATGCCCTATTTTATACCACTGCTTTAACCTTAATCACGGCAATACTAGTAATATTTGGTCAATTACGTTTTGATGGTAACTATTTTACCTTCGTACCAAGCATTTTTATGACTGGTTTAGCTTTTGGTTGGTTAGGTTTACTACTATCTTGGAAAACAAACCATCCCGGCGAAGGAGCAAGTAAAATGATTTTCCTTGTCCCTCCTGGCTTTATTATGGGTGGTTCAACCATGGCAGTAGGCATTATGCCAATATGGGCCTTTTATGTTAGTCATGCCTTTCCATTAGTTTGGTTATTTCGCTTCTTTCGTGACATAGGTATACGCGGACGTTCATTTATCGATATGTTATCAACATATGGTATCTTCATTATCTATTTAACCGTTATTGCTTTTGCCGTGATGATGTTTGTTAATCGCAGTAAAAATAGCCAAGTAGAATAAAAGAAAAATGGTATATAGCTTAAAGAAAAACTACCAATGGTAAAAATAGAGCCCCAAAATTGGCTCAATAATCATAGTAATAGAGCATCTATTATTATTGAATATATTTTGCTAAAGAAACATTAGAGTTAGGAAGCAGTCAAATTAATACCTACCTTTTGTTGATTTTTGACCTTTAAACAGATCATCGATAATATAAATTAATAATGGATAACACCGTTGATAATATGTTCAAATCAAGCAGATATTGAACATATTATCAACAATTACTCAATAAGATATTTGCGGATTCAAATGTGATTAAATAAAGCAATAAATTTACTAATCATACTTCATACCTTATTCTTTAAAATTTCAAAATTGTTCTGGTTTAATTTATTGATGACTAACTCGTCAAAAGAATTAATATTTAACATACGATTATCATCAAGTGAGTTAGGAGTGTTAACAGTAATAATTTGACAATGCGCATTCAATGCTGATTCAATGCCCGCTTTAGAATCTTCAAAAACAATGCACTCATCAGCAGGTAATCCGAGTAAATCTGCACCTTGTAGATAGCCATCAGGCGCAGGCTTTGTTTTAAAAACCATTTCACCGGTAATAAAAACTTTCGGTTTAGCTACATTGAGAATAGCAAAACGAGAATCCGCTACTTTTTTGGTACCAGAGGTTACAACTCCCCAAGGAATATTAAGTGAAGATAACTGTTGTAAGAAATGACTTGCACCAGATATTTCATCAATATCTTTGATATCTTGAGCCTCTAATTGTTCCAGCCAATGATACTCTTGTGTGATAAAACTTTCTGGCTTATTAGGTAAGAATAGTTTTATATTATCGATAGCTTTACGGCCATGAATGGTTTTTAATACATAGGAATGATTAAGTTGGTGGCGCTCGGCAAAGCCTAACCAGCAGCGTTCAACTGCTGGTAATGAGTTAACTAATGTACCATCTAAATCAAATAAAATACCCTTTGCTTGCATATTATAATTTACCTGCACTGCCACAAATGCGAATTTTTTCTTCAACTATTTTCTTCATCGCTGCTTTAGCCGGTTGCATATAGTGTCTTGGATCATTAGCATCTGGATGTATATTAAAGTCTTGTTTTAAAGCATCAGAAAACGCAATTTTTAATTCTGTTGCGACATTTACTTTACAAATTCCTAATGAGATAGATTTTTTGACCATTTCCGCAGGAATGCCAGAAGCACCATGTAAAACTAAAGGAATATCAACTTTATCTCGAATTTTTGCTAATCGTTGAAAATCAAGTTTAGGTTCTCCTTTATATAATCCATGAGCAGAGCCAATCGCCACCGCTAATGAATCAATGCCGGTTCTTTCAACATACTCTTTAGCAGCATCAGGATCGGTAAAAGCGCTTTGTTTATCATCGACAATCAAATCATCTTCCTGTCCACCTAGACGACCAAGTTCAGCTTCAACACTTGCATTATATTTATGACTGAAAACAACCATTTCTCTTACTATATCAATATTTTCTTCAAATGGATAATGAGAAGCATCAATCATAATTGAACGAATACCTGCTTCGATTTTAGATTTAATATCACTCAAATTTTCATGATGATCTAAATGCAAAGCAAATGGGAAATGATGAATCTCAGCGGCTTGTTTACAGATACTAATTAAATATGGTGTACCGGCATAACTATAGGTAGCAGGCGTTGCCGCAAGTATAACTGGAGAACCTAACTCTTTAGCGGTATCAACCACAACTTGAATTGTTTCAAGATTATGGATATTAAACGCAGGAACAGCATACTGCTCACGTTGAGCTTTTTTTAACATTTCTTGGCTGGAAATAAGATACATAATTTACTCCTAATTAAAATTTTAAATAATTTCTTTAATCTCAACTTGTTGATAATATTCATGATAGTTATTCATATTAACAAACCCAGTTTGAGCCTCCATGGCATTTAACATTCCCATAGTCATGGCACGTTTTAACATAACCTCTATTGATTCATTTTCATGTAGACTGACCGCAAGCCCTGCTAAAGTGATATCACCAGAGCCTACTGGATTAACAACATTGATTTTCGGGATGGAAACCTGATAAAAGTGATTAAAACAACGAGCAAAAGCACCATTTTTACCCAATGAAATAACAATCAAAGGGATATCATCAAGAGAGTCGTGTTTGAGTGCTTTTATTAATGAATGGCTATTATTAACATCTAAATCCATCTGAATAATCTGTTTTAATTCTTCTTGATTGGGTTTTATTAAATAAGGTTTATATTGAGATTTGAGGGTGGTTAGTAACATTTGTCCCGAAGAATCAAGCAAAACCGGGATTTGATATTCAATAGCTACCTCAATTAAATTCACATAGAAATTGACGGGAAAACCAAGAGGTAATGATCCGGAAATCGTAATAATTTTTACATGATTGAGTAACTTTTTATAGTGTTGTAAGAATTGTTCAACATCATCATTATCTAACCGAGGACCGGCCTCAAGAATCTCGGTTTGATTACCCTGATGTAAAATTGCTATGCAATTTCTTGATTCTTTTTGGGTTACATAAAAGTTATAAGCTATATTATCTTCATCTAACTGCTCTTGAATAAATTTACCGGTAGTGCCACCAATAATTCCTGTCGCTAAAACAGGAATATTTGAAAAATTTATTCCTCGCGTAACATTAAGACCTTTACCACCAGCGGTTTTTCTTGTATTTGATACCCGATTGACATCATTAATAACTAATTTATCTAAAGAGTATGAAATATCGACTGATGGATTCATCGTAATTGTTAATATCATTTTCTCACCTATGCATTTACATCATTGTGAGAAATAACAATCTTAAATGATCTTCATTTGCCAATATGCTTGAATTCATCGACAACTATGAAAAAATTTCATATTGCAATGAATTACAATTTATTATCTCGCCAATTATTTGAGATCAATATTAAATAAAGTTTAAAAATCGACAGTGACACGATTAAACCGCTATTAAATTAATGCCTTGCTTTGCAAACTCTTGCTTGTATTTATTATCTACATTGGTATCTGTGATGATGACATCAAGTTTATTCAATGGTAATACAATATTAATACCATTACGCCCAAATTTAGATGAATCCAAAACTGCAACGACTTTCTTTGCGACATTCGCCATTACACTGCTAATTGTATAACCTTCATTAAATGTTGTTATTCCTCTTTGTGCATCAATACCATCAGCACCAACAAATAAAATATCAGCAGAGATACCATCTAAAGATTGCTCGGCAATTTTTCCATGAAAAGAGCGGGTTTTGTGTCTAAGTGTACCACCACAAATTAATAACATAATGTCACTATTATCAGATAGGATAAAAGCAGAGGTAAGACTATTGGTAATAACTGTAATGTGTTTAAGTTTTACCAACTCTTCTGCTATCAACATAGTTGTACTACCACTATCTAAAATAATAATATCACCCTCTTTCACTTGTTTAACTGCCTCAATAGCAATACGTTTTTTAGCCTCAATAAATCGCTGATAACGTTCTTCTAATTGCAGCTCTTTAAATGATTTAATGTCATCGTTATCTATAATTTTGGTTGCACCGCCATGAAATCGAGTAAGCACTCCTTGCTTTTCTAATAATCGAAGATCTGTCCGTATGGTGACTTCAGAAACATCATATTTCTTGGATAAATCACTCACTAACACGGTACTGTTCATATTAAGAAGCTCTATTATTTCTTGGCGTCTTTCACTTGCATTCATAATATTTCCTTTTTCGAAATTATTTCAGCAGTGTATAACAAACAAAATCAAAAGATAAGTTTTCATTTTCAACGATTAAATTAAATCAAAAACTACATGCAATTTAGTAAAATCTTCCCATTCATAGGATGACCATTTAATTCGGTAACTTGTGCAATAAATGTATGAAAGTCACCAATACTGGTAATAAGTGGTTCAAGTTTTATTTTTCCTTCAAGGAAAAATTGGCTCACAAGTTGCCATTCCTCTCCCGGCCATGGTGCAGAATAATTCATCCAACTACCCAAAATGTGTAATTCTTTTCGTAAAATTAAGCCGAAAGTTTTTTCAGAAAGTGTAATGTCATTATGTAAAGTACCAACTAAACCAATTTTTGCTCTAGGACCGGCTATCTCAATGGCTAACTTAACGGTAACCGGTGAGCCCGCTGTTTCTAGAACAATCTGCTCAAATCGATTTATTGATAACGCCTGAGATATTTCTTCTGGACTAAGATTTTTAGAGTTGTAAACTTGATCGGCCCCTAATGATTTAGCAAGATTTAAACGCGTGTCATTAATATCAATAACAGCTATTGATTTAGCCCCCATGGCTTTGGCACATTGCATGGCAAGTAATCCAATTGTTCCGCCGCCGACTATAATGACATTTTTATCTCTGCAACCATCTGCTAATAACAGCGCGTGCATTCCAACAGTCATTGGTTCAAAGAAAGCCCCCTCAAGAGGAGTTACACCTTTGGGTAATTTGAAGGCATTTTTTTTATTTAATACTATATATTCAGCAAAGCCACCACTGATTCTTGAACCAACAAAGGTATAATTTTTACAAAGTGAGTAGTAATGTTTTTGGCACTCATCACATTTAAAGCAAGGTAATAAAGGTACACAAGAGATTAAATCACCAATAGCAAATTCTGTAACATCATTGCCAATTTCCGTTACCGTACCACTAAACTCATGACCAAGGGTTATTGGATAATAGTGAGCGCCTTGATGAAATATTCTTGGAATATCTGAACCACATAGTCCAGAATAAGCCACTTTAACTAAAATTTGATCTGAAGATGTTATTTTGGGTTTTTCCATTTCTGTAACAGATAAATTACCCCCATTATTAACGATAACTACTTTCATCTTTTTTCCTTATAGCTAATAAATGATGTTTATTTATGGCTTTCACTGGCTTTCCAGTGAAAGCTTGCAAATGAAATACTTACTGATTGTTGTTAATTTTTAATCTATTTATTCTTTAACTGATAATTGATATCTACGTGCTCTTTTCCATGTCAAAAATAAGCAGAATAGATAAAACAATCCAATAAGAACAAAACCTATAGGTTGTTTTAAATTAACCAACTGAACCATAAGGTAAGTAATTGGTGACCCGCCTTGATCCATTGCCCCAACCAAAATATTGTTATCTGCCGCAATCGTGCCGGCATCAACTGCCAATTGTGTGGTTAATGGAATCATTTGTGTCGCAATCCATAATGTAATGGCAATAATGATTGCCCCCGATATAACAATTCTAAATAAATTGCCTTGATGGATAGCCACCCCCATAGCAACAAAAAAGCCAATGGTTGCTAAGTCACCAAATGGTAAAACCTCATTACCAGGAAGGATAATGGCAATAAAAATACTTAAAGGAATAAAGATTAAACTTGCCGAAACAACTGTTGAGTGGCCTAATAATAAGGCCGGATCTAAACCAATAAGAAAATCTTGGCCCCCAAATTTAGATTGTAAATGTTTGCGAGCTTGTTTGGATATTGGTGTCAATCCATCCATAATTGGTTTGATTACTCGTGGCATGAGTAACATCACCGCGGCGGTTTGAATAGCAAGTTGTAATGTTTCCTTCACGCCATACCCTGCCAATAAACCTAATAAGATCCCCATAAATAAACCAACGGTTACCGGCTCACCAAAAGCACCAAATTTCTTTTGCATATCGACAGCGTTAAAATTAATTTTGTTAACACCGGGGATTTTTTCAATAACTGCATCAACAAATACCGCTATAGGTCCACAATAGGCTGAGGTACCATGAGGTACAGCTATACCATCAAGTTCAAAAAATTCTTTAGTATCTTTAGCGAACCAGTCTCCCAATTTATAAGCGATAACCGCGTGCACAATGACGCCAACTATACCTAAGTAGTAAGAATCGGTAGCAATATAGACAAGTGCACCGGTAAAGGTCATATGCCAGATATTCCATATATCCACATTGACAACTCTTGTTAATCGCAGAACTAACATCAGGATATTAACCGCAATAGCAATAGGTATCGCAACTAAAGCAATTTGCGAAGCCCATGTCATTGGCGCTGCTCCCGGCCAACCAACATCAACCACTTTTAAACTGATATCAAATCTTTCCGCCATGGCTTGCGCTGCTGGTCCTACCGAACTAGTTAGCAATCCAACCACTAAGCCAATACCAACAAATCCAATACCAATATGAATACCTGCTTTTAATGCATCACCAATTTTCATTCTTAATACTAATGAAAATAGAATAATAACAATCGGCAACATTACTGATGGGCCAAGATCCAAAATGTACTGCATAATTTCAGTAAACATATATTCATCCTTTTAAAATCGATAATATTTTATCTTTAAGCTGCTCAATCCCAACGCCTGAAACAAAAGGCATACCATGAACGATAGGAATATTCCCAAAGGTTTGATCCATCCTTGCTGTAGTGCAGATCAAATCAACATCATCAATAAATGTATTAATTTCATTAATACGACATTGAACCAGATCGAGATCTATACTGTTTTCTTGGCACAACTCTTTTATTTCTTCTGCTGCCAGTGTTGAAGTCGCAACAGCTCCTCCACATGCCACAATAATCTTTTTTTTCATAATGCCTCCTAGTCAATTTATTGGTTAATAATCACTTTTTTAAAATGCTCAGCGACTTCGTTTGCTTCAGCACTAATTAAAAAGTGATAAAACTCTTTATTTTGTAAATTTGAAAAAAGTGCTTTCAATAGATTCAGTTGATCTTCCGGAGAAGTAACAACCAGTGAAATGATTAATGAAACTTCAACCGTACTATCTTCATCAGCACGATTGAAAACAACTGGAGATTGAGGACGAATTATATAAATAGCAGGACTAATAGCGTGTTCAGCTTCACAATGGGGGATAGCCACAGCATAACCATCAAGTGCAATACCGGTAGGAAATAGAGCTTCTCTCTCTATTAACGCTTTTAGATGACTTTTTTTAACAATATTCTTTTGTTGTAATTGTTCACTAATATATGTTAAAGCATCACGCTCATCTTTAAACTTGATATTGTCTTCTAGCAAAAATTGACATTCATTCATATTTGATCTCCATTATCACTTTACATTTAACTTTCGTTATATTTCGAAATCAAAAATCATAACGAAAGATTATTTACTTTCGAAATTAAAAGCAAATGACAAATATTGTTTTTGTGATCGAAATCTATTTTTTTAAAAAAAAGTTAAAAAGCGAAAGTTGATTCGATTAGGTAGGGATGGGTTGTTCTGTAAGATAAGAATGAATTTATTTTCTAATTTCAAAAATTGGCGATGATGGCTAAAATACAATTTTTTTAAAAATATAAATAAATTATCAACTTATTTATTTTTAGATTTATTTTAGCTTATAGTTATCCCAAAAATCTCTAGTTAACGGTTAACAAAAATATGATCTAAATCACAAAAAAAACTTTTTTATATTGCAATAAAGGATTATAGTGACAAAATGTTACCCGTAACAGATTCTTTGGAGAAAGAAGCAATGACGCAACAAAAGAAACATGTTTTCGTTTTCATGGGTGTATCAGGTAGTGGTAAATCAGCTGTGGCAAAACAGATAGCCGATAACCTAAATGCCGCTTTTTTGGATGGTGACTTTTTACATCCAAAAGCCAATATATTGAAAATGCGCGGTGGTACGCCACTAAATGATGAGGATAGGATGCCTTGGTTAAATTTAATTAGTAATGCTGCATTTGCAATGAGTAATGTGAATAACATTTCGATCATTATTTGTTCGGCGCTAAAAAGACAGTATCGCAATATTATTCGTGGTGAAAATGAAAATGTGCACTTTATTTATTTAAAAGGAAGTTTTGATGTTATTTCACAGCGTTTAGCCAAACGTCAAGGACATTATCAAAAAACCGGCATGTTACAGTCGCAATTTGACACATTAGAAGAACCATCAGCTGATGAAAAAGATGTCTATGCTATCAATATTGAACAGTCGCTAAATGATGTTATTCACGATGCCACAAAGGTGATTAATTCAATATGTCATTGTGAATAAATTTATGGTTACTAAAAAATTATAATAAATATAATCCAGAGGTAAATGTGAATTCCACTATTTTAGCTGTAACTCAGCGCATTATCGATCGATCTAAAACAACACGTGAAGCTTATCTGCAAAAAATAGAACACGCTATGTTAAAAAAAGTTACGCGGGCAAGCTTACCATGTAGTAACCTAGCTCATGGGTTTGCCGCTTGTTGTCTTGATGAAAAAAATGATCTTAAAAATATATTAAAAAGTAATATTGGCATTATTAGTTCTTATAACGACATGTTATCAGCGCATAAACCTTATGAATTTTATCCAGAACAAATTCGCAAAGTATTACACGAAATAGGTGCGGTTGGACAAATGGCTGGTGGTGTACCGGCTATGTGTGATGGAGTAACCCAAGGCGAACCGGGTATGGAAATTTCGCTAATGAGCCGAGATGTGATTGCCATGTCAGTTGCTGTTGGGTTATCACATAATATGTTTGATGGCGCACTTTATTTGGGTGTCTGCGATAAAATCTTACCAGGGTTATTTATTGGTGCCTTATCATTTGGCCATTTACCGGCAATCTTTGTCCCTTCTGGGCCTATGCCTTCAGGGTTACCAAATAAAGAAAAAGTACGTATTCGTCAACTTTATTCGGAAGGAAAAGCCTCACGCGAAGATCTATTAGAATCTGAATCAGCCTCATACCATACCAGTGGGACTTGTACTTTCTATGGTACCGCAAATAGTAATCAAATGGTCATTGAGCTAATGGGATTACATCTACCTGGAGCGGCCTTTGTGCATCCTGAGACCACATTACGTTATGAACTCACCAATGCTGCGGCAAAACAGATCACTCGGTTAACTAATCAATCCGGTAACTATATGCCTGTTGGTAAAATGGTTGATGAAAAAGTGATAGTTAATGGTTTAGTTGCACTCTTAGCAACAGGCGGTTCAACCAATCTGACTATGCATATCGTCGCCATGGCTAAAGCGGCCGGTATTATTATTAATTGGGATGATATTTCAGACTTATCCACTGTTGTGCCGTTATTAAGCCGAATATACCCAAATGGCCCAGCTGATATCAACTACTTCCAAGCCGCTGGCGGCACTTCTTTATTGGTTAGAGAATTATTATCTGGTGGTTTATTACACGAAGATGTTGAAACGGTAGTTGGTCGTGGACTAAGCCGTTATACTAAAGAACCCATTTTGGAAAATGGTAAACTTATCTTCCGTGAAGGCCCAAGCAAATCCTTAGATGAAAATGTTATTGCTTCAATCAACAAACCTTTCAACTCGCATGGTGGGTTAAAGGTGATGTCGGGTAATTTAGGTCGAGCCATAATGAAAACGTCTGCGGTTACGGCTGAGCACCAAATAATTGAAGCGCCAGCCGTGGTATTTAATAGTCAGTATGATTTAGATGCAGAATATAAAGCTGGCAATCTTAACAAAGATTGTGTTGTAGTGGTGCGTTATCAAGGGCCAAAAGCTATCGGGATGCCAGAATTGCATAAATTAATAACACCATTGGGCGTTTTGCAAGATCGTGGTTATAAAGTTGCTTTATTAACTGATGGGCGACTATCTGGTGCCTCAGGTAAAGTACCAGCGGCTATTCATGTTACACCGGAAGCCTATGCTGGTGGGTTATTAAGCAAAGTTCAACAAGGTGATATGATTCGCGTCAACGGTCAAACCGGTGAAATAACTTTACTGGTTGATGAGGCCGAACTGGCAGCACGAAAAGTTGAGCCAATTGATTTGACCAATTCACACCAAGGCTTTGGTCGAGAACTTTATACCGTTATTAGAGAAAATCTAACTTCAGCAGAAGAAGGGGCTGTTAGTTTTTAACGTAACTTAACTGCCGCAAAATGCGGCAGTTGTTGTTAAAATCGTTTCAAAAACCCCGTTCTTAAACTTTTTAGATAAAATAAAATGCCATTTATTTTTTCACAAAATTATCTACCAATAAATTAACTACATCTTTCATTTTTCCGTTCAATGATGCTTTTACACTATAAAGCGCCATTCCCATTACTTGTGAGGTATGAATTTCAGGTGGCATAACTAATTCATATTCGTTTGTCTTAACATCTAATAACGCAGGCCCAGGGTGAGCTAAAAATGATTGCACCGCAGCTTCAAGTAAATCAGAACTATCAACACGAATAGCAAATAGTCCCATTGCATCAGCTACTTTAGCGAAATCAGGATTTTTTAAATCAGTAAAATGATCCATAAGGCCTTCTGATTTTTGTTCCAATTCGACAAAGTTGAGTGAACTATTATTCAAAACAACCACTTTAATTGCTAGGTTTTCTTGGATTGTTGTTAATAAATCACCTAACAGCATACTAATACCACCATCCCCAGATAAAGCAATCACTTGTCGATGAGGAAAAGCCTTTTGCACACCTAATGCTTGTGGCATCGCATTGGCCATAGTACCGTGTTTTAAACTAATAACAGTACGTCTTTTACCATTAGTTGAAAAATGACGACACGCCCAAACCATAGCAGATCCAACATCTGCGCAAAGTACAGCATCATCATTAGCATATTTATCAATAAGTTCGGTTAAATATTGTGGGTGAATTACTGTTTTAGATGGTATCGCTTTTTTATTTAATTTATCGATTGCTTTAGTGTGTAATTCACGACATTTGTCTAAAAATGCCGTATCTCCCTTTTCATAAACTAATGGTAATAAAGCAGCTAAGGTTGGTTTACTTGCACCAACTACACCAATATCTACACTATGCCTGTGACCAAGATGGGTTGCGTCAATATCCACCTGAATAATTGTCGCGTCCTCCGGATAAAATTGTGACCACGCAAAATCAACACCGAACATCAAAAGCACATCACATTCTTTAATTGCCGTTGCGCCAGATTCCATACCAAACATACCGGTCATACCCACATTATACGGATTATCATATTCGACAAAATCTTTAGCTCTTGAAGTATGAACAATCGGAGATTTTAATTTTTTGGCTAGCGCAACTAACTCATCATGAGCTTCGGATATACCATGACCAGCAAATATCGCGACTTTACTGCTTTTATTTAAAACTTCAGATATTTGAGCCAACTCTTCATCAGATGGTCGAATAACAGGTTTAGGGTGATAAATTTTATGTCCGCTATTATCCTCAACTTTAGCTAAACTAATATTATAAGGAATCACTAAAACTGCAACACCTTGTTCATTTATCGCAGCTTGAACCGCTGCTGTAGTAATTCGTCTTGCTTGTGTTGGATCAGAAATTTGCTGACAAAAGACAGAACAGTTTTTATAAATAGATTCAAAGTCAACTTCTTGCGGAAAATCTGTTCCTTGTTGAGATGTAACTAACTGGCTTGCTAATAAAATAAGTGGTACTTTATTACGTTGTGCTTCATAAATACCATTGATAAAATGTAAGCTTCCTGGCCCACAAGATCCAGCACAAGCAGTTATTTGCTGGGTAAGATAAGCTTCAGCTCCCGCCGCAAAAGCACCAACTTCTTCATGGCGAACATGCACCCACTCAATATCACTTTTTTTAATAGCAGAGGTAATTTGATTTAAAGTATCTCCAACAATACCGTAACAATGTTTGACACCAGCTTGAGATAAAACTTCAACAATAATTTGTGCAACAGACTTTTTTGATGACATACTATCTCCTAAAAATGGTTTAAAAAAATTAAATAATTCAAATAGACTAAATTACACCTAAGTTTTATGAATGCGAATAGTTTAGATATAAAAATAGCAAAAAATGTTAAAAATGTCAGCATAACCAAAATTTGCTTTTAATAATCTTTAAGTTAAGATATTCCCTATTATAATAAATCAAGGTATTATGTCGAAAATCTAATCGACTTCATGAGCTATCTTTGTGGAACATACGTCATCTGGGCATAGTTTTTTATCATTAATGTCTGCTTTTTTACCTAATTATATAATTGAGTATTGCCCACTTATAACTGTTTGCTTTTTACTTTTTATTGCTATTTTATTGTTTTCATTAAGCAAATTAAGAATGGATATTATTGCTCTACTAACAATAACCGCAATAACCATTACTGGCATATTAACCCCAGCCGAAGCGCTTTCAGGATTCAGTGATCCCAATATAATTCTCATTGCGTTGTTATTCGTAATAGGAGAAAGCTTAGTCAGAACAGGCATCTCTTACAAAATGAGTGAATATATCTTAAAAGCAGCTGGTAAAAATGACATACGGATAATTACATTCATTATGTTGGGTGTGGCTTTATTGGGGTCAATCATGAGCTCAACCGGTGTAGTTGCAATTTTTATTCCTGTAGTTATTAGTATTGCTAACCATACGGGTATTCATGTAAAAAAACTGATGATGCCTTTGTGTATTGCCGCATTAATTAGTGGCATGATGACCCTTGTTGCAACAGCACCAAACCTTGTTGTGAATAGTGAACTTAATCGAGCAGCATTAACCGAATTTAGTTTCTTTTCTATTACCCCAATAGGACTTGGTGTGTTAATTGTAGGCATTATATATTGCTTGTTAACTCGCAATTGGTTACTTACAGCTGACCAAATCACGGCTAACAACAGTCAACCACAAAGACGTAAAATTACTGATTTAATTAGAGATTACAAACTAATTGGCCGAGCTCATCGTGCACAAATTCTTCCCGGTTCACCTTTTGTTGGTCGAACTATTGATGGATTACATTTGCGTACCGAACACGGGGTAAATGTCATTGGTATTGAACGTTGGCGAAAATTTCAAAAAGTACTTATCCCTGTTAATGGTAGTACCGAATTTAGGGAAAACGACATTCTTTTATTGGACATGTCACATTCCGAAGCTGATTACCGTACCTTTCTAACCACTAACAATCTTGAACCAAAAGTACTACGTGGTGAATATTTTTCTGAACAAGTCAAAGAAGTTGGTATGGCTGAAGTCGCACTGTTACCTGAATCATCATTATGTGGAAAAACGCTGAATCAAATTGATTTTAGAGAAAAATATTTTTTGACAGTTATTGGGATTTGGCGAAACCATGCACCCGTTGAAACCAATAACTTATTCCAAGAACGTTTAGAAATGAGTGATACACTTTTAGTGTGTGGAGATTGGGGATCAATACAAAAACTACAAACTCGTACTAGCGATTTTGTGGTATTAGATTACCCTTCAGACATTGATGATGTTGCACCTGCAAGCTCTCAGGCTTTTGTCGCACTATTTAATCTTGCAATAATGATTGTTTTAATGGTTACAGGTATTGTCCCAAATGTCGTTGCTGCACTGATTGCGTGTTTATTAATGGGCGCTACCCGCTGCATCGATATGGCGAATGCTTATAAATCGATTCATTGGCCAACGTTAATTCTAATTATCGGTATGATGCCTTTCGCGATCGCGTTAAATAAAACGGGAGGGATTTCACTCATATCAGCATGGCTAGAAATCCATTTACGTCCATTTGGTCCTTACATGGTGTTAACTTTTATCTTTTTATTATGTTCAATGGTAGGATTATTTATTTCTAATACCGCAACTGCGATTTTGATTGCACCAATTGCAATTGATTTAGCGATGAAATTTGGTTATTCACCATATCCATTTGCTATGACAGTTGCTATTGCAACATCTGCTTCATTTATTACACCGGTTTCCTCACCTGTAAAAACAATGGTCGTTGCACCTGGTGGGTATAACTTTAGTGACTTTGTCAAAGTTGGTGTACCATTAACATTTTTGGTAATGTTGGTGGATATAGCATTGGTACCAATATTTTTTTCATTTTAAATAAAATATATTTTATCATTAATTAAATTAATAGAGTTAGATTAAGGAGTTAGGAAAATGAGTGATACTCAACAATTTTTTATGTTTATAGGCATAATGACATGCATAGGTGCCGCTTTTAGTTTATTTATGTATGTATTAATCGTATTACATACGTTAACTGTAAAAAGCACAGTAAGTAAAGATAAAATGACCGATGAAACCTTAATCAAGCTGTATAATGATAAGAAAAAACACCTAGATAATAAATCTATAATAATTATAACATCTATTACTATGGGCATATTTATAGGCGGAGGTGTTTGTGGATTTATTTACTATTTTTTCATCAAAAAACTTTTTACCGACTCTTATGAAATTTACAAAAATGCTATGATCCAACGTAATTTACCGCTATAACGAACCCATACTTTTTAACTATGACACAAAAGTGACTTTCCATTAAGGGTACACTTTTGTGACTAGAGATTGTTATTTCAATTTAAAGTATAATATCTTCCATATTTTAATTATGGATATATTGCACATGCCACAAACCACTAAACCCTTAAATATTATTTTTGCAGGTACACCTGATTTTGCTGCCACGCATTTAAAAGCCCTAATTGACTCAGACCATAATGTCATCGCCGTCTTCAGCCAACCAGATAGGCCCGCAGGTCGAGGAAATAAGTTAACGGCAAGCCCCGTAAAACAATTAGCAATCGAAAACAATCTTCCCATTTATCAACCAGCCACACTCAAAACCGTAGAAAATCAGCACATCATTGCCAATCTTAATGCCGATATTATGATTGTGGTTGCTTATGGATTAATTTTACCTCAAGCAGTACTTGATATGCCAAAACTTGGATGTTTAAATGTCCATGGTTCTTTATTGCCTAAATGGCGAGGTGCAGCGCCAATTCAGCGTGCGTGTTGGGCTGGAGATAGTGAAACAGGTATCACCATTATGCAAATGGATGCCGGACTTGATACTGGTGATATGCTTTATAAGTTAGCATGCCCAATTGAATCGTCTGACACCAGTGCAACACTATATGAAAAGTTAGCTAAATTAGGGCCACAAGCATTACTTGAGACACTAACACAGATTAATCAAGGAAAAATTAAACCTGAAAAGCAACAACAATCACAAGCCACTTATGCAGAAAAATTATCTAAACAAGAGGCTAAATTAGATTGGAATTTATCAGCAATACAACTGGAACGATGTGTGCGAGCATTTAACCCTTGGCCAGTTAGTTACTTTGAAGTAAATGGTGAACCTATAAAAGTTTGGCAAGCTCAAGTTATGGCAACTCAACATAATCAACCCGTTGGCACCATTTTACAGGCTGATAAGAAAGGAATTTGTATTGCCACCAGTGATGGATCATTAAATATGACAATATTACAACCAGCAGGTAAAAAACCAATGTCCGCCCAAGACCTACTAAACTCTCGTAAATCTTGGTTTGAAGTGGGTAAAATACTAGGTAGTAATCAATAGTCAAAAACAAAATATTACAGGATGATATCCTGTAATATTATCGTTTTTTTGCCAGTAAAGTCGCAAAACGAAGCTTTATTCGGTTGCCATGGATATCCGTTTTATGCAATTCACCAACATCTTCATTATATTTTATAATCTGCCAATCCTGATAATAATTACGTAGTTCATTCTCTTTAAACGTAAACGAGAAGCCAACTGTGCAAGGAAAATCATCTGTTGACATAGCACAAACAATTAAATTATAACCACCTGATTTAGTTATCGTTTGCATATTGTGAATAATATCGGGAATTCTATCTGGTTGTAAAAACATCATCACAACGGTTGAAATAATTAAATCATAATTACCTTTTAAATCAGCTTGGTTTATATCATAAATAGATGCCTTGATATGAGATAGATCATCATTGGCAATAATTTGTTGTAAATTACTGATACTCATTTCCGATTTGTCAACAGCATCAACATCGAAGCCAAGTAGCTGCAAATAGAGTGAATTGCGACCAGAACCACACCCTAAATCTAAAGCTTTTCCAGCTTGAATAATTTGGCAAACATCTAACACATCAGAATGCGTTTTAGTCATTTGATATTTTTTCTGGGTATAATCTTCAGGTTGACAATAAAAAGCCAGTTGACACTGTAGATCATCGGATACTTGCGCAATTCGATGCCATTGTTGAGGCAAAATAAATGGAGGTTGATGATCAACATCAAAAACATATTGAGAAATGATCTCACCTTGCTCGGTTAACATATCAAAATTCATACGACCTTTAATAACGTTTAATTTTGCCCATGTTCCTACTTGTGTATTATGTTTTTCACAAAACATTTTCGGTAAAGTTGTTGCATCCCAAACTGGTAGCGTTTTATAGCAAACTAAATCCTTCATCATAAAATACCAAACCAAGCAATTTAATAGTTGAGTATTATAGTCAACTATTAACACAATAAACAACTTCTTTTTTAGAAATAAAATGACAATTAAATAGGTAAAAATAAATTTATAGTAGCGAAGTTAACTATATCAACATATAATCATCAGCATTCTATACTTTATAGTAAAAATATTAGAGGAATAATTTATGGGATTTTTAACAGGTAAACGCATTCTGGTTACCGGCGTTGCAAGCAACCGTTCTATCGCTTATGGTATTGCAAAAGCAATGCATCGAGAAGGCGCTGAATTAGCTTTTACTTATCAAAGCGAAAAATTAAAAAGCCGCGTTGAAGAATTTGCTGCTGATTTTAATTCTAAAATCGTTTTACCTTGCGATGTGGCACATGATGACAGTATCACATCATTATTTACTGAGTTAGCAAAAACATGGGATAAATTTGATGGTTTTGTACACGCTATTGCTTTTGCGCCAGGAGATCAATTAGATGGTGACTATATTAATGCTGTAACGCGTGAAGGTTTTGCAATTGCCCACGATATCAGTTCTTATAGCTTTGTTGCGATGGCTAAAGCTTGTCGTTCAATGCTTAATCCTAATTCAGCATTAGTTACTCTTTCTTACCTAGGTGCTGAACGTGCAATTCCTAACTATAATGTTATGGGTCTTGCTAAAGCATCTTTAGAAGCAAATGTACGTTATATGGCAAATGCAATGGGACCTGAAGGTATACGTGTAAATGCGATTTCAGCTGGTCCTATTCGTACTTTAGCTGCATCAGGTATTAAAGATTTTAAAAAGATGTTATCACATTGTGAATCAGTTACCCCTATTCGTCGTACAGTAACCATCGAAGATGTGGGTAATTCAGCAGCATTCTTATGTTCGAACCTATCTTCAGGTATTACCGGTGAAGTTATTCATGTAGATGGTGGGTTTAGCATCGCTGCTATGAATGAATTAGAACTTAAATGATTGAGTAGAACATTTTTATAAAGGGCTAATTGTAAAATTGGCCCTTTTTATTACATCAATGCAGATATTTCAACGAATATATTCTTTAGTTTAATTTTAAATATCATTGCTATTTTGCCAAATATCGACATAAATAAGCCGTCGGTTCGACAACCTGCACATCAAATTGGCTTTCTTTGGCCACATGAAAAACTTGTCCAGCTTCAAATATTTGCCAATCATTTGCCGTAGGCAATAACACTTTAAGTGAACCGGTTATGACGGTCATTTCCTCTGGATTATCAGTATTAAAAATATATTCACCTGGCAACATCACGCCAACAGAGACTTTACCGGTAGAACCATTTTCAAAGCCGATAGATTTCACTTTCCCTTCAAAATAATCATTAACTTTCAACATAAAATCCCCCTTTCCTTACTATTTTTAGTCATTAGCAATAATTTAATATTAGTTACAATAAAGTATTGTGTAAAATTAACGCTATCAGCTTAATTGATTTCAACTAGCTATCCAACTATTATTTACCAATTAAAATTGGTCTCTTGAAACAAAAGCACTTCAAAAAATAAAACATTAGCAAAACTTGTTAAAATAGGAAAAAATAGCATACAGATGGATTTTTTTCCGTTAAAATCTAACACTATTTGCTCGGTAACAGTTTGTTGGAGAAAACATGAAAATAGCAAAAAACACAGTGGTAAGTTTAGCATATCAAGTTCGTACTAAAGATGGTGTTTTAGTTGATGAAGCAACAACAGTTGCACCACTCGAATATCTACACGGTGCAGGAAACTTATTACAAGATCTTGAAAATTCCTTAGAAGGCCATCAAGTTGGTGATAAATTTGACGTTGAACTAGTCAATCCTTATGGTGATTTTAATGATGCACTAGTACAAAATGTGCCACGTGACGTTTTTGTTGGTGTTGACGAACTTGAAGTCGGTATGCGTTTTTTTGCTGACACTGATCAAGGCTCTTTACCTGTTGAAATTACTGCAATTGATGGCGATAGTGTAACTATCGATGGAAATCATATGCTGGCAGGCCAAGATCTAAATTTCAATGTCGAAGTATTGGCAATTCGTGAAGCAACACCAGATGAAATATCGCATGGACATATTCATGGTGCACACGGTCACGACCATGGGCATGGTGGCTGCGGTTGTGGCGGACATGACCATGATGAAGATGAAGAAGAAAGAGGTTGTTGTGGCGGTGGTCACGGCGGATGTGGCTGTCATTAATTTTTTTCGAATAAATAACCAGTTAAAAAGCGCTAACAAGCGCTTTTTTATTTGCTGTAAAAATAATTTTATTACTGCGAGCTTGTTCACAACGTTATATATCTCTACTTATTATTTTTCACAAGTCAGCTAATAATCACATTTTGTGTGAATAACAAGAATCCAATTATGCCAGAAAAAAAAACTACCTTAATGCCCCGAGAAAAATTATTACTATTTGGTGTCGAAACACTATCTGATGCGGAATTACTCGCCCTTTTCTTGCGCACAGGTATACGTAATTTACCTGTCCTAGATTTATCGCAAAAATTATTAAATGAATTTGGCTCATTTTATCATTTAATAAATGCTAGCCACGACGAATTTTGTAAAAAGCAAGGTCTTGGAACTGCAAAATATACTCAATTAAAAGCGGTTGTTGAACTTTCTAATCGTTATTTGAAAGTTAAAATAAGCCATGAAAATTACTTAACATCACCAAGCTTGACCCATCATTACCTAGCTAGTCGCTTAATGGATAAAGATCGTGAAATTTTTATGGTGATATTTTTAGACAATCAGCATCATGTCATTACTTCTGAAGAGATGTTTGTTGGAACCTATAATTGTGTAGAGGTTCATCCGAGAGAAGTAGCTAGACGGGCATTACAACACAATGCAGCAGCATTAATTTTAGCTCATAATCATCCATCAGGATTGGCTGAACCAAGTCAAGCTGACCGGATATTAACAAAGAAAATTGAACAAGTTTGTGAATTAATAGATGTTCGCATTGTTGATCACCTTGTGATTGGTAAGGGAGAGTATGTTTCTTTTGCAGAACGAGGATGGATTTTATAATTACTTTTACTTACAATATAAAATTACTAAACCAATTAATGAATAAACTATGAACCAACAACTGGAATTATTAGAAACTAAAGTCGCATTCCAAGAAATGACCATTGATGAACTCAATCAGATGGTTGTTAATCTTCAAGCAGATATCAGCAAACTTAAAGAACAATTAATGTTATTGTCACAAAAGTTACAGGCAACACAAACCTCAAATATTGCTAATTTATCAGAAGAAACACCGCCTCCTCATTATTAACTACGAGTTTATTAATTCGAGGGACTCTAAAATCTACTTTTTACCAATAAAATTATACTCTCGATAAGAAAGCAGAGAAATTAAAATCAAGAAGCAACTAATCCATTTTGTCCATGGCGCATAGGTTCAAAATAAACAATTACGCCAGCCAAAGTTGTAAATACCGGCTCTAAAATCATGATTATTGCAAAGCAAATCGTAAAATTGTAATAATAAAAATACTCAATTAGGTAATATCTAGATAATAAAAAACCGGCTAAATAGCCGGTTTTAATTTAAGCTTTAATTATTTATTCAGCTGCTGCTTCTGCTTCTACTGCAGGGCGATCAACTAATTCAATATAAGCCATTGGAGCATTATCTCCATCACGGAAACCACATTTTAAAATGCGAACATAACCACCTGGACGGGTAGCAAAACGTGGGCCTAAATCAGAAAATAATTTTTTTACTGTATCTTTATCACGGATACGAGCGAAAGCCAGACGGCGATTAGCTACGCTATCGCTTTTAGCTAGCGTAATTAACGGCTCAACGACACGACGCAACTCTTTTGCTTTAGGCAATGTTGTTTTGATAATTTCATGTTCAACTAATGAACTTGTCATATTACGAAACATCGCTTGACGATGGCTGCTATTTCGGTTCAGTTGACGACCACTTTTACGATGGCGCATAACTTTATCCTTCTTATATAAATTTTATCTTAGTCTTCAACAATACTTGCTGGTGGCCAATTCTCAAGACGCATGCCTAAAGATAAACCACGAGATGCGAGCACATCCTTAATTTCGGTAAGAGATTTTTTACCAAGATTAGGGGTTTTAAGTAACTCAACTTCGGTACGTTGCACTAAATCACCAATATAATGAACTGCTTCTGCTTTTAAGCAATTAGCAGACCGAACAGTTAATTCCAAATCATCTACTGGACGTAAAAGAATTGGATCAAATTCCGGTTTATCTTCTTTGACTTCTGGTTGACGTACATCACGTAAATCAACAAAAGCTTCAAGTTGTTCAGCCAAAATAGTAGATGCACGACGAATAGATTCTTCTGGATCGATGGTACCATTAGTTTCCATATCGATAACAAGTTTATCTAAATCGGTACGTTGTTCCACACGAGCAGCATCGACCGAATAGGCGATACGCTCAACTGGACTATAACATGCATCAACTAATAGACGACCAATAGGTCGCTCTTCATCTTCTGACTTAACTCGAGCAGAAGCAGGGACATAACCACGCCCTCGTTGCACACGAATACGCATACTAATTGCAGCATTGGCATCAGTAAGATGACAAATTACTAAATCAGGATTAACAATTTCTACATCACCATCGTGAGTAATATCTGATGCAGTTACAGCACCAATACCTGATTTATTTAAAGTCAGCATAACATCATCTTTGGTATGTACACGAACTGCTAATTTTTTCAAATTAAGCAGAATATCAAGCACATCTTCTTGAACGCCTTCTTTAGTACTATACTCATGCAGAACACCGTCAATTTCAACTTCGGTCACTGCATATCCCGGCATAGATGATAATAAAATGCGGCGTAGTGCATTACCTAAAGTATGTCCAAAACCACGCTCAAGTGGCTCTAAAGTCACTTTTGCATGAGTTGGGCTGTATTGAACAACGTCAACTAGGTGAGGTTTTAAAAACTCTGTTACAGAACCCTGCATTATGTCCTCTCTTAAGTGCTAAACTTTACTTAGAGTAAAGTTCGACGATCAAATGTTCGTTGATGTCAGCAGATAAATCTGAACGTTCTGGTAAGCGTTTAAACACACCTTCCATTTTGCTAGCATCAACTTCTAACCATGTTGGTTTTTCACGTTGTTCAGCTAACTCTAAAGCGGCTTTAATACGTGCTTGTTTTTTTGATTTTTCGCGAACACTAATAACATCTTCAGGTGAAACTTGATAAGATGCAATATTCACAACGTGACCATTAACAAGAACAGCTTTATGACTAACTAATTGACGAGCTTCAGCACGAGTTGCACCAAATCCCATACGATAAACAACGTTATCTAAGCGACGTTCTAAAAGAGCAAGTAGGTTTTCACCAGTGTTACCTTTAATACGTGCTGCATTTTTGTAGTAATTACGGAATTGACGCTCTAGAATTCCATAAATACGTCTAACTTTTTGTTTTTCGCGTAACTGAACACCATAATCTGATAAACGCGGTTTACGCGCACCATGTTGTCCAGGAGCTTGTTCTAACTTACATTTACTATCAACCGCTCGGACACCAGACTTAAGGAATAAATCTGTACCTTCACGACGACTTAATTTGAGTTTTGGTCCCAAATATCTTGCCATTTTTTTTCTCCAATAATCCTATAAACATTCAATGTTTAATAAAAAATTAAACACGACGTTTCTTTGGTGGACGACAACCGTTATGAGGAATCGGAGTAACATCAGTAATATTAGTGATGCGATAACCCGCTGCATTTAATGCACGAATTGTTGACTCACGACCAGGACCAGGTCCTTTAACCATAACTTCCAGATTCTTAATTCCGTAGTCTTTTACAGCTTCGGCACAACGTTCTGCTGCTACTTGAGCTGCAAAAGGTGTTGATTTACGAGAGCCACGGAAACCAGAACCACCAGCGGTTGCCCAACCCAACGCATTACCTTGACGATCGGTAATTGTTACGATTGTATTGTTAAATGATGCATGAATATGAGCTATACCATCAGAAACTTGCTTTTTAACACGTTTACGTGTACGAACAGGTGTCTTTGCCATTTATTATCACCTCAATTATTTCTTGATTGGCTTACGCGGGCCCTTACGGGTACGAGCGTTAGTCTTTGTGCGTTGACCACGGACAGGAAGTCCACGACGATGACGCACACCACGATAACAACCAAGGTCTAATAAACGCTTGATACTCATAGTTACTTCACGACGTAAATCACCTTCAACAGTGAATTTAGCGACTTGTTCACGTAACTTTTCAATCTGATCTTCAGATAGTTCTCTGATCTTAACATGTTCAGGAATACCAGCTTCAGCACAAATTGTCTTAGCGCGAGTATTACCGATACCATAAATTGCTTGTAATGCAATCACAGTATGTTGTTGATCAGGAATGTTAATGCCTGCTATACGGGCCACTATGCACTCCTTTATTATTAACGTTCAGCAAATCCACCATACTGAAAAGCCCGTTTTCAGGATACTCAAACAGTGGATCTACAAAAAAATTTTAGGCTGGCTATTCTAGCCAGCTTTACTATACTTTGGCAAGTAAAATATGCAAAGTTCAATTTCAAAGTTAAATAATATTAACCTTGACGTTGTTTGTGTTTACCTTCAATGCAAATAACACGAACAATGCCATTGCGTTTGATGATTTTACAATTTCTGCATAATTTCTTGACTGAAGCACGAACTTTCATTTTTTTCTCCGTAACTTCTAGCTAACTTATCGGCCATAACCTTTAAGATTCGCTTTCTTTAACACTGACTCATAACGATTTGGCATCATTAGAGTCTGTACTTGTGCCATAAAATCCATGATTACAACAACTACAATTAATAATGATGTTCCACCAAATTGCACAGGAACTTTCATTGCATTTGTCATAAACATTGGTACCAAACATACAAAAGTAATGTAAATAGCGCCAATTAGCGTTAAACGTGTCATTACTTTGTCAATATACTTCGATGTTTGTTCACCTGGACGGATACCTGGAATAAATGCACCAGATTTTTTCAACTGATCTGCTGTCTCTCTAGGATTAAAAACCAATGCTGTATAAAAGAAACAGAAGAAAATAATAGCAGCTGCAAAAAAGATTATGTATAACGGCTGATCATGAGAAAAATATTGTCCAATTAGAACAAAGATGTATCTCCATCCTTCACCATTACCTTGAAACCAAGAAGCCATCATTGATGGTAACATAATTATTGTTGAAGCAAATATTGCAGGAATAACACCTGCCATATTAATTTTTAATGGTAAATGAGTACTTTGTGCGGCATACACACGACGACCTTGTTGTCTTTGAGCATAATTAACAACGATACGTCGCTGACCACGTTCAACAAAAACAACAAAATAAGTCACTCCAACCACTAATGCTGCAATTACTAATAATAAAATCGGATGCAAATTACCAGAACGAGCTTGTTCAATTGTTTCATATATAGCATGAGGAAGGCTTGCCACAATACCAGCAAAGATAATGATTGAAATACCATTACCTACACCGCGTTCTGTAATTTGCTCACCCAACCACATAAGAAACATAGTGCCAGTAACTAAGCTAATCGATGCAATAAAATAGAAAGAAAATCCTGGGTTAATAACAACATGACTATAACCAGGAATATTCGGTAAACCAGTCGCAATACCAACTGCTTGTACAAACGCTAAAGCTAATGTGCCATAACGGGTATACTGACTGATTTTTTTACGACCTGATTCACCTTCTTTCTTCAATTCTGCTAATTTAGGATTAATTGCCGTTAATAACTGCACAATAATTGATGAAGATATATAAGGCATTATCCCTAAAGCAAAAATTGAAGCACGGCTTAAAGCACCACCAGAGAACATATTGAACATACCAACAATACCATTAGATGATGCTTGTAGTAAGTCCGATAACGCTTTAGTATCAATACCAGGAACCGGAACGTAAGAACCAAGACGGAAAACAATAAGCGCTAAAAGCACAAATAATAATCGCCTTTTAAGCTCACCACTACCGCCTCGTGTACTTTGAAAATCTAATCCTGGTTGCTTTGCCATCTTTCTAATTATTCCTCAATTTTTCCGCCAGCAGCTTCAATTGCAGCTTTAGCACCTTTAGTTACTCGAATACCACGAACTGTTACTGGTTTTGTAACTTCTCCAGATAACATGATTTTTGCATATTCGATTTGTGAATTAATCACATTAGCAACTTTCAAGCTATTTAGGTCAACAATATCGCCTTCAACTTTCATTAAATCAGAAAGACGAACTTGTGCTGTTACCATAGCTTTACGTGAGGTAAAACCAAATTTTGGTAAACGACGATATAAAGGCATTTGACCACCTTCGAAGCCGCGACGAACGCCGCCACCTGAACGAGATTTTTGACCTTTGATACCACGAGTACCAGTTTTACCTAGTCCAGAACCAATTCCTCGTCCAAGACGCTTAGAAGCATGCTTTGAACCTTCAGCAGGAGATAGAGTATTTAAACGCATTACTATTACTCCTCAACTTTAACCATGTAATAAACTTGGTTTACCATACCGCGGATTGCTGGTGTATCTTCCCGTTCAACAGTATGACCAATTCGACGTAATCCTAAACCAACTAACGTCGCTTTATGCTTCGGTAGACGGCCAATAGAACTACGAGTTTGTGTAATTTTAATTGTCTTTGCCATGGCTAATTACCCCAAAATTTCTTCGACGGTTTTACCACGCTTAGCTGCAACCATTTCTGGAGATTTCATATTTTCTAAGCCATCAATAGTCGCACGAACCACATTTATTGGGTTAGTAGAACCATATGCTTTAGCTAGAACGTTACGAACACCTGCAACTTCTAATACAGCACGCATTGCACCACCGGCGATAATACCTGTACCTTCTGATGCTGGTTGCATGTAAACACGAGAACCTGTATGAGCACCTTTAACTGGATGCTGTAAAGTATCGTTATTTAAAGCAACGTTAATCATATTACGACGTGCTTTTTCCATTGCTTTTTGGATTGCTGCTGGCACTTCACGTGCTTTACCATATCCAAAACCAACGCGGCCATTACCGTCACCAACCACTGTTAGTGCAGAAAAACTAAAAATACGACCACCTTTTACGGTTTTAGAAACTCGGTTAACTGCGATTAGTTTTTCCTGCAGTTCACCAGCTTGTTTTTCGATGTTTGACATCTTTAACTCCTACCTTAGAACTGTAGGCCAGCTTCGCGAGCAGCATCTGCTAGCGCCTGAACTCGACCATGATATTGGAAACCTGAACGATCAAAAGAAACTTCTTTTATATCTTTCGCTAATGCGCGTTCTGCAATTGCTTTACCAACTGCTGCTGCTGCATCTTTATTTCCAGTGTATTTTAAACTTTCACTGATAGCTTTTTCTACTGTTGAAGCCGCTGCCAGTACTTCTGATCCGTTTGGTGCGATAATCTGCGCATAAATATGACGCGGAGTACGGTGAACCACTAAGCGAGTTGCAAGTAGTTCATGCATCTTACGACGCGCTTTAGTTGCACGACGGATACGAGCTGATTTCTTATCCATAGTGTTACCTTACTTTTTCTTAGCTTCTTTAGTACGCACAACTTCATCTGCGTAACGAACACCTTTACCTTTATAAGGTTCAGGACGACGATAAGCACGGATATCGGCAGCTACTTGTCCAATCAACTGTTTATCAGCGCTTTTCAGAATGATTTCAGTTTGTGAAGGACATTCAGCTGTTACACCTGCAGGTAATTGATGATCAATTGGATGTGAATATCCAAGAGATAAACCAATTGTATTACCTTTAACTTGTGCACGATAACCGACACCAACTAGCTGAAGTTTTTTAGTAAAACCTTCAGTAACACCAACTACCATTGCATTAATCAATGCACGAGCTGTACCTGCTTGAGCCCAAGCATCAGCAAAACCGTCACGAGGTGCAAATTTAATTTGACCTTCTTCTTGATTAATTACAACAGCATTATTTATAGTGCGAGATAACTCGCCATTTTTACCTTTAATCGTAATTACCTGACCATTGAGTTTTACCTCTACGCCAGCAGGAACAACGACAGGTGCTTTTGCAACACGAGACATTTTTTTCTCCCTTACGCTACGTAGCAGATAATTTCACCACCAAGGCCTGCTTGGCGTGCTGCACGATCAGTCATAACACCTTTAGAAGTAGAAACAACTGCAATACCTAATCCAGCCATTACTTTTGGTAATTCATCTTTACGTTTATAAATACGTAAACCTGGACGGCTAACACGTTTAATACTTTCTACTACAGCCTTACCTTGGAAATATTTTAAGGTGATTTCCAATTCTGGTTTAGTGTCACCAACTACTTTATAGTCGCCGATATAACCTTCTTCTTTTAGCACATTGGCAATTGCCACTTTTAGCTTAGAGGAAGGCATGGTGACTGCAACTTTATTCGCAGCTTGACCGTTACGAATGCGGGTCAACATATCTGCTATAGGATCTTGCATGCTCATCTATAACACTCCCCTGATTACCAACTTGCCTTTTTAAGACCAGGAATCTCACCACGCATGGCTGATTCACGAACCTTAATACGGCTTAAACCAAACTTACGAAGGACGCCATGAGGACGACCGGTTTGACGACAACGACGACGTTGACGTGATGGACTAGAATCACGAGGAAGCGTTTGCAATTTAAGCACTGCATTCCAACGATCTTCATCTGATGCATTAAGATCAGAGATAATCGCTTTTAATTCTTGACGCTTTGCAAAATATCTTTCTGCTAGCTTTACGCGTTTCTTATCGCGTTCAATCATTGATTGTTTAGCCATTATGCCCTACCTTACTTACGAAATGGGAAGTTAAAGGCAGATAATAAAGCTCGGCCTTCTTCATCAGATTGTGCAGTTGTTGTGATAGTGATATCTAAACCACGAACACGATCAACTTTATCATAATCGATTTCAGGGAAAACGATTTGTTCACGAACACCCATGCTATAGTTACCACGACCATCGAAAGATTTTGCGCTTAAACCACGAAAATCTCGAGTACGAGGAAGAGCAATATAAACTAGACGTTCAAAAAATTCCCACATACGTTCGCCACGTAAAGTGACTTTACAACCAATAGGATACCCTTGACGGATTTTAAAACCAGCAACTGATTTGCGTGCTTTAGTGACTAGTGGTTTTTGACCACTGATTGCTGCTAAATCTGCAACAGCATTATCTAATAATTTCTTATCAGTAATTGCTTCACCCACACCCATATTCAAGGTGATCTTTTCGATCCGAGGGACTTGCATGACAGATTTGTAGCCAAACTGTTCTTGCAGTTTATTTACTACCTGTGCTTTGTAGTAATCATGCAGTTTCGCCATCGTACACTCCAAATTACTTAATTGATTAATTTATTAGTAGACTTATAAAAACGGACTTTTTTACCGTCTTCAAAACGAAAGCCTACGCGATCTGCTTTGCCTGTATCAAGGTTAAAAATTGCTACGTTAGAAACGTTAATTGGCGCTTCTTTCTCAACAATTCCACCTTCTTGATTTAATGCAGGTACTGGTTTTTGGTGTTTTTTCACCAAATTGATACCTTCAACAATCACTTTACCAGTAGACAAAACACTTTTTACTTTACCGCGTTTACCTTTATCTTTACCGGCTAACACGATAACTTCATCTTCTCGACGGATTTTAGCTGCCATTACCCGCTCCTTACAGTACTTCTGGTGCTAATGAAATGATCTTCATAAACTTCTCAGAACGAAGTTCACGAGTGACCGGTCCAAAAATACGCGTACCAATCGGTTGCTCACTGTTATTATTTAAAATAACACAAGCATTGCGATCGAAACGAATGACAGATCCATCAGGACGACGAACACCTTTTCGAGTGCGCACCACCACAGCTTTAAGTACATCACCTTTTTTAACTTTACCACGTGGAATAGCTTCTTTAATGGTAACTTTGATGATATCACCTACCGCTGCATAACGACGATGCGATCCACCGAGAACCTTGATACACATTACGCTACGTGCGCCAGAGTTATCAGCAACATCGAGCCTAGTCTGTTCTTGGATCATTTTAATGCTCCGTATAAATTAATTATTGTCTAATCTACCTTCATCCACCTCAACTACCATGGATAAGAATAGACAACCAAAAACCCACTTACGTGAGGGCGCATAGTATAACACCACTCAAATGAAATGGATAGCATAAAATAAACGGCCGGTAAGCCGTTTATTATATTATGTACAGTTTTTAATCAATAAAGATTAGCTAACTGCTTTTTCAACGATTCGAACAAGAGTCCAAGATTTGGTTTTTGATAATGGACGACACTCTTTGATTTCTACAGTATCACCAATACCACACTCGTTATTTTCATCATGTACATGCAATTTAGTCGTACGTTTAATGAACTTACCATATAACGGATGCTTCACTTTACGTTCAATAGCTACAGTAATAGATTTATCCATTTTGTCGCTAATAACACGACCTTGCTGAGTACGAATTTTTACTTCAGTAGTCATATTACGCACCCGCCTTCTCAGTTAATAACGTTTTAACTCGTGCAATATTACGACGCACTTGTTTTAACATATGAGTTTGTGTTAACTGACCTCCAGCTAATTGCATACGTAAGTTAAATTGCTCACGTAATAAATTAAGAAGTTCAGTATTTAACTCTTCAACGCTTTTTTCGCGTAGCTCTTTTGCTTTCATTTACATCACCGTCTTAATCACAAAGGTGGTTTTAATTGGCAGTTTTGCAGCTGCCAACGCAAATGCTTCACGAGCAACTTCTTCCGGTACACCGTCCATTTCATAAAGGACTTTACCTGGTTGAATCTGAGCAACCCAGTATTCAACGTTACCCTTACCTTTACCCATACGCACTTCAAGTGGTTTTTCAGTAATCGGTTTATCAGGGAAAACTCGAATCCAGATTTTACCTTGACGCTTAACTGCACGAGTCATTGCACGACGTGCTGCTTCGATCTGGCGCGCAGTCAAACGACCACGACCCACAGCCTTAAGACCGAATGTACCGAAACTTACATCAGTACTCACAGCAAGACCACGATTGCGGCCCTTGTGCACTTTACGGAATTTTGTACGCTTTGGTTGTAACATCAGCGACGCTCCTTATTGTTTTCGGCCTTTGCGCTGCTTTTTCGGTTGAGCAGCAGGTTGTTTTTCTGCTTGTTCAACGGCAGCCATACCACCAAGGATCTCACCTTTGAAGATCCACACTTTAACACCAATAATACCATAGGTTGTCAATGCTTCTGATAAACCATAGTCGATGTCCGCTCTTAATGTATGTAATGGTACGCGACCTTCACGATACCACTCACTACGAGCAATTTCAGCGCCGCCTAAACGACCACTTACTTCAACTTTGATACCTTTAGCACCCGCCTTCATTGCATTTTGTACCGCACGTTTCATTGCGCGACGGAACATAACACGGCGTTCTAACTGAGAAGTAATACTGTCAGCAACTAATTTTGCGTCTAGTTCTGGTTTACGAACTTCAGCAATATTAATTTGTACTGCAACATCACGTTTCTCTTTTTTGTCTTTGTATTTATTGACAATAGAAGCTACGGCATTACGTAATTTCTCAACGTCCTCACCTTTTTTACCAATCACAATACCTGGACGAGCAGTGTGAATAGTAATGCGAACGTTAGTTTCTGCTGAACGATCGATCACAATTTTAGAGATTGATGCTTGTGCTAACTCTTTATTCAAGAATTCACGCACTCTAAAATCACTTTCTAAATTATCAGCGAATGTCTTTGTACCCGAATACCATGTAGATGTCCAAGGCTTGACGATGCCTAGTCGGATACCATTTGGATTTACTTTTTGACCCATTGCTATTCTCCAGCCTAGCGATCTGAGACGATCACGGTGATGTGACTCGTACGCTTCAAAATTCGATCTGCACGACCTTTTGCACGAGGCATAATACGCTTCATGGTTGGGCCTTCGTCTACGAAAATTTTCGCAACTTTTAGATCATCAATATCAGCACCATCGTTATGCTCTGCATTAGCAATAGCAGACTCTAATACTTTTTTAACAAGTACAGCCGCTTTTTTATTGGTGTACGTTAAAATATCAAGTGCCTGAGACACTTTTTTACCGCGAACAAGATCTGCAACTAAGCGAACTTTTTGTGCAGAAGAACGAGCGTGGCGGTACTTTGCAATTGTTTCCATCTCTTTCTCCTACTTATTTCTTCTTAGCTTTCTTATCCGCAGCGTGGCCGCGATAAGTACGAGTCGGCGCGAATTCACCTAATTTATGACCAACCATTTCGTCGGAAACATAAACAGGAACGTGCTGACGACCATTATGGACAGCGATGGTCAATCCGATCATGTTAGGAAAGATCGTTGAACGACGGGACCAAGTACGAATTGGTTTCTTGTCCCCGCTTTCCACCGCTTTCTCTACCTTCTTCAGCAAGTGTAGGTCAATAAAAGGACCCTTCTTGAGAGAACGTGGCATAGCTAATCCTCTATATTAATTATTTCTTATTGCGACGGCGAACAATATACTTATCAGTACGTTTGTTGCTGCGCGTTTTCAATCCTTTGGCTTTTTGACCCCATGGAGACACAGGATGTTTACCAAAGTTACGACCTTCACCACCACCATGTGGATGGTCTACCGGGTTCATTGCTGTACCACGAACAGTAGGACGAACACCGCGCCAACGCGTTGCACCCGCTTTACCTAGTACGCGAAGCATATGTTCTGAGTTACCCACTTCACCGATAGTGGCGCGGCAATCAGATAATACTTTACGCATTTCACCTGAACGTAGACGTAATGTTACATAAGCACCATCACGCGCAACGATTTGAACATAACTACCAGCAGAGCGAGCAAGTTGTCCGCCTTTACCTGGTTTCATTTCAATATTATGCACGGTAGAACCTACTGGAATATTACGCATCGGTAAACAGTTACCTGTTTTAATCGCTGCATCAACACCAGATTGGATCTGATCACCTGCTTTTAAGCCTTTAGGCGCTAAAATATAACGACGTTCACCGTCTTTATATAGAACCAATGCAATATTTGCACTACGGTTCGGATCATATTCCAAACGTTCAACAACTGCTGGAATACCATCTTTATTACGCTTAAAGTCGACAATACGATAATGTTGTTTATGACCACCACCGATATGACGGGTAGTGATACGACCATTATTATTGCGACCACCAGTTTTGCTTTTTGAATCAAGCAACGGTGCATAAGGCTTACCTTTATGCAACTCTGGGTTAACCACTTTAACAACGTGGCGACGACCCGGAGATGTAGGTTTACACTTAACAACTGCCATTGTTCTTACTCCTCCGAATTACTCAGCGACGCCAGCAAGGTCTAAATTTTGACCTTCTGCTAAAGTAACGTAAGCTTTTTTCCAGTCGCTACGGCGACCGATTTGTTGACCACGACGTTTTACTTTGCCTTTAACAACAAGAGTATTAACGTCATCTACTTTGACTTCAAATAGTTGTTCAACTGCGGCTTTAATCTCTCTCTTAGTAGCATCTTTAGCAACTTTCAATACTAATGTATTTGTTTTTTCCATTGAAATAGATGCTTTTTCAGAAACATGTGGTGCTCGCAGGACTTTAAGCAGACGCTCTTCACGAATCATGCTAACATCTCCTCTACTTGTTTAACGGCATCAACAGTGATAACCACTTTGTCAAATGCAATCAAACTAACTGGATCAATACCTGCCACATCACGCACATCAACTTTATATAAGTTACGTGCTGCTAAGAAAAGATTTTCATCAACTTCAGAGGTAATGATTAGAACATCTTTTAGGTTCATGTCATTTAATTTCTGAGTTAATAATTTAGTCTTAGGTGCTTCAACAGTAAATGTTTCAACCACGATTAAACGTTCTTGACGCACTAATTCAGAGAAAATACTCTTTAATGCACCACGATACATTTTACGGTTAACTTTTTGGCTATGATCTTGTGGTTTTGCTGCAAATGTTACACCACCACTACGCCAGATTGGGCTCTTAATAGAACCTGAACGAGCACGACCTGTGCCTTTTTGACGCCATGGTTTTTTGCCTGAACCAGCGATTTCTGCACGAGTTTTTTGTGCGCGAGAGCCTTGACGAGCAGCAGATGCATAAGCAACAACTACTTGGTGAACTAACGCTTCATTAAACTCACGTCCGAAGGTAGTTTCGGAAACAGAAAGCGCTTGCGCGTCTTTTACTACTAATTCCATCTCTATCTCCTCGACGTTAAGCCTTGATTGCCGGTTTAACAATTACGTCACTATTGATCGCGCCTGGTACTGCACCTTTAATTAATAAAAGGTTACGTTCAGCATCAACACGTACAATATCTAAGTTTTGAACAGTTACACGTTCATTACCTAAGTGACCTGCCATTTTACGACCTTTGAACACTTTACCTGGAGTTTGGTTTTGACCAATAGAGCCATGACCACGGTGTGCCAAAGAGTTACCATGCGTAGCATCTTGAGTGCGGAAATTCCAACGTTTAGTTACGCCAGCGAAACCTTTACCTTTAGATGTACCAGTAACATCAACTTTTTTAACGTCTGCGAAAATATCAACGTTAATGCTTTGACCTACAGTATATTCGCCTTCTTCAAAACGGAATTCCCATAGACCACGACCAGCTTCAACGCCAGCCTTAGCGAAATGACCTGCTTCAGGTTTGTTTACGCGGCTTGCTTTTTTGCTGCCAGTAGTAACCTGAATAGCTTGATAACCGTCATTTTCAAGTGTTTTAACTTGAGTAACGCGGTTGCTTTGAACTTCAACTACGGTGACAGGAATAGAAACACCCTCTTCGGTGAAGATTCGTGTCATTCCTACTTTACGACCGATTAAACCAATCATTGTTTCGACCTCTCAATCATTCAGCTTAGGATTAACCTAAACTGATCTGCACATCAACACCGGCAGCAAGATCTAGACGCATTAAAGCATCAACTGTTTTTTCAGTTGGCTCTACAATATCAACTAGACGTTTATGAGTGCGAATCTCATATTGATCACGCGCATCTTTATTAACGTGCGGAGAAATCAATACTGTGAAACGCTCTTTGCGTGTCGGTAATGGAATAGGACCACGAACTTGTGCGCCAGTGCGCTTCGCAGTTTCTACAATTTCAGCAGTTGATTGATCAATCAAACGATGATCAAACGCTTTTAACCGGATACGGATTCTTTGGTTCGACATGAGACCAGAGCTCCACTATTTAAAAGTTATAACAAAAGATTACTCCTCTTGCCCTGTTTCGATTGACAGGAGAGTGTAATCCGTTCTTTTCGTAACCCCCAAATCGGGGATATTGTTGATATAATTCAATATTTTTACATAAAGACTATATCTTTTTACGCATTTGTTTATTGAACAATCAGCAAACAAAGTGCGACAATTATACGGGATTTATTTGCTAATGCAAGGAGTAATTATAAAAACTTGTGTATAATTATCTAATTGATTAGCTAATAATGAAACAGTAATCATAGTGATGCTGTTTCATTATTTAAAAGCAGTTTAGATTACAAAATACAATCTTTATTTGCATTAAATTTATTTACTATTGCAATAATTCATCGCAATTTCAGAAGCTAATTTTGCATTATTAAAGACTAGGTTGATATTTGCTTCTAAACTATCACCACCAGTTAATTCCACCACTTTTGCCAATAAAAATGGGGTAGTTTCTTTACCTTTAATGCCTTGTTCAACTGATTCTTTTAATGCTTTTTCAATTGCTGTTGAAATTAACTCTTCATCCATTGCATATTCTGATGGAATAGGATTAGCAACTACAACTCCACCATTTAAGCCTAAATCCCATTTTACCTTAATCATTTCAGCTATTTGTTTTGCACTATCTAGTTTGACACTAACATCAAATGGGCTGGTTCGACTAAAGAATGATGGTAGTTTATCAGTTTGATAGCCAACCACAGGAACACCAAATGTTTCTAGATATTCCATAGTTAAACCTAAATCTAAAATTGATTTAGCACCAGCACAAACAACTGCAACACTAGTATTCGCAAGTTCTTGGAGATCGGCTGAAATATCAAATGTATGTTCTGCCCCACGATGAACACCACCTAGACCACCGGTTGCAAACACACGAATACCGGCTAATTCAGCGATAATCATAGTTGCTGCAACGGTAGTTGCACCATTTTGTTTATTAGCTACAACTACTGGTAAATCTCGACGACTCACTTTAGTTACATTTAATCCTTCTTTACCAAGAATTGTTATCTCTTCTTTTGACAAACCAGCTTTTAAACGACCATTAATTACAGCAATAGTGGCAGGTATCGCGCCATTTTTTCTGACAATTTCTTCTACTTTTAATGCCGTTTCAACATTTTGTGGATATGGCATACCATGTGAAATAATGGTAGATTCTAATGCCACAACCGGTTGATTATTTTCAAGAGCTTGTTTAACTTCAGGCGAAATATCAAGATATTGATTATATTTAGACACATTGTTCATGAAAGGGACTCCAAAATATTTTGAACACAATTAATTGATAAATTAGGATTATTAGTAAATTCAGATGATAATGTTAATGCCGAACAAGCTTGACCAAATCGCACACTTTGATAAAAACTCAGTCCATTCAAGTAACCTTGAACAAGCCCTGCAAGCATGGCATCACCAGCACCAGTAACGCTGACAATATCAGTTGGAATGGATGCAGACCAACCACGATCACCATTGATTTCGCTATAATAAACACCATCAGCACCAGCACTAATTGCAATTCGTTGCACACCTTGCTGATGGAACCAGTCAACCACTTTAGGAATATCGTCATTGGTTTCGATTTTTATTCCACTTAAAATTTCAGCTTCTAATCGGTTAGGTTTTAAAGTATGAATATATGACAACCAAGGTTTAATCTTATGAGATTTAAATGCAGATACAGTATCAACAAAAATAGGCACTTCTCCTGCATTATTAAACAGCCATGTTAATGCTTCTTGTTGCAAATTACAGTCGATAACCAGTAATTTAGCATGCTGAATTAACTGCTTAGATTCATTTAATAAACTTGGTGTTAGCTTGTTAATAATATCCATATCATTAATAGCTATCACCATTTCTCCTGATTCATCAAGCAGAGAGAGGTAAGTTGAAGTACTATCGCCTTTTATTACATGGCAATGCTCCATATTAACACCTGCTTTTCGGGTATGTTCAATAAGCTGGGCACCATAAAAATCATCACCGATCATTGAGATAAGATGGGTATCAAGTCCTAAAAGCGCCAAATTTTCAGCAATATTTCGCCCCACACCACCAGGAGTACAACGAATCTTACCTGGATTAGAATCTTGATAAACTAATTTTTCATCTGAATATCCAGTCACATCCATGTTACAAGAACCAACAACAACTACATGATTATGTTCAGACAAAAGATAACCTTTTCCTTTTATATAACCTTTTTGAGTCAAAGTCATAATGTAACCAGCGACACTAGAACGGGTAATTCCTAACATTTCAGCAATCGCTTGTTGTTGGATGAAGGGATCTTTGCGAATAATCGTGAGGATCTGCTTTTCTCTTTTATTCATAAACACCTGTTTATTTTTAAGCATATGTTTAGACTACGACTATATCAGAATCGTTATTAAGTTAAAAGCAGTTAAGTAAATTAGGTAAAGAAAATGTGATAATTATCACAAGCAAAAAATTTGAGGAAAGGGGTTTTTACAGAATGATGTCGCCATCAAGGCGACTAATTAATGATCTTCTTTAGCATGATTTAGGCTATATCTTGGGATTTCCACTTCAAGATCTTCATTGGTCACCCTAGCTTGGCAACTTAAACGACTATGAGGCTCGACACCCCAAGCTTTGTCTAGCATATCATCTTCTTGTTCATCACTTTCTTCAAGTGAGTCAAATCCTTTTCGAACAATACAATGACAAGTTGAACATGCACAAGACATTTCACAAGCATGTTCTATTTCGATGTCATTGCGCAAAGCGACTTCTAAAATGGATTCGCCTTCTTCTGCCTCTACAGTTTTTCCTTCAGGGCAAAGATCGGCATTTGGTAAAAAGGTAATTTTTGGCATAATAATCTCATTGGTTAAATATCATCAACGCTATGCCCAGTTAAGGCATCACGTATTGATCTATTCATACGTTTAGCAGCAAATGTTTGTGTTGCGTTATCAACAATCTTTATTTGCTGCTCAATCAAAGAACAATCATCAGATTCCGTTGCTTGTTGCAGTTGTTGTTTAGCATTCAAGATAAGATTAAGTTCTTCTTCATCTAATAAATCAGCATCTTTATCTAGTGCAGATTGTAATGTTTCAAGTACTCTGGCTGCCTCTACTTTCTGTTCGGCGAGCTTTCTTAGTTGTTTATCTTGATTTGCATAATTGATTGAATCTTGAATCATGCTAGCAATTTCATGTTCAGACAGTCCATAAGAAGGCTTAACTTGAATCGCCGCCTCAACTCCTGTCGATTTTTCCATTGCCGTAACACTCAATAAACCATCAGCATCGACTTGAAAGGTAACTCGAATATGCGCACCACCTGCTGGCATAGGAGGGATCCCTCGCAAAGTAAATTTTGCTAACGAACGGCAATCGGCAACACTTTCTCGTTCACCTTGCAAAACATGAATCATCATCGCCGTTTGGCCATCTTTAAATGTGGTAAACTCTTGTGCTCGAGCGCATGGAATTGTGCTATTACGAGGAATAATTTTTTCAACTAATTCCCCCATAGTTTCAATCCCTAATGATAAAGGAATAACATCCAGCAATAACATGTCTGAATCAGATTTATTGCCAACCAATATATCAGCTTGAATTGCTGCGCCAATAGCAACAACTTTATCAGGATCAATCGACGTTAATGGTTCTGTCTTGAAATAGTCACCAACTAATTGCCTTACTAATGGCACTCGAGTTGAACCACCGACCATCACTACTTCACTAACTTGATCAAAATCAATTTGCGCATCTTTCAACGCTCGGCGACAAACAGCCAATGTTCGTTTAACTAGAGGCTCAATTAAGCCTTCAAATTGTTTACGAGTTATTGTGAAAGACTGCCCTTCTATATTGACTAAAGCAGAATCTTGCTGACTTAGTGCAATTTTAATTTTAACAGCTTCATCAATAATTTTCTGGTTTATATATGGGTCAGAATTGTTATTTAAACCTAACTGTGTTTTTAAAAAATCAGCAAGTAATCGGTCAAAATCATCACCACCAAGTGCTGAATCGCCTCCAGTTGCTAAAACTTCAAATACACCTTTATGTAGGCGTAAAATAGAGATATCAAATGTACCACCACCTAAATCATAAACAGCAATAACACCTTCTTTACCTGAATCTAAGCCATAAGCGATAGCAGCAGCTGTTGGTTCATTCAGTAATCTTAAAACATGTAATCCGGCTAATTTAGCTGCATCCTTAGTTGCTTGTCTTTGCGCATCATCAAAATAAGCTGGAACTGTTATTACTGCACCATCAATCTCACCACCTAAGCTTTGTTTAGCTCGATCAACCAAAGCAATCAAAATCTCAGCTGAAACTTGTACTGGATTAACTTGTTGATTAGGTAAATTTAATAAAGGAACACCATTATCAGTTTGTGAAAAAGTATAAGGAAAGCGCGAACTATCAATATCAGTTAAGCTCCTTCCCATTAAGCGTTTTACGGAACTAACCGTATTAAATGGATCATTGGCTGCATTAGTTTTAGCATTTTTACCGACCGTAATAATAGTATTATCATCATGGTCTAGGCCATAATGCACAACAGATGGTAATAATGCATTACCGTCTAAATCAGGCAAAACTTCCGCTTGCCCGCTACGAACTGTTGCCACTAAAGAATTAGTTGTACCTAGATCTATGCCAATAGCTAATCGACGTTGATGAGGTTCTGGTGTTTGTCCCGGTTCACTAATCTGTAATAATACCATTTGATCTATCTCTAGTTGATGTGTTACTTAATCTTAAATTATAAAGCAAATTGCTTATCTTGTAACTTTTCGATCTGTTCAATCAATCTAGCCAGATAACGGATTTTATAGATTTGATTAACTGCACTTTGCCAATCTTGTTGGGACATATGTTGCAATAGCTGATGATAGACTTGCTTTTTTCGATGCGAAATTTCCGAATGAAAATCATCTAACAGATCAATATTATTCTGATTTTCAATATCGTCCAATTTTTCACGTAAACTAAATTGTTCCATTAAGAAATCAGCATCATGAATAATATTTTGCTCTGTTGCCACATCAAAACCTTGCAAAGATAAAAAATATTCAGCCGCTTTTATCGGATTTTTCAGGGTCTGATAACCATCATTGATCATCGCTGATTTCTGAATAATGGCCACTTTTTCATTATCATTTGCATTGGCAAAGTTATCGGGATGATATTGACGTTGCAATTGTTGATAATTGGCCGTTAACTGACCACTATCAATAGGTAATTGGATTGGTAATTGAAATAATTCAAAGTAATTAATCACAATTCATGTCCCATTAAACATTGAAGCTTTCGCCACAACCACATTCATTGCTAGCGTTAGGGTTATTGAATTTAAAGCCTTCATTTAGACCTTCTTTGACAAAATCAAGCTCTGTTCCATCAATATAAACTAAGCTCTTTTTGTCAACGATAACTTTGACATCCTTATCTTCAAAAACACTATCATCATCATTAATAATATCAGCAAATTCTATTACATAAGCCATTCCCGAACAGCCAGAAGTTTTAACACCTAACCGAAGCCCAACACCTTTACCTCTGTTAGCTAAAAAGGCCTGAACTCGATTTGCTGCGCTATCAGTTAATGTAATTGCCATTAACGTTGTCCTTTTTTAGTTTTATAGTCATCAATTGCTGCTTTGATGGCGTCTTCAGCTAAAATTGAACAATGAATTTTAACCGGAGGTAAAGCTAATTCTTTTGCTATATCAGTATTTTTGATTGCTTCAGCTTCATCTAATGATTTACCTTTAATCCACTCAGTCACTAATGAACTTGAGGCAATTGCACTACCGCAGCCATAAGTTTTAAATTTGGCATCTTCAATAATGCCATCATCATTAACTTTAATTTGTAATCGCATTACATCGCCACATGCTGGTGCACCAACCATACCACTACCAACATTTGGATCATTTTGATCGAAAGAACCAACATTGCGAGGATTTTCATAATGATCGACGACTTTTTCACTGTATGCCATAATTTACTCCTAATTTTTAATGGGCTGACCATTTAATTTTTGTTAAATCAACACCATCTTTAAACATTTCCCAAAGCGGAGAAAGATCTCTTAATTTACCGATAGAATCTTTGATTAATTTGATTACATAATCTACTTCTTCTTCAGTACTAAATCGACCAAATGAAAATCTTATTGAACTATGGGCTAGTTCATCATTAAGTCCTAGCGCTCGTAATACATAAGATGGTTCTAAACTTGCAGAAGTACATGCTGAACCAGATGATACTGCTAAATCTTTCAGCGCCATCATGAGCGACTCACCTTCAATATAAGCAAAACTTACATTTAAAATGTTAGCCACACCATGCTCTAATGAACCATTAAGATAGACTTCTTCAATATCTTTTAATCCATTCCATAAACGAGTTTTTAGTGCTAAAAGACGTGGCATTTCTGTTGCCATCTCTTCTTTTGCTATACGGTATGCTTCACCCATACCCACAATTTGGTGTACCGGTAAAGTACCAGAACGCATACCGCGTTCATGTCCACCACCATGCATTTGGGCTTCAATACGTACTCGCGGTTTACGTCTAACATAAAGTCCACCAATGCCTTTTGGTCCATAGATCTTATGTCCAGAAAACGACATAAGATCAACTTTTAATTTGGTTAAGTCTATCGGTAATTTACCAACACTTTGAGTTGCATCAACATGAAATACAATACCTCTTTCACGACACATTTCACCGATTTTTTCGATATCCTGAATAACACCAGTTTCATTATTAACGTGCATAATTGATACAACAGTTGTGTCATTACGCATCGCTGCAGCCAGTTTATCAAGATCAAGAATACCATTTGATTCTGGTGCTAAATAAGTCACTTCATAACCTTCTCGTTCTAATTGACGACAAGTATCAAGCACTGCTTTATGTTCAGTTTTACAGGTAATAATATGTTTACCTTTAGCATGATTAAAATGTGCCGCACCTTTAATGGCTAAGTTATCTGCTTCTGTCGCACCTGAAGTAAATACAATTTCACGTGAATCGGCACCAATTAAGTCAGCAATTTGATTTCGTGCAATATCAACTGCTTCTTCTGCTTGCCAACCAAATTTATGTGAACGAGAAGCGGGATTACCAAAAACACCATCGGGTGTTAAATACTGCATCATTTTTTCAGCTACTCTTGGATCTACAGGCGTTGTTGCTGCATAATCCATATAAATAGGTAATTTCATTAATTACTCCCAATTACAAATTCTGTATTTTTAATTAATTCTGTTTTGATGAAGATGACTTTGTCGATTAGAGACGGCTTTCACTTCTTGATTATTAACCAATTCGCTTAAAGTGATGCTGGTCAAAAAATCATTGATTCGTTCACTTAAGTCATTCCATAAGCTATGGGTAAGGCATCTTACACCGTTTTGACATCCGGTATTACCGTGGCATTTAGTCGCATGAACAGTTTCATCAACAGCTTTTACAATTGAGCTAATCGCAATTTGCTCCATACTACGGCCAAGTACATAACCACCACCAGGACCTCTAACACTTGAAACTAAACCATTTTTACGCAATCGCGAAAACAGTTGTTCTAAATAAGATAGTGAGATTTCCTGACGTTCTGAAATATCAGCAAGTGAAACAGGGCCTGATTCTGAATGCAGTGCTACATCTAACATAGCTGTCACTGCATATCGCCCTTTTGATGTCAATTTCATTAATCATTCCCCTATATTTAACAGTAAATATTTTATATATCCTTTACTTTTAGTCAAGTATTTAGTTGACTATTTTAGTGGGAATTAAGTTATCAGTTCTTCATCGACGAAATATACGGGAATATGCTAATCTAATAAGCTAATTTGATACAGGAGTTTAAGAATGAATTTAGTAATACGTTGGTGTTTGATATTAAGCATACTTTGGGCTAGAAGTGTGTTTGCGGAGCCTACTTTGAATGATTTGCGACAAAATTATCAAAAGTGGCAAAATACTTATCAATCATTAACTTTTGATGAACAACAAACATTACTAAAACAATTAAAAAACTATCCACTATACCCTTATGCTGCCGTGCAATTTTTTCAAAATAATATTACAACAGTAACACCACAAGCAGTGAGTGATTTTGCAAAAAAATATCACGATTTCCCATTAACATCGTCATTAACTCAAGCTTATATAACTGAGCTGGCTAATCGTCAAGACTGGAATGCTATTATCACTTTTCCTATAGATAATTCTATTGCCTCTAATTGCCGACAACAGTATGCAAAAATACAGCAACATCAAGACAAATCTGTGTTAGATAATGTCGAATCTCTATGGTTAACGGGTAAAGAATTGCCTTCAGCTTGTGATCCTTTATTAGATGAATGGTCAAAAAGTGGTAAACGCACAACAAATCTTATTTTGTTACGCATAGAATTAGCTCTGGAAAACAACAATTTAAAGTTAGCTCGCCATTTAACTAATTTACTAGATGATAACTATCAAACAACCAAAAATCATTTATTAGCTATTTTTGATAACCCGCGAAAAATAGAAGATTTTTCTAGAAATATTAAAACGAGTACCTTCACCCAAAAAATTGTCTTAGCATCTTACCCTCGGTTAGTTAAAGCCGACAAAAATGCGGCTGCGACATTATTACCACAACTAATTAAAAAACAAAATTTCACTGATGATGAGCAAATTAGATTACAACAAAGTTTAGCCAATAGTTATTTTAGTGATTCAGCAACCGCAGAACAGATCAAATGGCGGGATAATTATATTAGCAAAAGTCACGATTCAACTTTAGTTGAAAAACGTATTCGCATGGCTATTGATGCTAATAATTACAAAGATATTGCACATTGGCTAAAACAATTAACCCCAGAAGATCAATTAAAAGAAGAGTGGCAATACTGGCACGCTCGGGTATTACTCAATAACAATAAAACTAATGAAGCAAAACATATCTTAAAAAGTTTAACTAATAAACGTGGTTTTTATGGAATGGTAAGTGCACAAACTCTTAATCAACCATATAGTATCAATAATTTATCGAAAAAGATCCCGAGTACAGAAGTCAATACACTAAAAACCAAGTATGACCAGCAACCATATGTGATTAGAATCAAAGAATTAAGATTATTAGGCATGTTAGCGGAGTCAAAACAAGAATGGCGATATGTACTTAAAAACCAAGCAGCAGAAAATGAATATTTAGATTTAGCTAAATACGCTTATCAGAAAGGTTGGGGAGAACTAAGTATACAAGCAACAATATCAGGTAAATTATGGGATAATTGGACTGAACGCCTACCTATTATGTATAAAAACTTATATAATGATGCCTTGAAAGATAAAGCGATTCCATTATCTTATGCTTTAGCAATAACTCGGCAAGAAAGTGCATTTGACACAATGATACAATCTCCAGTTGGAGCCAGTGGTTTAATGCAATTAATGCCATCAACAGCTAAGGAAACAGCCAAAAAAATCAGTAATATTACCTATTATTCACCAAGCCAACTATTTGAACCGACAACGAATATACAGTTAGGCACTTATTTTTTAAATAGCGTTTATTTACAAAATGATAACAATCGTATTTTATCCTCGGCGGCATATAATGCTGGTCCTGGCCGAGTAAAAAAATGGTTGAATAATAGTAATGGAAAACTTGATGCTATCGCATTTATTGAAAGTATTCCCTTTAATGAAACTCGAAATTATGTCAAAAGTGTATTAGTTTATGATTATATTTACCAATATATTTTAGGAAATCAACACCCTCATATACTAACAACAAACGAATTTAATAGACAATATTAATGGTGCATTACATGAAAACTAAAGAATGGAACCAAACGGTTGAAATATTACACCAAGCATTTAATAGCGGTTATTCATTAGATATATTGAAATTACTGATGACAGCTGATGAGCGGGATGCATTAATCACAAGAGTTAAAATTGTCCGATCATTACTGGATGGATCAATAAATCAGCGCCAACTTAAAGAACAATTAAAAATAGGCATTGCTACTGTTACCAGAGGATCGAATAGTTTAAAAGAAGCAACTCCTGAATTTAAAGTATGGTTGGAAAATATTCTATTGAAATAAGATAAATAAAATAATAGTCAATATTTATAAAAACTAGTTAAAGTAGACTATAACAAGTTTGACTGGATATTGACTTCTTCATCGGCAACCACTGGCACACAATAATCACATTCCATAGTATGGATATCTTTAAAACATTTAATCGTATCATCATGATGATTATGATGAATCTCAATCAAACAACTTGAGGTGCGTAACCGAACTTTTAATGCTGGCATTGCAGCTAAGTGGACTTGAGAAATAAAATCACTGAAATTTTCTAGCGAACCGATATATTTAAAACAAAGATATAAACCACCTTCATTAATAATTGGTTCTATATGCTCAAGATTATTATTATGATCTAAGGCAATTGTATATAAAAGTTCTTGTTCATTAGCATTATCTTTACTTTTCAAAATGCGGCTAAAAGCAAAAATCTTATCTGGTAAACTGTCACTATTGTGAGCATAATGGGATAAATAACTTTGAAAAAACTGCGATCTTAATTTATTTTCTTCATCTAAAATTTGACTCAAATTACAATTATTTTTGTAAGAGATCCCCCAAAAAGTTTGTTTCGGCATATTCACAAATTTAGGTTCAGGTAAAGAAAGTCGATTTTTATTTAATTCAATAGCAGGAGTTAACCCTGTAGGATCCCAAAATTCACCACGACGATAACTTGCTGGTGTTTCATTAAATTGCTTTTTAAAAGAACGAGTAAAAGTTTGCTGCGAATCAAAACGATATTGCATAGCAATATCTAAAATAGGTTTACTTGTCATGCGTAAAGATAATGCCGCATAAGTTAATCTTCGGTGACGAATATAAGTACCAAGTACTTGACCTGTTACTTCTTTAAACATCCGTTGTAAATGCCACTTCGAATAACCTGATTTCTGAGCGACATTATCAATAGATAAGGGTTGCTCCAAATTTTTTTCAATCCAAACGATAAGATCTGAAATAATACTAACTTGATTCATAAAACCCCATCATAACGTGAATTGTCAGACATCATGCGATTATGACTTAATCCTAGCAATAAGCAAGGTTTAAATTGAAAATTTTTTAACAATAAGAATGGCTTCCCACTTGATGTTCGGTAATATCTTTAACGCCTGCTAATTCAGGAAATTCTGCAAGCAATTGCTTTTCAATACCGTCTTTTAAAGTAAAATCGACCATCGAACAACCATTACAACCACCACCAAATTGTAATATCGCATAATTATCATCGGTTAATTCAACCAAACTCACATGACCACCATGACTAGCTAATTGAGGATTAACCTGTGCTTGAATAACATAATTGACACGTTCGATTAACGGCGCATCATCGGCAACCTTTTTCATTTTGGAGTTCGGAGCTTTTAAAGTTAATTGAGAACCTAATTCATCCGTTACATAGTCAATCAACGTTTCCTCTAAAAAAGGAGCGCTAATTTCATCCATATAAACAGAAAACCCTGCTGATTGCTGTTCTTCAATATCGGTATCTTCAATAGTATCCGGTGGGCAGTAAGAAACTCCACATTCAGCTGACGGAGTGCCAGGATTAATAACAAAAACCCGAATTTGTGTACCATCAGGCTGATTAGCAAGCAATTTTTTAAAATGTTGTTGTGCTGATTCAGAAATGGTAATAATAGTCATAATCCCTCACTTAAACACGATTGACATTAATAGTAGCTAATATCATCAATAATAGTTGACTAACTCTGTTGGTTATTATAGAGGGTGTTTTAGATTTTACAAGATTGTCCGACATAAACAAACGATCTGCACATGGGCTGCACCACACTCTTTTAATTGCTGGCTAATGGCATTTATTGTATTACCGGTCGTAACAATATCATCAATAAGCATTATCGATTGATTGGTTAAATTATGATGACACTTAAAAAGTGTTTTAACATTATTCATTCGTTGCTTGCGCGATAAATTCTTTTGATCGTGAGCAGCAAATTTTCGCGACAAAAGGTGTGGCTGAAAATCACTATTTAGCCATCTAGCTATTGGCTTAGCTAATAATGCTGCTTGATTAAATCCTCTATACCAATAACGTAAATGATGTAAAGGAACACAAGTGACAATATCCGGTTTAACCAAACCACTACTCAACCTTCGTTGATACCATGCTAAAAACATCAATCTGGCTAATGCATTAGCTAACTCCACTTTATTATGAAATTTTAAATATTGGATTAATTTCTTTAATGGATCGATATATTCTGTCGCTGCAATCATTTCATCCCAATAAGGTTTCTTATCACGGCACCTATAGCACTCATTTGTTGATAATGAATGAGGAAGGTTGCATTGATGGCATATTTTATTAAACTTAGGTAAGTTTTTAACACATTGACTACAAATGCCATGGTGAGACAACGTTAAAGGCATGTTACATAAAAAACATCTCATTTATCACCCAGAATAAAGTTGAGGAACGGAGTTTTTTGGACTAAATTTTGGATTAAAAATAGTTAACTAATAGAATATAAACCTAATAACATTATGAATTATATTGAATAAAAAAATAATTTTACTAATTAATAAAATTATTTCGGTCTCCTACACAAAATTTTATCTTATTTTGCATATTAATGATTTCAATTAAATTAATATTCGGTATAATTTGCCGACAATATAATAATAAGGATTCATAAAATGAAAAAAATCAAAATATTAATTATATCGCTACTATTAAGCCTTTTTTCAAGTTTTGTTTTGGCTGATAGCAAAGTATTATTACAAACCAGTATGGGCGATATTGAAATTGAATTAGATAGCGAACACGCACCAATTACCACAAAAAATTTTCTTGATTATGTAAATAGCGGTTATTATGAAAATTTAACCTTCCATCGAGTCATTCCTGGATTTATGATTCAAGGCGGTGGTGCTGATGATCAATTAAAATTCAAAGAAACTCAACAGCCAATTAAAAATGAAGCAAATAATGGCTTGAAAAACGATCGTGGAACTATCGCAATGGCAAGAACCAATGCCGTAGATAGCGCAACTAGCCAATTTTTTATTAACGTTGTCAATAATGATTTCCTTAATTACCAATCACCAGACAAATATGGTTATGCTGTTTTTGGCAAAGTTATTAAAGGAATGGATATCGTTGATAAAATTGTTAGCGTAGACACCAAACGCATGGGACCACATCAAAATGTTCCTGTTGAACCAATCTATATTAAAAAAGCAACAGTGGTTGAAGATAAACAATAGTCTTTAAAATTAATAAATACTTCAAGTAAACCACCTTAGTGATTTAAGGTGGTTTTTTATTAAATCACAGGATTATTTTTTTAATTCATCACAAGCAAGTTTATAACCTTGATTACAAGACTGTTTTAAATAATTTTTAGCTAAAGACTTATCCTGTAACACACCATCTCCCTTATCATACATAATTCCTAACTTATATTGTGCTTCAGGATCATTTTGTTCTGCTGCTTTTGTATACCAATATATCGCTTTCTGTTTATTTTTCTCTATACCATCACCGTTATTATAAATAGACCCTAAATTATATTGCGCACCACAATGACCTTGCTCTGCCACTTTTGTATACCAATATATCGCTTTTTGGTTATCTTTCTTTATGCCTTCCCCTTTACTATACATAATTGCTAAATTATATTGCGCATCAGAATGACCTCGCTCCGCTGCTTTTGTATACCAATATGCAGCTTTTTCTTTATCTTGTTCTATACCTTCACCTTGATCATACATACGTGCTAAATTATTTTGTGCTCTGGAGTGTCCCCGCTCCGCTACTTTTATATACCAATATAACGCTTTTTGTTTATCTTGTTCTATGCCATCACCTAGATCGTACATAAGCGCTAAATGATATTGGGCGCTGAAATAACCTTGTTCCGCTGCTTTTGTATACCAATATGCAGCTTTTTGTTCATCTTGTGGTATACCATCACCTGCATGATACATACTTGCTAAATCATATTGGGCACTGGAATAACCTTGTTCCGCTGATTTTTCATACCAAAATGCAGCTTTTTGTTTATCTCGTGGTATACCATCACCTTCATCATACACAAGAGCTAAATAATATTGTGCGATGGAATGACCTTGCTCTGCTGCTTTTGTATACCAATATACAGTCTTCTGTTTATCTTGCTCTATTCCTTCACCGTAATAATACATACGAGCTAAATTATATTGTGCGTTGGAATGGCCTTGTTCAGCTTCTTGTTTACATTTAACAAAGTCTTTTTCATAGTTTTTTTGTTCATCATCTGTTTTACACTGATCAGCATAATTTGAAAAAGAACGGAGAATTGATAACCCAAAAGATACTAGTTTTTCCATTGTATTTCCTATATATGTTAAAGCAAACATGCATGTTTTTTTATTTATTTAGATAAAAGTATGTATCGAAAATAATCGTTATTATTGATTTCCATAATTACCGATAACTAGGTCAATATGGCTATGCTATTTTTAGTAAAGTCATTAAAGGAATGGATATCGTTGATAAAATTGTTAGCGTAGATACTAAACGCATGGGACCACATCAAAATGTCCCTGTTGAACCAATCTATATTAAAAAAGCAACAGTGGTTGAAGATAAACAATAAGTTATTCTTAAAACGATGAATACCTAAAAATCTAGTTATTTTTTTAATTTATTACAAGCTCTTTCAAATCCCAGATCACAAGACTGTTTAAAATACTCATTAGCTAATGATTTGTCTTGCTTTATGCCATCACCCTTATCATATATAAGCGCTAAATTGTATTGAGCATCAGGCACGCCTTGTTGTGCCGATTTTGTAAACCAATATACAGCTTTTTGTTTATCTTGTTCTACACCATCACCTTTATCATACATAAACGCTAAATTGTTTTGTGCGGAGGGATGTCCTTTCTCAGCAGCTTTTGTATACCAATATATCACTTTTTGTTTATCATGTTCTATGCCATCACCTTCATCATACATAAGCGCTAAATTGAATTGAGCATTAGATTCACCTTTTTCAGCTGCCTTTGTATACCAATATGCTGCCTTCTGTTTATCTTGTTCTACACCATCACCTTTCTCATACATAACCGCTAAATTATTTTGTGAATTAGCATTACCGTGCTCTGCTGCTTTTGTATACCAATATGCAGCTTTTTGTTTATCTTGTTCTACACCATCACCTTTCTCATACATAATCGCTAAATTATATTGTGCGTTAGATTCACCTTTTTCAGCTGCCTTTGTATACCAATATAACGCCATTTGTTTATCTTGCTCTATGCCGTCTCCTTTATCATACATAAGCCCTAAATTATTTTGTGAATTAGAATTACCTTGTTCTGCTGCTTTTGTATACCAATATAACGCCTTTTGTTTATCTTGTTCTATGCCATCACCTTCATCATACATAACCGCTAAATTAAATTGTGCATCAGATTTACCTTTTGCTGCCGCTTTTTTGTACCAATATGCGGCCTTTTGTACATCTTGCTCTATACCATCACCTTCATCATACATAAGTCCTAAAATATATTGGGCTTCGGCATTACCTTGCTCCGCTTCTACTTTACATGGAGTGAAAGCCTCTTCATTACTCCCCATCAACCAATATATTTCGCATTCATTTGCATAACTTGAAAAAGAACACAGAATTAATAACCCAAAAGATACTAGTTTTTTCATTGTATTTCCTATACATGCTAAAATAGACACTACTATTTTTTATTTTATTCATTATATATAAATGTATGTATCAAAATAATCATTAGCATTAATTTTCTTAATTATCGCTCACAAATAATAAAGTTATTGTGTAATGAATAAACCTATAAAGAAGAAAGATTACTGATAAGATTATGACTGTCGAATTTAACATATAAGACCACGTCAAAATGCCCTTGTTGAACCAATCTATATAAAAAAAGCAACAGTGGTTGAAGATAAACAATAGTCTTTAAAATTAATAAATACTTCAAGTAAACCACCTTAGTGATTTAAGGTGTTTTTTTATTAAATCTTAGGATTATTTTTTTAATTCATCACAAGCAAGTTTTTCACCTTGATAACAAGACTGTTTAAAATAATTGTAAGCTAAAGATATATTCTGCTCAACTCCATCACCTTTATCATACATCAGCCCTAAATTATATTGAGCGAAAGAATCACCTTGCTCCGCTGCTTTTGTATACCAATATACCGCCTTTGATTTATCTTGCTTTGTACCTTCACCATTATAATACATAAATCCTAAATTATATTGAGGTATAGGTTCACCTTGCTCGGCTGCTTTTGTATACCAATATAGCGCAGTTTGTTTATCTTGCTTTATACCTTCACCGTGATAATACATAAACCCTAAACTCCATTGGGCGCCAGAGTCGTTTTGTTTAGCTGCTTTTTCATACCAAAATATAGCTTTTTGTTTATCTTCTCCAATACCTCTACCAAAATCATACATAGTACCTAAATAAAATTGTGCGTACGGGACACTGTTCATCGCTTCTTGTGTACATATATTAAACGCTTTTTCATAATTTTCTTGCTCATATTCTGTTTTACAATCATCCGCACAAACAACAAAAGAAAACAAGAGAGGCATAACTAATAATAACTTCTTCATAGTATTCCTTACATATTGATAAACATTTTTAAAATTCTATTCAATTAATCATAAAGTTATTCCAAATCATTTTAATACGGTTAACAAATTAGCTAGCGTTCTTACCCCAATACCTGTTGCACCTGTTGCCCATAAAGCGGTGGCACTTTTACGGAATGTCGCTGAACAGTCAATGTGTAGCCAATTTTGTTTATAATTTTTAATAAAATGAGATAAAAATGCCGCGGCAGTACTGGCACCAGCGGTATTGGGTAATCCTGAATTGGCTATATCCGCAAACGATGATGGAAATTGGCTACGATGAAAATCAGCTAATGGTAATCGCCAAAAAGCTTCATGTTCCGCTTGGCTACTTGCCAATAATTGATTAGCAAATTTGTCATCAAATGAAAGTAATGATTGATAATCGTTACCTACAGCAATTTTTGCTGCTCCAGTAAGGGTTGCGCAATCAATAATATAGTGAGGCTTATCACTGTCAGCACTAATTAACCCGTCAGCTAAAACTAACCGTCCTTCCGCATCGGTATTATCCACTTCAACTGTTTTACCATTACGATATCGAATAATATCACCCAGTTTAAATGCCTTACCACTCACCAAGTTATCAGCGCAACATAGGTAAAGTTTAATACGATGTTTGACTCCTCGGGCAATAGCAAGTGCCAGAGCACCAGTTACTAATGCCGCGCCCCCCATATCCGATCGCATTGATTCCATAAAACTGCTTGGCTTTAAGCTATAACCACCAGAATCAAAAGTGATACCTTTACCGACTAAACAAGCGACAATTGGCGCTTTGGGGTTGTTAGTCGGATTATAATCAAGCTCAAGTAACGCTGCCGGCCGATCAGATCCTTTGCCAACCGTATAAATTCCCATAAAATCCTGTTCTTTTAATGCTTCGCCGGAAATGATGTTATAGGTAATATCTGTGGAATAATTGCTGATTAAGTTTGCACTTTGCGTGGCCAATTCTAGAGGACTTAATGTTTCTGCTTGTTGATTAACAATATCTCGACACCAATCAATAATCGCTAAGCGATATTTTAGTTCTTGTTTATCTTGGCTATTAAGTTTTGCCCAACTCACCTTATTATTATTTTTGGCATTACGATAACCGAGCCAAAAATGCCAACACGATTCTAGATCCCAATTATCACCACTAAGTTTAACCGACTTAATACCTTGATTATCTAATTTTCTTGCTGCTCGCTGAATGGCGCCATGTCGATGGTCGGGTTGATAATGAATGGTAACAGCATCATCTGAAAAACTAAGTAACGCCTCTTTTCCCCACTTTGATGGTGCAGGTTTTTCCGAAAGTAATATAGATAAACTCGACATAATAAATTCCTCAAGCAATAAAAATGCAAAAACGATAAATCAATTCTAATCAGAAACATGTTAAGATAGCAAGCAAAGTTAAGCGCAAATAAGGACCTATAATGACATCAGTTGTACCAATCCAAAATGGCATCAATTTTCGTGACTTAGGTGGCATTAAAACCAGTGATGGTCGCCAAATTCGAACAGGAATGTTGTATCGTTCAGGTGAATTTTCACGTCTTAATGATAGTGAAAAAAACTTTTTATCTGATGAGCTTAATTTGCATTATGTATTAGATTATCGAGATCAACATGAAATTGATCGTCATCCCGATAATCTTTGGAATAACAGTCAATATATTAATGTGCCAGCAAACCCGTTAAGTGATGAAATTACAGCAAGCCTAACCAGTGATGATATTTTCGTTATGAAAAAATATTCACCGTTTGATTTTATGATTAAACTTTATCAATTATTACCTTTTAATAATCTTGCTTATAAAAAGTTAACATCACTACTACTTAGCGCTAATGGAAAACCCTTAGTGCAACATTGTGCAGTAGGTAAAGATAGAACTGGTGTTGGCGTAGCTTTAACCCTATTTGCATTGGGGGTAAGTGAAGACGTAGTTATGCAAGATTACTTACTTACCGAACGCCATTTAAATGATTATCGTCAAGCCATACTCAGCCAAAATGAAAGTAAATTATCGGCTGAAGAGTTTGAGAAACAGAAAATCATTTTTGCGGCTAAACAAGAGTTTTTAACCGCAGCTCTTGATGAAATCAAAAAACGCTATACCACCATCGACGATTGGTTAACTAAAGAGTATCAATTGGATGATAAAAACAGGAAAATTCTTCAAGATATTTATCTGATATAAATAACCTAAGGGGATGGGTCATCACTGTGCTCTTATTATAATCAGATTATCTTTAAAGACAGAGAAGTGAAAACAATAAAATAACAATGTGAGGCAAATAAAATGTTAACCAACCAAATGGTCAAAAAACTTAATGACCAATTAAATCTAGAATTCTACTCTTCTAACCTTTACCTACAAATGAGCGCATGGTGTGATGATCAAAATTTTCCATCTTTCGGAAAATTTTTAAGAGATCATGCCGGAGAAGAGCGGCAACATATGGAACGCTTATTTGATTATGTGTTAGATTGCGGTGCATTAGCGCTTATTGGCAAAATTGCAGCGCCAGAATCAGAATATAAATCACTACTTGATGTGTTTAAAGCGGCATATCAACATGAACTTAAAATTACCAAAGAAATTAATGAACTTGTTGACTATGCTTTAACCCAAAAAGATTTTTCAACCTTCAACTTTTTACAATGGTATGTAGCTGAACAACATGAAGAAGAAAAACTGTTCAAGAGCATTGTTGATAAACTCGAATTAGTTGGTGAAAACAAACGTGATTTATTCTTTATGGATAAAGACTTCAATAAAACGTTAAGTGAATCAGGCCTAACGACCTCAAGCGAAGAGTAAATTGATGATATTAATCTGCTACCATATTAGTAGCAGATTATTAATAGATTAAGTTTGCAGGATAAATTTTTTGATTGGTTTATTCTGATTAACAGCAAGATGAACCGATGCCACTTGCTGATATTGATAATAAAAATCTTGGCCAAATGGCGCACTAATCAACTGGTTTGCGACATCAACTTTTACCGATTTCATTTGCCAAACGCCTTTGGCATATAATTTAAGAGCTGACTCTTTTAATGTCCAAAGTTGCCAAAAGGCGGTTAAAGTATCACGTTGTTTTAACATCCATTGATATTCATCATTAGCAAATATACTTTCAGCGACATTCAAATAATTTTTACGCTGTCGAGCAACTTCAATATCAATCCCAACCCTACCATTTAAGGATATGGCAACTGCCACCCAATCTTTACTATGACTGATATTAAAATCAGGCAGGTTATGTTGTAAAAAGCAAGGACGGCTATTATCACCAATAATGATGGGAGGCAAACTATCAATATGACAATATTGTTTAAGTAAACTAGCTAAAATTGAACGACATACTAAAAACTGTTTTTTTCGTGAACCACTTAATGACTCAGCATCATTAATGATTTGTGGTGATAATAGTGAATAGTTCACTTCCGTCGTATCTAAATGAGCAAGTTGGACAATTAACATGTTGTGTAAGCCAATTTAAATAAAAATTATTTTTTACTATTTTAACAGCATGCTATGCTAACTGTTATCGAAATTTATCGGTTTACTAAGGATGCATCATGTCATTACAAACAAAATTAGTTCATGCTGGTCGAAAAAAACGCTATACCCAAGGTGCAGTTAATTCAGTTATTCAGCGAGCATCATCGCTAGTTTTTGATTCAATTGAGGCCAAAAAAGAAGCGATGGAAAATCGCACTAAAGGAGCACTATTTTACGGTCGTCGCGGCACATTAACTCATTTTGCCCTGCAAGATGCCATGGTGGAAATTGAAGGTGGTACTGGTTGCTATCTCTATCCTTGTGGTGCGGCCGCCATTGCAAATGCCATTTTAGCTTTTGTAAAAACCGGTGATCATATTCTGGTATCAGAAGCCAGTTACGAGCCGACGCAAGAATTTTGCGAACATATATTAAAAGATTTTGGTGTGGAAACCGATTATTTTTCACCCTTGATTGGTCGCTATATTACTAATCATATTAAACCCAATACCAAAGTAGTATTTCTTGAATCACCAAGCTCAATCACTATGGAACTGCATGATGTGCCAGCCATAGTTAAAGCTATTCGCAGTGTTAATCCAGAAATTGTCATTATGATGGATAATACTTGGGCTGCTGGTGTTTTATTTAAAGCATTAGAGCATGATGTTGATATCTCTATTCAAGCCGGTACTAAATATTTAATTGGTCACTCTGATGCTATGTTAGGTACTGCGGTTGCTAATCAACGATGTTGGGATCAATTACGTGAACGTTCTTATTTAATGGGACAAATGTGTGATGCTGATACCGCTTATATGGCAGCACGAGGATTAAGAACCTTAGCGGTCAGGTTAAAACAACATCACGAAAGTGGACTAAAAGTGGCTAACTGGTTAGCAAATCACCCCAAAGTTGCCACGGTTAACCATCCTGCATTAGCAAGCTGTAAAGGGCATGAATTTTTTAAACGTGATTTTAGTGGCGCTAGTGGCCTATTTTCGTTTGTACTTAAAGATCATTTGAGCGAAGTGCAATTATCTGATTTTTTAGATAATATGACTCACTTCTCGATGGCTTATTCATGGGGTGGATTCGAATCATTGATTTTAGCCAATCAACCTGAAGATCTTGCGAAAATACGTCCAGTATCCGGTGTGGATTTCACAGGTACATTAATTCGATTACATATTGGCCTTGAAGATCCCGATGATTTAATCGCCGATCTTGCTGCTGGCCTAGATCGAATCAATCTACACAAAAATAAGGTTAATGCGTTACAAAGCTTAGTATAAATGGATAGCACATGAGCCATCAAAGCCAAACCCAAATAGACAATATTGTTGAGCAAACTATTTTACAACATCTAAACGGTCGGCAATCGTTATTGGTTGCCTTTAGTGGTGGTGTCGATTCAACCGTATTAATGCACGCATTAGTCACTTTAAAGCAACGGCTACAAAATTTACAACTAAGAGCTATTTATATTCATCACGGTTTAAGTAAAAATGCCGATAATTGGGCTGAACATTGCCTGAGACAATGCCAAACGTGGCAAGTGCCATTGATTATTGAAAAAGTAAAACTTAATCGTAGTTCTGGCAATATTGAAGAACAGGCCAGAGAAGCTCGTTATCAAGCCATTTATCAACATTTAAAAAGTGATGAATTGTTATGTACGGCACAACATCTTGATGACCAATGTGAAACTTTCTTCCTAGCCTTAAAACGTGGTAGTGGCCCAACAGGCTTATCCGCTATGCCTCTGGAAAATGGCCAACATCTTAGACCATTATTAACGATCTCTCGCCAAGAAATTGAACAATATGCCAATCAACATCTATTAAGTTGGATTGAAGATGAAAGTAATCAAGACGACCATTATGATCGTAATTTTTTACGCTTAAAGGTAATACCAATACTTAATCAACGTTGGCCACATTTTTCACAAATGGTGGCTCGTAGTGCTGAATTATGTCAACAGCAAGAAGCTTTAATTCATGAGCTGTTATTGGCTGAATTTGAGCAAATTATTGGTAATGCTAAACAACTCAATATTCAACCTTTACGGGATTATTCTGAATACAAACGTAATGCAATATTGCGAATGTGGTTTAGAGAGCAACATATCGGCATGCCAAGTCAAAAGCAACTGTCGTTAATTTGGCAAACCGTTATTCAAGCGAAAGAAGATGCCAATCCGCAATTTATTTTGCATAATCGACAGATTCGCCGCTATCAAAACCAACTCTATTTATTACCTTTATATCAAGATATTGAACAGCAAACCCTGCCGTGGGATTTAGCTACGTCACTCACTTTGCCTGATAATTTAGGCCATTTACAGCCTAATTATCAAACTGATCTAATCTGCCGTTTACCTCAAAAAGATGAAACGGTTTCGGTGCGTTTTCATGCGCAAGGTCAATTTCAAATTGTGCAGCGCCAAGGATCACGATCGATAAAAAAACTGTGGCAAGAACATCATATTCCGCCTTGGATGCGCACTCGTATTCCTTTAATTTACTATAATGAACAATTGATTACTGCCGTTGGAGTATTTGTTACCGAGCAAGGTAAAGGATCACAAGTTGGTTTTAATCTAAAATAAATCATAAAAATAAAATGTGCTTGAGTCTAATTGACACGAAATCGAATTCAATCCAATCATACTAACCTGAATTGGATTATATAATTAAGTAACCTCATACATAACAGAGCTATCGTTCTTCATGGCTAAACAACATACACTTTACACTAACAAATTAAATGGAACTGATAATAGAAAAATAATGTTAAATTACATAAGCATAACTATTAATAGGAAACCAACTAAACATCGTCAAAATAAATTCATTTAGCATATTTATTATCTTACAAAAAAACATATACTATTAGGTGAAATAATAATCAATCAAGAGTTAAGACAAAAATGAAAGTTAGTCTTTTTTCTGCAAATGTTGGACAAGCAATCAATAAAGTGAATCAATATGCGATAGATAAAAAACATATAGTTGGATCTGTTGTTATGGTTGCTAAAGAGGGACAAATAATCTATCAACAAGCATCCGGCTATGCTGATAAAGAACAAAAATCAACCATGCAAGTTGACACACAATTTTTGCTTTCATCCGTTACCAAACCGATAGTTAGTGCAGCCGCATTATGTTTAGCAGAAAAAGGGCTACTAAAATTGGATTCGCCTGTTACTGATTATCTACCTTATTTCACTCCAAAACTAGAAAATGGCCAGCAACCAGTTATTACTTTGCATCACTTATTAACCCATAGTGCGGGACTAAAATATCGTTTTTGCGAACCTCATGGTGAAGGCATTTATAATACATTACAGATTTCAGACGGCTTTGATCAAATAGCAACTGATTTAGATGAAAATCTTCATCGATTATCAAAAGCTCCTCTTCTTTTTGCTCCTGGAACAAATTGGTGTTATTCATTGGCATTAGATGTCTTAGGTGGAGTATTAACTGCTGTCACTCAACAACCATTAGAAGAAATAATAAAAACTACCATAACGATTCCTTTGAATATGGCAAAAACCGGCTTTACCATACCAGATAATAATCAATTAGTTACTCACTATTATAATGCTTTACCGGAACCATTACCTATGCCAAGCCCTTATTTTATGCAATTAGATGAAGCATCGAATAACGGGATTGTTTCTTATGATCCTAAACGCATATTTAATCCTAAAGCCTATCATTCAGGTGGGGCTGGTATGGTTGGTACTGCCCCTGATTTTATGCAATTTCTGTTATCACTAACTTCAATAAATACTGATTTAAGTAACAATAAACTAATGGATACAATGGCGAAGTGTTATATAAGTAGTGAATATGGTACAAAAGGGCCAGGATGGGGATTCGGTTATGGTGGTGCGGTGCTTGATGACCCGATCTTAGCACAAACACCTCAGAGTAAAGGAACTATTCAATGGGGCGGTGTGTATGGTCATAATTGGTTTTATGACCCTCAACAAGAATTAGCTGTAGTCATTTTGACTAATACCGCAATTGAAGGAATGTTGGGACGCTATCCAATAAAAATTAGAGATGCTATTTATCATTGTTTAGCATGATACTATTCCGATAGGAAAATTTTGCCGGTTTTTGGCTTTAATTTATCTGAAAATGATTTACCGATTGAAAAAACACCCTATAAAATGGTGCTTTTTCAATCAAGTATTTGAATTTTCACATAGTGAAATATTTATACTTATCCAATTAATCGTTTTTTCAGTTAGTTTCATTCTGATTTATATTATATTCGCCACTAATCTACTCCTTGTTAGATCTGAGCAATAAAAAGGATCCAAAATCAACTAATTTGGAACAATATTTGCATTAATGACTTGTTCTAAAATTAATTTATTACCATAAAGAATTAGGTCAAAATAAAATTATTTTGACCCAGAACGCGCTTGCCAACGTTTTAATAATAAAGCATTAGTCACTACACTTACACTGCTAAGTGCCATAGCCGCACCGGCTATCATTGGATTTAAGAAGCCGAAGGCAGCAAGAGGAATGCCAATTAAATTATAGAAAAAAGCCCAAAATAAATTTTGCTTAATTTTATTATAGGTTCGGCGAGAGATATCAATAGCATCGGCAATTAAAAATAGATTGCCACGCATCAACGTTATACTTGCTGCATGCATCGCGACATCAGTCCCTGTTCCCATAGCAATACCAATATCAGCAGCTGCTAACGCAGGTGCATCATTAATACCATCACCAACCATTGCCACTTTATGATTGCCAATACTACTTTTAATATTTTGGCTCTCTTTTTGTAATTGATAAATATAATTAGCTTTATCTTGTGGTAAAACCTCAGCAATAATTTTATCTAAATGTAATTGCTGTGCTACATAATTAGCCGCTTGTTGATTGTCGCCGGTTAACATAACCGTATTTACGTTTAATTGATGTAATGCATCAATGGCGCTTTTCGCTTCCGATTTAATCACATCGGCAAAACCAAATAAGGCTGATATCACAACGCCATTTTCTGATTGCTGTTTGGCTAAAAATGAGATTGTATAACCTTTTTGCGTCAGTTCATTAATTTTATCCTGCATATCCACAAAATAGGCATTTAACGATTTCATCCAACGTAAACTACCTAAATAATATTCATGATTATCAATGGTTGCCATTACCCCTGAACCAGCAACTGAGGTAATATTCTGCGCATAATTATGTGATTTAGCTTTCGCTAAAATTGCTTTAGCGAGTGGATGCTCACTTCCGGCTTGCATTGATGCCGCTAGTGCGAGAATTTGATCGGCAGTTTCTGTGCCCATTACATCCAGTTCAACTAATTCTGGTTTACCAATGGTTAATGTGCCAGTTTTATCAAATGCTACCGTATTAATGTTATGTAAGGTTTCAAGCGCCTCGGCATCTTTAATCAAAATACCATGGCGAGCAGCAACACCCGTACCAACCATTATCGCAGTTGGTGTCGCCAGTCCCAATGCACATGGGCAAGCAATCACTAACACAGCGACCGCATGTAGTAAAGCTTGCTGCCAATCATGAGAAATAACCCCCCAAGCAAGCAATGTAATCAGTGCAATGATTAAAATTACAGGAACAAAAATAGCACTAATCCGATCGACAATACGTTGAATTGGCGCTTTTTTAGCTTGAGCAGATTCGACCATAGCAATAATTTTCGACAAAGTCGAATCAGCTTGAACGGCCGTGGTTTTTACCATTAATAACCCTTCGCCATTAATCGTACCACCGGTTACGATACTATTGAGGGTTTTACTAACCGGGAAACTTTCCCCCGTCAACATCGATTCATCACAACTTGATACGCCGTCAATAACCACACCATCTACTGGAATTCGTTCACCTGGTTTGATCACAACCACATCATCGACCTTAACCTGACTTATAGGCAAACTTACCTCTTGATCACCTTGTCGAACTAATGCAACTTTCGGGCGCAACGCGGAAAGTGCTTCAATCGCTTGGGTCGTTTGATGTTTAGCTCTTGACTCTAACCATTTACCAATCAAGATTAACGTAATAATAACAACCGATGACTCGAAATAGAGATGATCGTCATTACCGATAATAAGCTGATAAAGTGACAATCCATAAGCAGCACTGGTACCAATAGCCACTAACAGATCCATATTACCAGACAACGCCTTGGCAGCATTAAAACCACTACGATAAAATTTTGCACCAAGCCCAAATTGCACAACCGAGGCAATCACTAATTGCAACCAAGCTGGCATCATCCAATGAATGCCAAATGGCTCAAGTAACATCGGCAACACAAAAGGAATCGCTAAGATAACCGAGATAATAATCGGCAAAATTGATGCTTGTTTACTCATATCTTGAGCATGAATTTCTGGTTCAGTAATCTTCACCGCATGGTAACCGGCTTTATCTACCGCAGCCATTAAAGTGTCTAATTTAACATTGGCATTGGCTTCAACTGTTGCCTTTTCGGTTGCTAGGTTAACACTAACATCAATCACGCCATCAATCTTTTTTAATGCTTTTTCTACACGACTAACGCATGATGCGCAGCTCATCTCTTCCACAAAAAAACTATATTCGACGGTTTTCATTTGATGTTTCCCTTGGTTTTTGATGTGATTTATATAGCTATTGTAATATTAATTATCCTTTTAACAAGAATGCACTTTTTTGATATATACTACCTAAAAAGATACTATTGAGATAATAATGTGAAAAATAATCCGATTAATACCACTTGTTGTGGAAAAGAACATCAACCTATCACCTGTTGTCCAGTTGATGCCACAATTAATATGATTGGTGGTAAATATAAATCGCTCATTTTATGGAAACTGATGACCGAAACCACCTTGAGATTTTCGCAATTACAGAAAGAAATTCCAACCGCTACCCCGAAAATGTTAACCCAACAGCTACGTGAACTTGAAGCAAATGGCCTAATTCATCGACACGTTTATCCCGTCGTACCACCTAAAGTAGAATATTCTTTAACCAACTTTGGCAAAAGTATCAAACCAGTCCTTGAATCAATGTATACTTGGGGTAGTGACTATTTAAACAATCAAGGCTTACAAGTTAATTGTTCCATGACAGCAATAACTGATCCACAATAACCAATAGCAAATTTATATTTTTGATAAACGACATAAAGACAAAATGCAGGGATAAGACAGCCCTGCATTTAGATAAAGAAAATAAAAATTAATTACGTAAATTTTCTGGCCAATCATTTTGAGTAGAAACAAGCAGATCTTTAACGATTCTTGGATTTCCAGCCACAATATTACCAGAGACCATATAGTTATTACCGCCCGCAAAATCGGTAACCACACCACCCGCTTCACGTAAAATCAATTCACCAGCAGCAATATCCCATGGTTTTAAGCCGATTTCAAAAAAACCATCTAAGCGTCCTGATGCGACATAAGCTAAATCTAATGCTGCTGAACCTGTACGACGAAAATCACCACACTTAGTAAATAGCTTTTGCAATACCGCAAAATAACAATTACTGTGTTGTTTAGCTTTAAAAGGAAAAGCTGTTGCAAGCACACTACCCTCTAAATCTTTCGCATTACTTACTCGAATACGGTAACCATTTAACTGCGCACCTTTACCGCGAGCAGCCGTGAAGAGTTCATTACTCATCGGATTATAAACGACAGCAACTTCAGTTTTACCTTTAACACGAGCTGCGATAGAAACCGCAAAATGAGGAATATTCTTAATAAAATTGGTGGTACCATCAATTGGGTCGATAATCCATTGCGTGTCAGCATCATTACCTTTAGCCAGTCCGCTTTCTTCAGCAATAATCGTATGATCAGGATACGCTTTTTTGATTGTTTCAATAATTAAAGCTTCAGCAGCACGATCGGCGTTAGTAGCAAAATCGTTAGCACCTTTAGTGTCAATTTCGATTGAACTTGGATTTTCATAAGCCTTAATGGCCACATTACCTGCTTTACGAGCAGCACGAATAGCAATATTCAGCATCGGATGCATAATTTTCTTCCAATTGATGATGTTAAAGAACGGGTTGATTTAGCAACACAGCAAGTATTACTAAAATTGTCGCATAGTATAAAGGTTTTATACTTACTTTGCCAGCCATTGTTAATAGAGGAAAACTTAAAATAACAAAATTAGTCGAATTAGCCATATTAATACTAGTCACAATATAATTTTGATAAATGTTATTTAATTCCAAAAAGGTAAAAAGGATTATTTTAAATAATAAATATCCTAGCTTCATCATCAATATATCCTCGTCATTTTACTGTTACTCATCTAACCATACTGTACTAAAAATAAACATTAAAT
>NZ_NAST01000016.1 GCF_002142215.1 Gilliamella sp. N-G2
ATTTTAAGGTAGCACTATTGGATTTAGATGTGCAGAGCAATTATCAGGATGCTGATGGAGATAAAATAAGGGAAGCACAACCATTTAAAACAAAAACGACGTACGCTTGGCAAGATAATGAAGGAAATGAGATAAAAGAAGACAAAGCGGAAACGATAATAGGGTGTGGAAGTGGTTATTCAATGCCACTAACCTTGACGATAAAAACGTTAGTAAATACGTATTCAGAACATGGGATCCCTAATGAGAGTGATTCAGTAGAGTTGATAAAAAGTTATAAGATAGCGGCAAAATCTGAATTGTGTTATGCCAAACCTTATGCGACAGAATTATTTCCGGAAAATCAATGGGATGGTGTACACACAGATGATAGTTATAGTTGGAATGATCCTAATTTTGCACAAAGGAATCCAAATAATGGTGGTGGTTATTCTAATGATTATGTACCTAATTGGGGATATAAAATTGATCCGACTGAGTCATCAGGGAGAAAATTTCCTACTACAGGATTTTCTGGGGCAAAATTTCAGCTAGTTATGACGGGGGCTCAAACGGATTATCAATTTAGTATTCCAGTTAATCCTGATAATAAGGTCAGTATAGATAGTAGGGGTTATATTACATTAAATGATAAACCTACAGGACCAGTTACTGTACGTGCAACACTGATTCGAAATAATAATATCATCCATGAGTATACTTTTAATCCTACTGATATATGGGTTATTCCACATATTGGGCAGATCACTATTGAGCAAGCAGTACAGATTTGTGGCGGTCGTAATAATATGCTATCTATAACAGAGCTTTCTGACTCACCTCGATCTTATGATTTTTATAACCTAAGCTCACCAGGTCATGTTAGTAATGCCTATACCAGACAAATTGGGAAATCTGTGTTTGGTGAATGGGGATGGGTTACTAAAGATGGTTATCCTGATTCAAACTGGCGAAAAATGGGTCCTGATGTAAGTTCATTTGTTGGTAATTATTGGGCGAAGGAAATTAGTAAGGATGATCCTAGATGGGGATTTGTAGTTCATAGTCACGATGGGTTTGTTGGTATACTGCCATATGATTTTATTAATGCACCAACATATCGGACTCACTATGCGAATGCTGTTTGTAAAAATTAAATTGGGTTATTAGTTATTACACAAAAGTTATTATTAATATTTTACAAAAATTTTATTAACAAGATCAATTTAAAGAAGGTATGTTTTTATTTGCTTATAACCAAAGCGTTTTTCTTTTAACTGAATATTTAGGAGATTTTTCAAATGTACTTTTTGTGCAGTTTAAAAAATATCCAAATCGTCAAATTGTGGTGTGTGATTTTCCCGAATCAACGTTAATGGAACTATTGCCAAAAGCGGTAAAAACCGTTTTTGGCGTTGAGCTTAGAATGGATTACTATATTGAGCATTATCATCTGTAGTTAGCGCGACGTTGGCATGAAGTGAGTGTAACGAACGAAATGTCAAAAGCCGACACCAAGCCGTTGAAAACGAGCTAGATGTAGGCGTCGGAGCCCGGGTTAAAAAAGCTGCTAAATTATAAAAAACAAATTAAGTAATAGTTAAACTATAATACAGTCAGTTTTAAAATTAATAAAAGATTAAATATAATTTAATTTTCAGTATTTTTCTAATTTAATGCGGTAGTATATCGCTAATTAAAAAATTGATTTATCAGATATATTGTGTTTTTAAAAAATATTAAAAAGTTATATTTTTGATGCAACATATTGAAGACAAATATGTTTTTATTGGTATGCAATTTTAAAAATTTTATTTACTGTTTAGATAACTTACTATGATATTGCCGTCGGTACTCAGTTGGAGTTCTTTCTGTTTTTTTTCTAAAGATGCGGCAAAAGTAGTTACTATCTTTAAAGCCGGCATCAAGGGCGATTTCTTTGACGTTTAACTCGTAACCTTTAAGTAGTGATTTGGCATACTCTAGGCGAATGTGATTGAGATATTCGTGTAAGCCAATTTTACCTTCATTCTGAAATAGGTAGGATAAATAATTGGGTGATATATAAAACATTTTAGCTAAAAATTCGCGACTGATATCTTCCTGAAAATGGATGTCGATGTATTGACGTATTGCTTCAAATAAGCTGGTGGTTTTAGAAGCGGTTTTTATGTCGGTATTAAGTAAATCAAGTGTGTTACTAAGCAGGCTTTGTATCAAATAATAGCCGGTTTGGTTTTGGGATTGGTTTTGCCAAGTTAACTCGGATAATGCTTGAATAATAAAGGTTCCAACACGTGGCCCTCGTCTTGGGGTACTAATTTGCTCTTTAGGAATTAATTGTGAACCATCCCAATGTAAAACGCTAATGCCAATTTGTTGTTTACCATATAAAATGCTTAACCATGTGATTGGGGTGGTCCGTATGGGTTTGTTCCAACTGTTGGCAGTGATATAGACAAGATCATTAGCCACAAGTTGTCGTTCAATGATTTTGCCTGTACTATCTGCCCATTGCATGAATTGTTCACCTTCTATAATCAGTTCAATTTGCGGAAAATCAAATTGACAAGCATGTAAGGGTGCTGATTGTTGATTATTGGCAAAATAGAGGCAGTTGATTTGGCGTTGTTGATTAGTAATTTCGGTTAATACGTTTTTCAGGTTTTTTGTCATTTAGTAAACCAAGTCGTGTGCAGTTGGTTAAATTATATATTGTTAAATAGTTATTGAAAAATTTATCTAATTTAAAGTGTTATTAATTGTTATTGAAAACGTGATTTAGATCTCATTTTATTATTTATCTTACAAAAGTCCAGTAAATAGCTAAATTGTCTTCTAGGCTTAAGTTGAATTTCTTTTTACTATGTTATTCATCAATTAAGCATTTAAGTTAATTAGGAGATTAATATGGAATTATATTTAGATACAGCCGATGTGGCAGCAATTAAGCGTTTAGCAGCAATTTTACCGATAAAAGGAGTGACCACTAATCCAAGTATTGTGGCAAAATCTGGTAAGCCGATTTTTGATTTATTGACTGAGTTACAAGATCTGCTTGATAGCGATAAATTACTGTTTGCACAAGTACTTTCTCATACCGCTAAAGAAATGATTAAGGAAGCGGAGCAACTTCGTAAAATTGTGCCGTCGATTGTGACGAAAATTCCGGTTAATGCTGAAGGTTTGATAGCGATTAAAGAGTTGACCAAGCAAGGTATTCCAACTTTGGGTACAGCTGTTTATGGTGCAGGTCAGGGCTTTTTGGCTGCGTTAGCCGGTGCAAAATATATTGCCCCTTATGTAAATCGTATTGATGCCCAAGGTGGTAATAGTAAAGAGACGGTTTATGAGCTTCAAACGCTATTAGATTTGCATTGCCCTGAATCAATGGTGTTAGCCGCAAGTTTCAGAACGCCAAGACAAGCATTAGATTGTATGCTTGCCGGTTGCCAGTCAATTACATTACCGGTAGATGTGGCTGAATTGTTTATTTCCGATCCAGCTGTTGATGCCGCGGTGGCAAAATTTGACCAAGATTGGTGTGGGGCATTTGGGGCTTTGCGTTATTAGTCTATTCAACTTATTATTAAATTGTATACCACCCATTGGGGGTGGTTTTTTTATCTATTGTCAATTGAAAAATCTCCTTTTTTCTACCATTTTATGCTGTATGATAGTGAAGTAATATTGAGGTAATATAAGGGATCAGCAAATGCAAGAGAAAAAAAACATTATCAATGCTTTACTAACTGTTATTAAGATAGAAAGGCCGTCAGAGAGTTTTTGGAGATTACATTTTAGTTGTGATAAACCTTTGGTGGTGAATACACGTTGGATCTGCCCACATCTGAAATTGTTATTTGCTGATCCTCTAACGGGAGAAATCGCTTTTCCGATTTTAGATGAAAATAATAAAATTTTGGTAAGTGATAGGGTTCGTCAATTTGCCCGTAGTTATAGTATTCGCGATTATGATGAGCGGAACAATCACATTGTAATTGATTTTACTATTCATACCAGTGGTTTAGCAACAGTTTGGTCTCAGCAGGCTAAAGTTGGTGATCAAGTTGGTTTCGTTGGACCAACAGGTAAGCTAGAGTTTGCTAATCAATATTTGATTTTAATGGGGGATGTTTCAGCTCTTCCCGCCATTTGTTATACCCTTGAACAATTACCAGACGATCACGAAGCAATTGCCTTTATTGAGGTTAATCATAAGACTGATATTGTAGATCTGCCAAAACATTTATCGGTTAAATGGATGATTAAAGATGCTAATTATCCTAATCAATTGGTTGACACTGTAACTCATTGGGATTTTAGTCAACACGATAATCTACTGTTTTGGGGGGGATTAGAGGGCTCGCTAGCTCAGCAATTACGTCATGCTCTTAAAGATAAATATGTCAATCTGGCACCGAACGCCATCCAAATTACTAGCTATTGGCGAGAAGGTTTGGCGGAAGGTGAGTTTAAGCATCGTGATTAACCGACGGTAGACGATCATGAATATTCTTGCTCATTTACATTTGGCGACGATTGCTAATAGTTCTTTGATTGGTAATACGGTTGCTGATTTTGTCAAAGGTGATCCTTATCGGCAATATCCGAGCGAAATAGCCGATGGGATTATGTTGCATCGTAAGATTGATCGTTTAATTGATGGTTTTGCCTATGTTAAGCAAGCTAAATCGCTTTTTCGACAATCCCATCAACGTGTTGCTTCCATTACGCTTGATATAGTTTGGGACCATTTTTTATCCAAATATTGGACGGAACTGAATTTTCACCAATCTCTTGCATTATTTAATGCATCGACCAAGCAACAAATTCAACCTTATATAACGAGTTATCCGATTGATTATCAAGATTTTATGTGTGCAATGTGGCAAGGTAAATGGCTAGAAAATTATGCGTCGCTAGATTTTGTTGGTAAAGTGTTAAATGGTATGGCAAAACGAAGACCCAAGCTTTATTTACTAAGCGAAACAGTTATTGATTTTGAACAAAATTATGAGCCATTAAAAATGCTGTTTTTTAAGCTTTATCCTAAAATGTGTTCCCTGATCATGTTACCGTAAATTAATAATATATTACCAAGAAACTCTAGAAGAATAGATTTTTTAATGGCTATCTAATTAACAATTTGATTCTAATAAGGTATAAAAATTTCTCCATTATTTGCTTTGATCAAGTCATTACTATCTGGTTTTTGGGATATTGGTACAAGATTTTCAGTTGTTACCTGTGGTGCTCTACCAATGTTGCCTCCTCTTGGCTTTGTACGGATTACCTGACTTTCAGGTAATGTTGTGTTGTTAGTTAAATTAGCCCATAGCCATTCCATTGCATCTTCACCGTAATAGTCTATAGCTAATAAAGTATTATCAAAGGGAACTTTTCCATCCAGATAGCTAGCATTTTCAACTTCAATATAACGAAGTTGTGATTCTTTTCCTTCGATAGCGCTATTTAATGCAACATAAGGTCGAGATGTGTGCTCCGCAAGCTGTTTAACATTATTTTTCCCATGAACAATGAATGTTTTAATTTTATGAAGATTAGCGCTTGCTTGTATTTGTTTTAAACCTTCTTTTACACGTTGATTATTGATTTCTTTTCGTAAACAAATAGCACCTTTTGTTCCATAATCTATTTGATCAACAACCCGAGAACTTGAATACCATTCGCGTCTTGGTGAGATCATATCTTTGTTTTCAACAAGATCGATTGCAGTAGCATCCTCATTGGCCCAAATTGGTAAATGCCCATTATATAATCCCCAAATTTCAGGAAACTTTATCTCTTTTAAAGGTTTTACTTCTCCACTATTGTAATAAGGGGCTTGTTGAGTACTAGCTACTGAAAAGTCACACATATTTTCAGTAACATCAAATTTCCCATAAGCACTGATATATTTATAAGGATAATAAATTGATTCATAATAATAAAGATACGGTAATTGAAAATCTGTTTCAGGACTCCAACCGTAATCATGTAATTTTTCAAGAGCCTCCTTTGGTGTACCGGTTCTTAATAAATTAGCATTTTTTAGTTCATTACAACGATTCTGAGAGAAAAGATATTTTGATGCATAAGGAACATAATTATCATGTTTGCTCGGCTCTATGGCTGGTATAGCACAAGGTATATAAAGTGCAGCAAAAGTACTATAATCAATAACTGATTTAAGTTGAAATCTTTTAATGCTAAATTTTGTTTCCATTTTGAGAGAAGTATTTTCTTGATCTAGTTGAATTTGTGGATTAACAGCAACTACACCTTTAATAATCTGACTTCCTCCAATTGATTCTGCAGTTTTGAGTGCTGCTGTTGCACCATCATTTGCACCGTAAATTAATGTGAGTGTGTTGTTATATGTAAAATCAAGCTTGCCCATTGTAGGAAACATTTCATTTAACTCATATAGAGCAAAATCAATTGAATACAGAATATAAGTGGCCCATTTGCTTTCAGGGTTTTGCTTTGAATGTAACTGTTTAATCGCATATCTGTGAGGATTTTGCTTTATGTAGTTTGTTTTATTTTTAATATCAGGTTTGAATAATAAGTTGTCTTTTGCTACTTTACCATCAATAGTAAATCCTTCATCATTTGTTATATCATAGATACCATTACCTAAACCTTTATCGTTATATACTACAGCACAATTGTGTTTAAGTCCCCATAATCCTCGAATTTGTATATCTTTTGCATTATATAGTCCATCTGAATCGGAGGTGGGTATAGCAACAATACAAGGTTTCTTCTTGTCGAAATCCCAAGGTATTTGTAATAAAAGACCAACATTTTCATCCTTTATGGTAGCTAAAATTTCCGTACCTGGTATTTTACCATCAAATAATGGGCTCAAATCATGTTGTTTAAAACCAAATAGCTGTCCCTCACCAGTTTTGGTATCAATAAATCGATTTAATTTAGCACGACGTAATTCGTGTGTAGTAGGGTTGGATGGATCAACATAATTAAAATTTTGTATTTTACTTGATAAAGGAGTAAAACCAATCCCCGCAGTAACAAGATCATCATTATCACCATCATAATAGTTAGTGCTATGAATAACTAACCACGAAGGCTTATAGTTGTACGGGTTAGTTTTTGGGGGATTTCCTAATTCAGTATATCCAATATTTGGAATTATAATTAATGATGAAAAGAGTAATGATACTAATATTTTTAATTTTTTGATTTTTAAAGTCATTACAATTGGTTCCTACTTTTAGTTATCTAATATTTTAGAATTATTTTTAGAGAATTATATAATTTATTCTTTAATTGGTAAATTTTGATTACCAAGGATCCAAAATGCAGAAATAATTTTTTCCGATAATCGTCTTTTTTGTACGCATATACCAATATCAAAAGGTTCCATCAAGTTTGTAGACCATTCGGTGATACGTTCTCTTACTCTTTCCGGGCTGTTTTCCATAACCACTTTAGGTAATAAAGCTACTCCACAACCTAAAGCAACCATGGATACTATTGCTTCGTGTCCGGCAACGGTGGCATAGATTTTCGGATTAGTAATTTTTTGTTGTTTAAACCATAAATCTATTCGTTGTCGGCTAGGGCCGTGTTCTGGCAAGATAAATGGAATATTATGCCAATCTGGCTTTTTTTGATGCAATTTGTCACTGAATGAACTGTTGAGTTTAGGGATGAGTAGTACCATTTCAATCTCACCTAACTTAATAAATTCAACGCCAGATGGCAGTTGTTTAGGTTTGCCGGCAATCGCTAGATCAGCTTGATGAGATTGAATTTTTTCAACTGCATCGGCAGCATCTCCGGTTGAGAGTTTAATTTCTACTAGTGGGTAGTGGATGCGAAAGCGATCGAGTATTTCTGGTAGATGGCTATAAGCTGCTGTGACCGAACAAAATAAGGTTAATTCGCCCACTAATTGTTGTTCAGCTTGGTCTAATTCATGTTTTAGTTGTTGATGTAAATTGACTACTTGTTGGGCAAAGCGTTTTACTTTTTCACCTTCATAGGTAATTTGAACTTGCCGGTTGTCTCGAATAAATAACGGGTGACCAAATTGTTCTTCAAGACGTTGTATCTGCCTTGAAAGCGTGGAAGGACTTACATGCATTGCATCAGCGCTCATGCCAAAATGGCATGTCTCACACAAATGTAAAAACAATTTTAGGTCACGAATATTCATATTAATGGTTATTTTCAGATATTTCTAATATTAAACACTATTATCAAATAGTGATTATATCACCATCAGTATTAAATGCCGCTATTATTCACAGATATATAAATAAGGCAAATAGCAAAATAGTCTTCTTCAATGGCAATATAGATGTAGACCTGTTAGAATACGCCATTATTTTTGCTTAGCTAAATTGATTAATTTTATGACAGAACAAGCTTATTTAGACGAAGTTAATGCTCGTCGTACTTTTGCTATTATCTCTCACCCGGATGCGGGTAAAACGACTATCACTGAAAAAGTATTGTTGTTTGGACAAGCGATTCAAACTGCTGGTACGGTTAAAGGGCGTGGTGCTAATGCTCAACACGCTAAATCAGATTGGATGGAAATGGAAAAACAACGTGGTATTTCCATCACCACATCGGTCATGCAATTTCCTTATAATGATTGTTTAGTTAATTTACTTGATACTCCTGGGCATGAAGACTTCTCTGAAGATACTTATCGAACGTTAACTGCTGTTGATAGTTGTTTAATGGTTATTGATGCTGCAAAAGGTGTCGAAGATAGAACACGTAAATTGATGGAAGTAACGCGTTTACGTAATACGCCAATTTTGACTTTTATGAATAAACTTGATCGTGATATACGTGACCCGATGGAGTTACTTGATGAAGTTGAAAATGAACTTAATATCATGTGTGCACCTATTACCTGGCCAATTGGTTGTGGTAAATTATTCAAAGGTGTCTATCATTTAGCGAAAGATGAGACCTATCTTTATCAAACAGGTAAAGGTCATACTATTCAAGAAGTTCGTATTATCAAAGGGTTAGATAATCCAGAACTCGATACCACAATTGGCGATGATTTAGCACAGCAACTTCGTGATGAGCTTGAATTAGTACAAGGTGCTTCAAATGAATTTGACTTAGAGGCTTTTTTAGCCGGTGATTTAACGCCAGTATTTTTTGGTACAGCACTTGGTAATTTTGGTGTTGATCATATGCTTGATGGGTTGACTGCTTGGGCTCCGACACCTCAACCTCGCCAGACCGATAAACGAGAAGTTGCAGCTACTGAAGAAAAATTTACTGGTTTTGTATTTAAGATCCAAGCCAACATGGATCCTAAACATCGTGACCGAGTTGCATTTATGCGTATTGTTTCCGGTAAATATGAAAAAGGCATGAAATTGCGTCATGTTCGTATAGCTAAAGATGTGAATATTTCTGATGCCTTAACCTTTATGGCCGGCGATCGTGATCATGTTGAGCAAGCTTATGCCGGCGATATTATTGGTTTACACAACCATGGTACTATTCAAATTGGTGATACTTTTACCCAAGGTGAAGATCTTAAATTTACCGGTATTCCTAATTTTGCTCCAGAGCTATTTCGTCGTATTCGTTTAAAAGATCCTCTTAAACAGAAACAATTATTAAAAGGTTTAGTTCAGCTTTCAGAAGAAGGTGCAGTACAAGTATTCCGTCCAATTGCCAACAATGATTTAATTGTTGGAGCGGTAGGGGTGTTGCAGTTTGACGTAGTGGTTGCGCGTTTAAAATCTGAATACAACGTAGAAGCGATTTATGAGCCAGTAAATGTAACAACTGCTCGTTGGGTTGAATGTAGTGATGCTAAGAAACTTGAAGATTTTAAACGAAAATGTGAGCAAAATTTGGCACTAGATGGTGGTGATAATCTATCTTATATTGCGCCGAGTATGGTTAATCTAAATCTAACACAAGAACGTTATCCAGATGTTGAATTTAGAAAAACACGTGAGCATTAATCGGTTACTCGGTAATTAAGATTAACAATGAGAACACTATTAATTATCTGATAATGAGGAAGGGTATTTTTTAGCCCTTTTTTATTTATTAATTTATTGTATTTTTAATACAATAATGTTAGTTTAACCACATCTTTTTGATAACTGTTTTTTATGCAAAATCGGTTATCACCATATTGCTCTCTTCTATTAATAAAGCTGTAATTAATCATACCATTTATATAACTTTATCTTCTTGAATTTTGACCGTAATTTTGTACTCCAAATAATAAATTTTTCTTTTTCATTTATATTTATATTTATATTTCGATTATACTGTCTTTTAAATTGGGCGAGAATTCTATGAATAATATGAAAACTAAAACACTATTTATTACTGCATTAACCGTTTTTACATTTAATAGTTCATTTGCCATTGAAAATAAGCATGAACATTCTGTGTTATTGAATAAAGTTCACCAAAGCGAACGAGATGATCGTCAATATGAAGTCATTGAACTTAATAATAAAATGCGAGTTTTATTAGTTTCAGATCCGAAAGCAACCAAATCACTCGGTTCAATAGCATTGCCTGTTGGTTCTTTATATGATCCAGTACTTCAACAAGGATTAGCTCATTATACAGAACACATGGTGCTAATGGGATCGAAAAAGTATCCTCAACCGTCAAGCTTTACTGAGTTTTTGTCACGACATGCCGGTAACTATAATGCTACTACCAGTGGTAATCGGACTGCATTTTTCTTTGAAGTTGAAAACGGTGTGATTAATACTGCGTTAGATTATTTAGCTGATGCAATTGCTGAACCAATTTTTGATCCTAAATTTGCTGATAAAGAACGTAATGCCGTCAGTTCTGAAATGACGATGTACCGATCAAGTGATGGTTTTCGCATTCAGCAAGTAGATTCTGAAACGATTAATCCTAATCACCCATCATCACAATTTTCTGGGGGTAATTTAGAAACTTTAAGTGATAAAGACAATAGTAAATTGCAAGATGCATTAGTCAATTTTCATGATAAATACTATTCAGCTAATATCATGGTAGGGGTTATTTATAGCAATCAACCCATTGAAAAATTAGAAACTTTGGCTGAATCTACTTACGGTCAAATTCCTAATAAAAATATTGTTGTTCCACCAATTACTAAACCAGCAATTACTCAGGAGTTTACTGGTAAAGAAATTACCATGATACCGGCTCAACCTAGAAAAATGTTGTCTCTTAAATTTCCGATTGAAAATGACATCGATAAATTTGCTGATAAAACCAATGAATACCTTATCTATTTAATTAGTAACAATAGTAAAAATACCTTAGCTGATCAGTTACAAAAACAAGGCTTGATTGAAGCTATTCAAGCAACTTGTGATAGTAAATATTATGGTAATAGTGGAACATTTAATATTAATGTCATTTTAACTGATGAAGGCTTGGCGCAAAAAGACAAGGTGATTGCAGCTATATTCAATTATTTACAATTAATTGAAAAACAGGGCGTTTCAGAAGCTTATTACGATGAGATAAAAAAAGTTTTTGCTTTGTCGTTTAAGTATAAAGATGTTAACCGCGATATGTCTTATGTTGAATGGTTATCTGATCAGATGCTGCTCTATCCGGTTAAAAATGTATTAGATGCGGATTATGTTGCTGAACATTTGAATAAAGAAGCAATCATCACTCGAATCAAAAGTTTTACTCCTGACAATGCTAGAGTGTGGTTGATTGCCCCAAATCAAAACACCGATAAAACCGCATATTTCCTCAATGCACCTTATAAAGTCGATAATATTACAGATGAGTTAAAAGCAACGTGGACTAATTTAGCTAAAGATTTTTCGTTTAGTCTGCCTGAATTAAATCCTTATATTCCTGATAATTTTAGTATAATTGCTAAAAATGATGATCAAATTCAACCAGCTACATTTAGTAAACGTGGTAATCATATTCATTTTGTTAGTCGTCAGTTTAATAATGATCCTAAAGCTGTGATAGCTGTTTCTTTACGTAATAATCAGGCTTTTAAAGACGCGAAAACGTCAATTACTTTTGAGTTACTTGATTACATCGTTAGTCGTGATTTAACTCAATTACAATTTCAAGCAGGTAATGCCGGAATGTCATTATCCACTGGTCCTGATAATGGTTTAATGATAACTGCTGCTGGTTTTAATCAACATTTACCTGAAATGGTATTGGCTATTCTTAATAGCTATCGCCAAGTGGCTATTGATGAACAAAGTTTAGAATTAGCTAAATCATGGTATCTGCAACGACTTGATGGGGCAGATCATTTTGAAAGTATTCGATTAGCGTCAGAGCCAGTTCTTGCATTATCTAAGTTGCCACACTATTTTGAACGAGATGAAAGACGACAAATTACAAATACTATCACTATTAGTGATGTTGAAGCTTATCGTGATAACTTGATGACCCAATCTATACCTTATATGATTAGTTTAGGTAATATTTCAAATGAAGATTCTTTGGATCTTTATCATGCAGTGCAAAAGACATTAAAACGCGATGTTGAATTTACTCCTTTGGATGATATAGCAATTAAAACTTCGTTTACAGCGAGAATCACCCAACAAGCGAAAAGTACCGATAGCGCGTTGTTAATAACTTATTTCCCAACTAATTATGATCCGACTAAAAGTCAAGTGGTTGGCTATACATTAACTAGTATTATGTCACCATGGTTTTTTGATCAATTGCGGAGCAATGAACAATTGGGTTATCTTGTAGGTATTTTTCCATTTTTCATCGGTGAATCAGTCGGGCTGGGTTTTGCTGTGCAAACTAATCAGTGGGATCCTGCTTATCTATTACAACGTTATCAAGCTTTTTACCCAACAATGTTAAATAAATTAGATGCGTTAACTGATAAGGATATTGAAGAGTATAAAAGAAGCATCATTGATGAACAGACAATGCCGCCTCAATCATTAGATGAAGAGTTTGAACGTTTAATTTCAGATTATCGTTTATCACGTTTCCAATTTGATTCGCGTGATAAAAAAATAGAACTTCTTAAGAAAATCACTAAACAAGATTTAATTGATTTTTATAAAAGTAGTGTTATTGACCAAAAAGGTTTAGTAATAGCATCACAAGTGATAGGAAAAACGGAAAAAGGAGAAAAAGAACCTGAAGCTATCACTGACTATACTGAATTTAAAAATGCATCATCATTACAAAATGAATTATTAAAATAAAAGACTCAAACACGCATTTAATCTGAAATATCATTACATTAAATTGGCATTGTACCTACCATATGGTACACTGCCAAAATCCCAATAGTTTGAGTGTATTATGATTACTGGATCGATTGATTATTGTGCTATCGGACAGCGGTTGCGGGCTTACCGTATCGCTGCTTCTCTAAGAGCTGAAGATGTTGCAGAAAGTCTTAAAATTTCTAGAGCTGCGGTTTACCGTTTAGAAAAAGGCGAAATTGTTAAAATAGAAACACTTGAACGGTTAGCCTCATTATTAGATACTTCATTTGCTAGTTTGCTAGGTATTGATACCGAATACTATTCTAGCGGTGATGGTTTTTTTGAACGTATGCGTCAATTAGAAGAACAATCTACGCACATTTATTCTCATTTTGATCCTTTTTCTTTTCTATTAACTTCACCCGATTACCTTTCCCATTTAGGTATGATGTTAAATGAGTCGAGTGAATCCATTGCCGCGCAACGATATGCAACATCATTATCGATTTTAAATGAGCGTAAGACACAATTTTATCAATCTATACCCAAAGTGATTAATCTAATCAGTTTGCGTAATGTTGAACGATTTTTGCATATTGGTTTGGTTGGTAATTTAACCATTTCCCCAGGTAAAAAGTCTGAAAGAATGTTGTTGGCTCGTAAAGAAATTTATCATTTGATCAAATTGATAGAAGACCAAGCTTATGCACCAACAATTGCGATTACAGAACAAGCTATTCCATCCATCGCTTTTCAAATATTTTATCAAAATGAAGAGGCATTAGCATTGGCAATGAGTCCTTTCCGATTGGGTGAACTACCCAATATAACTACAGGGATTGCCTCAATAACATCTTCAGAAGATGCAATTAAACGTTATCGCCTCTTATTTGATAAGCTGTGGCAAAATAGTGCGAAAGATCATAAAGCAATCGATCTATTAAAAACCACCTTAGAAAATTTTTAAAGAATATTAAAATTACTAAAGAGAGTCATTATGTTATCTTTGACATTACAACCGATAAAAAAATTTAGTGGTATTATTAATTTACCAGGTTCTAAAAGTGTATCAAATCGTGCACTATTATTATCTGCACTTAGTCAAGGCAAAACAAGATTAACTAATTTACTTGATAGTGATGATGTTCGCTATATGCTTGACGCTTTAAAAGCGTTGAATATCAAATATCATCTGTCAGATGACCGGACAATTTGTGATATAGAAGGGGTAGGTGGTAAATTACATTCTGCTCATCCATTAGAACTATTTTTAGGAAATGCAGGGACAGCTATGCGTCCTTTAGCTGCAGCACTTTGTTTAGCCGATAATAATATTGTATTAACGGGTGAACCTCGTATGAAAGAGCGTCCAATTGGTCATTTGGTGGATGCATTACGTCAAGGTGGCGCTAAAATTGATTATCTTGAAAATGAAGGTTATCCGCCACTTCATATCCATGGTGGTTTTACTGGAGGTAAGATTGCTGTAAATGGCTCTGTATCAAGTCAATTTTTAACTGCACTATTGATGGCAGCCCCTTTAGCTAGCAATGATACTGAAATTACTATTATTGGCGATCTAGTTTCTAAACCATATATTGATATTACAATAAAAATGATGGCAATATTTGGTGTATCGGTTATCAATAATCAATATCAGACATTTATCATTAAAGCTAATCAAACTTATCAATCTCCTGGTAGCTATTTGGTAGAAGGTGATGCCTCTTCAGCATCCTATTTCTTAGCGGCAGCAGCAATTAAAGGTGGCACTGTTCGTGTTACTGGAGTTGGTAAAAAAAGTTTACAAGGTGATACTCAATTTGCCCATGTGCTTGAAAAAATGGGTGCCAAAATAACTTGGGCTGATGATTATATTGAGTGTTCTCGCGGTGAATTAAATGGTGTGGATATGGATATGAACCATATCCCTGATGCAGCGATGACAATTGCAACAACTGCTCTCTTTGCTAATGGAACAACAACAATTCGAAATATTTACAATTGGCGAGTAAAAGAGACCGATCGCTTATCGGCTATGGCTAACGAATTACGTAAAGTTGGTGCTACTGTTGAAGAAGGAGAGGATTATATTACTATAACTCCTCCTGTAAAACTCAATCATGCCGAAATCAAAACTTATAATGATCATCGTATGGCTATGTGTTTCTCATTAGTTGCACTTTCTGATACGCCGGTAACTATTTTAGATCCGAAGTGTACAATGAAAACATTCCCTGATTATTTTGAACAATTTAAACGATTAAGCGAAATATAACATGACAAAAAATATTCCTGTTATTGCTGTTGATGGGCCAAGTGGTGTTGGTAAGGGTACTTTGTGTCAAGCGTTAGCTAATCATCTTAATTGGCATCTTTTAGATTCAGGTGCGATTTATCGTGTGCTGGCACTTTCTGCTTTACAACAAAATATCGCTTTAGATGATACAAAACAGTTAGCAACATTGGCGCTAAGCCTGCCACTTACGTTTGATAGCAATAGTGATGATGTCAAAGTATTATTAGATGGCGTGGATGTATCACGTGAAATACGTACAGAAGAGACCGGTGGAGCCGCTTCAAAAGTTGCGTCAATCAATGAAGTAAGAGTAGCTTTGTTGCAGCGACAACGTGATTTTAGACAGTTGCCAGGACTGGTTGCTGATGGTCGAGATATGGGCACAGTGGTGTTTACTGACGCCCCGGTTAAAATATTTCTTGATGCTAGTGCCCAATCAAGAGCAGAAAGAAGAATGAAACAGTTGCAAGATAAGCAAATTCATGCTAAATTCGGCGAAATTTTGCAGGAGATAACTGCCCGTGATGAACGCGATCGTAATCGTGCCGTTGCGCCATTAAAACCTGCGGTTGATGCACTAATAATTGATACCACATCACTTTCAATTCAAGATGTTTTTAATCAATCTATTATGTATATAAAAGAAAAATTTGCGTTGTAAGTTTCTATTAAAACTTGCTACGTGAACAAAGCTCCATTGCAAGGATGAGTGGAGTATTATAAACAACCCCACAGGACAGGATGTAATGTGGACGTTAAATTTAACTTAAGTAAATAAAAATATGACTGAATCTTTTGCTCAACTCTTTGAAGAGTCTTTAAATCAACTAGACACTCGTTCTGGTAACATGATCCATGGTACTGTCGTTGCAATCGACAAAGATGTTGTTTTAGTTGATGCTGGTTTAAAATCTGAATCAGCAATTCCAGTAGAGCAGTTTAAAAATGCCCAAGGCGAATTAGAAGTTCAAGTTGGCGACGTTGTTGACGTTGTGCTTGACTCTATTGAAGATGGCTTTGGTGAAACAATCTTATCTCGTGAAAAAGCTAAACGTCATGAAGCGTGGCTAACATTAGAAAAAGCAGTTGAAGATGCTGCAATAGTTTTAGGTGTTATCAATGGTAAAGTTAAAGGTGGCTTTACGGTTGATCTTAATGGCGTTCGTGCGTTCTTACCTGGTTCGCTTGTTGATGTTCGTCCATTACGCGATACTTCTCATATTGAAAATAGAGAAATCGAATTAAAAGTTATTAAATTAGATCAAAAACGTAACAACGTAGTGGTTTCTCGTCGTGCAGTAATTGAATCTGAAAATAGCGCAGAAAGAGAACAACTTCTTGAAAATCTTCAAGAAGGTTCTGAAGTTAAAGGTATTATCAAAAATCTTACTGATTACGGTGCATTCGTTGATCTTGGTGGGGTTGATGGTTTACTACACATCACTGATATGGCTTGGAAACGTGTTAAACACCCAAGTGAAGTGGTTGAAGTTGGCCAAGAATTACTTGTTAAAGTACTTAAATTCGATAAAGACCGTTCACGTGTATCTCTTGGCTTAAAACAATTAGGCGAAGATCCATGGGTTTCAATCGCTAAACGTTACCCAGAAGGTACAAAAGTAACTGGTAAAGTAACTAACTTAACTGATTACGGCTGTTTCGTTGAAATCGAAACTGGTGTTGAAGGTTTAGTTCACGTTTCTGAAATGGATTGGACTAACAAAAATATTCACCCATCTAAAGTGGTTAGTTTAGGTGATGAAGTTGAAGTTGTTGTTCTTGAAATTGATGAAGAACGTCGTCGTATCTCTCTAGGTCTTAAACAATGTAAACCAAATCCATGGTTACAATTTGCTGAATCACACAATAAAGGTGATAAAGTTAGCGGTAAGATTAAATCAATCACTGATTTTGGTATCTTCATTGGCTTAGATGGTGGTATTGATGGTTTAGTTCATCTTTCTGATATCTCTTGGAACATGCCAGGCGAAGAAGCTGTTAAAGCTTATAAGAAAGGTGATGATATCGAAGCTGTTGTTTTACAAGTTGATGCAGAACGTGAGCGTATCTCATTAGGTATCAAACAACTTGAAGATGATCCATTTAGCAGCTTTGCATCTAACTTTAAAAAAGGCTCAATTGTTAAAGGTAAAGTTACTGCAGTTGATGCTAAAGGTGCAACAATCGAAATTGCTGAAGGTATCGAAGGTTACTTAAAAGCACAAGATATTGCTCGTGAACGTGTTGAAGATGCAACTACTGCATTAAACGTTGGTGATGAAGTAGAAGCGAAGATTGTTAATATCGATCGTAAAACTCGTGCAATTTCTTTATCTGTACGTGCTAAAGATGAAGCTGATGAGAAAGAAGCACTTGCTGCTGTAAATAACACTGCAACTCCAGAAGATGCATCATTTACTAACGCAATGGCAGAAGCATTCAAAGCTGCATCAAAAACTGAGTAAAAAATATTTATTGAAAGAGTAAAGAGGGCTTGCCCTCTTTTTCTTTTGTGGTATAAAATGAACAAATTATATACTACGTAAATTAAATTAGGAGTGACCATGAACAGATCCGATTTAGCAGAAAAAATAGTCAACTGGCGGGCACACCTTCCGGTGCAACTAGTAGATGATGCTGTTAGAGATATTATTGAGCAAATCGCGTTAGCGATGGAAAGTAACGATCGTGTTGAAATTCGCGGATTTGGTAGTTTCAGCTTAAATTATCGTGCGCCACGTAAAGCAAGAAATCCTAGAACAGGTGGGAATGTTGAAGTTAAACACAAATATATTCCTCACTTCAAACCAGGGAAAGAGCTACGTGAACGCGTAAATAATGCGGCTAAAGCTTAATTTAAATTTAGTTAACCCAAAAGCCTTTGAGTAAATTCAAAGGCTTTTTTGTTGGTGATGATTTTATAAATCAATTTTTTCAAATAAAAAATGAAAGGATAATTTATAAATTGGAATAGAGCTCTAAAATTAGCGCTAAATTAAGTTGTAAAAAATCTATATATACTAGATTGACCATATAGTTAATGGTATATGTAGACGTTAATGCGACATAGTTGTTCAATAGATTTGATGGCAATAGCGGTTTCATTAGGATGCTTGCCATTAATGTTTTTGCCATGGTTACCGAGTGATAAATGTTGGTTTATTGTAGCTTCGATTACCATTATTCTCGCGGTAAAACTTAAGGGTTATTTTATTGTCGTTGCTATGTTTGCACTGAGCTTTGTTTGGTCGACAGCTACAGCAAAGCATTATCTTAGTTCAATTGAGCCGTATATTGATCAAACATTAGCGGTTACTGCGAAAGTTGAAGGTATTAATACGCAAATTTCTTCGCAGTTCCAAACTGATCCCATTAATCCCCATTATGTCAAATTTTCAATTATCAGTATTACCGATCAACCTTTGTTGTCGCCAATATCGGTGGCAATCTATTGGGATCAACCGGAATTAATTAAAGCCGGCCAAATTTGGCAATTAACCATAAAAACTAAAGCTGTGCATAGCTATTTAAATGAAGGTGGATTTGATAATCAACGTTTTGCTATAGCAAATAAATCAATATTAAAAGCTAAAGTTAGCAAAGCAGTTCTACTCACTGATAAGACCGATCTTCGACAAATTATAGTCGATAAATGTCTATTCTATATAGATTTATTCAGTTATCGAGATATTTTATTAGCGCTAGGTTTTGGTGATCGTTCGCAAATGGAAATGCATCATCGAATAATTATGATGCAAACTGGGGTTGCTCATTTAATGGCGATCTCCGGAATGCATATTCTATTAGTCTTCTCTATTAGCTATATATTAACCAAAGGGTTAGTTTTTTGTTTGCCGCAGCGCTTTAACTACTTTTTACTACCCATCATCATCGGATGGTTAGTTAGTCTAAGTTACACTTGGTTAACCGGATTTAATCCACCAGCGCTTCGCGCCATTTTGGCTTTATCGATGTGGATATATTTACGTTATAAAAATAATCAGATAAGTGCTTGGCAAAAAATCAATCGTATCATTGCGTTACTGTTAATTGTTGACCCTCTAATGATACTATCTGAAAGTTTTTGGATGTCCTGTTATGCTGTGGTTAGCTTGATTTTTTTATTTGAATGGTTGCCACTAGCTAGCACGTTAAAAAATAAAAAACGATGGTATTTTATTAGATTATTACATTTACAATTTGGTTTAACATTATTATTGCTTCCTATCCAATTATTTATTTTTCATGGTATAAGTGTTGTTGCGTTGTTAACTAACTTAATTGCAATTCCTATTGTTTCGTTAATCACCTTTCCAGCAATTTTATTGGCATTATTATTTAGTCTAATGGACTGTTTTTACCTTGCTTTAGGGTTATGGTTTGTTGCGCAAACTTCACTAGAATGGCTTTTTTATTGCTTAGAATATTTAAATATTTTATGGCTAAATATACCGGCGGATTTTTATTTGTTTAGTGGTATTGGTTGGATAACTATAATCATTATTCGGATAGAATTTTGGCGTCGTTTTAGCTTTACTATTGTGATTGTTATAACAATGTTATTTTCACCAATTTATAAACAACCCGATTATCTATGGAGAGTTGATATGTTGGATGTTGGGCATGGATTGGCGATTGTAGTTCACAATGGTAAATCAGCTATTTTGTATGATATTGGCGCAAAATGGGAAGATAGTTCAGCTGCAGAGCAAGTAATAATCCCTTTTTTACAATGGCATAATCTGAACGTTGAAGGAATTATTATTAGCCATAGTCATAATGATCATATTGGAGGTTTAAGCTATTTAAGACAACATTATCCTGATGCGTGGCTAATGAGTTCATCTTCAAGTTTGAGTAATGATTATAACTGTTTAGCTGATCATAAATTTGATTGGCAACATTTACGCTTTAATGTGTTATGGCCGAACAAATTAGTGAGTGATCCTAATAACGGCGATTCATGTGTAATACAAATTACTGATGGTCAATTTTCAGTGTTGTTGACTGGTGATCTAGAACGTAAACAAGAATATGATTTAGTGGTTAAATATAAACGCAATCTACATTCAACCATTCTACAAACTCCTCATCATGGTAGTACTACTTCATCAAGTTATCCATTCTTAAATTATGTTAATCCCTCTAATGCACTAACTTCAACATCACGTTATAACCCATGGAAATTACCTTCCAATAAGATAACTAATCGTTATAAAGCGCTAAATATTAATTATTATGTTACAGGTAAGGAGGGGCAAATAAGTCTATTTTTTTATACATCATCATGGCAACAAAAAACTATGCGACAAGATATCAATCCAAGATGGTATCATGATTGGTTTGGTAGTTTATCATTTTATGAGTAAAATAGAATTATTGTTAGTATGGTTTATAAATTATGTATTTATCCACTATATAAAAATAAAATTATTGGAATTAGAGAGCATAATAAAGTTATGATTGAGAAACTATGGTATGGTAAAAATAAATCTTTTTGGTTGTTGTTGCCATTTTCATTATTGTATGGATGTATTAGCTTTATTCGTCGTCAATTATACAAGTTTGGTATATTCAAAGCATGGCAATCTCCAATTCCCATTATTGTCATTGGTAATTTATCAGCAGGAGGTAATGGTAAAACGCCTCTGGCAATCAGTTTAATTGAAGCCTTAAAGGCTAAAGGCCTGAAGGTTGGATTAGTCTCTCGTGGTTATGGTGGAAAATCCGACCATTATCCATTAATTTTAGATGAACATACTACCACTGCTCAAGCTGGTGACGAACCAATTTTAATTTATCAAAGAACTCAAATACCAATTGCGGTCGCACCTAAGCGAGTCGAGGCAGTTAAAGAATTATTAAAATCATATCAATTGGATGTTGTTTTAACTGATGATGGTTTACAGCATTATGCATTAGCTCGTGATATTGAGATCGTAGTCGTTGATGGTAAGAGACTATTCGGAAACGGTTGGTGGATCCCAGCTGGCCCGATGAGAGAGCGAACAAATCGGTTGAAATCAGTAGACTTAATTATGATAAATGGTGACAGTTCAGGCGATATATCAAATCAGTATCCAGATAAAACTTATACTATGCAATTAACCCCTAGTTACGCGGTAAATCTACTAACCAATGAAAAAAAACAATTATCGGCATTACATCATATTTGTGCCATTGCTGGTATTAGTAATCCAAAGCGATTCTTTGATATGTTAATAAAAATGAATGCAGATTTGTTACATACAGAATCTTTTGCTGATCATCAAAATTTTAGCCTGCCATTGTTAGAGAAAATAGCTGAAAATAATCAAACACTTTTAATGACCGAAAAAGATGCAGTGAAATGTCGACAATTTGCATTACCTAATTGGTGGTATTTACCAATTGATGCTACGATACCCAATCAGTCTATTGAAAAGATTTATTCATTATTTATAGAAAGAAAATTACAAAGAGAAAAAAAATGAAACAACTGTTATTAAGTGCTATTGCTTGTCCTAAATGTCATGGACAATTAGAATACGATAAGCAACATCAACAATTAGTTTGCCAAAATGATAGGTTAGTTTACTCAATAAAAGAAGGGATACCGGTATTATTAGCAAGCGAAGCAAATTCACTAAATCAATCTAATTGTAATAAAGAATAATTAAAGTTTTGAGGTAATTTTATGAGTTTTATAGTAATTATTCCTGCTAGATATGCTTCAAGCCGTTTACCGGGAAAACCCCTTGCTGATATCCATGGCAAACCGATGATAATTCGAGTAATGGAACAAGCGCAAAAATCATCGGCTAGTCGAGTCATCATTGCGACTGATAACCAACAAGTTTTTGATGTAGTGCAAAGCTATGGTGGTGAGGTCGTTTTAACGAGTGATAAGCATAACTCAGGAACAGAACGTTTAGCTGAAGTCATTAATACTTTTCAACTGGCTAACGATGAAGTTATTGTAAATGTTCAAGGTGATGAACCATTGATTCCACCGATTATTATTGATCAAGTTGCTGATAATTTAGTGAAATACAAGACAGGAATGGCAACTTTAGCTGTGCCGATTGTTTCCGTTGAAGAAGCATTTAATCCAGGTGCTGTAAAAGTGGTTATGGATAAAGATGGTTATGCACTCTATTTTTCACGAGCGACTATTCCGTGGGAGCGTGATCGTTTTGCTCAATTGAGTGAACAAAATAAACTTGATTCGATTGGTGATTTTTACCTACGTCACATTGGTATTTATGCATATCGTGCGGGTTTTATTCGTCAATATATTCAATGGGCACCTTCTGCTTTAGAACGGATAGAAATGTTAGAACAATTAAGAGTTCTTTGGTATGGTGAGAAAATACATGTAGCAGTTGCTAAACAAGCTCCCGCTATTGGGGTTGATACCCAAGAAGACTTAGATAAAGTTAGAGCATTATATCAGGAGTAAAATATGGCAAATTTTACTGGCTTTACACAAGAAGGGTTAAATTTTTTACAAGATGCTTGGATTAACAATAGTAGAGTTTGGTTTGAAGAGAATAGATCAATTTATGACAATGATTTGATCAAACCTTTTCGATTATTGGTTGAGCAACTAACACCAACCATGCTTAAAATTGATGAATGGTTTGAAACGCGTCCAGCTATAGGTAAAACAATTTCACGAATTCATCGTGATACGCGATTCTCTAAAGATAAGTCATTATACCGTAGTCGTTTATGGTTGACGTTTAAACGCCCTAATCGTGATTGGAAAGAGGCTCCAGCCTATTTTTTTGAAATTGCTCCAGATAGCTATAGATATGGTTTAGGTTATTATTGTGCTTCAAAACCTACTATGGATATCTTTAGAGAAGAAATACTAAATGACCCATCTAGATTTTTGGCGGTAATTAATTGTGTTAAAAAACCATTTGAATTAGTAGGCGAAATGTATAAAAGACCATTAATCAAAGATCAAGATGAAAAATTATCGACATGGTACAATCGAAAGAATATTGCTGTAATGGTAACCAATAATCATATTGAAGATGTCCTAAATGGTGATTTACCGAATAAACTTGCTAAAGGTTTTAAACAACTTTTACCTCTATATGATTATTTGATGCGAGTAGAAATGATAAAAAATATCCCAAATCTATAGTTAATCAATAAGATAAAAGAATTGTAATAAAAAATAGCCTTTTTCAAATATTTGGGAAGTTTAATATTAATTCTTTAACACCATTTATAATAAATTGTGTACCAACACAGACCAGTAAAAAGCCCATTATTCTTGATGTGGCTTCTATACCACTTTTACCCATAAAACGCATTATGCTACCAGCACTACGCATACAGAACCATAAAATAATACATAATAATAAAGGCACAAGTATTGATGAAGTATAAACAACCCAAGTCGATACATTATATCCACCACTTTTTACAGTGGAAGCCATACTGATTATCATAGCAATTGTTCCCGGTCCAGCAGTACTTGGCATTGCAAGTGGAACAAAAGCGATATTATTGGAAACTTCTTTCTTTTTTGCATCTGCTTCTAATGTTTTATGCGAGGGTTGTTGAGGGAAAAGCATTCTAAAACCGATAATGCCAACAATCATACCACCAGCGATTCGTAAACCAGGGATAGATATACCGAATGTGCTCATGACCAATTGTCCACAATAAAATGAAACAATCATGATGATGAAAACATAAATACAAGTCATTTTCGACTGGTAATTACGTTCCTCATTGGTCATATCTCCAGATAGACCTAATAGCAGTACAACGGTAGTTAACGGGTTTGTTAATGGAATAAACAGAATTAAACCAAAACCGACTGTTTGTATAAGTTCCAACATAACTTCAATCTAAATCGTAATAAAAGTTCTAATTAAGTATAGATGAAATTTATAAAAAAGATACATTAACTTAGGTGAAAACTAAATAAATATTAGTGCAGTACTGTTTAGTTATGAATCTTTATTTGAAGTCTTGATTTTAAACAATGGTGCTTTTAAGTTTTGTGCTAATATAACACCGATAAATGACATACCGCCACCAATTAAATGGTAACTACACAGTGTTTCATGCAAAAATAGTATTGAGATTATTGCAGTGATAACCGGTGTTAAATTTAAGAAAAGGGCGGTTTTATTTGCACCTAATTTTTTTATAGCTATAATCCAAACAAATGGTGCAATAATTGAAGCCGGTATACCTGCATAAATAACAAGCCAAACATTGTCAGAATTTACAGTTAAATTGTTACTCATTAAAAAGCCTGGCAATAACATTAATGTACCAAACAAAATTTGAACATAGACTGAGTGCCAATTTGTGATTTTCATTGTCCATTTTTTTGTTAATACCCCATAAAGCGCATAAGACAGGGCAGCCATTAACATTAAAATTTCACCTTGACCAATCCCAAGTTCGAGAAGCCTAGTTGGCTCACCACCACTAATCAGCCAGATTAATCCAATAAAAGATAAAATACTGCCAATTAGCACCCCTTGAGTTGGTGGTGTTTTTAAAATGAATATGCTTAATAGGATAGTTAACAAAGGAATAATAGACATAATGATCCCCATCGTTAACACACTAATTGTTGCCGCGGCATAATAAGCAAGGCATTGATATAAAGCCATACCTAATAAACTAAGCACCATTAATTTAAGAGCTTGAGGAAAGATTTGCGGTAAGTTCTTAATAATTCCTCTTAGAAAAAATGGGGTTAATAGAATAAGTGCTAAAAGCCAACGGTAGAAAGAGATAACCTCAGGTTCAATTGCGCCGACAGATAATTTATTGACAACTTGATTGCCAGCCCAAATAAATACTGCCATCAATGGGTATAAATAAGCCATATATTTTCTTATGTAAATAATAGTAAAAGTTATATGATGTAGTTTAACTTGTCTTAATTTATAAATATCACTAAAATCAGACAAAAAAAGCTAATATAAGACAATATTTATATTATTTAATTATCATGAATTTAATATCTTAAACTAATTTAAATGATAAGGAATCTAAAAGATTTATGTTTCTTCATGATGAAGCATTTAATGCAGAGACTGAATATTCTTCTCATCAGCATAGTTGGGGGCAAATTATATGTGTTAAGTCAGGTATTTTTGTCTTAAAAGTTCAAGGACAAAGATATTTGGCTCCTTCAGGATTTGCATTATGGATTCCGCCATATACTGAACACGCATGTTACAATAAAGAATTAACATGGTTTCGTACAATTAATATAACTAATTACCAAGTTATGCCTAATTACACTTGTTTGTTTGGTTTAAATAAAATCAGCCATGCTATTATTGATTCATTCTTTGAGCGAAATATTCTGGAGCCAGAAAGTGAACAGGATCTTCGTTTAGGACAAGTATTAATCGATCAGCTCTTAATAGAATCTAACCTCCCCTTCTATTTGCCAAGTTCTAACGATAAATATTTAGCCCCTATTCTAAAAGAGTTAGAATTAAACCCAGCTAACAATAAGACTCTAGAACAGTGGGCTCAAACAGTATTTACCACCGAACGAACCCTTGCACGACGTTGTCAACAAAAATTAGGGATGTCATTTAGTATGTGGCGTCAACGGTTACGATTTTTACATAGTATCTCGCTTTTAGAACAAGATAAATCGATTCAAGACATCGCGTTTTCTGTTGGTTATAGTTCAGTATCCGCTTTTATTGCTATGTTTAAAAATATCGCAGGAGTTACACCTGATCTTTACCGTTCTAACACAGGATTTAAGAAAAGTTAAACACTATAAGTTGTCATTATTTGAGAAAAGCATGTATGAATATGCATTGAACAAAGGCGTAATTTATACGCCTAGGTAATAAAGAATTGAATAAATAACCATTAAAATGGAATATCGTCATCAAAGTCCATTGGTGGTTCAAGCATAGTTGGTTGACTAGCTGATGGTTCATTTGTTGTTGAAGGACGTGATGTACTAGGAGCAGACGAAGTATTATTAGCACTTTGTCCCCAGTTTTGTGAGCCATCATTAAAATTATCTCCTGAACGAGAACCTAAAATTTGTAATGTTCCACCTACAGCATTGATCACTACTTCAGTAGTATAACGATCATTACCCGCTTGGTCTTGCCATTTACGAGTTTGTAATTGTCCTTCTAAATAAACTTGAGTACCTTTTTTAACATATTCGCCAGCAATTTCAGCTAATTTACCAAATACAACAACGCGATGCCATTCGGTACGATCTCGGTTTTCACCAGTTTGTTTATCTTTCCAAGTTTCTGATGTAGCAACACTAAAATTTGCGACAGCGTTACCGTTTGGCATGTACCGAACTTCTGGATCTTGACCTAAATTCCCTACTAAAATGACTTTATTAATACCTCTATTTGCCATTATACACTCCTAACAATTACATAAATATTTGATATGTATTATTGTATCATGAGACTTAATTAACATCACCGAATTTAATTTAAATTTGGAATTAAGTATCCAAAATTTTAAAATACAGAAAGATTCGCTTTATCATAGGAATTTTTTACTATAACGAGTATAATGCCTGCCATTTGTAGATATTATATCTTAAACATTTTTTCTCCTGGAGGCCTTATGATTAATGCGTTTGGATTAAAAAACAAACAATTAGTAAAAATTAATGAAGGCGATATTAAAAATGCGATCTGGATTGACTTAATTGAACCAGAAGAAACCGATCGTGAAGTCATTTTGACTAATTTAGGCCAAAATCTAGCAACAAGTATTGAACTTGATGATATTGAGGCATCAGCCCGTTTTTTCGAAGATAATGAAGGACTACATGTTCATTCATTCTTCTTTTATGAAGATGCGGAAGACCGAGCCGGTAACTCAACAGTTGCATTTACGGTACACAATGGTCGCTTGTTTACATTACGTGAACGTGATTTACCTGCTTTCCGTCTGTACCGAATGCGTTCACGTTATCAAGGCATGAATGATGGTAATCCATACGAAGTGTTATTGGATTTATTTGAAGTTAAAGTTGAGCAATTAGCTGATCAGATTGAAAATATTTATAGTGAGCTTGAAGAGTTAAGCTTAATTATTATGGATCGCTCAGCTCAAGAACATTATGATGAGGCTATTACATCTTTAGCAGAACTAGAAGATACTGCGTGGAAAGTACGGCTTTGTTTGATGGATAGTCAACGTGCGGTTAACTATTTAGTGCGCCGAGCAAAGATGCCTACAGATCAGTTAGAGCAAGCACGAGAGGTAATACGAGATATTGAATCATTGGTACCTCATAATGAATCTTTGTTCCAAAAAGTAAACTTTTTGATGCAAGCGGCTACCAGTTTTATCAATATTGAGCAAAGCCGAATAATTAAAATTTTCTCAGTTGTTTCGGTTGTATTCCTCCCCCCAACAGTGGTTGCATCGGCTTATGGAATGAACTTTGAAAACATGCCTGAATTGAAGTGGGAATATGGCTATCCTTTATCCTTATTATTGATGTTGCTAGCAGGTGTTGCCCCTTACATTTACTTTAAAGTTAAAAAGTGGTTATAGTTGGTTATTTCCTCCAAATTTCAAATATTAGCCGCTAATATTTTATTAGCGGCAATAATTCCATTAGTGAATTCAGTTAAAGCTACCTAGTTAAATTAATCTAAATAGTCCATAATATTACTCATTATGTTATAGCATTAATTGAATTGATTAAATTAGTGGTTATCTAAAAAGATTTTATTTTTAAAAGGGAATAACATGAGTAAATATGCACTAGTTACTGATATTGGTGGAACCAATGCCCGATTTGCACTTTATAATTTAGATAGTAATGAATTATCAGCGATAACTAAAATCCTCATTTCAAAAGATGATGTATTGCTTAATTTGATTAAGACTTATTTAACATCACAATCTGCAACTATTGAGATGGCTTGTATTGCTATAGCATGTCCAATTAATGAAGGTGATTTAATTGAAATGACGAATAATAATTTGTCATTTTCTCGTTCTGAATTGATTAAAGAATTGAATTTAAGTAAGCTTGAAGTTATCAATGATTTCACTGCAGTGTCGTATTCCATCCCTCGATTATCATCAGATGATGTGATAAAAGTTGGTGGTGGTGAAGCTAATCTTAATTATCCAATAGCAATTTATGGTGCAGGAACAGGTTTAGGCGTCTCTCATTTAATTAAATTAAACGAACATTGGCTTAGTTTATCCGGTGAAGGTGGGCACACTGAATTACCAATGATTAATGAAGAAGAAGATCGAATTTTACAACAGTTACGTAACAAATTTGGTCGGGTATCTTCAGAAAGATTTCTATCTGGTAATGGTATTGTTAATATTTATCAAGCATTATTACAAATCAATAATCAACCGATTGAAGATATCACGCCAGATATAATCGTTAATAAAGCATTGTCTAATAGTTGTCCTATTTGCTTAGCTACTTTAAATTATTTCTGTACTTTTATGGGACGATTTGGTGGTAATTTGGCTTTAACACTTAATACCCAAGGCGGTGTGTATATTGCGGGTGGCATTGTTCCCCGATTCATCGAATTTTTTAAATCATCGCCATTTAGAGAAGCATTTGAACACAAAGGTCGTATGTCTTTTTTAGTTAAAAAAATTCCTGTTTATGTCATAACGCATAAAGATCCGGGATTATTTGGCGCTGGTGTTTATTTACAAAATAGCCTGAAATAATTGAGAGGTAAGATGTAATTTTATGATGTGGTGTTATATCTATAGAAGTAGCAAAAAAGAAAACTGTTATTTATATATGGAACGTGAAAATGATTTTTCACATATACCGGAAAAGATAATGTCAATTTTTGGTACGCCAGTCTTTGTTATGAAAGTATTGCTTGATGGTAAAAGGCGTTTTGTTGTTGGAACAGCAAATGAAATTGAAGAAAAGATCAAAGAGGATGGATTTTTTTTACAAATGTTAAATGAAGATGATTTTAAAGTATGATTGAACCTTTTTGGGAACATAAAACCTTAGATCAGATGAGTGATGATGAATGGGAACAACTTTGTGATGGATGTGGCCAGTGCTGTCTAAATAAATTAATGGACGAAGATACTGACGAAATCCTATATACTAATGTTGCCTGTAATTTGCTTGATTCAAATACTTGTCAATGTAAGCATTATCATACCCGTTTTGATTATGAACCTGATTGCATAAAATTAACACGGGAAAATTTACTGACTATCGAATGGTTACCAAAAACTTGTACTTATCGTTATTTTTCCGAAACAGGAGTATTACCAGAATGGCATCCGCTGATTGTCGGTAATAAAAAATTAATGCATAAGTTAAAAATATCAGTTAAAAATAGAATTGTTTATGAAAAGGATGTTATTTTTTGGGAAGATCATATTATTTAAAAGAGAGCATAGGCTCTCTTTTATTTTTTAGAATGCTAGCCACAAATTACCGAGAAAATCGATTGCTAATAAATTCAAAAACATCAATATAAACACAACAACCATAAATGAAAGATCAATCATGCCAATTGGTGGAATAATCCGGCGAATTGGTGCAACTAATGGTTCTGTCAATTGAGCAAGTAATTCATCTGCGACTGATTGACCACGACTAACCCAACTTAAGATAGCTCTAAAGAATAATAACCAAAATAATAAATGACCAAAAGCATGCACCATGGCAGCTAAAGCAAATAAAAGATAATAAGGGCTCCAAATCGGTGCATCTATGCCCTCAAAACGATAAATAAACATAACTTTAAGTAATGCAAACAGATAAAAAATGAGCCAAGTTGCTGTATCAATACGTCCGATAGATGGCATTAATTTACGTAATGGACCAATTACCGGTTGGGTAATACGCACAATAAATTGGGTAAATGGGTTATAAAAGTTGACTCTTGCCTGTTGCATCCACAACCGTAGAATAACAACGTATAAGCAAATAGTTAAAACAGCTCTTCCTAAGAAGATTAACGATATCATTGATTACTCCTAAAATATAACTTGCTCAGCAATATATCATACATATTGTCTGGCACCAAAAATTGCACTGCCAATACGAACCATTGTACTTCCAGCCTCAATAGCAGCGTGCATATCACCAGACATCCCCATAGATAATGTATCTAAAAATGGATAATCAGTTTTTAAAGAACCCAAAAGCTGATTCATTTGTTTAAACACAGCAAATTGTTTCGCAAAATCATTTTCAATTTCAGGGATAGCCATTAAACCACGTAGTCTTAAATTAGGTAATGTAATAATTTTTTTTATCAAATCAGTTACTTCATCTATTGCAACGCCGGATTTGGTCTGTTCATTGCTGATATTTACCTGAATAAGAACATTTAATTTATCCATTTCTGTCGGGCGCTGTGAATCAAGACGTTGGGCAATTTTGAAACGATCAATGGTATGTATCCAATCAAAATTTTCAGCTACTAATTTAGTCTTGTTCGATTGTAATGGACCGATAAAATGCCAAACAATAGGGGAATTAGGCATACTTTGTTTAAAGTGTGCAATCTTCTCAACACCTTCTTGAACATAATTTTCCCCAAATGATAATTGACCAGCATTTATCGCTTGTGAGATTAATTCTACAGGTTTGGTTTTACTAACTGCAATAAGTTCGATTGACTTGGGATCTCGGCCGCAATCTAGAGCAATTTTGTTAATTTTGTTTTTAATTGTTATTAAATTGTCATGTACTGTGTTCATGTAAATTCCCAATTAAAGAGTGGTTAGTTAAAAATAATGTTAAATTCAATGTTGGCCTTTAGTGTAACGCAAAAAGCCTCTGATTTGCATCTTTCTAGTGGTGAAGTGCCGTGCATTCGCATTAATGGAAAATTGAAATTTATCTCAAGTGATAAATTATCACCAGTTAAGCTAAAAATTGAGTTATTAAATTTACTCGATGATGATCAAAAAGTAACTTTACAACAACATCAGCAGATTGATTTTGCTTATTATCTTGAAAATGTGGGAAGATTTAGGGTAAATATTTTCTATCAACAACGTGGAATTTCTGCTGTATTTAGAATTATTAACCAACAAATCCCAACTTTATGTGAAATTGAGGCACCGGAAATATTGAAAAAACTGGTAAATGTAGAATCAGGAATTATTTTAGTTACTGGTGCAACTGGTAGTGGGAAATCAACAACATTAGCGGCTTTGATTCAATATATTAATCAGATTGCAGCTAAACATATTATTACATTAGAAGATCCCATTGAATTTATTTATCAAAATGCAAAGTCTCTAATCCAGCAAAGAGAAATCTCACATTTTGGTGAAGCAATTGATAGTTTATTAAGACAAGATCCAGATATTATTATGTTCGGTGAATTACGTAATAAAACCACGATTCAAACCGCATTAACTGCTGCTGAAACTGGGCATTTAGTTTTTGCTACTCTACATACTAATTCTGCAATTGAAACTATTAATCGTATAATTGATGTATTTGAATATGGATCACGTGAGTTAATACGAACTCAATTATCTAGTAGTTTACAAGCAATTATCTGTCAAAAACTAATCGCATATAATGATACTCGCAAAGCGATATTCGAAGTGCTTATTAATACACCTGCAGTGAGTAATTTAATTAGTGAAGGTAAAATAAAACAAATATTGTCGTTAATGCAGACTGGTCAACATTATGGCATGCAATTAATGTCTAATGAAACTATATAGTTACAATAACAACGATATACTTGATGCTGTTCTACATAAATTTTTAAGTTTTATTTAAAAATTTATTTTATAATCATTATAGTTTTTCACTCATAGAAGGTAGAAATAAATGGAACAGCGTATAGGTTTTATCGGTATAGGTAATATGGGGAATGCTATTTTACAAGGTATTTTGGTAAGTAATATTGTACCTGGCTCGCAAATTTATGTTTATGACCCTCACCTTGATAAAGGCCAAGCTTTAAATCAGTCTTACTCAATTAATAATTTGGCTTCGGCAAGGGATGTGGCACGAGAATCGGATATTGTCTTTGTTGCCGTCAAACCTAACATTATTGCTGATGTATTAAGTGATATTCAAAAAGAATTAAAAAAGAATACTATTGTTATCTCCATTGCAGCTGGTGTAACAATTAAAACTATAGCGAAAAGTGTTGGTTATGAGCAAAAAATAGTGAGGGTGATGCCAAATACTCCAGCATTAGTCAATGCCGCTATGTGTTCAATAACACCTAATACCGAAGTTACTGATGAAGAATTAGCTATTGTGCAGAAATTATTAAATTGTATCGGTGAAACAGAAGTCGTACCTGAATATTTAATTGATGCCGTTGTGGGAGCAAGTGGTTCTTCACCAGCTTTCGTGTTTATGTTTATTGAAGCGCTTGCCGATGGAGCGGTTAAAGGTGGTTTATCTAGAAAACAAGCGTATAAATTTGCCGCACAGGCGGTATTAGGTTCGGCTAAATTGCTACTTGAAACGGGTAAGCATCCTGGCGAGTTAAAAGATATGGTTTGTTCACCCGCTGGTACGACAATTGAAGGTGTACAGATGTTAGAAGCAAAAGGATTTAGATCTGCTATAATTGATGCAGTAGATGCTGCTATTAAAAAATCTAAAGAATTAGCAGAAAAATAAAAAAGTTAACATGATTAATAACAATTGGTTACTAATCATGTTAAGAAAATTTACAAATTAAAAAAAACATTGCTTGTATTCATCACCTTTTTATGAGTTAATAGTCATCGGCATATTACATGCAGATTTATTTATTTTGTAACATTTAGATTTATGCAGTTTGTAGTTTACTTCGATCACATTTGTATTAGTTTTCTTCAGTCTTGTCTTCTCTTTGTTAATAAGTAGTCTAGGTTTTATGTTTTTAAGTATTGCCTTTTATGGTAGAGATTAATTTATTTATAGGAAGATTATTATGTCTAAAAAAACTGGTCAAGTTAAATGGTTCAATGAAAGTAAAGGTTTCGGTTTTATTTCTCCTTCAGATGGAAGTAAAGATGTGTTTGTTCACTTCTCTGCGATTTCTGGTGATGGGTTTAAAACTCTAGGCGAAGGTCAACAAGTAGAATTTTCTATCCAAGATAGTGCTCGTGGTCCAGCAGCTGCTGATGTTACAATCATCTAACTGATTGTTTAATCTTACCAGTAATTTTTTACTGGTAAGATTCTCTTCCATTATAGAACTTATCTTATTCCATTCTTCATTTTTATATTATCCTGATAACATAAATAAAAATTTATTTTTAATTCTGTTTGGTTTATCTTCGGTCTGTATAGCTGAATTAATTGAAAATTGTGAAACTTATTTTGATAAAGTGGATGGTATCACTAAAGCTATTACTAAATATGTAGTTAATTAACGGCAAGGTTTTGAACAAGCAAAATTTAATGTATTTAGGTGAAGTCAGTTAAAAGCCAAGAAGAAAGTTATTAGCAATTAAAAGAAACATTACAACTATTGGCAGCTATTTTACCTAGCAAAAAATTTAAAATTATTTATTACGATAACGAAATTCCCATGGTGCTATAGGATGTTTATCTTTCCATAATCCCTTTTTATTTTGTTTGGCTTTTGATTCAAGTTTCAGCATATTGTTATTATTGACGACGCCTTTATAGCGATAAGCCCATGCAAAACCATTTTCTACCATTTTAGCGTTAATATTGATTTGTTCAAGGTATATGGTTCCTAATGTACGTTGATAGATATCTTTTTTATTTTCTTTGATAAAAACACTTTTACCGGCGATTAATGACGCTAAGTATTTTTTTGAAGCATTACCATATGCTTGTCGACTTTCTGGAGCATCAATATCTAACAGACGAACCCGAATTTTTTGTTTTTCCGGCGTTAAAATATCAACAGTATCGCCATCAATCACTTTGACAATTTTACCATTCAAGTCAGCGTGTACTTGGTTAATTACAATAAAGAAAAGGGCAATTGAAAGGAAAAAAGTTCTAAAAAAACGCATTGTAGATAATTTTTAAAATAGTAGGGTGAATATAAAAACTCCTTGCTAATTATCAGTGAGCAACTGATGGTGGGCAAGGAGTATCAAGCTATATTAATTAAATTGTGAAGTGTCTTTGAATAAACCAACTTTAAGATCAGTTGCTTCATAAATTAATTTACCATCTACGTAAACTTCACCGTCGCCAATTCCCATGATTAACTTACGATTAATAACGCGTTTAAAATTAATTCTATAAGTAACTTTTTTATTATGAGGTAATATTTGGCCTTTTAATTTTAATTCACCAACACCAAGTGCTCGCCCTTTACCTTTACCACCAATCCAGCCTAGATAAAATCCGACTAATTGCCATAATGCATCAAGGCCAAGACAACCAGGCATTACTGGATCATTTTTGAAATGACATTTAAAAAACCATAAATCAGGATTAATATCTAATTCAGCTTCAACATAGCCTTTACCAAAACTACCACCGTCTTCGTTCATTTCGATGACACGATCCATCATTAGCATTAAATCAGAAGGTAATGGCGGTCCATCATGACCAAATAATTCACTATTGCCTGATTTAATCAAATCTGCTTTATCATACGAAGATTTACGTTCAAATGTCATAAAAAAACCTTTTATTTTGTTGTCATTACCTGATTGCTTATAAAAGCATTATTTAATATAAAACAAATAGCTATTATAAGCTGTAAAGTTTTACATTATTATCTTTTTGATTCCATCAATGGAATTTTGGTTTCAGTTTATTGTGTATTGCTACTTTTTGCAATTTTTTTCCAGCGACTAAGCCAACCATCGTGTTTTCTATCTTGAACTAACATTGACTGCATACGCGCATGAATCAATTTATAAAGACTAATTTTGTTTTCATCTTTAAAAGGAATACCAGTTAATAAGTAGAGTGCATCTCCGACATGTTCGACAGCCCAAATTGAAAATTTATTATTACTAATGGCATCAATAACTTCATCACTTAAACTCAAATGACGTTGATTGCTAGCTGGAATGATTACACCTTGTTGACCAGTTAAACCTTGATGCTGACAAACAGCAAAAAAGCCTTCGATTTTTTCATTTACGCCACCAATTGATTGAACATGACCAAATTGATCAACCGATCCTGTGACAGCTAATTGTTGATCGATAGGTTGATTAGAAAGTGCACTAATAAGAGCGCAAAGACCCGCAAGAGAGGCACTATCGCCATCAATCTCACTATATGATTGTTCAAACACCAAAGATGTAGAAAATGGTAGTTGATGATTAATTGCAAACTCCGACATAACAAATGCTTGCATAATCATCATTCCTTTCGAATGAATATTACCTGCAAGATCGGTTTTACGTTCGATATCAATCAATTCACCGTCACCAAAATGAACTAAACAGCTTAAACGTGTTGGTTCGCCGATGGCTTTAGGATAGCCCGGATACTCAATAACCGATAAGCCATTAATCTGCCCAACCACTTGCGACTTAGTATCAATCATGATTTGATTGGTAAAGAACTCATCATGGAATCGCTCGGTTAGATAATTTTCTCGCCATGTTTTTTGTTCTAAAGCTTTGCTGACTGCTAATGTATCAATATTCTCATTTTGTACAAAATAAGATGAATTTAGTAATAATGATTGAATCCACTCAATGCAGAGCGGTAGATAATACTGATCACCGGTATATCTTGTTGCATGTTTGTAAATTTTAGCAAAAGCTGTTTTTTCAATTTTTGGTAATGATAGTTTGCGACTAATAAATTGTAAGTAATTCATCCAATCATTGATTTGCCGAGATTCAGTTATTTTTAGTTCACTTTCAAATTCAGCATAAATAGATGATGAATAGAATTCAGGTTCAAATTCCTGTAATTCTGCTAATGATAATCTGTCACCAACTAAAATAATGCGCAAATCTAACGGCATAGTTGGAATGGATAATGGTAAAGGATGTGAATCATCAACTGAAAACCATTCAAAGGTTTGCGATACCACCATCTGCTTTAATTTGGTCCAAACAATAGGCTGAGTAAGTAGTGAACGTAAACCTAAAATTAAAACCCCACCATTTGCATGATGAACTAAACCAGCTTGTAATTTAATCGGGTTATTTTCAGGTTGCCTTACACAACCAAAAAGCTTTTCCATATCAACTATGATTGCTGATAAACAACTATCTTGAACAGCAAAATTATCTTGTTTACTTTTCGCTTGCATTAATGTGATTTTATTTTCACTAAAATAATAACTATAACCTAGCGTTGTAGTAGTTAAACTTGATTTAACCGATTGTTTAAGAAGATCAAAGAAAAGTTCGCTTTCAGAAGCTTTTAGTAGCATAAAACGTGAGCGATAATGTGTATTATTATTTTTACATAATAGTGACACGGCAGCGGCAACGCGAGGTTGCCATGATAGTACATTTGTTAATCCATCACTGAATAAATCTGTTTTAATATCGTTATTATTTAAAATGTAATCTATATCAGGTTGGACTTCTTGAGAGTTGAGTTGTTTGATTGCCAAAGTATTGTCTTTTCTATTAGCTATATTATTAAATTAAATTATAACAAGTATCGATTATAACGCCAACAAATAACCAATACCTTTGTGCTAACAAATAAAAAAATTACAGAAAGATTTTTAAAAATCAGTTAAACTGTAGGGTAAATTTAGTTTAGTTTTTCTTGATTACTACCACTAACAACAATTAAATATGCTCAAACTCAAAAATAATCATATCAAAGACGATCAAACCTCGCAGATAGTCAGTTGGGGGCATTGGTTTACCCTATTTAATATTTTTGTTGTTATTGTGCTTGGTAGTCAATATTTGTTAATTGCTGACTGGCCTCGAACTTTTATGGGGCGTTTTTATGCAATCATTAGTGCTATAGGACATTTTAGTTTTCTCACCTTTATAGCCTATTTAATTTTACTGTTTCCATTAAGCTTTTTTATTCACTCTTCACGTTGGCAACGAATCATTGCTACTGTCATCGCTACAATAGGAATTAGTTTACTTCTGATTGATATTGAAGTGTTTTCTCATTTTAGAATGCACCTTAATCTATCTATATGGCAATTATTTACTTCGGACAAAACATCTTTTTTAAACAGTGCTTTTATTCTTATCCCTTTTATTCTTTTAATTGAGATATTATTTGCCATTTGGAGTTGGAAAAAGTTACGTAGCTTAAGCAAACGGAAACGTTTTGTAAGGCCAGTAGTAATTGCTTTTATTCTATGTTTTGTCTCATCGCATTTAATTCATATCTGGGCTGATGCGAACTTCTATCGTCCAATTACCATGCAAAGATCAAGTTTACCGATTTCGTATCCACTCACTGCGCGTCATTTTCTTGAACGTTATGGATTTATTGAAGAGAATGGTTATCGTAATCGAGCAATTCAAGAAGGTAATCCATTTGCAATTGCTATTGAATATCCACTCGATAGAATTACTTTCGACGAAAAACCAAATAAACCTAATATTTTGATAATTGACATTAATGGTTGGAATAACCAACTATTAGCTAACAACATGCCTTGGCTTAAAGAGTTCGCTGGCCAAAATATACAGTTCACCAACCATTATGGTTCAAGTAATCAAGCCTACTTAAATAATTTCTCGTTATTTTATGGACTTGATCCTAATTACTATAATAGTATTCTTGCCGGTCATAAACCATCGGTATTATTTGAAACCGTAACTAAACAGCATTATAACGTTGGTCTATTTTCTGCTGATGGTTTTTCTGAACCGCTTTATCGCTATGCATTACTGTCTAATTTCACCACTCCGGATGGTAAAAAACAGTCCAATAAACAAACAACGGATAATTGGATAGCATGGCATGATGAACAAAATAAACTCGAAAACCATGCTCCGTTATTTTCTGTTATCCAATATTCGCTTTGGACAAAAAACAAAAAAATGCCAATATCTGAATTAGAGACAGAAGCAAAAAAACTTGATCAATATTTAGAGTCTTTAATTGCTTATTTAAGATTATCTAATGTTTATGAAAACACCATAATCATTATTACTGGTTCTAACGATTTAAAAATTGATGAAGCTAAAAAAGTTGCCTTACGAAATGGTGACGTCAGTTTTGATCGAGATACTTTGAAAGTGCCATTAATTATTTCATGGCCGAGTAAAGAAGCCGAAAAAGTTAATAATATAACTTCAGAAACAGATATTTTAAGAACATTAATGCAAGATGCATTCAACGTCACTACTCCTGCAAAACAGTATAGCCAAGGTCAGAATTTATTTGACCAACAAGGGCGTAAATGGATTCTAGCGGGAAATGAAAATCAGGTTGCGGCACTTTATGGAGATAAAACGGTTGTGATTGATACATATGGACGATCTAAAATTTATGATCTAAATGGTAAACAATTGAAAGACGAAAAAATTAGCTTACCAATCTTCTTACAAATTGTTACTGAAAATCGCCGTTTTATTGTTGTCGATAATTAAATAATAAATTAATAGGAGGTGATATTTATTTCACCTCTTTTCCCATTGCTTGTAAATCGGCATGATAAGAAGAACGGACAAAAGGCCCACAAGCAGCGTGGGTGAATCCCATTGCTAAAGCAGTCTGTTTTAATTCTTCAAATTCTTGAGGTGATACATAACGTTCAACTGGTAAATGATATTTACTTGGTTGCAAATATTGACCTAAAGTTAACATGGTTACACCATGACTACGTAAATCTTTCAAAACTTGAATAAGTTCTTCATTGGTTTCACCTAATCCCACCATTAATCCCGATTTTGTTGGAATTTCTGGATGCTGGTTTTTAAATACTTCAAGTAATTTTAATGACCCTTCATAACTTGCACCAGGGCGTATCTTTTTATATAAACGAGGAATATTTTCCAGATTGTGATTAAATACATCTGGTGGATTTTCACTTAAAACCGCAACGGCTTCATCAATGCAACCACGAAAATCGGGGGTTAAAGTTTCGACTTTAATATTTGGACTTAATAAACGAATCTCTTGGATACAAGAGGCAAAGTGACTAGCTCCGCCATCTTTCAAATCATCACGATCAACAGAGGTGATCACCACATAACGTAATTTCATCTCTTGAATGGTTTGTGCGAGTTTACTTGGCTCTTCTCGGTCGGGCGGTAAAGGGCGACCATGAGCCACATCACAGAAAGGACATCGACGCGTACAAATATCACCCAAGATCATAAAAGTAGCGGTACCATGATTAAAACACTCTGCCAAGTTAGGGCACGATGCTTCCTCACAAACCGAATGTAAACCATGTTTGCGCATAGTATTTTTGATATGGGTAATATTATCGTTATTAGCAGATAGTTTAATTCTCATCCAATCAGGTTTTTTTAATGGAGCGACTTCCTCAACCATAATGGTTGGGATGAGGCGTGTTTTATCAGCGTCACGATATTTTGAACTACGGATTTGATTTTCAGTATTTTGCATATTTAATATCTTAATTGTTTGGTAACTGATTAATAAAATTATCAGTTAATAACTGGTTAATCTCTTGACGATCTATCTCTGCAATATGATGCTTCATATGAGTCATTTTTAAACCTGCATAGCCACATGGATTAATATAATTAAACGGTGTCAGATCCATATCAATATTAAGCGCTAATCCATGAAGAGTGCAGCCATGCTGTATATGTAATCCAAGAGAACAGATTTTCTGTTGATTGATATAAACGCCAGGGGCATCTTGCTTTGAATAGGCGGTAATACCATAGTGCTTTAATGTTTGAATAACACTATTTTCTAGATAATTGACGACATCACGGATACCTATTTTACGCCTTTTTAAATCAAGTAAGATATACATAATTTGCTGTCCGGGACCATGATAAGTAATTTGTCCACCTCTATCAGTTTGCACAACGGGGATAGTCGTTTGGGTGAGAAGATGCTCAGGTTTACCAACCTTGCCTTGGGTAAAAATGGCTGGATGTTCAACTAGCCAAATTTCGTCTAACGTTTGTTTATCACGCTGCTGGGTAAAATCATGCATAGCTTGATAAGTTGACAAATAGGGCACCGTTCCCAACTGTTTAATAATTACGTTGTTATTTGGCATAGTTTGCGTTTAATCAATCTTCATTTATCAATAAATTAACAACTATATAGCAGATTTTACTATAACTTGACAACCGCTAAGTATTCAAGGTATAACTCACAGGGTAATATTCTTTCCAATCTCATGATTTAAATTGATTTATATCAAATAATTATCTATTTATCTAAATTAATGATTGAAATAGTTGATTGTTTTAATAGGAATTAACATTCTTTTCTAGACGGTGGTTTGCTTTACTTTTTAATGGAAAATGGCAGACTGATATCATTAAAGCATCCGTAATGCAAAAGTTGGAGCTTGTAATTTTAGTTATGGCGTCTGTTATAGCTAAGGATAGCAAAAACTGCATTTTTTAAAACAAAAAAGAGGTTTTTATATGTCGGACATGCAAATGAATGATATCGATCCAGTTGAAACAAAAGATTGGCTGGAAAGTTTAGATTCTATTATTCGTGAAGAAGGCGTCGAACGTGCCCAATATATTATTGAGCAAATTGTCAATAAAGCTAGAGATGGTGGCGTTCCTTTACTCTTCGGTTCTTCAACCAGTAATTATATAAACACTATCCCAGTTGAAGAACAGCCGGCTTATCCCGGTGATTGGGAAATTGAAAGACGCATCCGTTCTATTGTTCGTTGGAATGCTATTATGATGGTGCTACGCGCTTCTAAAAAAGATTTAGAGCTAGGCGGTCATATGGCATCATTCCAATCGGCAGCGACATTTTATGAAGTCTGTTTTAACCATTTTTTTCGCGCACGTAATGCAAAAGACGGCGGTGATTTAATCTACTTCCAAGGCCATATTTCACCGGGTATATACTCGCGTGCTTTTATTGAAGGGCGTTTAACTGAAGAGCAACTCGATAATTTCAGACAGGAAGTTCATGGAAAAGGCTTATCATCTTATCCTCATCCAAAATTAATGCCGGAGTTCTGGCAATTCCCAACCGTTTCAATGGGATTAGGTCCTATCAGCGCAATCTTCCAAGCTCGCTTTTTAAAATATTTAAACCATCGTGGTTTAAAAGATACCACCGAACAAACGGTTTATGCCTTCTTAGGTGATGGTGAAATGGATGAGCCAGAAGCAAAAGGAGCCATTACCGTTGCAACACGTGAAAAACTCGATAATTTAGTCTTTGTTATCAATTGTAATTTACAACGGCTTGATGGCCCTGTAACTGGTAATGGCAAAATAGTTAATGAACTTGAAGGGGTATTTGCCGGTGCTGGTTGGAACGTGATCAAAGTGCTATGGGGTGATCGCTGGGATAAATTATTGCAAAAAGATAAATCAGGTAAATTAATTCGTTTGATGAATGAAACTCTCGATGGCGATTATCAAACGTTTAAATCCAAAGATGGTGCTTATGTGCGTGAACATTTCTTTGGTAAATATCCGGAAACCGCTGAATTAGTCAAAGATATGTCTGATGACGAAATCTTTAGACTTAACCGTGGTGGTCAAGATCCAGAAAAAATGTTTGCCGCCTTTGCCAGAGCAAAACAGACCAAAGAGCGACCAACTGTGATTTTAGCTCACACCATTAAAGGGTATGGTATGGGTGAAGCCGCTGAAGCGAAAAACATTGCCCACCAAGTCAAAAAAATGAATATGGATGGTGTTCGTCATGTTCGTGACTTCTTTAATATTCCGGTGACTGATGAAGCACTTGAAAAATTACCTTACATCAAATTTGAAGAACATACTCCAGAATACAAATATATTCATGAACGTCGTCAAGCGTTACATGGTTATGTACCTTCAAGATTAACTCATTTTTCAGGAACGGTCTCAATTCCTCCTTTAACAGAGTTTGCTTCATTACTTGAAGCACAAACTAAAGAAATTTCAACCACTATTGCTTTTGTACGTGCGCTTAATATCATGTTAAAAGATAAAGATCTTGCGCCACGTCTAGTACCAATTCTAGCAGATGAAGCGCGTACTTTTGGTATGGAAGGTCTATTCCGCCAAATTGGTATTTATAATCCACATGGTCAACAGTATACCCCACAAGATAAAGAGCAGGTTGCTTACTATCGCGAAGACGAGAAAGGACAAATTCTGCAAGAAGGTATCAACGAGTGCGGTGCAACGGCATCATGGCTAGCGGCGGCGACATCCTATAGTAATAATGATTTCCCTATGATTCCTTTCTATATTTATTACTCGATGTTTGGTTTCCAACGTGTTGGTGATTTAATGTGGGCAGCAGGCGATCAACAAGCACGTGGTTTTATGATTGGTGGGACTTCAGGTCGGACAACATTAAACGGAGAAGGTTTACAACACCAAGATGGTCATAGCCATATCCAAGCATTAACCATTCCGAACTGTTTATCATACGATCCAGCCTATGCTTATGAAGTGGCAGTTATTATGCAAGATGGCTTACGTCGTATGTATGGTGAACAAGAAAATGTTTACTATTACATTACAACCCTTAATGAAAACTATGCCCAACCGGCAATGCCTGAAGGTGCACAAGAGGGGATTTGTCGTGGTATCTACAAACTCGATACTGTAGAAGGGCAACAAGGGAAACCAACTGTGCAATTATTAGGCTCGGGTTCAATGCTACGACATGTTCGTGAAGCCGCCGATATTTTGGCTAAAAACTATGGTGTCAGTTCAGACGTTTACAGTGTCACTTCATTTACACTATTGGCTCGTGATGGTCAAGATTGTGAGCGTTACAACATGTTACATCCAAGCGAACCAGCCAAAGTGCCTTATGTTGCTCAAATAATGAATAACAACCCTGCAGTTGTTTCAACTGATTATATGAAACTTTATGCCGAACAAATTCGTGGATTTGTACCAGCAGAAAGCTACCGGGTACTAGGTACCGATGGATTCGGTCGTAGTGATAGTCGGGAAAATTTACGTCATCATTTTGAAGTCGATGCATCTTATGTGGTGATTGCCGCATTAGGAGAACTAGCTAAACGTGGTGATATTCAAGCAAGTATTGTTGAAGACGCGATTAAAAAGTTCGAAATCAATGCAGATAAACTCAATCCACGTATTGCATAAGAGGTAAAAATAATGAGTATTGAAATAAAATTACCCGATATCGGAAGTGATGAAGTTGAAGTAACAGAGATTTTAGTTAAAGTTGGCGACAAAGTTGAAGCTGATCAATCGTTATTAACGGTTGAGGGCGATAAAGCGTCAATGGAAATTCCTGCTCCACAAGCAGGAATTGTAAAATCAATCATAGTTAAAATAGGTGATAAAGTTACCACTGGTGTAAGTATTATGGAATTTGATGACAGCGGAACAGAGGCTGCAGCAGATAAACAAGAAACGACCGCACCAGTTGCTGCACCATCAGCCCCAAGCGCAAGCCAAGTGGTTGATGTTAATGTACCTGATATTGGTGGTGATGAAGTTGAGGTCACTGAAATTTTAGTTAAAGTTGGTGATTCAGTTTCCGTTGATGATTCTCTTATAACTGTAGAAGGCGATAAAGCCTCAATGGAAGTGCCTGCTACTATTGCCGGTATTGTGAAAAGCATTTCAGTAAAAATTGGTGATAAAGTTAAAACTGGCTCAAAAATTATGGAATTTGAGACAGTAGCTAGCAGTGCACCAGTAAAAACTGATATCGCACCAGTGGCTGCAGAAAAACCAGCTACTGCAACTCCAGTTGCGAATACTAACAATAATTCTGCTGCGCCAGCCGCACCTGCAAATACCAATGAATTTGTAGAAAATGATGCTTATGCACATGCAACTCCTTCTGTTCGCCGTTTAGCTCGAGAGTTTGGTGTTAACCTAGCTAAGGTACAACCTACTGGCCCTAAACATCGTATTTTACGTGAAGATATTCAAGCTTACGTAAAAAATGCTGTCAAACAGGTTGAAAATAGTGGAACTGGTGGAGCATTACCAGGTTTATTACCTTGGCCGAAAGTCGATTTTAGTAAGTTTGGTGAAGTTGAATCCTTGCCTTTAACCAAGATCCAAAAAGTATCAGGTGCCAACTTACATCGTAACTGGGTGATGATTCCACATGTTACTGAGTTTGATGAAACTGATATCACTGAATTAGAAGCTTTCCGTAAACAACAAAATGCCGAAGCTGAAAAGAAAAAACTCGATCTGAAAATTACGCCACTAGTGTTTATTATGAAAGCAGTAGCCAGCGCTTTAACAGCTTATCCTCGTTTTAATAGTTCGTTGTCTGAAGATGCTCAAACTCTTATCATCAAAAAATACATTAATATCGGTGTAGCCGTTGATACTCCTAATGGTTTAGTTGTGCCGGTATTTAAAGATGTTAATAAAAAAGGTATTGTGGAACTCTCGAAAGAGCTTGCGGAAATCTCCAAGAAAGCGCGTGACGGTAAACTCACCGGTAGTGATATGCAAGGTGGTTGTTTCACCATTTCTAGCCTAGGTGGTATCGGAACGACTTCATTTACACCAATTGTAAATGCACCTGAAGTAGGTATTTTAGGTGTATCTCGTTCTAGTATGAAACCAGTTTGGAATGGTAAAGAATTTACTCCACGTCTAATGTTACCTTTATCATTATCATTCGATCACCGAGTAATTGACGGGGCTGATGGTGCACGCTTCTTAAGCCATATTGTTAATGTTTTATCCGACTTACGTCGATTAGTGATGTAGTGGGGGAAATTAATTATGAATCAAGAAGTTAAAACACAAGTTGTTGTCTTAGGAGCTGGTCCAGCGGGTTATTCCGCTGCCTTCCGAGCTGCTGACCTTGGATTAGATGTTACCTTAGTAGAACGTTATTCAACTTTAGGTGGTGTTTGTTTAAATGTTGGTTGTATACCATCTAAAGCATTACTCCATGTTGCCAAAGTAATGGATGAGGCAAAATCATTGACTGAACATGGTATTCATTTTGGTACGCCTAAACTTGAATTAGATAAAGTTCGTGGTTGGAAAGAAAAAGTTATAAACCAACTAACTAATGGGCTTGCCGGTATGGCTAAAATGCGTAAAGTCAATGTTATTCAAGGTGAAGCACAATTCACTGGCAGTCATACTATGGATGTTACTTCATCAAAAGGTATAACTAAAATTACTTTTGATAATGCTATCATTGCCGCGGGTTCAAGACCAATAACTTTACCATTTATTCCACATGAAGATCCTCGTATTTGGGATTCGACAGATGCATTAGCATTAACTACTATTCCTAAAAAACTACTTTTAATGGGTGGTGGTATTATCGGTTTAGAAATGGGGACGGTTTATCATGCATTAGGCTCAGAAGTAGATGTGGTTGAAATGCTTGATCAGGTTATTCCAGCTGCTGATAAAGATGTGGTAAAAGTCTTTACTAAACAAATTCAAAAGAAATTTACTTTGAGATTAGAAACTAAAGTAAGTACTGTTGAAGCTAAACATGATGCAATTTATGTCACCATGGAGAAAAAAGATGGAACCATTGAAACTCATACTTATGATGCGGTATTAGTTGCAATAGGCCGTACTCCAAATGGTAAACTAATCAACGCTGAAAAAGCAGGTGTAAATGTGACTGATCGTGGTTTTATCGAAGTCGATAAACAGATGAGAACGAATGTGCCTCATATTTATGCTATTGGCGATATTGTTGGTCAACCGATGCTTGCGCATAAAGGTGTTCATGAAGGTCATGTGGCAGCAGAAGTTATTGCTGGTAAAAAACATTATTTTGATCCAAAAACTATACCATCAATTGCTTATACTGAACCTGAAGTTGCTTGGGTTGGCTTAACTGAAAAAGAAGCTAAAGCAAAAGGTTTAGATTATGAGGTTGCTATATTCCCATGGGCTGCATCGGGTCGAGCGATTGCTTCTGATTGTTCAGAAGGGATGACTAAATTAATCTTTAATAAAGCTGATAATCGTCTTCTTGGAGGTGCTGTCGTAGGGGCAAATGGTGGTGAATTACTTGGTGAAATTACATTAGCAGTTGAAATGGGTTGTGATGCTGAAGATATTGCATTAACTATCCATGCTCACCCAACGTTACATGAATCAATAGGTTTAGCGTCTGAGATTTATGAAGGATCGGTAACTGATTTGCCAAATGCGAAAGCAGTTAAAAAATAGAAACTATTTATTTTATTGTTATCGTTGCAATAATGCCGTTAGTTTGCTAACGGCATTTTATTTTTTTAATCAAAATTTCTAAAAAATTGAAAATATTTATTAAAATTAATCTATTGGTTTATAGATTTGACAAGTTTTTAAATCTATAACATCATCAAATATGATATGTTCATTTTAGAGATAAACATTGAAGCCAAATTGAATACAAAAAAGTCTACGAAATTATCTGTACCAAAATCATTAATAATCTTCATGATACGATTTTTTTATTGGCTAATATTTCTAACTTTACCCGAAATAAGTGTATAACCGTAATAACTTTCAATTTCAATAATCATCTTGCTAAAGTGTCAAATTATTCTTTTAATTATTCATAAATATTATTGTTTATGATTGATTCAAAATTCACTTAATCTCAATAAAAACTTTGAGAAAATTTTTTTTTAAGATAATTTTTCAATTATTTTAAAAAATATGGTTACAAATAAACTTATCCCCATCCTATTGCTAAATAAAATGGGGAGTTTTTAACGTGTTATTAAAAAACAAATTTATTCATAATGTTAAAATACGCCAAGTACTACACCAACTGCTGCGATTGCAGTCAAAATTAAGATGACTTTGGTTGCAGACATTTGTTTTGCTGAGACTAACCACCATGCCAATAACACCATGGATAATGGAAGTATTTTTGGAAAGATGCCATCAAGTACACTTTGTAATGATCGCATGCTTTCTCCCATCGGAATTTCCAATACTGAATTAAGTACAATATTACCGGCAGCTAAACCACCAACCACCATAATACCAAGTATGTTAAATGCGTCGGTGATCCGTTTGACGTTATCACCAATAATATTATCAATTGCATTAACGCCTAATTTATAACCGTAATGGAAGCTAAGATAGGAAATTAAAGGACCTAAAATACCATAAGATAAAATATAGAAAATAGGGCCTATAGCATTACCTCCTGCTGCCATTCCCATAGCAATTGATAACAAAATTGGCACAATAATACCTTGAATTAATGAATCTCCAATTCCAGCTAAAGGGCCCATTAGTGTCGCTTTAATATTTACAGGTAGTTCTTCTGGAACATTTTTGCCTAAAGCGATCTCTTCTTCCATTGACGCAACAATACCGTTAATAATTTGACCGGTTTGTGGTTCAGTATTATAAAACATAGAATGTCTAACTAATAAACGGCGTTTTGCTTCAGGATCATTCTTATAATATTTTTCGGCAAAAGGGATATAGGAAAAAGCCCAAGCATGTGCTTGTAATTTTTCATAGCTCATTGATGATAAATGAGTAAAGCCCCAACGATACCAAATTTGGCGTAATTCTCGTTTTGTTAAACGTTGTTCCTCAATTAATTTATCCATTTTAGTTCTCCTTTTTAAAACAAATCATCATCTTCAAAAACATCTGAATTTGATGAATTTGTTTCTTTAATTGGTGTTGTTGCCGATTTATTGCTTGCAATAAAGTATAAGTAAGCAACTAAAGCGGAGATGAATACTAGTGCTATCATACTTAACCCTGCAAAAGCTAATAACACGAAACCAGCGAAGAAAAAGATCAGCTGAATTTTCGATTTAATCACGATATTCATAAGCATAGCGATACCTAATGCAGGGAGTACACCACCTAGCACTGAGATAATCTTGGTAATAACTTCAGGAACATTAGCTAATAACCATTCAACTAAACCAGAGCCAAAATAGATCGCTAAAAAGACTGGAACGGCACGTAATAAGAATGTTGTAACTTGAGGATAAAATAGATGATTTAGAACGATACCTCGGGTATTGTTAGTTTCAGCTGCATGTTGTGCTTTATTATTCCAGAACGAGTATAATGCCATTCGAGTATTGTAAAATATCAAACCGAAAGTCTGGCCCAATAAAACTGAAAGCGTTACCGCAACAGCAGGATCTTTAGTTGTGGCAAGTGCTAAACCAATTCCACCATAAGCTGCATAGGTTATTTCACTATTTGTTGCCCCTCCAGTTGATAAATTTGCAATAAAAACAGCTTGTACCGCTAAACCACACAATACACCAGCTTGTACATCACCAAAGGCTAAACCAACTAATAACCCAGCAACTAGCGGCCTACCAACTATATAAAAACCACCTGACATACCAAAAAGCCATGGTGATTCAATCGCGCCTAAGTAACAAAATATCCCTGTTAATAAAGCGGGAATAAAAAGAGTTGTTTCCATAATTTTTCCCTCTAAATATGAAAGTTATAAAGTGTCATATTTCTTTTTCATTACATTCCAATTTTTAGCTTCATCATCTGGCAATAATTGAAATTCAATTTTAATTCCTTGACTTTCAATGTAATCAAATGCTTTATAATCATTCTCATCAATGGCAACAGTTCGTCCTAATACTTTTGCTCCTGTTCGAGTATTCATACAGCCAATATTTAAAGTTGATGGCAATTTAGCACCCGCTTTTAACAATTTTTCAAATGTTTGTGGTGAATCACTAATTAAAAAAAAGTTTTTATTTGACTCTGTACCTTGTTTTATTTTCTCCACACCTTGTTCTACTGTGTAAATACCAATTTTTAATGTTCCTGCAGCCGCTTTTAATACCCGCTTGCGTAACTCATCTGAAGCGATATTGTCACCTACTACAAGGATGCCATCGACAGGTCTGACTTTTGTCCAACGCGTCATGATTTGACCATGAATAACACGATCATCGACTCTGGTTAATGTAATTGCCATACTTATTCACTCCTATCGTTTCACTAATTAAAAATCTAAATCTTCACTACTATTTTCGGTTATTGGTGCAATGGATATTGAGGCTTGACCTGCTTCCAGAATTGAATTAATAGCTTCATCTATATTTGGCTCATTAATTATTGTTGCAGCTTGAATTAACATTGATAAATTTAATCCAGCCATAAGATAAACTTTATTTGGATTGGCCAGCATATAACGGAAAGTTTCGTTATAAGGTGTACCCCCCATGATGTCACTTAAAACAATGACAATTTCATTTTTCATTGTTTGTTCATCTAACACGGTTGTTAATCTTGATGAAAAGTCGCTAATTCCCTTATCGTCAAGTTTGACAGAGATAAATTGAGATATATCACCCGCAATCATTTGATAACTTGATAATATCCCTTCGCATAATTCGCCGTGAGAAGTAACTACTATTTTCATTTGCAAGTCCCTCTTAAAATATTATTTAAATATATATTTACATATTTATTTTTTAAAAAAAATATATTAAGAGTTATTTTTAATGAAACGAGATGTTTATCACATATTCCATCTATTTTAATTGACGATAAATAAATTTTATTTAAAATATGTAATTACATATAAGATTGAGGTAAAAAATATGAAAAATTATTCATTACGAGATTTAAGTCGACTTATTGATCACACTAATTTAAAACCAGACGCAACAACGGCCATGATGAAAAAGCTATGTCAGGAAGCTATTGACTACCATTTTAAGATGGTTGCAATCAATCAAGTTCAGTCAAAATTGTGTGCTGACCTACTGAAAGATACTGATGTAGATATTGGTGCAGCGATAGCATTTCCATTAGGCCAAACAACGATAGAATCAAAATGCTTTGAAACGAAAAATGCAATTGAAATTGGGGCAACTGAAATTGATTACGTAATTAATATTTCTGAATTAAAGGCGGGAAATTTAAATTATATTGAACGGGAAATGTCAGAAATCGTTAAGATTTGTCGTCAATATAATGTTACATCAAAAGTCATTTTTGAAAATTGTTATTTAACCGATGAAGAAAAAATAGCACTTTGCCAAATTGCAGTTAAAGTTAAACCAGATTTTATAAAAACATCAACAGGATTTGGCCCTTCTGGGGCGACACTTGAAGATGTTAAATTAATGAAGCAACATGTAGGCGATGTTGTAAAAGTGAAAGCAGCTGGCGGTATTCGTAGTGCTGATACATTTAAAAAGATGATTGCAGCGGGGGCAGAACGAATCGGAACAAGCGCCGGTATTGCAATTATTGAAGAGATAAAAAAAGATTTACAAACAACACAAGAGCAAACAATCAAAATTTAAACTTTAATATTTTTGTTGATTAATATACCCACTCATTAGTGGGTATATTTATTATATTAGCTGGAATGATTTAACTCAAAGATAAATGAATTAATATCACCACGATATTTAGATATTGAATATTCGATTGGAGTTCGATCGTGGCTATATCCAATAGAATGGAAATAGAAAATAGGATCTCCTTCTTCAATATCTAATAAATCACTAGTTGTTTCATCGGCTTTTAATACATCTAATTTTCGACGTATTTGGAGAATTGGAAAATTCATTTTTTCTAAAACTGAATACAGTTTTTCTTGTTTAAAGTCATTATCTAAAAAATTAGGCAATGCTTTTACTGGCAAATAAGTTGTTACTAGTACTATTGGCTTGTTTTCGGCATAACGTAGACGCACTAATTTGTACACAGAATCAAATTCATTGATGTCTAAATGTTTGGCAATATCAAAGGTCGCTTTATCTAATTTAAAGGTTAAAACTTTTGTTTTAGGGTGAAGTCCCTTGCGATTCATTTCAGAATCATAACTTTCGATAATATGGGTAAATTCTTGATTAATCTTTTGTTGCTTAACTATTGTTCCTCGACGTTTGCGACGTTCAAGGTATCCATCGTTGACCAAAAACTGAATAGCTTGGCGAACAGTTGGTCGACTGACTTGATAAATATCTGTTAATTCAGATTCTTTAGGAATTAATTGTCCTTCAGCATATTCACCTGACTTGATTTTTTTTAATAAATCTTGCTGAATAAACAAATGACGTGGAATTTTATTATTAGAATCCATGATGCTTATTTTTAATTATTATATTAATACATATTAATATATTAGTGTAAATATGTAAAATAACCACATTTAACTTATTAAAAAATTTAATTTTTATTTTCATCCAAAAGCTAATCAAATGCTTTAGCTAATACACCTAAACCTTGATAATGATATACATCAGTTTGGTAAGCGATTAAAGCGGATTCACCTTTGTGTAAAGTTAATGATTGTGATTCAGTTGATAAGGAGATTTTTCCATCAAGACATAACACAATCTGTGCACTATCTACTTGTTCACTATGCAAATTTTGGTCACTTTTTATGATCTCAAATTTAAAATCATCAACCGGTACGGGAAAATCAATTTTATTATCTTTGATAATTGGTTTAATTAATAGTTGATTTAACGCCATACTTTCAAAATTAGTATTATTAATTAGTTCTAAACTATCAATATATTTATGGGTGAGGCCAGCTCTTAATACATTGTCGGAATTAGCCATAATCTCTAGACCGGTACCAGATAGGTAGGCATGCGGTGTTTTGGCTGATAGAAACATAGCTTGTCCTGGTTTCAGTTCAATTACATTTAATAATAATGGCATGAATAAACCAATATCATCAGAATAATCTTTAGCTAGAGTCTTAATGGTTAAATAGGGTTCGTCATTGAATGTACTGATTTTCATCAAGAGCTGTTTAATTAACGAGGTCTTTGTTTGAGTCGGAAGAGTTAATAAGTATTCAAAAAAATGTTTTAATTGGTCAGGATGACGGTTGTTTTTTAATTGTGATATTGGGATAGTTAAATCGGATAAGGCAATTTTTTCAAACAACATGATAATTTCATCAATAGCACGGAATGAACGCATAGCTTTGAATGGAGTTAATGCATAAATAAGTTCAGGCTTATGATTGGGATCTTTATAATTTCGATTGGGTGCATCACTAGCAATACCTTGTTGGTTCTCTTTTGCAAAGCCAATTTTAGCATTTTCCAATGTTGGGTGGACTTGAATAGATAATGCTTTGTTTGCTGAGAGAATTTTGAATAAAAAGGGGAGTGAACCAAAATGCTGAAAGGTTTTATTACCTAAAATTTTCTGTGGATTGTCTTTTATTAACTTATCAATCCTTATTTTGCCTAGCTTTTCATCAATTGCTAAAGAGCAACCAAGCGGATGCATGCCCATCCAAATTTCAGCCATAGGCTCCGACGTCGGATTGGGAATAGCAAATAAATTGGTTATGCCATCGATACTACCCCAATCATAATGCTTGATAGTATTGTCTAGTTTCCATATAGTTTGGTTCATTTTCGCATCCTTTTAAAATTTTTTATCGCAGTAATCTCCACTAGATATAACATAACTATACACTTGATATAATAACTTTCAATCAGTAATAAACAACATTTCAGAATTCACTTATTAATCTGATTCTTAAGACATTAATTTAGATTAATCAATAAAAGTATTTAGATTTTATACCAATAATTTAATGCTTATCTTAGTAGTAAATGTCATTTATTTCTATCGGCTAAAAAAAGGAATCAACTGTTTCATTAGCAGTCAGTTTAATCATGATTGTAGATTCTGTTTTCACAATTGGTTTTAATAATATTCGCCTTTGAAATATTACTATTTTTTTCAGATAAAAAAGGGTAAAGACAGAGTTATTTTTCTTAATGACTTTATAATTATGATAAATCGCAATAGCTATTTAACTTTAAGCAATCAGGCTATGGTGGATAGATCACAAAATTAAATTATGGAATGATTAGTGGGTTTAGCGAGATTTATCATTTTAAAAATCATTTTTCACCAACAAGTGAAAGCTTTCATTAATATGGTTTTGGTCGATTTATTCTTGAATATCTAAAAATATTAAATCATTTTGAAACTAATAAATAGAAAATTGGTAATACATGTAGTCATTATTTAAAGAGACAATTAATTATTTAATACCAATATGTTGTTATTCATTGATTAATTTAGCTTCGTCATAAATAAGTCGGAACTGTATTTTACAGGCAATTAAGTATATAATGCCGAGCTAATTCATTTAATCATTAGCAAAAATACAGAGTTATGAAACCTTCAATTATCAGTAAGTTGGAAACGCTACAAGAGCGTTATGAAGAGGTTCAAGCATTACTATCTGATGCAGCGGTTATAGCCGATCAAAACCGATTTCGTACCCTTTCAAAAGAATATGCACAGTTAACCGATGTGGTTAAATGCTTTGCTAATTGGAAGCAAACACAAGAAGATATTGAAACTGCCAAAATGATGCTTTCTGATCCGGAAATGAGTGAAATGGCTCAAGAAGAATTAAACGAAGCATTAAGCCAAGTAGAGCAGCAAGAAAAACAATTACAAGTTCTATTGTTACCTAAAGATCCAAATGATGATTATAACTGTTTTGTTGAAGTGCGCGCTGGTACTGGTGGTGATGAAGCAGCAATTTTTGCTGGTGATTTAGCGAGAATGTATACCAGATATGCTGAATCTCGTAATTGGCGTGTCGAAATCATGAGTTCAAATGATGGAGAACATGGCGGATATAAAGAAGTTATCATGTTAGTAAGTGGTGATGGTGTATATGGACAGTTAAAATTCGAATCTGGTGGTCACCGAGTTCAACGTGTACCAGAGACTGAATCACAAGGACGAATTCACACTTCGGCTTGTACTGTTGCTGTTTTACCAGAAATTCCAGAAGCTGAAATGCCAGAAATCAATCCTGCAGATTTGAAAATTGATACTTATCGATCATCAGGGGCTGGTGGTCAGCATGTTAATACTACTGATTCAGCAATTCGTATTACCCATATTCCAACTGGAATTGTAGTTGAATGTCAGGATGAACGTTCACAGCACAAAAATAAAGCTAAGGCGATGTCAGTATTAGCTGCCCGTATTCAAGATGCTGAAATGCGTAAACGTCAACAAGAGGAAGCGTCAACCAGACGTAACTTATTAGGTTCTGGTGATCGCTCAGATCGTATTCGAACTTATAACTATCCTCAAGGCCGAGTTACTGATCATCGTATTAATCTTACTATTTATCGTCTAGATGAGGTTATGGAAGGTAAATTGGATATGTTGATTGAACCAATTGTACAAGAATATCAAGCAGATCAACTTGCAGCTTTATCGGAACAGGATGAATGACCTATTTACAATGGCTTAAATCTGCATCACAAACTTTAACCGACAGCGAAAGTCCAAAACGTGATGCTGAAATTTTATTAAGTTTCGTCACTCATAAAACACGTACCTTTTTGATGGCTTTTAGTGAAACATTATTAACTGATGATGAACTCATTGCTTTAGATGGTTATTTAAAAAGGCGTCAAGAAGGGGAACCCATTGCCTATATCACTGGAGAAAAGGAGTTTTGGTCATTAAAGTTTAATGTTTCAAATTCGACCTTAATTCCAAGACCAGATACCGAAAAAGTTGTTGAATTAGGTTTAGAGTATTTGCCTAAAGTCCCTTGTGAAGTTTTAGATTTGGGAACTGGAACCGGTGCTATCGCGATTGCTATGGCCACTGAGCGACCAGATTGTTTATTTACTGCAATTGAGAAGAATAAAGATGCTTTGATTTTAGCCCAAAAAAATGCCAATCAAATAGGCGTAAACAATGTTTATTTTTTACAGGGTGATTGGTATAAACCAATTAAAAATCGTAAATTCTCAATGATAACTAGTAATCCACCATATATCGAGCCAACTGATATTCACTTATCTCAAGGCGATGTTCGCTATGAACCTAGAAGCGCCTTAGTTTCTGAGGATGATGGCCTTGCTGATATTAAAGTCATTATTCAAGGTGCAACCAAGCATTTAAATCAATATGGTTGGTTGCTTATCGAACATGGCTGGAAGCAGGGTTTAGCGGTACAAACTATTTTTAAACAACACGGATTTCAATTAGTTGAAACCATCACCGACTATAGTGGCAATGACAGAGTCACCCTTGGTCGTTGGTTTAAACCTTAACTAGGAATAAATTTATGATTAAACAAAAAAGAGTAAAAGTTGGTAATATTACGGTAGCAAATGATTTACCATTCGTGTTATTCGGCGGCATGAATGTGCTTGAATCACGTGATTTAGCAATGAGAATATGTGAGCACTACGTAACTGTAACCGATAAATTAAATATTCCTTATATTTTTAAGGCTTCTTTTGATAAAGCGAATCGTTCATCCGTTCACTCTTATCGAGGTCCTGGATTAGAAGAAGGAATGAAAATATTCCAAGAATTAAAACAGCAGTTAGGGGTTAAAATTATTACTGACGTTCACACTGAAGAACAGTGCCAACCTGTAGCAGATGTTGTCGATGTTATACAATTACCGGCTTTTTTAGCAAGACAAACCGATTTAGTTGTAGCAATGGCGAAAACTGGTGCAGTAATTAATGTTAAAAAACCACAATTTGTTAGCCCTGGCCAAATGGGTAATATTGTCGAAAAATTTGAAGAAGCAGGTAATGACCAAGTGATTCTCTGTGATCGAGGTAGTTGTTTTGGTTATGATAACTTAGTGGTTGATATGCTTGGCTTTAATGTCATGAAGAAAGTCAGTAATGGATCGCCGGTGATTTTCGATGTAACTCATGCATTACAATGCCGTGATCCTATGGGAGCAGCTTCAGGCGGTCGTCGTGGTCAAGTTACTGAATTAGCTCGTTCAGGTATGGCAGTGGGGATTGCGGGATTATTTTTAGAATCACATCCTGATCCAAGCCATGCAAAATGTGATGGTCCATCAGCATTGCCATTAGCTAAACTTGAACCATTCTTACAACAGATGAAAGCCATTGATGAACTCGTTAAAAGCTTTGCAGAGCTTGATACTGAAAACTAATTTAAGTTCAATATGACTAATTATTAAGAGAAATGCTATGCATTTCTCTTTTTTTTGCCTGTTTTTTATCAACGACTTGCTTTTAATTATTACTCTTTGCTAATTCCTTTCTTAATATCATCGTCATGTCATCACCCCAAAAGTTATAAAAAATGATTAATTTATTCTGTAAAAAAAGTGTGGAGAATTTCACAAAAAAAAACCAAATTTTTAATTTTTTGGTGATTTTGATCACGAATTAAGATCATTTAATTCGCGGACTAAAATATGTTTATGTATTATAAAAATGCATATTTACCTTATCTCCACTTTGAATATGTTAAGTAAATATTGTCTAAACAACAATTAAAAGCAGTTGAAAATTTAGTTTAACTTATAAAAACCAATCAAAAGTTGGCAATTTTAATGCTCGTTTACACAGCCTAATTTTAGGGAAGCAACTATGAATAATAATGAATTATTACCCTGTCGTTTTAATCTTTTTACTAAACTTTTTTTATCTATAACTGTTTTAACCAGTATATGCCCAGCACAAGCTGAGTATGTCAGTAATTTTGTCGATGATGCATCATTAACTGGAAACATATTTTTCTGGAATCGTGATCGTGAAAGAAAAAACCTTAAAGTACATAAATACGAAAAAAACCTCAGACATTCATCATTTAATACCAATTTAGACTTTAGGTCAGGTTATATTGCCGATCGACTCGCTATTGAATTGGGCGGTTATGGTGCATGGGAGGTCAGTAATGGTGGTAAAGGGCATCCGAATGAGATTGGTTTTAGTGGTGCTAATACTCGTTGGAATGAAGATTGGAAAAAAGATGTTAGTGGCTTAAGTTTTTATAAAGCACAACTTAATTTTAAACTTGATGAGTTGTTTTGGATCAAGGCCGGTTATATTCAACCTTCTGGGCAAACTTTATTAGCACCGCATTGGAGTTTGTTACCTGGTACTTATCGAGGAGCAGAAGTTGGCACCGTACTTGATTTTGATGATGCGGGTGCTTTATCCATGTCTTATATGTGGACAGATAAATACAAAGCGCCTTGGTATAAACGCCTCTATGAATTCAAACGTTGGCAAAAGGGTAAAAAAATCGATTTTTTACACTCAGCCGGCATGAAATATGATTTTAAAAATGATCTTGTACTCGAAAGCGCCTTTGGCCAAGCTCAGAATTATATGAATCAATTTTTTGCGAAAGCTTCTTATAAAACAGATGTGTTAAATAATCCATTAACTATGAGTTATCAGTTTTATGGCGCTAAAGACCAATCTCATAAAGGTGCCAATGTTTATGATGGTTTAGCGTGGTTGCAAGCAGCGACTTTAGGTTACCAAGTTGGTCCTGTTGGTTTACGACTTGAAGGTGTGTCGGTAAAAGCAGAAGGTGAACAAGGGTTCTTTTTACAACGTATGACGCCTGATTATGCATCATCTAATGGACGATTAGATGTTTGGTGGAATTCTCGTTCTGACTTTAATGCCAATGGCGAAAAAGCCGCATTTTTTGAGGTGACATATGATTTAGGCCATCTAAATCATTATTTGACTGGTTGGAAAACCGGTGCATCTTATGCTTATGGTTGGGATGCCAAACCAGATTCAAAAGCAAAAAATCAAAAAAATCGTTTAGTAGAATCGGCTTATAATTTTGATTTAGGTTATACAATTCAAGATACATGGGCTAAAGATACTTCATTCCAATTACACTACACTAAATATAACAACCATGAAAATCATATCAACAGCTGGGGCGGTGGTTATGGCAACATTTTCCAAGATGAACGTGATATTAAATTTATTGTTACTTTCCCTTTCACCATTTTCAATGCTAAACAAAAATAGGTAACCGATATGAAAAAGTTTAAATCAGCTATACTTGCTACTTCGATCACATCATTATTAACTCTAGGAGCCAGTCAATCGGTTAATGCTTCACAACAAATAGTTGATACGATGAGTTCACAGCTCCGCTTAAATTATCAAATAGTCGATAACAACGCCGTAAATGCAGGGGTAGATTGTGCAGCATTGGGCGCAGATTGGGCTTCTTGTAACAAAGTGACCTTAACGCTTAAAAACACCGGGCCAGCAATAACCAGTAAAGATTGGGCTATCTACTTCCATAATATTCGTATGATTTTAGCGGTTAATAATGACCAGTATAAAATTACCCACGTAACCGGTGATTTGCATAAATTAGAACCAACAGAAAAATTTACCAATATTCCTGCTAACTCACAGGTAACTATTCCAGTTATTGGTGAATATTGGCAAATAAGTGAAAGTGATGTGATGCCTCGTTGGTATGTAACTTCAACGGATGCTAAACCTAAAATAATTGCCAACACTAATACTGACTCTGATAATTTGTCGGCATTTGTGGCCCCACTAGGTGAACAATGGAAGATATCACCTAACGATAATAATATTTTAATGACTCCTGAAAGCCGTTACCAACGTAATAGTGATATTCAAAAAATTGATGCTGATTTATTAAAAGGTCAAATTTTACCAACACCAGTTAAATTAACGGTTGGTAAAGAATCTATTACCCTAAATAAAAGTGGTGTTGATCTCATACTTAATGGCTTAGCACAAGCTAGCCAATCAGTGTTAGAAAGTCATTTTAAACAATTAAATATTGCGGTGACAAAGCAAGGGTTTAAAGTCAATGCATCGATTGATAAAACTGCCTTTGAAAAAGGTATTAATGGCAGTTATAAGCTTGATATAACACCACAAGGTGCAATTATCGTGGCATTTGATGAAAGTGGAATTTTTTATGCTGTAGAATCGATTCTCTCGTCAATTGGCAAATCGTCAGTTATTAATACACTTTCAGTTGAAGATGCGCCTCGTTTTGAATATCGAGGAATGATGCTTGATACCGGTCGAAATTTCAAAAGTAAAAAAGCGGTATTACAGTTACTTGATATGATGTCAAAATATAAGATGAATAAATTTCACTTCCATTTAAGTGATGATGAAGGGTGGCGAATTGAGATTCCCGGCCTACCAGAACTCACTGATTTTGGTAGTAAACGTTGTCATGATTTAACAGAAAAACAGTGTCTATTACCACAACTTGGATCTGGGCCAAACAGTGATAATAATGGCAGTGGCTACTTTACTCGCGCAGATTATATCGAAATCGTTAAATATGCCAATGCGCGATTTATTGAAGTTATTCCAGAAATCGACATGCCAGCCCATGCCAGAGCTGCTATCATGTCAATGGAAGTGAGATATCAACGCTTAATGAAGAAAGGAAAAACCGAAGCTGCGAATGAATATCGATTACTTGATCCTACTGATACTTCGAATACTACTACGGTGCAATTCTACAATCGCCAAAGTTATCTAAATCCATGTTTAGATTCTTCGAAAAAATTTGCTGATAAAGTAATTAGCGAAATAGCCAAAATGCACGTTGAAGCTGGACAACCGATTTCAACATGGCATTTTGGTGGTGATGAGGCTAAAAATATTCACTTCGGCAACGGTTACCAAGATATTCATGCCGCGCAAAAAGAGGCGGGTAAAGGTTTAATCGATCAAAGTGTCGAAGATCATCCATGGGCAAAATCACAAGCGTGCCAAACTTTTGTTAGTAAAGGTGTTGTAGAAAATATCGAGCATTTACCAAGTTATTTTGCTATTGAAGTAAGTAAAATCATCAAAAATAATGGTATTAATCGCATGCAAGCTTGGCAAGATGGCGTAAAATTTGCTTCCAATGCCAAAGCTTTTGCTACCGATGAAGTGGTGGTCAATTTTTGGGATAACTTATATTGGGGGGGATATGACTCAGTCAATGAGTTTGCCAATAAAGGCTACAAAGTGATAGTTTCAAATCCTGATTATGTCTATTTAGATATGCCTTATGAAGTTAATCCAAAAGAAAGTGGTTACTATTGGGCTTCGCGCTTTAATGATGAACGCAAAATATTCAGTTTTGCACCGGATAATTTACCACAAAATGCGGAAACCTCATTCGATCGTAATGGTGATGCATTTGCCGCTAAAGGTACCATGAATTGGCCAGGCGCCTATGGCTTATCAGCACAAATCTGGACGGAAAATATTCGCACCGACGATAAATTGGCCTACATGGCTTATCCTCGACTATTGAGTGTTGCCGAACGTGCATGGCATAAAGCTGATTGGGAAACTAATTATCAAAAAGATCGCGAATTTGAAAAAGGTAAAACACAATATGTTGATCAGCAAAAACTGCTAAATGATTGGAATCAATTTGCTAATTTAATTGGCCAACGAGAATTAGCTAAATTAGATCTTGCTTCAATTAACTATCGCCTTCCTGTTCCTGGAGCGAAGATTGAAGATGGCAAATTAGTTGCTAATGTTGTTTTTCCTGGCTTAACTATCGAATATTCAACCGATAAAGGTGAAAATTGGCAGGCTTACAATGGCCCTGTAGCGATAAATAACAACGCTTCGGTTTCGCTTCGTACAGTAACCGCTGATCATAAACGAACTAGCCGTGTTGAACAATTAAATTAAATGTTAACACTATTCTTATCCGTCTGGTGGCGGATAAGAATAGTCATAATTAACCGCTGATTATTTATTAATGAATGGTCTCGCTAACGTCATCTTCATCGAATTGGTCATCACTACCATCTTCAAAATAGGTTCCCCAGCCATCATAATTAACACCAAATTGGTTTGCTAGAGTTATAATTTCGGCGATTTGAGCATTAATTAATTCAGCATTTAATGGACTTTCAGTAATAATATCAAAACCAATTACCACATTACCTGCATCATCAACATCTTCGTCAGGATCGGTTGCTTCATAGCCTAATTTATAAGCTTCAACAGCGACTTTTTCTAGTTTATCAAAGTTTTGTGATGAAATATGATGTTCAATAATATACAGCGCATGTGGATCACTTCCATCTTCTAAAAGTTCTTGAATAATAGCTAGCGTATCTTGCTGAGCAAGCTGAATTTGATCTTTCATAATATACCTTTTAGTGGTCGTGCAAATTGTGTGGTATATTACACGTTTAAAAATAATTTTCGAGAAAAAAGTGATCGTTGACTTACATTCGCACACAACTGCATCAGATGGAATTTTAACGCCAAGTGAACTGGTCAAAAGAGCTGTTGATAATCAAATCAATATGCTAGCGATTACCGATCACGATACTATCAAGGGCTTGATAGAAGCGAAAGCGACCATAGAACGAGATAATTTGCCAGTTAAATTAATCTATGGTGTTGAAGTGTCAACAATGTGGAAGAATAATGAAATTCATATTGTTGGTTTGAATATCGACATTGAAAATTCTCACTTGCTTGAATTATTAACTGCACAAGAACAAAGTCGTATTGATAGAGCAATCAATATTAGTGAAAAATTAGCTAAAGTGAGTATAGACAATGCTTATGAGCAAGCACAACAATTTTCTAAAGGTGATATTGTATCTCGAGCTCATTTTGCGCGCTTTTTAGTCGCTAATAATTATGTTAAAGATATTAAACGTGCATTTAAAAAATATCTGGGTAAAAGTGGTTATGCCTACGTTCCTGCCAAATGGTGTAGTATTGCTGATGCGGTTAATGCGATACATGCAGCAGGTGGACAAGCGGTTTTAGCACACCCGACACGCTATGATTTGACCTTAACTAAACTAAAATTATTAATTAGTGAATTTAAATCATATGGTGGTGATGGTATTGAAGTTTCTCAGAGCCGCCAAACTCAAGATGATTTACAACGATTAGCAAAATTGGCTAATGAATTTGAATTACTTGCCTCACAAGGTTCGGATTTCCACGATTTGCTTAATTACCTTGATCTTGGTAAAACTACGCCATTGCCTGGTAGCGTTACACCTATTTGGCATAACTGGATATAATAAATATATTAAACTAAAATAGTATCAATTAGCGCTATAAACCGTGATGAAAAAGCCCTTTCCTCACATTTTTTTAACCTGCTATCAATAAAGAAGAATATTATGAGCCAAACTTTTTATATTCATCCTGATAACCCACAAACAAGGTTATTAGATCAAGTCGTCAAAATATTAAATGATGGTGGCGTCATTGCATTTCCTACTGATTCAGGTTATTCGCTAGGTTGTTTACTTGATAATAAATATGGTGTGGATCGTATTTGTCAAATCCGTAATCTGGATAAACACCATAACTTTACCTTAATGTGCCGTGATTTATCTGAGCTTTCTTCTTATGCTTTTGTTGATAATACTACTTTTCGATTATTAAAAAATAATACCCCAGGTAAATATGTTTTTATCTTACAAGCGAGCAAGGAAGTACCACGACGTTTGATGAATGAAAAACGCAAAACGATTGGACTGCGTATTCCTGATAATAAAATTGATTTAGCGCTTCTTGAATTATTAGGACAACCTTTAATGACAACTACGCTTATTTTACCTAATGAAAATGAAGCTCAGTCTGATCCCGAAGAAATTGAAGATAAAATTGGTCACCAACTCGATGCTATCGTTCACGGAGGTTACATCAGCGAACAACCAACGACAGTCATTGATTTGACCCATGATTATCCAGAGATTATTCGAAAAGGAAGTGGTGATATTACACCATTCGAGTAAAAATATTATCAATACAGTAATTTAAGTAAACAATGATACCTGAGAAGGTAACAGTGAGGATTATATGAAAAAAATTAAAACTGCATTTATCCAAAAATTAGGCCGAACAGATGAAGTGACAATGCAAAAAAATGAAAATAATATTGCTCGTAAAAACACAAAATTATCTGACCCATTTGAGCGTAAAATTTCACAAAAAAACAATACTGAAAAATTACAAAAAGTATTAGCCAATTTAGGCAATGGTTCACGCCGCGAAATAGAAGCAATGATCGTTGCAGGTAAAATCAGTGTTGATGGCAAAATCGCAACTTTAGGTGATCGCGTAGATGTCAATGCTAGTCCAAAAATTCGTATCAATGGTCATTTAGTTCAGTTAAGAAGTAAAGAAAAAGAAGTTTGTCGTGTTCTAGCTTATTATAAACCTGAAGGTGAAATTTGTTCTCGAAATGATCCACAAGGGCGAGCAACAGTGTTTGAGCGATTACCTCGCTTAAAAAATGCTCGTTGGATTAATATTGGTCGACTTGATATAAATACATCGGGTTTATTGTTATTCACAACCGATGGTGAACTAGCCAATCGTCTTATGCATCCAAGGCATGAAATTGAACGCGAATACGCTGTTCGTGTATTTGGTAATATTACTGATCAACAACTTAATCAACTTCGCAAAGGTGTTCAGCTTGAAGATGGCCCTGCTGCATTTAATTCCATTAAACCACAAGGTGGTGATGGATTGAATCAATGGTTTAATGTTGTTATTACCGAAGGTCGCAATCGAGAAGTCCGTCGTATGTGGGAAGCAATTGATGTTCAAGTTAGCCGTTTGTTACGCATTCGTTATGGTAATATTACTTTGCCAAAAGGTTTATCGCGAGGTACATGGATGGAACTGGGTATTGATTCAGTTAATTATTTACGCCAATTAGTCGGCTTACCTGCTGAAGTCAAAAGCTTTACCACTAAGTCATCTTCCGATAAACGCATTGCCAAACCTAAGCGACCGAAACTTAATCAGACAAGCAAATCTATTCGTCAAAAAGTGAATAAAAAACCAACACGAATGTAAAGTTTTGCTAACCCTTAAATAAAAATGACTATTTTATTTAAGGGTAACATCATCCCGCCAATTAATTTTAAACATTTACCAAAAACACTAATAGCATTTATTGTTAATAATTAATAACAAAATGTAAAAAAGTAGCAATAAAAGTTAATAATTAGCTAAAAGTTTAGCATAAACTCAACCAACAGTTTTTTAATAAACTGATAAAAATAGCCATTTTTATATAAACATATCAAAAAATGGATATGAAATACTTGAAATAACTATTAGTAAAAAAAGTAAAGAAAGGAAGTTTATGCGCACGATTATTGCTATTTTTTGTATATTTTTATTAACGGCATGCCATACGCGAACAGCCGAAGATGCATTTAAGGAAGGTCGCTATATAGAAAGTATCAATCTTTTAGCTACCAGTTTGGATGAAAAAGGACCCGCAAAGTTTGACCAAAATGATGCTAAGCGACTTCAAACTATCGTTAGTAGTGTAATGCAGTTTTATGAAAAAGACCTAAATCACTTCCATAAATATGATTATCCACAAAAAATAGATGCATATAAGCATTTATTAACTATGAAAGAGATATTAAGTAATCGCTTTTATTCTGATCACATCAGTTTTTTCAATGACAAATATGACACTAGGCAATTAAAGCAAACTCTTGCTAAAGAGTATTATGATTATGGTAATTACATCACTGGCACTGACAGTGAAAGTTATCGAACAAAAGCCGAATTATATAAAAATAGTTTGTCATACGACAATTATAAAAATGCCGCTATTTTATATAAAAATGCCAATACTAAATATATGCAGATGGCAGCCAAAAATTACTATGACCAAGGTAAACAATTTGAACAACAGTTAAATTATAAAGCTGCTGCTCAAGCCTTTAGTCAGGCTTCATCGATATACAAACCACTAGGTAAATATAAAGATAGTGACAAACTTGCGAAAGATAATGACAAAAAATATGCTACCCAGCAGGCTCAAGAGGCTTATCAACAAGCCAAACAACTGGCAATGAATGCGACAAAGCGTTATGAATATCGAGAAGTTGCCAAGTATTATGCGCAAGCAGCATCTATATATCAACCATATGGACAATATTTTGACGCAAGTTCATTAGCTGATACTTATGCTAAAAAAGGCATAATTAAAGTTTATTACTATGGTTCAAGTTTCACCGATGAAATAAGAGATAAATTAAGTGCAAATTATATTCAATTTGCCAATTACTCGAGTGGTGCAGAGATAGATATTCGAATTGACTTTAAAAGTGATTTTGTCGATCTAGATAAATCAGTAACCAATGAAACTAAGATTGAGCAAGTCTTTGATAAATATGTTGAAGTTGAAGATAAAGATGGCAATAAACTTCAAGTAAAAACTTATAAAGATCAAAAGTATAATTTACAAACGGTAACTTATAAAAACAAATTAACTTTAACGGCTAAAATGGAAGTTCATGGTATTTATAGTTATAGTAAATCATTTGAGGTTGAAGAAACGTCAGTTAAACATGATTATATTTATAGTGGTAATGTACCTGCCAAATTTCATAATCACAGTGATGGTCGCTTAAAATCGAAAGATGATTTATATACTCAAGCCAAAAGAGATTTATTATCCGAGCTAAACTCAAGATTAGACGATATAGCCAAAGATCTTTCATACCTATAATGGACAATTTTTAATAAGGAAAAATAAAATGAGAATTATTATTGCAAGTTTATTAATGTTTTTATTAGTGAGTTGTACTCACGAACGCACATCTCAAAATGCTTATGCTGAAGGGAACTATCTTGAAAGCATCAATCTATTAGCGGCAAAAATAGAGGAAAAAAGTGAAGCAAACTTTAAGCAAACTGATGCCGAAAAACTCAGTAAGCTGGTTAATGATGTGATGAACAAATATGAGGATGAATTAGCTAGCACCACTAATACTGATTATAAAAAACGCATTGAAATCTATGAAAAACTGTTAGAGATGAATAAGCGTTTAAGTAACCGTTTTTATAGTACGGAATTAGTAAACGTTTTAGATAAATATCCTGCTGAAAGTTTGAGGCAAAACATTGCTAAAGATTTGTATGATCAAGGGGTAAATTTCGAAACCCAAAACGACTATAAAGCTGCAGCTGAGGCATTTAGTCAAGCATCATCAGTATATCAACCTCTAGGTAAATATAAAGACAGTGACAAACGTGCGTATAATAATGGTAAAAAACAGGCTACTTTAATGGCAGAAGAGGCTTATCAGCAGGCAAAAATGCTTTCAGAAATTGCAATGCAACGCCTAGAATTTCGTCAAGTTGCCAAATATTATGAGCAAGCCGTGGATGCTTATCGTCATTATGGACGTTATAAAGATGCTACTTCTTTAGCTAACACCTATAAACGCAAAGGGATAATAAAAGTTTATTGCTATGCTTCCGAATACTGCTCTGAGGTAAAATTGTTACTAAATAAGGATTATGTCACCTTTGTTTCTTCTCCAGTTGGTGCTGATCTCAAAATTAAAATAACTGTTGATAAAGAATATAACAGTACAAGATCACAGATTGACATACCAAACACCCGAAAAGTATTTGATAAATACATAGAACATATCGATGCTCAAGGGAATAGGATTCAAATCCCAACGTTAAAAGATGAAACTTACTATACGAAATTGGATACTAATAACAATAGTTTAAGTCTAGAGACAGTAGTAAGGATGGAAGGAATTATTGACTTTTCTGACACTATCTATGCAAGAGCTTCAAGCTATTATGAAAATGATGATGATTTACTACCAGTAGCAAAAAGAGAACTGATCACTAAATTAAGATCATTGCTAGAAAGTACTGCTCAAGATCTTTCTTCTCTTTAATGGACAATTTTCAACAAGGAAAAACATGATAAGAATTATTATTGCCTGTTTATTAATGTTTTTATTAGTGAGTTGTAGTCACGAACGCACATTTCAAGAAGCATACGCTGAAGGAAGTTATATTGAAAGTATCAATTTATTAGCGATAAAAATAGAAGAAAAAAGTGAAGCAAACTTTAAGCAAACTGATGCAACCCAGCTGCGTCAGTTAGTTACTGAGGTGATGAACAAATATGAAAATGAATTAGCTAATACCACAAAGACCAATGATGAACAACGCCAAGAAACATATGAGAAATTATTAGAGCTTAATCAGCGGTTGAGTGATCACTTTTACAGTTCCGAATTAGCATTCTTTTTGGATAAATATCCTAGTGAACGTTTAAAACAAAATATTGCTAACTTTTATACTCAACAAGCAAATGCTATCCCAACTAATTCTGCTGGTGATTATGAAAAAAGAGCAGCGCTATATAAAAAATCTTTAGATAGATATTACGATAAAAATATCGAAAAAGCCTATATTCATGCGGATACTAAATATAGGCAGCTTGTGGCACAAACATTATACAATCTTGCTAAACAGGAAATACGTAGCGGTGATTATAATGCAGCGGTAGCTTGTTTTAGAACTATTATTAATATTTATAAGCCATTAGGTCATTACAAAGATACTGAAAAATTAGCTCATTACTATGAAAAAAAAGCGATCAGTCAAGAAGCGTTTAATTCTTATTCTCAAGGTGAAAAAATAGCTAAAAATGCGACTCGAAGTTATCAATATCGACAAGCAGCAACAAATTATCAACATGCCGCGAATACTTATGCAAAGTATGGTAATTATCGAGATTCGGAACAAAAAGCAAGAGACTATGCTAACAAGGGTAAAATAAGACTATATGTGACAGGAAATGCAAATTCATTTTCTAATTTTGTTGAAGATTATTTCAAAAATGATGATGCTATTATATTAGTTTACAACAGCAGTGATAGTGACATTACTATTAATCTTAGTGAAGATGAGCGATATTCTGAAGATGGCGGTTCAGTAACAAATGACACTAAAAAGAATGGTGAAAAAGAATATAACTTAAGAACTGAAACATTAGTAAATAATTATAGTTTAAACCTTAGCGTAAATGTTTCTGGATTAAGTGGTTATTATGACAGTTTTTTAGCTGAAAAAAGTTCAAGGCAAGTTAAGTATATTTATACAGGTGATAAACCTAGTTATGAATTTGATCGTACAGATGGTAATTATTATTCTCGAAGTGAATTAAGACAACAAGCTGAAGATGAAATAAAATCAAGACTTAGTAATTACTTTTCTCGTGTTTCTTCAGCAATTCATCAATTATAAATGATCGCCAATAAATAAAATCCCACTCAGTTATTCTCTAGGTGGGATTTTTATTATTAAAGATGTTTAAATCACAGTTAAATTTTTAATCAAACAATTATGCAAGACCTAAAACCATTCGTCCATTTCGTGTAGCAACATTAACAACATTATCTAAATCTGTATAACGGCATCCAGTCACCAATAATTTAAGTTCTTCCCACATATTACCGGTTGAAAAAGGTAACATATAATCACTGACGTTATCAGTCCCAATAGCAACAGGTATCCCAGCGGCAGCAAGTTCATCGACTGGCGTTAATGAATTTCGGGTAGGGCCATGTTCTTCACGGCGCGGGCTATCGATCCAAGCAAATGGGCAAGCAATTACCATCATTTTAGCTTCTTTCATTTTTTGGTAGAGTTTTTGACGATATTCCAAACTATGAGCGGTAATTGAAATACTATGAATAGCTACCACGCGACCGTGCATACCATGCTCAATGGTTTTATCAGTAAGTTGCTCGGTTTCGATTTCATCTGATGAGTTAAACTGGTCAACATGGACATGTACCATTTTTCCTAATGCTTTACCAGTTTGCATTAACACATCTAAATGTTTTAATCCCATTCCTTCACCATGATCTCGCTCATCACGACGAGGCAAACCACCAATAATATCCACTAAATCAGCACCTTTATCAAACCAGTATCGGGCTTCTTTATCAATGACTCCTTTAAGAGTTTGGTTGACTAATTTAATCGTAATATCGTTTTTATATGTTTCACGAGCGCGCAGCGCACCTCTAATTGCTCGCTCTTCGGCAATAGGGTCAATGTCAACAAATGAACCCATGGCAGTAACACCTTGTTCGATCATGCGTTCAACCGCCATGCTAAAATGCCGATAATAATCATCTTCGGTCATTGCTGCTTTCACTTTATCAAGTGTGTCCCATTTTTCAATTAAGGTCTGTTTTTGGTAGACATCAAAACTATCTACAGTGATAGTAAAAGCACGATCAGCATGCATATGTGAATTAACCCAACCACCATGTTGTTTAATTTTGTTCATCAAATATGCTTTTAAACTCTGATCTCGACTAGTTGATAACATTTGTTTATTATCGGTCATAATGCGCCTCTAAAATTTGGTTACTATTAAGTTTTAATTAAAAATGGATAAAAAAAATCCCCCAAATAGGAGGATCAATACAATTTATATGCGTTATTTTTTAGGATTACAAAATTACAATTAGTCATAGAATATTCAACATTAAGCTTTAATAATTTGCAAAGAATTCTAATGATTTAATTAATAATATCAAGCATTTTAATTTAAAAAATATTTAAACAAATGAAATAGTTAAAGTATTATTTTTGAGATTTTTAACTATCAAACTTATTATAAAATCGCTAATCCTTTTTAATTATATAG
>NZ_NAST01000017.1 GCF_002142215.1 Gilliamella sp. N-G2
TAAAGATATTTTTTTTTGTTATTTATCATTATGTTACAATAAGAAAAAATTGAACTAAATATTAATTTTTTTATAGTTTATTGAAAAATATTATTATTTACTAAGCTAAATTAAATAAAAATCTCAATTTTTAAGCTAATAAATTTATCATAATTTTATTTATGACAAATTTATTATTGTCCTTCATTATAAATTTCGAGATTTTCAGATTCTCTAATTGATAAAGATGATTTACTTTCAGCTCTGTGATGTTCAAGAGTATCAAAATAGTTATCATCAATTCCTTCAGTAACGTATTTCCCATCGAAAACAGAACATTCTAAATGGTGAATACGAGGATTTTGTTCTCTAATACAATCTATTAAATCTGAAAGATCTTGAAATATTAATTTATCAGCTCCAATTTCTTTTGCAATTTGTTCAACAGAACGATTATATGCAATTAGTTCGCTGGCCACTGGCATATCAATACCATAAACATTAGGATGCCTGATTTCAGGAGCGGCAGAAGCTAAAAAGACTTTTTTAGCACCAACTGAACGCACCATTTCAAGTATTTTTTCTGATGTAGTTCCTCGTACAATAGAATCGTCGACTAAAAGAACATTTTTACCTTCAAATTCAATACGATTAGCATTTAGTTTTCTTCTTACCGAAAGTTTTCGTTCTGCTTGTCCTGGCATAATAAAAGTACGTCCAACATATCGGTTTTTTACAAATCCTTGTCGATATGGTTTATTTAATATTCTGGCAATTTCAAGCGCGGCATCACACGATGTTTCAGGAATAGGAATTACCACATCAATATCAATGTCTTTCCATTCCCTAGCAATTTTTTGACCTAATTTTTGGCCCATCAATATACGAGATTGGTATACTGAAACACCATTCATTAGTGAATCTGGACGAGCAAAATAAACATATTCAAAGATACAAGGATAATATTGAGGATTATTCGCACATTGCTTAGAGTAAAGTTGCCCATCTTGAGTAATATAGATAGCTTCGCCCGGTTCTATATCACGCACAAATTCAAAATCGAGAATATCTAAGGCAACGCTTTCCGATGCAACCATATATTCTATTTTCTGATTATCAATTACTTTTTTACCAATAACCAATGGTCGGATGCCAAATGGATCTCGAAAAGCAACCAGCCCATGACCAATTATCATTGCTACACAAGCATAAGCACCTTTAATAATTTTATGAACTTGATGGACAGCACTAAATATATTATCTGCGGTTAATGGATAAGTCGGGAATTTATCAAGTTCACTGGCAAAAATATTAAGTAATACTTCTGAATCTGAGCTAGTATTTATGTGACGTCTTGCTAATTCAAAAACCTTATCACGTAACTGATCAGTGTTAGTTAAATTACCATTATGAGCCAGTGCAATACCATACGGTGAGTTTACATAAAATGGTTGTGCTTCTGAAGGACTTGAGCTACCCGCAGTGGGATAGCGAATATGACCTATTCCTAAGTTACCTTGTAAACGCAACATATGATGTTCTTGAAATACATCTTTAACTAAACCATTTGCTTTACGTAAGCGAAAACGATTTTGCTCATCAATGGTCACAATTCCTGCAGCATCTTGCCCTCGATGCTGTAATACTGTTAAAGCATCATAAATAGATTGATTAACTGTACTGCATCCTACAATACCAACAACACCACACATACAATTATTACCTTAAAGTTATTGAACTAAAAATGAAGACGACTGCTGTATAAAATCAAAAAACCAACGAATAATAAAATGAAAATGAGGGATTAATTGTGATTGCTTCCACTCTTGCGATTGAGATAATGGAGTAAAAGTATCGATAAAAAAGAGTACTAACGCAACAACTAAAATACCTCTTAATACACCAAAACATATACCTAACACCCGATCTGTGCCTGAAAGACCTGTTTTTTGCACCAATTGTCCAATAATATAAGAAATAATGGCACACACAATTAGTGTAGAAATAAATAAAATCGCGATAGCTACAGCAATACGAATTACATCACTATCAAAATAAGTTAAGTAACTAGTGATATACATGTAAAAACGACTTGCTATAAAAAAAGCCAGTACCCAACTAATTAAGGATAATGCTTCTTTAACAAAACCTCTAACGATACTAATCAGTGCAGATAAAATAATCACACCAATAATTGCATAATCAACCCAATTCATCATAATAACTCACAATTTTATATTTATATCTAATGTTTATACTCATTAAAGAATAAAATAATTTTTAATTAGTAACAATCACACCTTTTAATTTCGTTAAATTATTTAAGTTGCTAATTAACTGCTCTGCTTGCTCTTTTTTTGCATAGGGACCTACCTGTAATTTTATTAATTGATTTGGCGCAGAATTGTTTGGAATAATTCTAACGTTATAATTATTTAATCTTAGTAAGGCAACTAATTCTTCAATTTTTTTCTTGTTTTTCAAAGCCCCAAGTTGAATCATATAGGATTTATCTGTTTGTTCAGAATTAGTAATAGAAGAAGCAAAATTGTCTTCAACTGTATCTGGTAAAGCCAAAGGACTAGTATATTGCTCAGAATCAGGTGTATAAGATTGTTCAAATCCATTATTGTTGGAACTTTCATTAATAGTTAACTCACTTTGTGATGTGATCACTTTATTTTGCTTATTAACTACTTCTGGCTGTAAAATAGGAATTGTAGGTGTCTGTAAATTAGATTTATCAGTAATTATATTAGGCGCAACTATAGCAACGATTAATAGCAATGTAGCAAAACCGACTAATTGGTTTCTAACTTTATTTGAAGTAGTTTTGTTCTTCTCTCGATTAGTATCCATGATTACATTTGCCTAGTAGCCCAATTTACCTAAAATAGCAGATACAGTATAAAATGAACCACAAACGACAATAATATCATCTTCTTTTGCATCTTTTATGGCTTTTTGATATGCATCAGCAACCGATTCAAACGTCGTTATATTTTTCACTTTATTATCTTGTAAATATTGGTGTAATATTTTAGCATCACATCCACGTTCGCCATAAAGTGAAGCACAATACCATTGATCAGCCTTTAGAATAGATAAAGTACTTCTAATATCTTTATCTTTAAGCATACCAATCACAAGTCTTACTTTATCAATATTAGGTTGGCTCTTTTTTAATAACTCAATTTGGTGAGCTAAATAGTTGGCGGCATGGGGATTATGTGCAACATCAACAATCACAATTGGTGATGTTTGTATTATTTGAAAACGTCCAATTAAACTTGTGTTTTTAAGACCATTTATTATTTGACTCTGATTTACTGAAAGAGAAGAATAACTTAGTGCTGCAACTGCAGTAGCGGCATTAGCTAAAGGTACATAAGGTATAGGTAATTTATTAAACTGCTTTAGCGGAGAAACAAATTGCCATAATGAATTATCTATTTGTTGATAAGACCAATCTTTATTTACTGCATAAATAGGACAATTCACAGTTTTAGCAACATCTAAAATAGATGAAGGTATTTCTGGTTCGCCAACAACAGCTATACTTTTTGGTTTAAATATACCCGCTTTTTCCCGACCAATACTTTCTCTAGTATTACCCAAATATTCAACATGATCGATTCCGATTGTGGTGATAATTGCCATATCAGCATCGATAATATTGGTGGCATCAAGTCTTCCACCTAAACCAACTTCTAAAATGACGACATCTAATTGTGCATATTTAAACTGATATAACGCAGCTAATGTTGCATATTCAAAATAGGTTAAAGAAATATTTCCACGTACTTTTTCAATTTCGACAAATGCATCAACTGTATCTTGTTCTTTTGACTCTTGATTATTTATTCTAACTCGTTCAGTAAAACGCAATAAATGAGGAGAACTATAAACCCCAACACTATTATTAGCTGCAAGTAATATCATCTCTAGTGCACGACAAGTCGTCCCTTTACCATTAGTTCCCGCTACCGTAAAAACATAAGGTGCAGGTTTCAAAAGATCAAGTCGTTCTGCGACTGATTTAACACGATCAAGCCCTAAATCAATAGTCGTAGGATGTAATTGCTCCAAATAACAAAGCCATGTCCCAAGATCAGACCCGGCATCAGGGGTTTTAATTTGCATGATTAATTAAATAGTCTCATCATTAACGCTAGGATCAATTGAAACAGGTAATTTCATTAATTTAGCTAATAAAGCTGCAATCTTGGTACGCATATCTCGGCGATGAATAATCATGTCAATTGCACCTTTTTCGAGTAAAAATTCACTTCGTTGAAATCCTTCAGGTAATGTTTCACGTACAGTTTGTTGAATTACTCTAGGACCAGCAAAACCAATTAATGCTTTAGGTTCAGCAATATTGATATCACCTAACATCGCTAAACTAGCTGATACACCACCCATTGTTGGATCTGTCATTACAGAAATATACGGTAAACCTTCATCTTGCATTTTAGCTAAGATAGCACTAGTTTTTGCCATTTGCATTAATGAAAATAATGCTTCTTGCATTCGAGCCCCACCACTAGTTGAAAAACAGATTAATGGGCATTTATCTTCAATTGCCTGTTCAGCAGCTCGAGTAAATAAAGCACCAACCACAGACGACATTGAACCACCAATAAAAGCAAATTCAAAGCAAGCTACCACAACAGGAATACCCAATAGTGTTCCTTTCATTACAACCATAGCTTCTTTTTCATGTGTTTCTTTTTGTGCAGCAGTTAAACGATCTTTGTACTTTTTAGTATCTTTAAATTTTAAAATATCTTTAGGAGCAAGTTCTGAACCTATCTCTACATCAGAACCGTCATCTAAAAAACGATATAAACGAACACGGGCAGGAATATGCATATGATGATCGCACTTTGGACAAACTTCTAAATTACGATCAAGTTCTGCTTGATAAATAACCTGCTCACAATTACTACATTTAGTCCATACACCACCAGGAATATTCGCTTTTTTATGATCTGACGATATATTATTTTTACTCAGAATTTTTTCAATCCAGCTCATTATAATTCTCTCATTCGGTACTCTTTTCAATTAACGCCATATTGTATAATACTTTACAATAATACTTAATAGTTGTTTTTATTTTTATCGCAATTTGAAGCAAAGCAAATGAATTTATCATTAGTTTTCAAAAATATCATTAATTCATACTTTAAAAAATTTGATCTAAAATAACCGCAAATAGGTATGGTTGATATTCAAACTTAACATTTTCCAATAAAAATATAATTAATATGACCTAAAAAAATTATTGGTATATAATTAGCATATTATTGTTTTTCATTTTTTCAGAAATAAGGGGTTATAGATGGACAAGGAAAAATCAGCCGCACCATCATTTCAAGATGTTCTTGAATACATTCGTTTGTCACGCCGTTTAAACAAATTAAAACGCGAGATTTCAGATAATGAGAAGAAAATTCGTGACAATCAAAAACGCGTATTATTACTTGAAAATTTAAGTGATTATATTAAACCTGATATGACTTACGATGAGCTACAAGCTATTATTGCTAACATGAAAAGTGATTACGATGATCGTGTTGATGATTACATTATCAAAAATGCTGAAATCTCTAAAGAACGACGCGAAATCAGTAAAAAAATGCGTGGTTATCGTTCTAATTAATTTCTTTTAAATAATACCCTCATGAAAAGGGTATTATTTTTAAAATAACTAACCGCCAGCAAGTTTAACCTTAAATCCTCTATCTTCTATTAATGCTTTTAATAGATCACGTTTATCACCTTGAATTTCAATTTTCCTATTCTTAACCGAACCGCCACAACCACAACGCTTTTTAAGATCGGCAGCTAATTTCTGTAATTGGCAATCATCTAAGTCAAAACCTTCAATCACACAAACCCCCTTCCCTTTTCGGCCCAATGTCTGACGTGAAATACGAATAATACCATCACCTTTAGGATGAGGCTTAGTGTTTTTTTCAGGCATTATTCGACCTTGCTCAGTTGAATAAACAATTGGATTATCTGACATACTATTTGCTCTTAGATGAATCAAGTGTCGATAAAATAGCTTGTAATGCTTTGCTTGGATCTTCTGCTTGAGTAATTGGACGACCAATAACTAAATAATCTGCACCCGCAGCTTGCGCCCGTTGTGGAGTCATAATTCGTCGCTGATCATCAGGAGTAGAACCGGCAGGACGAATACCAGGTGTAACCAATTTAAAATCACTACCAAGTCGTGTTCTAAAACTCTGTACTTCTTTAGCAGAACAAACTACACCATCAAGACCGCAGTTTTTGGCCAATAATGCTAAACGCGTTGCTTGTTCTAATGGCGAAACTTCAATACCAATTTCTTTAAGATCTGAAGATTCCATACTCGTTAGTACGGTGACCGCAATTAACAAAGGTGCATCTTTTCCATATTGATAAAGTGCATCTTTTGCAGCTTCCATCATGCGAACACCACCACTAGCATGGATATTTGTCATCCAAACACCTAAATCAGCAGCAGCAGCTACTGCTTTGGCTACCGTATTAGGAATATCATGAAATTTGAGATCTAAAAAAATATCGAAACCTTTTTGTTGTATCTGTTTAATAAAATCAGGACCAGCATGAGTAAACAACTCTTTACCAATTTTAAGACGGCAATCTTTAGGTTCAACTTTATCTATAAAATTCCAAGCTGACTTTGTATTAGAAAAATCAACAGCAACAATAATTGGAGAGAACATAACTTAGTTATTCCTTTTAATTATAAATTTTAACTATTTTTATTAATAAATTCATTTAAATCAGCATAGAAAATACGTGCACTTTCTTTATAACCTTGTAATGTTTGATGTACTAAATCTGGACGAGCAAGGCCTCTTATCCTCCAATCTTTAATAGAATGAGGTCCCCCCATAGCCAGTTGCCAATCCCAAAATAGCGTTTTCTCCGATTTAGCGACTTGCTTTTGGATACTCATCACTTTAGCAAAAGACTTTGGAAAACTCTTCTCATTTAACATAGTATCTGGTGGTGTCATTAATAATATTACCGAATTAGGTGATGATTTACGAATTTGGCGAATATTTTTTACTAGATTTTTACGATAAGCATTTGCATCTAAAGTTTCATCAAAACTTTCATTTGTACCATATTCAAGAATAATCAAGTCACTGTTTAATGATGACAATTCATTCAACCAGTCAGGACCCCATTTTTGCCATATGGTTTGTTTTGCGCCATTAGTTGCAATAGATGATACAATAACTCCTGATTGTTGAGAACGATTTAACCATATACCACCGATTTCAATATCATTAGTTGCTTTAATTGAAAAAGGTACTTTAGTAGTAAAAGATATAGTTTGCCATACATTACTTTTAGATGTGTAAGAAATATCTACTTTTTTATCATTTACATCATAAATATTCAGCAAATTAGAAGCATTCTTCAAAGTTTTAAAAGTTAATTTTACATGCCATTCCTTATTACTAGCATTTCTAGGTATAACCTGTATAGCACCAACATCTTTAGTTGGTTTAGCAATAAATCCACCCATTGGAAAATCCAAGTTACTTAATGTACGACTACTTAATACATTCCAGTTTTTCGTTTTCCAACTCACTGCTGCATGACTTTGACCTTTTATAGGAACAGGGGTAATCCATCCTATCCCTGCATTACCATATTTTTGTTGCATCAATAACCGAAATTCACCAGTAAAAAAATCTGCTGCTGAATGAGAATCTCCAAATTGAGTAATATTAACAATTTGATTACTGTTTTTATTATTAAACAATGAATTCAAGCGTTGAGAAAATTGTTTTGCATTCGGGTCACCAAAGTCAACCACATTAGATTGTGTGCTCGTTTTACTTTCTGCGACACTACATCCAACAGAAACTATTAGAATTATTATAGTTAGAATATACTTTAAAAATTTAATCACTATCGTTGCCCTCTAATTCTTTAAAAGTGATTTTATCCATAATAGCTTTAGCTAAAATTTTTTGACCAGTAGGTGTAAAATGAACCCCATCATCAACCCTTACTTTTATTTTTTCTTTATCAGATTCAATAAAGCTATTAAATTTTTCATAAGTACAACCTAATAGTTGGTTAGTAGTTAAAAAATGTTGTTGTGTTTTTTCTATTTCGGACTGATATAACATATTTAAATATACCATTCCATCATTAAGTTTTGATTTTCGCATACAAGGAGCAGCAAGCCAAAGAACCTGAACACCATGTTCATAAGCACTATTTAAAATAGCTGCTATACGCAAACGGTATTGTTGTTCCCACAAGGGAGATTTGAATTTAACATATTTAGAATACCCTTTTACAGGAAAATCCCAAGGGTCATTTGGCCCCAAAAATACTATAAGTAACTTAATAGAAGGATCTGTAATTAAAATATCATTAATTGTTTTTGGCCAATTAAAAGCATTTGGATAGGTAAGTCCTGTACTTTGTTTACTAAGATCAATACTTTCTATTTTATATTGTTTGAATAACATTTTTTTAACATATGGTGCAACACCTTGCATTAATGAATCACCCGCAAAAAAAACCTTATCATTTTCAGTTAAGACTATAGGTAATGGTTCATGTATTAAAGGTATATCATGTTTTAATACTTTTTGTGTATCAAGATCAGTTGATACAGTTACTTGATCCTTTACTGATTCATTCGTATTGTTACTTAATTGAGTAACTTCCTTATTATCTTGAATTGATTGAGTATGGATTTGTTCATGTTTATTGTTTTTTTTGATTTCAATAATATCTGGTTGTAAAAAAATTAATACATCTTTTCTCAATTGGATATTTGCGTCATTTAAATAGTTATTCTGCTCAATAATTGTGGCTGGTGCTCCTAATAAAATTTCATTCGAAGGTTCATCAAAATCTTCCCGAATAATTTCTTGAGTAACACTTCCTGAGTTTAAAAAATCGGAATGATAGGTTTGTTGCCAATAGATTAAAACTGATCTATGAAAAATTACAATTAGCGCAATACCAGTAATAAATAATAGAATAAAAATATTTTTTGCCGAAAACGTAGCTTGATTATTTTGTAAAAAATCCAATTTTTCAGATTTTTTTTGAACTCTTTTAATGTTCTTTGTGGTGTTATTTTTTAACACTCGATTTTGCTTTTCAATCTTTTTTGGTCTGTTTTTTCTTCTGTTTTTCGATAATGTTTTTTTATATTTCATTTTAATTTTTCATCATAATCAAAAATTAGCATAAATAAAATTTGGTACGCCAGAAGGTGCTAAATAGATTGTTAGCCATAATATCAATGTAAAGAAAACAGGCAAAAAAATGCTATTTATTTTACTAAGTTGTGCAGTACACCAATTAGGGATATTTTTACATATTGGATACATTAAAAAAACTATACATATTATTATGAATACACCTATATAATGTGAGTCGACTAAAAAATTATGGCATAACGCATTTAGATAATCTAATGCATCAGTTAAGCTTTCACAACAAAAAAATAGCCAAGTAAAACAAATATAGTGCCAAGTTAGTAATCGAGCAATAATTGGTGAACGTTGAACTATCCATCCTCGACCTACATAACGGTCTAAAATATTAAGAAAAACAATGCCTATACCATGACATGAGCCCCAAATAATAAAATTAATTCCTGCGCCATGCCATAGTCCAGACAGTAACATGGCTAACATCACATTGAGCTGAGTACGAACAAAACCATGACGGCTACCACCTAGAGGGATATAAATATAATCCCGAATCCAATGAGATAAACTAATATGCCAACGATCCCAAAAATCACGTAAATTAGTAGCTAAATAAGGAAAATTGAAATTAATTGGTAGTCGGAAACCTAATAAAAGCGCAATCCCAGTTACTAAGTCAGTGTAACCAGAAAAATTTAAATAAATTTGTATAGCATAAGCATATAAGCCAACCAATAAATCAAGAGTACAGTATTCTAATGGATTTGAAAAAATGGGAGTTACCCAGTTTTCACTAATTAATCCACCCAAACAATAAACTTTTATAATAGCCAGTATAATTAATGTAAATGCCCGAAACGGTTCTAAAACCTCTCTAGGTTTACTAACAACAATTTGTGGAAGAAACGTTTTTGCGCGATTAATAGGGCCGGCAATTATGCTTGGAAAAAATGATAAAAATAAAGCCAAATCCCAAAATTTGGCAACAGATAACTCTTTATTTTTTACAGAAACTAAATAACTTACCGAATGAAAAGTATAAAAGGAAATGCCTATTGGAATAAGAACAGTAATTACTGGTAATAAAATAGATAAATTTAAATAGTTAAGTAACGACTGTAACTCATATCGAAAGAAGTCAAAATATTTAAATAATGCTAAATTTATAATTGCTGCACTTAATCCCAAAATCAACCATCTTTTTGCATGATACTTAGATGTAGCAATCATTACTGAAAAGAAATATATTGCACAAGTATAAAAAAAAAGGATGACAGCAAATTGAAAACTATAACTAGCAACAATAAGATAACTTGAAATCAAGAGTAAATTATTTTGGGATTTTGGTAATAATCTTAAAGCCCAATATATCGCAAAGAAAACTACAAAAATTAGACCAAATTCAATCGATAAATAACTCACTACAGTCCTTTTATATGTAAATATACCGTTGACCTAAAACTTCATTGCTTTAAAAAAGTTTATTTCTGATACCCAATTAGTTGGGACTGAGCAAGAACATTGTATACGATCAATTCTTTATTTAGACCAGTGACCGATAACAACAAGCTTCTTGCTCGCAACCACAATTGATAAAGCGATGTAATTTCATCATTACTTTTTCTGGCAAGTAACCTAACTAATGGAACTTGATCACGGTTAACAATGTATTTACCAACTTTCTGTTTAGCTTTCAATGCATCACTTAACAATGCACAAAACCATGTGATCCGTTCAAAAAAATCTTCATAATTGAATGTTTTTGCTAATTGCCAAAAATTGTTTTGTGGCAAAACTTCTAACAAATTTTCACAAAATAATTTCCGTTGTTGCCATTTATCTGGTTGCAATAAAATAGTTGCATTTATTGGCGCATTTTCGCTCAATAATAAAGCAGTGGCAAGCTCATTATCACTGTATAGATGATTGTGTTGCTTTTTTAACCAACCAACTGATTCTTCTAATTGTGGGATAGGCAGAAAATAACAAAAACAACGGCTATGAATCGTAGGTAAGAATTGGCTATTATGATCATCACTCAAAATAAAATAGGTATTTTCAGGTGGCTCTTCTAATGTTTTTAGCAATGCATTAGCTGCCGCTTCCGTCATTGAAGCCGCATGTTTGATCCAAATCACTTTATTGCCACCTTGCTGTGATTTTTCATAAACTTTAGTCGAAATATTACGTATTTGATCAATACCAATTGATTGTTTACCTTGCTCATGTGTAATGACGTAATAATCAGGATGATGCTGAGATAAAAACAACTGGCAATTATGACAATTACCACAAGGCTCTAATTGTTGTGAAGATTGACAAATTAATCGATTAACCAGTAGATTTATCAATTCTTCTTCACCACTTCCCTGAATATAATTAATTAACATGGCATGATGTGCCCGATTATTAACAATCGTATCAGCAAGTTGCTGAAAAGGTAATGCAAGCCAAGGATATTTATTAAAAATCATAAAACTAAAACCTAATTTATTAGCCATGAATTCAAGATAGTTTCAATTTGAGCTGTCACTTCTTCTATAGATTTATTGGCATCGATGGTAACAATAGTATTATCACGCTCAGCTAGTTGTAAATAACGCTGACGAATACGCTCAAAGAATGGTAATGATTGTTGTTCAATGCGATCAAGCTGGCCGCGAGATCTGGCCCGCATTAAACCGAGTTCTGGTGCAATATCTAAGTACAATGTTAAATCAGGTTTAAAATTACCCAAAACCTGAGCTTGTAATGTTTCAATAAAAACCTTATCGATCTGTCGTCCACCACCTTGATAAGCTTGAGTTGATAAATCATGTCGATCACCAATAACCCATTTCCCCATTTTTAATGCCGGCTTAATTACATTATCAACCAATTGAATACGAGCAGCATAAAGCATTAGCAATTCCGCTTTATCGGTTAGCGGCTCATTATCTAAACCATTTTTAATAATATTTCGTAATGCTTCTGCAATTGGAGTACCTCCAGGTTCGCGAGTAAATTGTAAATCAGAAATATGATGTTGTTTTAAAATACGTGCAACAGTATTGATGGCTGTTGTTTTGCCTGCACCTTCTAAACCTTCGATGACAATAAATTTACCTGTCATACAAAATTCCTAAATGATTGATAATGAATTGATGATTAATATTGAGTATTGTACGCTATTTTTAATAATTATTTTAGTTTAGCTAAAAATTAGCTATTAATGATATAGTAAAAATAAACTTTATTAAGAAGAGATGATAGAGATCTTATATGCCACAAAACTTTAAAAATTATAATCAAGATCTATTAAAAAAAGTTGTATTAAAGAAAAATATAACAGCAATAGTACAGCTTTCAGTGGTACTCTTGTTTATTCTTAATATTCTTTTTACTTTGCGATTACACCAAAGAACTATTATCTTCACTGAAATTGAATTTTCATTTTTTGCTGTAGCCATCCTGCTTAGTTTTCTTCTCGCTTTTTCTAGAAAAAAAATGTTGAAAAAACCATTTTTAGAACGAATTAAACAGTACCTTGCACGTGCTTTTATGATTTTTTCTTTTAATCTCCTAATTTTTTTAGGTCTACCAATAGATATTATTTATTTCTATCCTACTGAATCTAAAACTTATACCACTGAATATAAAATTACCGCGCCAGGGCCAAGTAGAGGTAAACATGGACGTTGTAAAAATGGTTTAAAGATTCTTGATAAAGATAACAATTATTTCTTTTTTCTATGTATAAATTTAAATGACAAAATCAAATATGGTACTAAAGCTCAAGTAAGAGTCAAAGGAACACCTATAGGCTCATATTTAACTGATTATAAGTTATTTGTTACTAGCAAATAATTTATTAGCTAATCACATTTGCAAGATAATGCAAACTATTTCAACGCACTTTCTGCCTAGTGTCATTACCTTAAAAACCGATATTATGCAGGACTTTAATTTGACGATTTGAATCACTTAATGTTTATAATACAACATTAAACATTCATCCCTAGAAACGTTAATTACATAATAATGTTACTCACATTGAGAAAGTTATGATTAAGAAGAATAATGATAATTATCCAGCAAATAATGATTTAAATAATAACAATACTGGTACACAATCCGAAATCACATCGTTACAGACAAAACAGCCGCTATTTCTGTCAATTATTGATAAATTAACGCCTTTTTCCATGATTTGGGTTAGTTTGGTGTTGATGTATGGTGTTATCTGTATGTATACAAATAGAATGGGACAAGATGAGTTTTATCGTTTTATCTTTTTCTTACAAAGCCCAGTTGTTGTAGTGCTAAACTGTATTGCATTATCACTCGCTTTATTTCATTCAATAAACTGGTTTAGGTTAATGCCAAATGTTATTTTTAAGCAAAATATTCATAAAAAGAAACAAGGATATTTACTTATTATTGGCTTATGGGGTGCAACAATTTTACTTTCATATTGCATACTATTATTGATAATTAAATAAGTGGTATTTGATCAATGAAAAATCAAGAAACTCAACCAATACAGTCAGACTCAAAAGTGGCCAAAGGATTATTTGCTTTAGGTGGACTTTGGGCAGCTATTTTCGCACCAGTAGTATTAATCATTGTTGCGTTTATCATTCCTTTTGGTGACGCAATAACGCGTTCATATATTTTAAAGTTAGCCAATACTGAATTAGGTAAATTATTTTTGTGCTTAATGATTTCGTTACCAATTTGGTGTGGATTGCAACAGATTCTAACTTTGTTACATCAATTTAATATCTATCCAAAGCGAGAAAAACTACTTGCGTATGGTTTAGCATTAGCATGGACAGCTCATGCGATTTATATTTTATTTGTAAGATAAAACTAGAGTGATGTTAATTCATTGGCGTTATCGAGTTCACTTGTGATAACGCCGTGTTTAATTGATTAATAATAAGTAATCTGCCGTACTATATTAGTTTGTTTGTTTTTTCTATTTTGTTTTGATTGTGTTGCACTCAACCAATCATTTTTCTCATTAAAAGTTAAAAATTCAGTCATGTAATGAGTGGTATTTTTTCCAATTATTGAATAAGTCGATTGGATTGCATTTAATCGATTTTTATCATCATATTGGTAAGAAAAATCGCTTTCATTTTTAGTTTTATTACTATATTGCGCTGATACTTTTGCTAAATGCCGATTTTGATAACCAAACGCATAAATCGAAGCACCTTTTTGCACTGTTCCTACTACTTGACCATTAGCATCCAACTCTTTTAGCTGCCATTGCACATTTTTATTAATTAAACAATTGTTATTATCAAATTGATAACTATCATTCTCAATAAAGGTAAAATCGGGAGCTTGTTTTATCTGTTCAGAGGCAATAACTCTACCTTGTGTATCGATTTTGAACTGAGTGGTGCTCCTTGTTTTATCCTCAATATCCTCAATCACATTTTGCCAGCCAGATTCGTTTTTTTGTAGATGTTCAGAATAGAGTTTTTCATTGTCGCCGGAATAAAGATCATAATGACTTTCTGTAATCAAACCATTTAGATCATAATTCAAACTATGTTTGACAATTGAACGTATCGTACCAGTATCTGATGTAATGGTTGAAGTTCTTACTTCTTGCTTAATCCCTTTAGCTGTTGAATCAATAAAGTCTAATATTTTAAAAATATAGTTATTTGCCTCAACTGTATTTTGATCGGGATTATCTGAACACGTCAATGCCATTGCATTTATTGAGATAAATGATAAACATGAAGCGGTTAAAAAACAGAATATATTTTTTTGCATAATGAACCTGTTAACTCGTTTACTAAACTAAATCTTTAATAGTGGCTCATAGCTAAGCCACAAAGTTGTACATTTATTTTTTTCGCATTAATAATGCGTCTTCCCAATTAACCTTTTGTTCTTGTTTATGCTCTTGCTGAGCTTGTTGTTTTTCATCAGACTGTTCATCTTTTTCTACATTTTCAGGTGATTCTGCTTTTTGAGTTTTTTCGATAATATCAGCATGAATTAACGTTTTAGTTGCTTTTCTTGGTGGTTTATCTAGAAATGATAGTAAAACTTTAGTGTACTCAGATTCCGGCGTATAAAACACTTTTTCTCGTGAACCTTGTTCAACAATTTTACCGTCCTTCATAACCACAATCTGATGACATATTGAATAGACTAATGCAAGATCATGGCTAATAAACAGATAGCTAAGATGATGTTTCTCTTGCAATGATTTAAGTAAATTAATTATCTGCTTTTGAATTGTATGATCTAAAGATGACGTCGGCTCATCTAAAATTAATAATTCCGGTTGCAATATTAAGGCTCGAGCAATCGCTATTCTTTGCCTTTGTCCACCAGAAAACTCATTTGGATAACGAAAACGCATTTCAGGGTCCAAACCAACCTCTAGCATAATATCAATTACCGCTTGTTCTCGCTCGGTTTTAGTCAATTTTTTATGCGTCATTAGACCTTCACTAATGATCTGCTCAACATTAAAGCGCGGATTAAGTGATGAAAATGGATCTTGAAATACAACCTGAATTCGGCTACGGAATGGTAATAACTTCTTACCAGATAAATTCTGGATAGGATGGCTATCAAATAGAATATCACCTTTTGATTTGATTAAACGTAAAATAGCCAGTGCGGAGGTACTTTTACCTGAGCCTGACTCACCGACAATTCCAACAGTCTCACCTTGGTGTACCGCAAAACCTATATTATCAACAATTTTTTTCTTTTTGCTGCTAAATAATCGTTTTTGAGTGACGACCTCAACATTAAGATGATTCACATTCAGCAATATACCGGGAGTATCAGGTAAAGGAACCGGTTCACCACTAGGCTGAGAATTTAATAATGTTTGAGTATATTCTTGTTGTGGACGTAAAAAGATGCGTTGTTTATTATTGAATTCAACAAGTTGGCCATCTTGCATTACCGCTACTTTATCTGCCAATTTTTTTACTATTCCCAAATTATGTGAAATAAATAACATGCTCATATTAAGCTCTTTTTTGAGCTCTTTGAGTAGTTCAATAATTTGTCCCTGAACAGAAACATCTAAAGCAGTAGTTGGTTCATCAGCAATTAATAATTTTGGATGAGTTAAAATGGCCATGGCAATCATTACACGTTGCCTTTCACCACCAGATAGCTGATGAGGATAAGAAGCCAGTTTGCTTTTAGGATCTTTAATGCCAACCCGATCGAGATATTGTAAGATTTCACTTCGAGCCTCATTACGTCGCATACCTCTATGTAAAGATAAGACTTCATAAAGTTGTTTTTCAACGGTATGCAATGGATTAAGTGATACCATTGGCTCTTGAAATATCATACTAATTTCATTACCGCGAATTTTACGCAATTCTTTTTCAGAGGCATGTAATAATGATTTATCTTCGAAAATAATATCTCCTGAAGGATAAATCACTCGATCTTTTGATAACAGCCTTAATATTGACAGTGCTGTTACACTTTTACCAGAGCCTGACTCACCGACTAATGCCACTGTTTCTTGTTCATTAATATCAAAACTAATAGCGTCAACAACTTGATTTTGTGAATGCTGGCCAGTTTTAAAGGCAATACTTAAATCAATGATAGACAATAAAGGAGAACTCATTTATATACTCCTTTGTTTGGATCAAATGCATCTCTAATTGCTTCACCAATAAAAATTAACAGTGACAATAAGATGGAAATAACTAAAAAAGAACTAATTCCTAACCAAGGCGCTTGCAAATTATTTTTGCCTTGGAGTAATAATCGCCCTAAAGATGGTGAATCAATTGGTAAACCAAAGCCAAGAAAATCAAGTGCCGTTAGTGTTGAAATTGAACCACAAAGAATAAATGGTAAAAATGTTAATGTCGCCACCATCGCATTTGGTAGCATATGCCGTAACATAATTTTACTATCGCTTACTCCCATAGCTTTAGCGGCTCGAATATAATCGAAGTTACGGGTTCGGAAGAATTCTGCTCGAACAACACCGACCAATGCCATCCAGCCAAATAACACCGTAATACCTAATAACCACCAAAAATTAAGCGGTAAGATACTGGCAAGTAGAATTATCACAAATAGCTCAGGTAAACCACTCCAAATCTCAATAAATCTCTGTCCTAATAGATCAACTTTTCCGCCATAATAACCTTGAATTGCGCCAATTAGTACGCCGATAATGGAGGTGAAAAAGGTAAGAAACAAGGCAAAAAACATTGAAACTCTAAAACCATAGGCAATGTTTGCTAAAACATCAAATCCAGCATCGGTGGTGCCAAGCAGATGGTTTTTTGATGGTGGTGTAGGGAACGTGCTGGTTGTGTCATGAATCACAGTATTATGAGTATAACGAAATGGAGGCCAAAGTATCCAACCATCAGACTCAATCTTATTTTGTACCGCTGGATCTAAATAATTAGTTTGTGTTTTAAATTGCCCACCAAATTCGGTTTCCGGATAAAAATGGAATATTGGCGAATAATAGTTATTTTGATACTTGATAAATATTGGTCGATCATTAAATATAAAATCAGAAAATAGGCTGATTATAAACAATATTGAAAATAACCATAATGAATAATACCCACGTCGATTGCGTTTAAATCGTTGCCAACGTAGCTGATTAATTGAATAGTGCGTAGTCATCAGTTGCGAGCCTCAAAGTCAATACGTGGATCGATTATCATATAAGATAAATCTGATAAGAGTTTGGTAATAAGCCCAATCAATGTAAATATATACAATGAACCAAAAATAACCGGGTAATCACGCTGAATAATTGCTTCATAGCCGAGAAGACCCAATCCATTAAGCGAAAAAATAGCTTCAATCAATACTGAACCGGTAAATAAAATTCCAATAAATGCAGCAGGAAAACCCGATACAATAAGCAAGGTTGCATTACGAAAAACATGTTTATACAGAATTTGCCTTTCACTTAACCCTTTCGCTCTGGCAGTAACAACATATTGTTTACGAATCTCATCTAAGAATGAGTTTTTGGTTAACATGGTTAGTGTGGCAAAACCACTTACTACCATAGCAATAGTCGGTAAGCAAATATGCCACGCATAATCTTTAACTTTGCCCCAAAAATCTAATTGTTCAAAATTATTAGAAATCAATCCGCGCAGTGGGAAAATATCCCAATAACTGCCACCTGCGAACAAAACAATTAATAATACGGCTAATAAAAAAGCGGGTATTGCATAACCAATGATAATTAACGTACTTGACCAAAAATCAAATCTTGAACCATCTTTAACCGCTTTACGAATTCCTAATGGGATTGAGATTAAATAAATGATTAATGTACTCCATAATCCCAATGAAATAGAAACAGGTAAACTTTTGGCAATTAAACTTAATACTGATTCACTTTTAAAAAAACTGTTACCAAAATCAAACTGGATATATTGCTTTAACGTATTGATGTAGCGTTCCCAAAGCGGTTTATCAAATCCATACTGTTTTTCAATCATTGCCACAATTTCTGGATCTAAACCACGAGCACCACGATAATTTGATTCATTTTTTGGTTCGGTTAACTTTACCGGAATATTTTCACTGCCAGGCAGCAATACTTGCCCAGCTTGAGGTCCATTCTCCATCATAGCTAAAGCTTGATCAACAGGGCCACCCGGTGCAATTTGCACAATAAAAAAATTGATAGTCAAAATGATTAGTAAGGTTGGTATAATTAGCAATAATCGACGGATAAAATAATTCAACATATTAGTGTACTCTATTCTTTGTCAAACTAGCTGCTTTGTCTGCATCATACCACCAGCTATCAATACCTATTGCATAAGTTGGCTGTATGGCTGGTTGCCCAAACTTGTTCCAATATGCATAATAAGTTTTGCTGTTATACCACATTGGAATCATCGGATATTCTTGAGTTAAAATACGATCAAGCGCTCGACCCAGTGAAATTAACTCACTTTGATTACCTACATTTTTAATTATTTCAGCAATAATCGAATCAATTGCCTGATTATGTAAGCCGGAACCATTATATGTAGAGTTTAAATATTCACTTCCCCAAAAAAGCACTAAATTTGAAGATGGATAGTCTATTGCACTATAATTACGTGGCATCATGTCATAATCACGCTCACGCATTCTGCGCGTCAATTGGGCATAATCTAATGAAGTTATTTTCATTGTAATCCCTAAACGGGCTAAATTTTGCTGAAATGGAATTGCATATTTGACGTCCGCACCCGTATAAGTTAATAGCTCGAATTCAAAAGGTTGCTCGGTTTTAGCATTAATTAACTTACCATCTTTAATAATCCAACCCGCTTCTTCTAACAATTTAGCGGCGTTTAATAAGTTATTGCGGTTAAAACCTTGTCCATCACTTTTCGCAATAGTGTAGGCTTCATCAAAGGCTTGCTCGGGAATAATATCTTTATATGGTGTTAACCATTTAAGTTCTTGTTCACTAGGTTTACCTTTTGCAGCATAAATAGTATTTTCAAAAAAGCTAAACGGTCTTTTATAACTATCATAATAAAAAGCGTGATTAAGCCATTCAAAATCAAAAGCTAAGGTTATTGCTTGGCGAACTTTAACATCTTTAAAAAGATCTTTCTGCAAATTAAACGCTAACCATCTAGTATCTACTGCAGTTTCGACGTTTTGTTCTTGCTTTATGATATCTTTTGAATCAAAGTATTTGCCTTGATACTGAGTAAACCAGTTTTTAGGTTGCCCTTCACCGCGGAAATCGTATTCCCCAGCTTTAAATGCCTCTAGAGCAATACTATCATCCATATAATAATCAATACGCTTTTCATCAAAATTATCTAAACCTTTATTAACAGGTAAATCTTTTGCCCAATAGTCAGGATTACGCTTATAAACCACATACTGTCCCATTTTATAATCACTAATATAATAAGGACCGCTGCCAATAGGAGGGGTGCTTAATGGCTCGGAAAAATCACGATCTTGCCAAAAATGTTTAGGTAAAACATGCATACTACCAACAAAAGAAAGTAATTTTTCACGATCGCTTTCAGGTAATTCAACACGGACTCGATAATCATCTATCACTTTAACATTTACCCCTTTGTTATAAACTCGATATTGTGAAACACCTTCGGTCATAAATTTATGAAAAGTAAATTCCACGTCATATGCCGTTATTGGCTTACCATCCTGAAAACGTGCATTAGGATTAATCGAGACTTCTGCCCAACGATAACTATCAGAATAAGTAATTGAAGTGGCTATCAGTGGATAAAAGCTGGAAATATCATCAGCTGTTGAGGTAAAAAGAGAATCATATAACTCACCAGAATAATGTTCAGGTGCGCCACGACTAGCATAACGGTTAAAATTATCAAAGGTACCTATTTCATGTAGTTTGATAATCCCACCTTTAGGGGCATTGGGATTCACATATTCTAGATGGTCAAAATTTTCAGGATATTTCGGATCACCCAATAACGAAAAAATGGTTTTATGGTAAATATGCTCGGTTGGTTGATTCGGTTCTATGCTGTCAATCGGCTGGGATTCAATGGTCTCAGTTGATGGGTTAGCTTGTAGCGGTGTATCTGACAGCAAAGTGACATTTGGTTCTTCTTCGGCATAGATAGTCATTGAACAAAATAATAATCCACTCAAACAGCTTGAGATGAATAACTTTTTGATATTTTTTTTTCTTTGACTAATCATCCTAATTTAGTTCCTGTTTTATCAACAATTTATCAAAATAAGATTTTACCCTATTGAGTATTAAAAATTTCAAACGATTTAGAATACGCTAAATAACATAGTAAGTTAACTATTTTGCCAAACTTCCAGCGAATGAGCAAAACCTTATTAATAAACTTAATAATGAACAGCGATTATAACATTAATTGTTATCAATATTTGTTTAAGATATATTCTTTTATAAAAACAAATTTTAACTAGATAAGAATAAATCGTCATGATTCATAATAAAAAAATTTTGAGGAACGGGGTTTTTTAACGCTATTTTTAGCAATTTTAATCGTAATATAAATCAATGTTACACTTTTTTATAAAACTAACCTTTGTTAACCGTTAAAAAATTATTGGCCTCAATTGAAAATGAGTTCCAAAATAAGTTAATTTAAAATTGCTAAAAAATTTCTTTTGAATTGGCTCTATTATTAATATTAATGTAATACTAGCAATGAGTTATCCGTTATTAACCAAAGCCAAAATATTTTGGATGGCTGTTTTAGCTTGATGGCTATTTTTCCAACATGATGATCCAGTTAGTAAAGCACCTTTATTTAATATTTCATCTAAATTGCTATTACGTAGTTTTTCGAAGGAATCTAATTCCATCTGTTGTAATCTTTCAATAATTTTATCGCCAACATATTTAAGTTGTAGCAATTGTTCTTTTTCTAATTCTGAAAAGGCCATTTTTTTCCATCCATTTAAAAAAATTGTTATGATGTTACTAATGTGAATTTAGTTTTTTCCATTTCCTGATTTTAGTTCTAAAAGATTTAAATGGCGCAACTGAATTAATATGAATAAATCGTGCCACAGGCCATGCTGAAGGATAAGGTTTTGTCCAATTGCGAGCATCTTTAGTAAAAAGCGTATTATCATCTAATGACTCAATCCAACTATTCCAAGTAGTCAGTTTTTGCTTAAATAATTGGATCAGTTCTTGTAATGAATAATCTTGATATATTTTATAAAAATGTTGGTATAATTCACCTAACTGATTCCATTTATATCCTTCCGCTGGCAATATAGGCGTTTGCCCAGCAAGTTCGGCATCATCCCAAGATTTTACAAGATCTAACCATCCTAATTGATAAGCTATCATCTGGGCTGGTGTTCGATCAACACCTTCAATTAGTTTATCTTTTTCCGCTTCGGTTAATCCACTGAATTCATCAATAAATAGCTTAGCTGTTTTATTAATTTCATCTAATAGTTGTTGTTTATTGGAGTAATTCATATCTGATTATCTTTCATTTTTATATCATTTTAATCAATCATATCAATACTATAGGGTTGGGTCAAAAGACATATTCAATCTGCACCAATTTAGACCATTCGATCAAATAAAGTGCGTTATCTATTTTCATTCATATTGTTTATAAACTAAAAATAACAATAGTCAACCTACTCCATAAACGTCTATTTCTACTATAAAATATTGTATCTATAAGTTTATTAAATAAAAAAACAGTTCATCATCTATTTGGCATAACTTTTGCATTATCTTAAATAACAATAAATCACCACCAATTTTATGTTTAAAGAGGTATTACTATGTCAATAATGAGCAAATTAAATACATCCATTAAGTTAACTTGTCTAGCAGTTGGTTTATTCACGACTAATCTAATCTATGCGGCTGAAAATACCATTAAAATTGGTGTACTACATTCCCTTTCTGGCTCGATGGCAATTTCAGAAAGTAACTTGAAAGATACACTTTTAATGCTTGTAGATGAACAAAATAAAAAAGGTGGTGTGTTAGGTAAACAAATAGAAGCAGTAGTCGTCGATCCAGCATCAAATTGGAGTCTTTTTTCGGAAAAAGCACGAGAACTACTAGCAAAAGATAAAGTCTCTGCAGTATTTGGCTGTTGGACATCGGTATCAAGAAAATCGGTTTTACCTATCTTTGAGGAACTTAACGGCATTCTCTTCTACCCGGTACAATATGAAGGAGAAGAATCCTCAAAAAATATCTTCTATACCGGCGCAGCACCAAATCAACAAGCAATTCCTGCTGTAGATTATTTGAAAAAAGAATTTAATATCGAACGTTGGGTTTTAGTGGGTACTGATTATGTTTATCCTAGAACTACTAACAAAATTTTAGAAACCTATCTTAAAGACAATTATAGTGTGAAAAATAGTGACATAATGATTAATTACACCCCATTTAGCCATTCAGATTGGCAATCAATTATTGCTGATATCAAAAAATTTGGTGCAACAGGTAAAAAGACAGCCGTGATATCAACCATCAATGGTGATGCTAATGTTCCTTTTTATAAAGAATTATCTAACCAAGGTATTACAGCAAACCAACTACCGGTCATTGCTTTTTCTGTAGGTGAGGAAGAATTATCAGGTATTGATACGGCTCCATTAGTCGGTCATTTAGCATCATGGAATTATTTCCAATCAATTGATAATGACTTAAATAGTGAATTTATAGATAACTGGCACAGCTTTACTAAAAGTGATAAACGGGTAACAAATGACCCAATGGAAGCCACTTATATCGGATTTAATATGTGGGTAAAAGCGGTAGAAAAAGCTGGTACCGATGATCCAACCGCAGTTCAAAATGCATTAATAGGTGTAACAGTACCTAATTTATCTGGTAGTTATGCAGTAATGATGCCAAACCATCATATTACTAAACCTATTATGATTGGAGAAATTCAAAACGATGGTCAATTTGAAGTGGTATATAAGTCAGCAGGGACCATTGTTGGTGATGAATGGTCAGATTATTTACCTGGATCTAAATCAATGATTGCTGATTGGCGAGCGCCATTAACATGCGGTAAATATGATGTGAGTAAAAAAGTTTGCCTAAAAGATTAATCATTTGAAGCCAAAAAATTATGCATGGTGAGTCACTCTCACCATTTATCTGTAATAAAGATCTCAATGCATAATCGGTTAATCAATATGACGAGCAGAAGCATAGGAATAAATAATGAGAAGAATGATATTGATATGTCTGTTATGGATGATCACCAATCTAGCAACAGCAGCGCCACCGGACCAATTTGCTCAGCGGTTAGCCAAAGGTTCCTTGACTGAAAAACAACAATTAATCAGTGAAATGATTAAGGAAAACGATGCATCAATACAGCCACTTTTCACTGCATTAGTTGAGGGTAACTTATATTGGTTGGATACCAATAGTACACTAGCCATAAAAAAGGATAATCAATTTGTTAATTGGAATAACAAGCAAGTACTGGATGTGCCTAATAATAAGTTTAAACGTATTGCGATAAACAATAATATTCGTCAATTAATTGCCGAATATCAACTTCAAATGAAGCTAAGTAGTAATACTATTCCAACAAGACGTAGTGCAGCAAAAGAACTATTTGGACTTATTCAATCACCATCAACAATGAATTTCATTGTTGAAAGATTAGCACAAGAACAAGATAGTGAAGTAAAACAGCGCCTACTTGAAGCATTATCATTCGCAAAACTGACAAATTGCGATGAAAACGAATGTTTAATTCTACTTACCCAACTTAGCAACGTAACTAATCCTATATTTGTACAAAAACTGCAACAATTGACATCAATAGAGGGGTCGCAAATAGTCAAAGAAAAAGCGCAAAGCCTACTTGATAAATTAACTCAAAAAAAAGCGATGTATGAAAAAACTGAACAAGTCTATTTTGGCATTAGTTTAGGTGCGGTACTTGTGCTTGCAGCAATTGGCTTAGCCATCACGTTTGGTGTTATGGGTGTCATTAATATGGCTCATGGCGAATTAATTATGATTGGTGCATATACCACCTATGTAATGCAACAACTATTGCCTAACTATCCTGGTATTGCGTTAATTCTATCTGTCCCTGCTGCATTTTTAGTATGTGGTGCGGTAGGTATGTTAATTGAAATCAGTGTCATTAGATATCTATATGGTAGGCCTCTCGAAACCCTACTCGCCACTTTTGGTATCAGTCTATTATTACAACAGTTATTCAGAACAATATTTTCACCGTTAAATAAAGCAATAATCACGCCTAGTTGGATGCAAGGTTCAATTCAGGTTAATGACTTTTTATCGCTAACAATTAATCGGCTATATGTTATTGGCTTTAGCTTAACTATTTTTATTGTTCTGCTATTAATTATGAAAAAAACATCTTTAGGACTAAATGTCAGAGCTATTTCCATGAATCCATTAATGGCAAGATGTTTAGGGGTTAAAGCTAGCTGGGTAAATGCATTAACCTTTGGGCTAGGTTCAGGCATTGCCGGGCTTGCGGGAGTTGCGCTATCACAAATCACTAATGTTGGTCCTAATCTTGGGCAAAATTATATTATTGATTCATTTATGGTGGTGGTATTTGGCGGTGTTGGTAATTTATGGGGGACTTTAATAGCCGGTTTAACTTTAGGATTAGCCAATAAATTTTTAGAACCAATTACCGGAGCCATGTTAGCTAAGATTATGGTACTTATTAGTTTAGTACTATTTATTCAAAAACGACCTCGTGGTCTTTTCCCACAACGTGGTCGAGCTGTAGAGGGATAAATATGTTAACGAAATATTTTAATCAAGATAATGGCCGTTATGTACTATTTTGCCTAATTTTATTAGTCAGTTATTTAGTAATAGCTAATCTTTTTTTCCCAACTAATAGCCTATTTTATGTCGGTAATCAGACTATTATTTTAGTCAGTAAATATCTATGTTATGCCCTGCTTGCCCTATCTGTTGATTTAGTTTGGGGATATTTAGGTATTTTAAGTTTAGGTCACGGTGCTTTTTTTGCGCTGGGCGGCTATATGATGGGAATGTATTTGTCTGTACAGGGAGAAAATGGTTCGACCATTCTGCCTGAATTTGCCTCATTTATTAATTGGCAAAGTTTACCTTGGTATTGGCAAGGCTCAGATAATTTTTTAATTACTTTGCTATTAATTATGCTAGTACCTGGATTATTAGCTTTTATATTCGGTTATATGACATTTCGTTCCCGTGTTTCTGGGGTTTACCTTTCAATTATTACACAAGCACTCACCTTTGCTTTAATGTTAGCGTTTCAACGTAATGAGATGGGGTTTGGTGGTGATAATGGTCTGACTAACTTTAAATATTTATTAGATTTTTCAATCACCAGTAATGGAATGCGGATAACATTATTACTTATTACCTTAATGGCTGTCATTATTAGTTATCTGATATGTTATCAATTAATCAAAAGTAAATTGGGTAAAGTGATTATTGCTATTCGAGATGCCGAACCACGCATTAGGTTTGTTGGGTATCGAGTTGAAAATATAAAATTAGCTGTTTTTACTTTTTCAGCCATACTAGCTGGTATTGCAGGAGCGTTATATGTGCCACAAGTAGGAATTATCACACCTATTGAATTTTTACCTCTAAATTCAATCGAAATTGTCGTTTGGGTTGCTGTCGGTGGCCGAGCGACTTTATATGGTGCCATTATTGGTGCATTTTTAGTTAATTATTGCAAATCACTTTTCACCGTATGGTTCCCTGACCAATGGTTATTTGCTTTAGGCCTTCTGTTTGTATTAGTTACTTTATTTCTACCAAAAGGTATTGTTGGTTTCATCAATCTAACTATATCTAAAAAATACAAACTAAAACCATTGGAGGCAAATATATGAATAAAAGAAGTTTAAATAAAAAATCAAAATCAGCCTCTTCTTTGCTTAAAGATTTTGAAGCACTACCTCAACCAGATTTGGATACCAGTAAAGGTATTATTCTTTACTTGGAAGGCATTAATGTTAGTTTTGATAACTTTAAAGCGATTAATGATTTGAATCTTTATATTAAACAAGGTGAATTACGTTGCATTATTGGTCCTAATGGCGCAGGTAAAACGACAATGATGGATGTAATCACTGGTAAAACAAAACCACAAGCAGGCACCGCATGGTTTGGTCAAAAACTCAATTTATTAACAATGGATGAACCACAAATTTCCCAAGCTGGCATCGGGCGTAAATTTCAAAAACCGACAGTATTTGAAGCATTAACTGTGAATGATAATTTAATGATAGCCAATGCCGGAAAAAAAACAGTTTGGCACACTCTTCGCCATCAAGTTAACCAGATAGAACAAGAACAGATAGAAGAGATACTTTTACTAATCGGTTTAATGGAGATGCGTAATGAATCTGCCGCTATTTTATCTCATGGACAAAAACAGTGGTTAGAATTAGGAATGTTATTAATGCAAAAACCTCAACTGCTGTTAGTTGATGAACCCGTTGCTGGGATGACAACTCAAGAAATGGATAAAACCGCAGAATTATTAAACTCGTTAGCGGGCAAACATACGTTAATTGTTGTTGAACATGATATGGATTTCGTCAGACAAATTGCCAAAACTGTTTCAGTATTGCATCAAGGTTCAATACTAGCTGAAGGAAATATGGAACAAGTACAAAATAATCCTAAAGTAATTGAAGTCTATTTAGGACAATCTACTACTGGGAGGAACGTTAATGTTGCTTAAATTATCTAATGTCAATCAATTTTATGGACAAACGCACATTTTATGGGATATCGATCTGTGTTTAGCCAAAGGTAAATGTACATGTCTAATGGGACGTAATGGCGTTGGCAAAACTACTCTAGTACAGTCTATTATGGGAAATTTAAAAATCAAAAAAGGCAATATACAATTTAATGATACCGATATTACCCATAAATCTATCGAAACCCGCGCCTATATGGGAATAGGTTACGTTCCACAGGGTAGACAAATCTTTTCTCAACTAACTGTTGAAGAAAATCTACGTATTGGTTTAGCTGCTAAAAGATCCCGCTCAGCCAAAATACCTGATTTAGTTTATTCGTTATTCCCTGTATTAAAAGAGATGAAAAACCGTCGTGGCGGCGATCTATCTGGAGGACAACAACAACAATTAGCGATTGGAAGAGCTCTAGTTATTGAACCATCATTATTAATTTTAGATGAGCCAACCGAAGGTATTCAACCCAATATTGTACATGATATAGGCGATATCATTAATCGACTCAATCATGAATTAGGTTTAACTGTATTATTAGTTGAACAAAAATTGCCTTTTATTCAGATGGTTGCTGATGATTTTTATTTACTTGACCGAGGACGAAATATCGCTAATGGCGCCTTACAACAACTAACACCAGATTTAATAAAAAATTATTTAACGGTATGATTCAAAATAATACAGCTCAAAAAAATGCTAATGGCTGGTTAGGTAAACTATCACTATCTTTTGCTAACCGTTTTGTAAATGGTGAACTACAGCGAACTGAGTTAGTTGATCGTCAACAACAAGGGCCTTTAACTATACAACGGCCATTCTATCCAGAAGGAAAACCTTGCCATATTTATTTACTCCATCCTCCAGGGGGGATTGTAGGTGGCGATAAACTTGAGCTGGATATTTTTTTAGATCACGATAGCCATCTATTAATGACTATGCCCGGAGCAAGTAAATTTTATCGCAGTCACGGCAATATTGCACAGCTAAAACAAAAATTTACTTTAGCGCCGAATAGTATTATTGAATGGTTACCCCAAGAAAATATTTTTTTTAATGGTACTAATGCTAATTTAACGACTGAATTTAATTTAACGCTAAATAGTCGATTGCTTGGATGGGAAACATTATGCTTTGGTCGACCGGTTATGCATGAAAAGTTTGGACAAGGCAATATCAAAAGCTGTTTAACAATTAATTTACCGGATGAATTAGGTCTTGATGAGCACTTAAAAATTATTAATGGTAATTGTGCCCCTATAGGTAATTACACATATAGTGCGACTTTATTTGCCTACCCTATTGAGCCTGCCATTTTACAACTAGTACAAAAACGGCTTGAAGATAGCATTATTCCAATAGGCGCAACGGCTCTAGGACAATTATTAATCGTTCGTTTGTTGGCCAATGACAATCAGATTTGTCAGCAATATTTACAGCGATTATGGTCGTTATTACGTCCATTAATTATCAATCTACCTGCATGCCCACCTCGAATTTGGGCGACCTAAGTTACTTTTTATAAATATGATGAGAAAAAAACAATGAAATTAACACCGAGAGAAAAAGACAAATTATTACTATTTACAGCGGCATTGGTTGCCGAAAGGCGAAAAGCACGAGGGGTAAAATTAAATTATCCTGAATCAATAGCACTAATTAGTGCCGCAATTTTAGAAGGCGCTAGAGATGGTTTAACCGTTACTGAATTAATGAATCTAGGACGAAAAGTCTTAACGCGTAACGACGTAATGGAGGGAATTTCCGATATGATCCAAGATGTTCAGGTTGAAGCAACATTTCCTGATGGGACTAAATTAGTTACTGTTCATAATCCTATTATTTAAAAGGTAAATTATATGATTCCAGGCCAAGTGATTGTACAAGCGGGTAATATTGAATTAAACAAAAATCGCAAAACCATTCAAATAACAGTTGCTAATCATAGTGATAGACCTATTCAAATAGGCTCTCATTATCATTTTTTCGAGGTTAATCCAGCCTTAAAATTTGAGCGTGCCAAAAGTTATGGATATCGCTTAGATATTGCAGCCGGTACTGCTGTACGGTTTGAGCCTGGGCAAAGCCGTACTGTAGTGTTAGTTGAACTAGCTGGTAAAAGGCAAGTGTATGGATTCCAAGGTGCTGTAATGGGTGTATTAGATGATAAAGGAATTGAAAATGAGTAATATTTCTAGACAAGCGTATGCAGAAATGTTTGGCCCAACCACAGGAGATAAAGTTCGCTTAGCCGATACCGATTTATGGATACAAGTTGAAAAAGATTTCACTACTTACGGTGAAGAAGTTAAATTTGGTGGTGGGAAAGTAATCCGTGATGGTATGGGACAAAGCCAATTATGTGCAGATTTGGTTGCCGATGTTGTAATAACCAATGCTTTAATCATTGATTATTGGGGAATTGTTAAAGCTGATATTGGTATTAAAAATGGACGTATTTTAGCTATTGGTAAAGCGGGAAATCCCGATATACAACCAGATATAACCATCGCTATTGGTGCTAGCACTGAAATTATTGCTGGCGAAAATAGCATTGTTACAGCAGGCGGAATTGACTCTCATATCCATTTCATTTGCCCACAACAAGCTGAAGAGGCTATATGTTCAGGAATAACTACATTTATAGGTGGTGGTACCGGCCCAGCAACGGGAACAAACGCAACCACGTGTACACCAGGTAAGTGGCATATCGAAAAAATGTTACAAGCTTGTGATAATTTACCTGTAAATGTTGGGTTATTAGCTAAAGGGAATTGCAGTGTTATTGAGCCATTAATCGAACAAGTCAATGCCGGCGCTATTGGCTTAAAATTACATGAAGATTGGGGCTCAACACCACAAGCAATAAGTAATTGCCTTGATGTAGCCGATAAGATGGATGTACAAGTAGCTATTCATACCGATACTTTAAATGAATCTGGCTTTGTAGAAGACACTCTCGCTGCCATTGGAGAGCGAACCATTCACACTTATCATACGGAAGGCGCAGGAGGCGGCCATGCCCCCGATATTATAAAAGCTTGTGGTTACGCTAATATTTTACCTTCCTCCACAAATCCTACTCGCCCTTATACTATCAATACTATTGATGAACATTTAGATATGTTGATGGTTTGTCATCACTTAGATGCTGGAATTGCAGAAGATGTTGCTTTTGCCGAATCAAGGATACGCAGAGAAACTATTGCTGCGGAAGACATATTACATGATTTAGGCGCATTTTCTATGATTTCATCAGACTCTCAGGCCATGGGACGAGTGGGAGAGGTTATCATAAGAACATGGCAAACTGCTCATAAAATGAAAACGCAACGTGGCCCATTATATCCAGATAATCAACAGAATGATAATTTTAGAGTTAAACGTTATCTAGCTAAATACACTATAAATCCAGCGATTACCCATGGTATAAGCCATGAAGTAGGTTCTATTGAAGTAGGAAAATTAGCCGATTTAGTCATTTGGCAACCTGCTTTTTTTGGCATAAAACCAAGTTTAATTATTAAAGCGGGAATGATTGCTTACGCCGAAATGGGTGATGTTAATGCATCAATTCCCACACCACAACCCGTACACTATCGCCCTATGTTTGCTAGCTTAGGAAAAGCAGGTTTTTTATCTAGAATGACATTTATTTCACAAACAGCTGCCGATTTAAATGTAGCAAAAAACTTGGGATTAAAAAGTTTGATTGGTGTGGCAAAAAATTGCCGTCAGATTAAAAAACAAAACATGATCCATAACTCATGGCAACCCAATATTGAAGTGGATGCCCAAACCTATGAAGTAAAGGCCGATAACAATCTATTGAGTTGTGAAGCTGCATCTATCTTACCAATGGCACAGAGATACTTTTTATTTTAATAAATAGAGAACATAACATCATGATAATTTTAACAAAGATACTGACTAAACCATTAACAAAAACACAACTACAGTCTGTCAAATACTGTACTAAATTAGATATTGATAGCCGAATAAAAAGCCGCAGCAAAATAGTGCTTAATAGTGGTCAGGAAGCCGGTGTTATATTACCTAGAGGTTTATTAATTCGCGGTGGTGATTATCTTGCAACAGAGGATGAATCAATAATTATTGAAGTATTGGCTGCAAACGAAAATGTATCCACAGCCTACTGCAATGATAAATTGTTGTTAGCCAGAGCATGTTATCATTTAGGTAATCGTCATGTTCCATTACAAATTGCTACAGACTTTGTTCGTTATCAACATGATCATGTGTTGGATGAAATGCTAACACAATTAGGAATTAAAGTACTGGTTGAACAAGCTCCATTTGAACCGGAAGCTGGAGCCTATCAAAGTAGTGCTATTGGCCACCATCATCATTAAGATAAAAAACATGCTGCAATATTTACGTAACTTACAATTAGCCAGTGCAAATTTACCTGTTGGGGGATTCACCTATTCTCAAGGATTAGAATGGGCAGTTGAAGCCAAATGGGTAACTAATCAAATCGAAACCAAAGATTGGCTAATACAGCAAATGTATAGCACATTGCGCTTTTGTGACTTACCTATTTTGGCTCGACTACATCAATGTACTATTAACCAAGATGAACAAGGTTTTAGTTATTGGACTAGAAATTTACTACGTCAACGAGAAACAAGTGAATTAAGACTTGAAGAACAGCAACGAGGAAAAGCCTTTTTTCGATTCCTAGAAGGATTAGGGTTTATTCATCCATGGCAAAATTTATTAATACAGTCACAAGTTGCCGGATTTGCTTGGTATGGTGCGACAAATAAAATGTCATTAGAAGATATACAAATAAGCTGGAGTTACAGTTGGCTCGAAAGCAACATTATGGCGGCAATCAAATTAGTACCTTTAGGACAGCAAGCAGGACAACAGCTGATTTATCAATTATCAACATTATTACCTTCAATTATTAAGCAAGCAAATGATGTTAAAGATGATGATATTGGCGCTGGATCGCCTTTAGTAGCTATTGCCAGTAGTTGTCACGAAACACAGTACTCAAGACTGTTTCGATCATAAATTAAGCTCATAAAATTATAGAAAAAAGAGAAGAGAATATGAATACCATTACACATACACCGCTAAGAATTGGAGTTGGCGGACCGGTAGGATCAGGAAAAACGGCCCTACTTGAAATGCTATGTAAAACAATGCGCAACAAATATCAATTAGCCGTTGTCACTAACGACATTTATACAAAAGAAGATCAGCGAATATTAACCGATGCAAAAGCATTAGATCCCGAACGTATTGTTGGTGTTGAAACTGGTGGTTGCCCACATACAGCAATTCGCGAAGATGCATCAATGAATTTAGCTGCAGTTGAGGGATTAATGGAAATGTTTCCACATCTAGATATTATTTTTATCGAAAGTGGAGGTGACAATCTTAGTGCAACTTTTAGTCCTGAATTAGCCGATCTGACTATCTATGTCATTGATGTTGCTGAAGGAGAAAAAATTCCACGAAAAGGAGGTCCTGGTATAACTAAATCAGACTTTTTAGTTATTAATAAAATTGATCTCGCACCGTATGTCGGTGCTTCTTTAGCAGTGATGGAATCTGATACCAATAAAATGCGCATTGATAAACCATGGGCATTTACTAATTTAAGGACGAAACAAGGATTAGATAAAGTCATTGAATTTATTGAAACCAATGGTTTATTTAAATAAGTGTATCGCATTCCCAACATTATCCAGATAAATAATGTTGGGGAAGTTAAGAACCAAGCATAAACATTTAACCTAGCAATTAATAAGCTTAAATTAAATTGTTAATAACAAGTTAACGTAATTATTCTTCTTTATGTTGAAGATGCTTTAATTCTTCATCAATAAAATATTTCACTAAATTAGCATACAATTCTTTAATGATATCACCATCGAGACCTAACTCATCAGCCCAAAGCTTACGTTGCTCAAGCATACTATTAAAACGTTCTTTAGCTTGAACATCGATAGCATTTTTTTTGAACTGACTGGCAGCTTTAACATAGTCAAAACGAGTTGCTAGTAATTGAATTACCAGATGATCGATATTATCAATTTCCGCGCGAATATCATTCATATCACGACATTCATTGGCTAAGACATTTGGACGGTATTGGAACATATAATATGGCCGATAATTGATAGTTTTACTATCTTAGCACTGTATAAATATTGCTAAAAGGATTTAAATTGCAGAATTTGGAATTGGTGGAGCCAAGGGGGATCGAACCCCTGACCTCAACGCTGCCAGCGTTGCGCTCTCCCAGCTGAGCTATGGCCCCTAAAGGGATAAAAAAACTGTGGCTAATAATATGCAACTAGTTAAAGGGTGTCAAATAATTTAATATTATTTGCTCAAAAAACAAGCTAACAAAGCTCTGTCAGGATATGACAGAGCTTAAATGATTAACGTAAAATTGCGTTTTGATCCGCACCTTCTGCTTCAACTTTTGGTGGCATAAAGTGTTCACGTTTCACACCTAATTTAAGCGACATATATGCTGCTACATAAATTGATGAAATTGTACCTAACACAATACCAACCCCTAATGTTTCAGAGAAACCTTTTAACATTGAACCACCGAAGATATATAAAATAATAACCACGGCTAACGTTGTGCCAGATGTCATTAAGGTTCGATGTAATGTTTGGGTTAACGAAATGTTTATAACATCATATGGCGACGCACGTCGTATTTTTCTAAAATTCTCACGAATTCGGTCGAATACAACGATAGTATCATTAAGAGAATAACCAATGATAGATAACATTGCTGCAATAATGGTTAAATCCAACTCACGATCAAAGAGTGATAAATAACCAGCGGTAATAACCACGTCATGCGCTAATGCTACAACAGCACCAGTACCAAATCGCCATTCAAATCGAAATGCAATATAGATTAAGATACAAATTAATGCAGCGCAGATCGCCAAAATACCATCTTGAGCTAATTCAGAACCAACCGTAGGACCAACGAATTCAATTCGCTTAATTTCAGCATTACTATCAATATCTTTATGTACTAAATTAGAGATTTTAGTACCTAATGCATTATCAATTGCAGATGATGCACTACCCTCATTTTGATTGGCGGTGGCTAATCGGATAATAATATCTTTACTGCTGCCATAATACTGAACGACTGGTTCATGATAACCTGCATCACGTAAACTATTACGTAAATCATCAAGATTTACGGCTTTAGTTACTGTCAGTTCAACGGTGGTACCACCGGTAAAATCCTGTCCAAGATTAAAGCCTTTAACAAGAATAACCACAAATGAAGCCACAACCAATAACATTGAGATAACAAAAGCAATAAAGCCAAATTTTAAAAAGTCGAGTACTCTTCGTCCATGATTTAATTCTCTAACATCATGATTTTCTTTTTTATTAATAGTCACAATAAACCTCTAAATTGATAACTTATTGACGCGACGACCACCATAAATAAGATTGGCCAGAGCTCGAGTCCCTACGATCGAGGTAAACATCGATGTTACGATACCGATACCTAATGTAATGGCAAAGCCTTTAATAGAACCTGTACCTACTGCATAAAGAATAATCGCAGTTATTAATGTGGTAATATTGGCGTCAAAAATACTACTCCAAGCGCCAGCATAACCTTCGTTAATTGCATGTTGGACACCTCGACCATTACTGAGCTCTTCTTTTATACGTTCATTAATTAAAACATTAGCATCGACCGCCATACCTACAGTTAGTACGATACCGGCAATCCCTGGCATACTTAATGTTGCTCCAGGTAATAAAGACATTGCACCAACAATTAAAATTAAGTTTGCAACTAATGCAAGACTAGCAAATACACCAAATAGACGATATACCACTAACATAAAGATTACCGAAATTAATAATCCCCATATACAAGATTCTAAACCTTGAGTGATATTTTCTTGCCCCATTGATGGACCAACTGTGCGTTCTTCAATTATTTGGATCGGCGCAATTAAGGCCCCTGCTCTTAATAGTAGTGATAAATTTCTAGCTTCATCAACACTACTAATCCCAGTTACTTGGAACCGGTCACTAAAAATACCTTGGATCGTTGCTACATTGATAACTCTCTCTTGTTTTTCAAGAATAGGTTTATCATTTTCATCACGTTTTCCCGTATCTTTATATTCAACAAATAATGTTGCCATTGCTTCTTTCAGATGTTTCTGCGTGAAATCAAGCATAGTTTTGCCACCAGCACTATCTAAGTTAATAGAAACTTCAGGTTGGCTATATTCATTTACTCTAAATGAAGAATCGGTAATATGATCACCCGTTAATACCACACGTTTATAAAGTAAGACCGGACGACCATTTTCCATATATTTTATTTCAGAACCATATGGAACACGCATTTCACCTTTTAAAATAGCTTCTAAATTAATTGAACCATCTTCATTTACTTGTCTAAACTCGAGGGTTGCAGTTGCACCTAAAATTCGTTTAGCTAATGCAGTATCTTGAATACCAGGTAACTCAACAACAATACGATCAGAGCCTTGACGTTGAACAATTGGTTCAGCAACACCTAATTGATTAACACGATTACGCAAAATGGTGGTGTTTTGTTGTACAGCATCACTTTTAGCTTGTTGTAGGCGCTGTTGGCTAACACTAATAACGATGCTATTTTCACTTTGCGAAGTTAATTCATAATCTTGCAATCCATTAATTTTACTAATGGCTTTGTTTCGATCTTCTGTATTATCAAATTGCATTAAGATTTGTTGATTACTACTTTTATTTAATGCTTTGTACTTTAGATTATTTTTATTGAACTCTGCTTTTAAATTTTCAATCGATTGTTCTGTCAATTTACTTAACGCAGTAGTCATATCTACTTCCATTAAGAAATGCACACCGCCACGCAAATCGAGCCCTAATTTCATGGGTTCGGCACCAATCATCGTTAACCATGATGGTGTTGCAGGCGCTAGATTTAGTGCAACAGTATAATCATCTCCTAATTCTTGTGATATTAATTCCTTAGCTTTCAGCTGAGTATCATTATCACTTAAACGAATTAAAATAGATTTATTTTCATAAACCAGTGATTTAGGTTCAATTTGATTTTTCACCAAAAGTTGTTTGACTTTATCTTGCGTAGCAACATTAATTTCGGCACTATTTGAACCTGAAATTTGTATAGCGGGATCTTCACCATAAATATTTGGAAGAGCATAAAGTAGGCCGACGCAAATCACGACGACCAACATAATGTACTTCCACAAAGGATAGCGATTTAGCACGACATATTCTCTTGTGGGATTAGATAATTAATACAATGAATTATAATAGGAAAATCTATTATAATGATTTCATTGTTCCTTTTGGTAATACTGATGTGATGAAGTCACGTTTGATAACAACTTCAGTTGTATCATTTAACTCTAACACAATATAACCATTTTCATTAACTTTCGATACTCGACCAATAAGTCCACCATTAGTTAACACTTCATCACCTTTTGAAATAGAAGCCATTAACTCGCGATGTGCTTTAGCACGTTTTTGTTGTGGACGCATAATCATAAAATAGAAAAACAGTCCAAACACGACTAACATGATAGGTAAAAAATAAGGATTTGCTTCAGCACTAGCACCATCCGCTGCGTATGCATTAGAAATAAAAAAGTCCATATTGGTCCTCTTAAATGTATATAAAAATATTAAAGTGCAGAATTATAACACAATAAATAAATCGATTATTAACTATTTCTTGCCAATATCTTTTAAGTCAACAACAAATATCATTATTATTAACTATTTTATTCAATTAACTAACTAAATACAGTACCCACCAACAATGAACCAGCAAAAAAATTAAGTCGTTAAATATTGTGCCATACTAACCAAGTTAAATAACCATTTAGGATAAACACCACATACCATGGTTAAAAATGCTGCGATAACAATAAACAATTCACTCACTTTTATGTCTTGCCACTTCAATTTAATAATAGAATTATTACTTGAGGAATCATCACGATTGATAGGCCTGATATATAGATTGAGTATAAGTCTTGAGTAGAAATATAATCCTATGGTACTACCAATCACTACTGCAGCAATTAACCACCATAATTCAGCAGTAACCCCTAATAAAACTAAAAGAAAACGCCCCACAAAACCCGCAGTAAGTGGTGCTCCAGCTAAAGATAATAAGCCGACTCCCATTGCTAAGGCTAAAACAGGTCGACGCCAAAATAATCCCGAAAGATCAATTTCCTTTTCATGATCCTGTAATTCATTGGAATGGGACTCTAAGCTGATCACGCCTAAGATACAGATGTTGGCAAAAATATAGCCAATTAAATAAACACCAATTGTTTCTAAAGCGAGCACTTGATACTGCACGGCAATTAATGCCAGCAAAAGATAACCAAAATGAGCAATTGATGAATAAGCCAATAACCTTTTTAAGCTACTTTGCAATAATGCCGATAAATTTCCCCATAGAATTGAACAGAAGGCCATAATAACCAAAATAATACGGATTGTTTCATTATTTACTATTGGCGCTAATAAAAATAATCTTGCAATAGCACAAAACACAGCAACTTTACCTACAGTTGATAGTAGTAATGAAATAACAGTCGGAGCCCCTTGATAAACATCGGGTAACCAAAGTTGAAAAGGTACTAGCGAAAGTTTAAAACCAATACCAACTAACATTAAACAAATACCAATTAATAATAAAGTACTTGGATAAGTCATGGTTGATAATTGATAACTTAAACCACTAAATGTGAGCTCGCCAGTAGTTGCATAATAGAAAGCAATTCCCATTAACAAAAATGAACTAGCAATGGCGGACAAAATCATATATTTAATCGCGGCTTCAAGCGCATGGGTTTGGATATATTGATAGCCGATTAAACCAATAAATGGAATCGAGAGCAATTCAATGCCAAGAAAGAATGACATTAAATGGCTAGCATAAACTAAAGTGACTCCACCTAACGTCATAAACAGCAAAATTAAATAGAATAACCCATGGTTGATTTCTTCTTGTACAAACCATCGATAAGCTAATGATGAAACTACGATTGAAATAAATAAAATTAAGCAGGTATAAAGTAATCCATAACCATCACAAGTAAATAATGCAGTAACATGACGTGCTTGCCATTCATTGTTAGTATCATTCTGCTGAGTATCATCAACCTGAGGGAATGGTCCCAGCATATCATTATTTTCCGCAATAGATTCGGTAACTTCTTCACTTGTTGAGGAGGTGGTTTCTTGCTCCGTAGGTACGCTATCAATAGTGACTGTTTGTTCTGTTGCAGATGTTGTATCGGTATTTTCTGGTGACGAAGAAACCGATATTTGCATATTATCACTACTAATATCTGATATTGCTTGGGTATTAAACGAAATTTTATACCCCCAAAATGCAGAACAAATTAGTGCAAAAATTAATCCCGATATGGTTAAAGTAGCACATTTTTTAGTATCTATTTTAAAAATAAATAGTGCGATGAGCAAAATTATTATGGCAAAGCTCAATATAAATATTGGCAATAAAGCTATCATAAGTTATTACTCTCCCACTCGTTCAGTAATTATATATTGCAGTGTTTGGTTAACAATAGAATAAGACATATCTAGAACCATTTTTGGATATAATCCAATAAAAATTAATACAATAAGAACACTAGACAATAGAAAAATATCTTTTTTACTCAGCAAGTGTTTTGTAACCGTAATTTTATCAACTTCACCATAAAAAATAGGTTGCATTCGAATAATTAACGATATTGACAATAACAATAATCCAATTGCTAATAAAATAGTGTAATAAGGATATGAATTATAACTACCTAATAACATCATATAATTACCTATGAAGTTAGCCGTTCCGGGAATACCTAACACAGCTAACATAAAAAACAGAGTAAAAGAAGACAAATACTTTACTTGCTCTTTTAAGCCAATAAATTGGTTAATGTTTCGAGTTAAATAGCATTCTGCTAATAAACCACTTATTATAAACATGCCAACAATAGCTAAATTAATCGCTACCATTTGAATAACAACACCTTGGAAAGCAATAACTGAGCCGCTAAAGATAATCGCCGTCACAAACCCCATTAAAGCAATATGGATATAAGCAATCAGTTTCTTAATATCGGTTTGATTAAAAGCAAGTAACGCGGTGTAAAATAGCGTGCATATAGCTAATACTAAAATAAACGGCATAATCGCTAACGAAGCATTAGGGAAAAGAGGTATCACAAAACGTAATAAACCAAATGCCGCCGTATTAACTAATAAACCACTAATCATCATCGAACCACTTGTTGAAGATTCGATATGTGCCTCAATAAACCAATTATGAAAAGGAATTAAAGGAATACGTATAATAAAAGCGGCTAAAAAGCCTAGCATTAATAAAAATTCGGTATTACTTGAAATCGGCGTCTTTGTTAGAATCTGATAATCAAAAGTCCATTTTGCCGTTAGATTCCAGTTGATCAAAGCCAACGACACAATCGATATTAGCATTAGTAGGCTACTTATCTGAGTGTAAATTAAAAATTTGCTAGCTCCATTAAAACGTAATTGAGAATTTAAATCACGTCTGCCCCACAATGAAATTAAAAAATAAATTGGAATAGCTACCGCTTCCCAGAAGAAAAACATTAAAAACAGATCAGTAATTACGAATAACATCATAATAGCTGATGTCATAAATAATACACATAAATAAAATAATCCGACATTATTAAGATTTTCTTTACTTGAATAAACAATAACTAACAATACAATAAAGAGTGTCGAACTAATAACAATCAAAGATAAACCATCTAATACCAGATGAAAATGAATGCCAAGTAAAGGTATCCAATCAATATTAACTTCTTCAATCCAATTTGGACTTTGTTCTAAAGCAGTATTTGCATCTGACCATGAAACAATTACCAAAATAAATGTGACTAATATGGTTGTAAGAGCAATCATCATTGGTAAACGTTGCCAACGCAACTGTATATCGGTTGAAGTCACGATTCTTTGTAAAAATACATGACAAAACCAACCAATAAATCCACCAATTACAGGTAAGAAAACAAGCCATAGCAACATTAAGTTCACACCTTTATCAAATAAAAATCAATAACATTAATATAATAATGCTACCTATTACCATTGAAACCATATACCATCTTATTTGTCCATTTTCTAAACTGACAATATAGGCATTTATTTTCTTTATCCCCCACATGATCCAATCATCCCATAAGGCTAGTGGATCCTTTTTCAATAAGTTTGCTAAATAAATATACGGTTTTACAAAAAGATTATTTAACAAATAGTCGAATCGCCAATCACTTTTACATAATTTTCCTAACGATTTGATCATCGGAGTATTGAGAATTTCATGAACCTCAGCATTCGGATGAGCATAAAGAATATATGCAATAACTAAACTTAATAGGGTTACTGCACACAACAATATTCTAAATAGGACCTGGCCTTGTGTATCTAAATTGGCTATTGGGATTATCCCTTGTATCGGTAATGGCAAGTAGATAAACAGTGCCGTAGTAAATATCAATAAAATAAAAATCGGATAATAATTTATTTTTCTGATTCTTATTATTTTTTCAATTTTAATTGAATGATGAAAAACTAAAAATATCAAACGCCAAATGCATAAACTCGACAATAAAATTCCTAATAAGCCAATAGTACCGGCCATTAAGCTATCTTGAGCCATTAACCCCCAAATAATATCGCCTTTAATATAAAATGATGCGGAAACCCACGGTAAGGCACTAAGTGATAACATGATTACTAAGAAGATTGCATATAAGACTCTATTAGACTTTAACAAGCCACCAAGTTTATTGATGTCCCGTTCACCTTGGCACTGTTTGATTAAAATTGCAGAAGCAAGAATGAGTAAAGTGCTAGTAACAGTATAATTAATCAAACAACTTAAGGATAAATTCCAGCTCTGTGTCGAAAATGCATAAAATAGATAACTTATTTGCGCTAAATTGATATAAGTTATAATCTGTTTTATATCATTTTGAACCAAAGCGATACTACTAGCAAAAATAACAGTCAAAGAAGCGAATAAAAGCATTATATAAAGCGTATCACTTGACATCATAAACAGATTACTTAGCCTTAAGACTAGATAAACACCCGCGAATATAACAGTAGAAGATTGCAATAACGCGATAGCAGGCATCGGTGCTAGTGTTGTTTCTTTGAACCATGAATGCATTGGAAAAAGCGCTGATTTACTCATAGCGCCAAAGAATAACATCAACGTAATCCAAAAAATAATGTCTGAATCAACTGCTAAGTCATTATGAGCTTTTATTAAAATATCACTGATTTTTAATGTTTCTAAAGTCTGATAAAGTAAAAATATACCTATGATTAGAAAAATATCAGTTAAATGCATCATAACAAATGCTTTAACTGCTGCATAACTATTGCGAGCTTGTTTGTAGTAAATACCAATAAGTAAGTAAGTACTTATACTCACCCCTTCCCAACCAAGTAACATCACAAACAAATTATCAACAAGAACAACCGTTAACACACTTGCTATCAGTAAATTGCTATATGCATAAAAAGTGTAAATATCTTTCCTCGATTTTAAATAACAGGCAGCAAAAAAATAGATCAACAAACCAAAGAATGATATTAATACCAAGAATGTCAGTGATAAGCCATCTAGCGTTAAAGATATAGGAACATCAAAATCACCAACTGAAAACCAAGTCCATAAATTTCTTGTATAAACCAATGTCATATCTGGAACTGTATTGGTAGTAAAATCAATACAAGAAAATATTGTTATTAATCCAACAAGAAACATCGTACAAATCCCGATTAACATAACATTAATGGATTGTATTTGTCGCCCAAAACAGACTAATATCAAGAAAGATAGCAATGGAACAATGATAGTTAAATAAAGTAAATTCATCCTTTCATTTCACTCAATGAGTCAATATTAAAGTTTTTACGTCGATAAATTAATTTTACCAATAAAGCAAGCCCGACCGATATTTGAGCTAATACAGCGGTTACCGCTAATATAGCAAGCACCTCTCCATCGGATTGCTGCCAATAACTACTTGCGACAAAAAGTGCAGCGATGGCCCCATTATTCATGATGACAAGACTTAACAATAAGAAATAGAGATTACGTCTAATCATTACCCCTAAAAGTCCTATTACAAATAAGATTGAGGCAAAAATCAAACCATACATAAGTGGTATCACATTATTTCTCCGACAGCATTCGATGCATAAAATGATAAGATATAACTGCAGCGCCTAACAGTAAAAACGCAGCTAACTCAGCCATTAATACATAAGCATAGATTGACATTTGGTGCATCAATTCATGCGATTCAGTGAACTGCGTATAGTCAGTACTTACTACGCCATAAATAAGAACAACTAATAAAATAAATGCTAAAACTAATGGCCCTAGCCAAATTTTGGGGCTAATACCATGTTTACCATTTTCAACATTGTCACGACGCATTTCCAGCCTTAAAGAAACAGCCCTAAACAGGATGACTGCTCCGCTAATAAACAAGAGAATATATAAAACAGCCGAAATATATGTTTCTAGTAGAATAAATATTAATGCTGATGCAAAAAGTGATATAGCCAAATATAAAATTGCTTTTTCTACTCGCCGACAAAAAATCACTTTTATACTTGCAACAACAGCAATTATCGATGCGATATAAAAAACAACGATCATTAATTCATCCAATACCTATTCATAATGTCATTAGTATATACTTAATTGACAACAATATACAGTTTACTAACCTAGTGTTAATACAAAAAAGTCTTTCTAAATAGAATTTTAACTTTTCATGATAGTAAGAATATTCATTTAGCAAATATAATAAAAACAATAGAAATAATAAAATCCATAAAATTTTATTATTTAAATTCAATACAACATTGTTATAAAGTATATATCCTGAGCGATTAACCTATATTTATACCTTTTTCTTTAAATTGTCATTTTAATCGTGCAGCTTAAAGGTACTTAGGCAAAATATAAACAAGTAGAGAATAGAATGAATAATCAATACTCATCAATGCGAAGCAACGTCAACATGTTAGGCACCCTATTGGGCGATGCAATTAAACGCGCAACAGGTAATGAAACTTTCGATTTAGTCGAAAAAATCCGTCAGTTATCCAAATCGGCGCAACAAGGAAATAAACAAGCGCATAATGAATTACTTAAGTTAATTGAGAATCTTAATGATCAAGATCTACTTCATGTTGCACGTGCATTTAACCAGTTTTTAAATTTAGTTAACACTGCTGCAGAGTATTATGGTATTTCGCCTCATGGCGAAGCATCAAGTAGTCCTAAAAAAATGACTGAATTATTCAAATCACTTAAAAACTTAAATTTTGCCCCTCAGACTATTTCACAAGCGATTGATAATTTATCTATTGAGTTGGTACTTACTGCTCATCCAACGGAAATCAACCGCCGCACAATGATTAATACTTATACCGCAATTAATAGTTGCTTATCACAACTTGACCATAATGATTTAGCCGATTATGAAAAAGAACGGATTATGCGTCGTTTAAAACAGCTCGTTTGCCAAGCATGGTATACCGATGAAATTCGTAAAAAACGTCCTACTCCTCTTGATGAAGCTAAGTGGGGATTTTCGGTTATTGAAGATAGTTTATGGGAAGGTGTTCCTTTATTTTTACGTGAGTTCAATGACCAGCTAGTTGATTCCTTTAATGAAGAACTATCCGTTGAACATGTACCCGTTAAATTTACCTCATGGATGGGCGGAGATCGAGATGGCAATCCAAATGTAACAGCAAAGGTGACTGAAAAGGTCATGTTACAAGCCAGATTAAAAGCAATCGAATTATTTTTAGCTGATATTCAGATTTTAGTTCGTGAATTATCCATGACAGAATGTAGTCAATCGGTTATTGATTTATTAAACGAACAAAATAAAACAGCATCAGAGCCTTACCGAGCAGTAATGAAACAACTACGATCTCGTTTAGTTAAAACCCATAGTTATATCGTTTCACTATTAAACAATGAGCAAGTTTTAGCGCCAGTCGATCTGTTGACTAAAAATGAACAATTATGGACACCACTTTATATCTGTTATGAATCTTTAATAGAGAATGGCATGTCAACTATTGCTCATGGGCCATTATTAGATACACTAAGACGTATTAAAAGCTTTGGATTACAATTAGTTCGATTAGATATTCGCCAGGATAGTTCTGTACACACAGAAGCATTAGACGCCTTAACTAAAGAACTTAATTTAGGTAGTTACGCCTCATGGACAGAAGAAGAAAAACAGGAATTTTTATTAGCTGAATTACAATCTAATCGACCATTACTTCCTTATAATTGGCAACCTGATGAAATGGTTCAAGAAGTGTTAGATACCTGCCGAGTTATCAAAAAAGCTGGTGAGGAATCAATTGCTTCTTATGTAATTTCAATGGCCAAAGCACCTTCTGATATTTTGGCCGTTTATTTACTTCTAAAAAGTGTTGATTGCCAAAAAAATATACCTGTTGCGCCATTATTTGAAACCTTAGAAGATTTAAATAATGCTAAATCTGTTATGCAAAAACTTTTAGATATTCCGTGGTATCGTGAAAAGATCAATGGCAAACAGATGGTAATGATTGGCTATTCAGATTCAGCGAAAGATGCAGGAACACTTGCTGCGTCATGGGCACAATATCGTTCACAAGAAGAACTAGTCAATTTATTTGAAAAATATAATATCAACTTAGTATTATTCCATGGTCGTGGAGGTTCAATTGGACGTGGTGGTGCACCAGCTCATGCGGCTTTACTTTCACAACCACCTGGATCACTTAAAGGAGGTTTACGTGTTACAGAACAAGGTGAGATGATTAGATTTAAGCTTGGTTTACCTGAGGTTGCACTTAGTAGTTTAATGCTTTATGCCTCAGCAATTTTACAAGCAAATTTACTTCCACCTCCAGAGCCTAAGCAAGTCTGGCGAGATATTATGGATGAAATGTCAGATTATTCTTGCCAATGCTATCGAAGCTATGTTCGAGAAAAAGCTGAATTTGTCGATTATTTTAGAGCAGTTACACCAGAAGCTGAACTAGGTAGATTACCATTAGGTTCTCGTCCACAAAAACGTCGAACAGGTGGGGGAATTGAGAGCCTACGAGCAATACCATGGATTTTTGCTTGGACACAAAACCGTTTAATGGTGCCATCATGGCTCGGTGCAGGTAGTGCACTTAGAGTTGTTATCAGTGAGGGCAAAAAAGAGCAATTGCAAGATATGTATCATAATTGGCCATTTTTTAATGCTCGTTTAGGAATGCTAGAAATGGTTTATGCTAAAGCTGCCCCAAATATTCATGAATATTATGAACAACGTCTAGTTTCTCCAGCATTATGGCCACTAGGAGATGAATTAAGAAATTTATTGACTGAAGATATCAATACTGTACTAACCATCACGGATGATATTAGCTTAATGGCAGACCTGCCTTGGATTGCTGAATCAGTTGCATTGCGTAATACTTATATTGAACCTCTTAACTTATTACAAGCCGAATTATTGAGTCGTTCTCGTAAAAATAATGATGAAAATAGTATCGTTGAGCAAGGGTTAATGATAACTATTTCAGGCATTGCAGCAGGAATGCGAAATTCAGGATAATAAAAAGTAAAAAGGGCTTATTCGCCCTTTTTACTTTTCGCTGAAATCTCTTCTAGATAAGCTTTCGCATCTTCATCGCCCTGCTCGCTGGCTTTAGTGAACCAATAAATCGCAAGGTTATCATTTTGTTTAACGTCTTCACCTTCTAGATATTTAATTCCTAAATTATATTGCGCATCAACACTTCCTTGCTTAGCGGCTTTGGTATACCATTCTATCGCTTTTTGTTCATCTTTTTGTACACCACCACCAACATCATACATAACAGCAATATTATATTGAGCGTCAGCATTACCACCTTCGGCAGCTTTAGTAAACCAATGTGCAGCTTGAGTATTATCAGGTCTTGTTCCTGCACCGGTTGCATACATAATACCTAAATTATACATAGCCAATATATGACCACGTTCTGCAGCTTGAGTATAAAAATAAAGCGCAGCAACATAATCCTGAGTTAAACCATCACCATTTTGAGACATTACCCCTAAATAATATTGTGCTTCAGGATTATTATCTTTGGCCGCTTTACTAAACCAGTCAGCAGCTATCATTCGATCTTTCTCTACACCATCACCAAAAAAGTACATAATACCTAAATTTAAATAGGCATCATAAATACCTTGATCACCAGCTTGGCTAAAATAATTAATCGTAGCAGAAATGTCTTTAGCAACTCCCTCACCATTTTTATACATTAACGCTAAATTATATTTAGCTAAAGCGTAGTTCTGATCAGCTGCCAATTTAAAATATTTAAATGCTTCAGATAAATTTTCTTTAGTTCCTAATCCATTTTGATACATATAAGCTAAATTGTTTTGTGCCTTAGCTAATCCTTGTTCAGCTGCTTTATTGAACCAAAAAAAGGCTTTTAAATCATTAACTTCTACTCCCAATCCCTGCTTATAAATTGTTCCTAATGAATATTGTGATTGCATATCACCCTTTTCAGCAGACAATAGCAAAGAAGGAATTAATGAACTAGGATCACTAACTTTTAGCTCGGTATCTGTTTGTGTTTTAGCCTCGCTTGCAAATGATCCACAAGAGATAGATAACATCAAAGCCAATATAATTTGAAATCTTTTCATAATTGTGTAAATGCTATAATATTGAAAGTAATTATACATAATTGATTAAAAAGGGAATAGTTTTGTTTTTTTATAGTTACCTTTTTTCTTTATTTGATTGAAAGTTAATGTTATTTTTTATGATGGTTAAATATTATATACCGATAAATTAAATGTGCTATAAGCCTAATTCATCCCAAATTTCATCAATATGTGCAACCACTTTTTCATCTTTAGTAATAATGCTACCCCATTCTCGATTTGTTTCGCCCTGCCACTTGTTTGTAGCATCCAATCCCATTTTAGATCCTAAGCCAGACACTGGTGAAGCGAAGTCTAGATAATCAATTGGAGTATTATCAACAAATGTAGTATCTCGGTGTGGATCCATTCGTGTTGAAATCGCCCACATAACATCTTTCCAATCCCTAGCATTAATATCATCATCACAGACGATAATAAATTTAGTATACATAAATTGTCTTAAATAGGACCAAATGCCCATCATGACTCTTTTGGCATGCCCTGGATATTGTTTTTTTATTGTGACAATAGCAATCCGGTAAGAACATCCCTCTGGTGGAAGATAAAAATCAACAATTTCAGGAAATTGTTTTTGCAATATTGGAATAAACACTTCATTTAATGCTAATCCCATTACTGCAGGTTCATCTGGTGGCCTACCAGTATAAGTGGAATGATAAATGGCATCTTTGCGTCTAGTTAAATGAGTCACAGTGAACACGGCAAATTTTTCAACTTCATTATAATAGCCAGTATGATCACCATAGGGACCTTCAACAGCTAGTTCGTTTGGATCGATATAACCTTCGAGAATAATTTCAGCTGTCGCTGGCACTTCTAATTCATTTGATAATGACTTAACAACTTCAGTTCGACTATTTCGTAACAATCCTGCAAAAGCGTATTCTGATAATGTATCAGGTACCGGCGTAACAGCACTTAATATAGTTGCCGGATCAGCGCCTATTGCGATACTAACAGGAAAATTTTCATTTGGATGAGATTTTTGCCATTCAGCAAAATCAAGCGCGCCACCTCGATGCGATAACCAACGCATGATTAATTTATTTTTACCCAATAATTGTAAGCGATAAACACCAATATTTTGACGCTCTTTATGAGGTCCTTTGGTTACTGTTAACCCCCAAGTTACAAGTGGAGCAACATCTTCTGGCCAGCAATGCATAATAGGTAATTGAGTTAAATTGACCTTATCATCTTTAAAAATTAATTCCTGACAAGGTGCTGAAGAGCAACGCTTTACCGGCATATTGAGAACTTGTTTATATTTAGGCAAAACATTAAAAAACTGTCGAATACCTTTCGGTGGTTCAGGCTCTCGTAAAAAAGCGAGTAATTCGCCAATTTCTCGCAATTCTGTAGTTTCTTTACGTCCCATCGCCATAGCGACTCGTTTAGCCGTACCGAAAAGATTACACAATACTGGAATTTTATAACCAATTGGATTTTCGAATAATAATGCCGGGCCTTGTGAACGTAATACACGATCAGCGATTTCTGTCATTTCAAGATAAGGATTAACTGGATAACTAATTCGTTTCAGTTCGCCTTGCTGCTCAAGGTAATCTAAAAAATTTCGAAAATTAGATAATGCCATTATGACTCCTTTCAACTCTAAATTACATTAATCAAATACAAGCTGATAAATATTAACTAATCTGCATCGAAGTTTTCACTATATATAGGAACTTCTTTGATCTGATTACACTCAACAATTTTAGGTAATAAAATTTGAAACTGTTGTTGATCAACTTCAGTAAATTTATTTTGATCTACTTGATAAAATAAATAATCCTCAGCTTTATTATCAGTTTGAATCGAAGCTAACCAGTAATTACGATCATCACTATTTTCATTGGCAAAAATTTTAATAATGCTATTTTCTCGTTTCTCAGGTTGATTATGTAATTTATAGTCGATAATTTTTTCGGCAATTTGAGAATCATACTCATCAAAAATAATGTAGTCACCTTGATTAGCTTTACATTTTTTTATATTTATCTCAGCATAACTGTTTGACATTAGAAAGAATAAACTAAACAACAAAAAGATATATTGATTAAATTTCATTTTTGGTCTCTTAAATTAATTTTCTCAATTGAACCAATTTTACCAATAGCATCACAATTATTTGGTGATACAGTAAGATTGGCTGCACTATTTATAGTTAACCATTGATAAGATAAATGTTCTGTAAGCACTGGCGTTATCTCATCACAAAGAGGTAAATAAAACCAATGCTCTTTATTTATCTTTACTTCTGGTGCATACCGATATCTAAACTGAGGGAAAATTTCAAATTCAACCACATGTTTTGCGTCAATTAATTTAAGATTTTTTCCATTAATATCTATACCGGTCTCTTCAAAAACCTCACGAATTGCCGTATCCCTAGGCAATTCATTTTTTTCCAAACTACCTGTAACTGATTGCCAAAAATTAGGATCATCTTTACGTTGCAACATAAGAACTCGCTGAGTGCTTTTACAATAAATAACAACTAAAACAGACTCAGGGTTCTTATACTTTTGCATATAAATACCGTTACTTTTGGCTCACTTCAATACCAAGTTCCTTTAACGCTGCTGGATTAGCTGGACTAGGCGCATCAGTTAACAAACATGTGGCTGCAGTTGTTTTTGGAAAAGCAATAACATCGCGGATATTATCTGTTCCAGTTAATAGCATAGTTAATCTATCTAAGCCAAAGGCTAAACCTGCATGCGGTGGCGTACCATATTTTAGCGCATCAAGTAAGAAGCCAAATTTTTCACGTTGATCATCTTCATTAATACCTAAAATTGAGAATACGGCTTGTTGCATTTCACTTCGATGAATACGCACAGAACCACCACCGACTTCATAACCATTAATAACCATATCGTATGCATTAGCTACCGCATTTTCAGGGTTACTGATTAATTGCTCTGGAGTGAAATCCTTCGGTGATGTGAATGGATGATGCATAGCACTTAAGCCTTCGTCTGTTTCTTCAAACATAGGGAAATCAACAATCCAAAGTACTGCCCATTTGTTTTCATCAGTTATACTTAAATCTTTACCGACTTTCAAACGTAAAGCCCCTAATGCATCACTAACAATTTTATAGCTATCTGCACCAAATAGTAAAATATCACCATCTTTAGCATCAGCACGATTCAATAAAGCTTCCATTTGAGTTTCATTAAAGAATTTAGCTATAGGGCTTTGTACACCAGCTAAACCTTTGTTACGTTCATTAACTTTGATCCACGCCATACCTTTAGCGCCGTATACCGAGATAAATTGCGTATAATCATCTAATTGTTTGCGCGTTAATTGTGCACCATTTGGTACGCAAAGTAGCGCAACACGACCTTTTGGATCATTCGCTGGCGTTGAAAATACTTTAAAATCAATATCTTTTACTAAATCAGCCACATCAATAATTTCCAGTGGATTACGTAAATCTGGTTTATCACTACCAAATCGTCGCATTGCTTCAGCAAAAGTTAATATTGGAAAACTACCTAAATCGACATTTTTCACATGTAACCAAAGTTCACGAATCATTTTCTCCATAATTTCACGCACTTGTTCAGCACTCATAAAAGATGTCTCAACATCAATTTGAGTAAATTCTGGTTGACGATCAGCGCGAAGATCTTCATCACGAAAACATTTAACTATTTGATAATAGCGATCAAAGCCTGACATCATTAGTAGCTGTTTAAATAACTGCGGCGATTGTGGCAATGCATAAAACTCACCATTATGAACACGACTTGGTACAAGATAATCTCGAGCCCCTTCAGGTGTTGCTTTGGTTAACATTGGTGTTTCGATATCTAAAAAGCCATGTTCATTCATGAAAGAACGAACAAATGCGGTAATTTTGGCTCGAGTTTTGAAAATGGTAGACATTTCCGGACGACGCAAATCAATATAACGATATTTTAAACGCTGCTCTTCACTGTTATTTTGATTAAAATCAAGAGGTAAGATATCACTACGATTAAAAATAATCAGCTCTGTGGCCAAAATTTCAACTTCACCCGTTGCCATATCTTTATTAACTTGACCATCAGGTCTTGCTCTTACTTTCCCTTTAATTTGAATACAAAATTCATTACGTAATTCGCTAGCTAATTCGTGTGCTTGTGGGTAATCAGGATCAAAAAAAACTTGCACAATTCCTTCACGATCACGCATATCAATAAAAATCATTCCACCTAAATCTCGGCGTTTATTGACCCATCCACATAGTGTGACTTCTTGATTAATATAACTTGCGTTTAATTGTCCGCAATAAATTGTTCTCATTAAATATATCCTGTGTACAATTGTCAAAAATGATAATTATTATAGAGCAATTTATCGGGGGATAAAGACCATCTATAAAAATAATCCTTATTTAATTTATTTATACTCAGTTTAGTG
>NZ_NAST01000018.1 GCF_002142215.1 Gilliamella sp. N-G2
AGTTTAAGGTAGCACTATTGGATTTAGATGTGCAGAGCAATTATCAGGATGCTGATGGAGATAAAATAAGGGAAGCACAACCATTTAAAACAAAAACGACGTACGCTTGGCAAGATAATGAAGGAAAAGAAATAAAAGAAGACAAAGCGGAAACGATAATAGGGTGTGGAAGTGGTTATTCAATGCCACTAACCTTGACGATAAAGACGTTAGTAAATACGTATTCAGAACATGGGATCCCTAATGAGAGTGATTCGGTTGAGTTGATAAAAAGTTATAAGATAGCGGCAAAATCTGAATTGTGTTATGCCAAACCTAATTCAACTATTGTTTATCCTGAAGCTCAATGGCTCAGCTATAATAGTGATGGCAGTGGAGAAGATTGGAATGATATCAATCGAACAAGCAGACATGTTGTACATGGTGGAGGGTTTACCGCAGATTATGTTCCAGATATGGGCTTTAAAGCGAAACCAACCGTTTCAAGATTAACATTTCCCACTAGTGGATTTCCGGGAGCGAAGTTTCAGTTAGTCATGACAGGCGCTCAAAGTGATTATAGATTTACAATTATTAATAATCCTGGCGGGCAAGCAAGAATAGATGAAAATCAAGGTTTTGTAACTTTGAAAGGTAAACCAACAGGCTCTATAACAGTACAAGCAACGTTGATAAGGGATCCAAAAGTTATTCATCAATATACATTTAATCCGACGAGTTTTATTTGGTTGGAGCCTCAAGGAACCAACTATGTAACTTTTGATGATGCAAAAAATATATGTGGTGGTATACAAAACTTACCAACTTTAAGCATGTTTACTAATTCACCACAAAATAATATTGACAAAAATATTGATTGGCACTATTTCCCCAATACATTTACTCGTGCTATAGGTCAAGGTCTTTTTGCTGAGTGGGGGTATACTGATTATAATGCTTATCCTGATTCTGATTGGGGTAAGTTTATTCAAGCAAAAGATGGTAAAGCGTACTATTGGACTTCCAATGATCACTATAATGAAAATGTTATGTTCGTTGGTGATGCAAGAGCAGGAAACGTGAATGCATATCCGAAGTATTCGAAGCTTCTTGTAGCATGTAAAAGGTAATATCTTAATGGTATTTTTAAAGAAAAAATTTGAGATTATTAAGAAATAAAACTTAATAAACTTTATAAGTTTCAAACAAAAATTTCGTCTTAGGGCGTGAGCGACCTAAGACGAAATTTTTAGGTTAAAAAATAGACTGATTTTATTTTTAGATCAACTTTTATAATCAATATTATTGGTCAATTAATCTTAGAGGTTGTTTGAAATTTATATCAGTTTGTGAAATTTTAAATAATTTTATTCATAAATTATATAGAAATATTTAAATACTATTTTAAGAGATTAGTACAGTTATAATCTAAATGATTCAAATCAACAAAAATAGAATTTTTGATGTTGGTTTAACAGATATTTTCTAATTCTTTTATGACCTTTTAGGCGTTGTAACAAACAGTATTTTTGATACATAATTTTAAATCATCATAATTTTATTTATTTCTTCATTAACTACAAGAATAAAACATTATTTTCTTATATAACTTAAAAAGAACAAAATATGACCTCTTGCTTTTATTATCATAACTAAACTTTAATAATCTAATTAGTAGAATGGTTTAGAGAATTATTCAATTTTCTATTTATTCACAATTCGTAAAGTTAAGTCGGTGATTGAGATGATTAGTGCTGAACGGATCACCTGTTGATGACGGTTTTGGTACAAGGATGATTTTAATGTGTCGACAATACCATTGTCTTGATTGGGTGGATAGTTCCAGTTAGGAGGAACTATCATATCGTGTAACAAACTGATTGGGCCTAAGATTTCATCATCTAGATAGGTGTAGTTTTTGCCATCTTGTTCTAGCTCGTCTAAAATTGCCATTAACAATTCAATGTCTTCATAATCTTCACGTGTGATAATCCCCAGAGCATAGAGTAATTTCAAGCAGACCGAGGTGTCATTAAGCGGGCCATTTTTACCGATTAATGACGGGATGACAAACTTACTTGCATGGGGATCTTTACGAAAAACTTTTAGAATTAGTTGATTCACGCTGTCATTAATTAGTTTGATAGCAACCCTCAGCAAGCCATGTATATCGGCTTGCTGATTGAGTTTTTCCAGTATGGTGTCTTCTGCTAATGTCTGCTTTGGCATTGTCACTTAAAATTGATGATTTTGCATAGCAGTATAAAGTTGTTCTATTTGGCTAACAACTGGATTATCACTTTCAATTTCAGAAATATTACAAAATGCTTGTTTTAAGCTGCTTTTAGCAATTTGATTTGCTAAATCGATAGCTTGTTCGTCGTCATTATTGCGATAGTTAAGCGCTGCAGCAATACCAATAAGTAAATTTTGGTTACCAAGTTGATATTCAAAGGTGCCCAATAATGGTTTAATTAAACGATCGCCCCGGCCTAATTTGCGTAGTGGTTGACGACCTACTCGGGCAGTATCATCGTGGAGATAAGGATTTTCAAAACGGCTTAGGATTTTTTCAATATATGCTTGATGTTTGACAGGATCAAAATGATAGCGTTTGATTAACACTTGACCACTTTCTTCCATAGCGCCACGAACAATTTTACGAATTTTATCATTTAAGATCGCATCACGGATGGTAGCAATATTATTGTAGAAACCTAAATAAGCTGTAATAGCATGTCCAGTATTTAGGGTAAATAATTTACGCTCCACAAAGGCCATCAGGTTATCAACAGACTCCATACCTTTGATTTGCGGGATCGCGCCAATAAATTGGGTTTTATCGACAATCCATTCCGAGAAAGTTTCAACCGTCACCTCTAATATATCGCCTGTTTTAGACGTTGCTGGTGGTACGATACGGTCAACGGCTGAATCAACAAAGCCAATATGCTCATTAACCCATTGATGTAGATCATCAGGTAAATATTTAACAATTTCTTGTTTAAACTGGCTAGTGCCGCGCACCATGTTTTCACAAGCAATAATATTGAGTGGAGCATTGTTACCTGATGCATGGCGGGCGATAATACCTTGTGCAACACTTTGCGCAATACGAGCTAAAATTTGAGGACCCACCGCAGTTGTAACCAGATCGACCTTGGCAATGTAATCACTGACTTTAGGCGAGGTGCTGTTGATGGCATCAACATTCTTAACAATTTCGCTCACCGATTGTTCACCGACCACATTGACTGGATATTGATGACGACTCGCTAGTTCATCAATCACTTGTTGATTAACATCAGCGAAGGTGACATGTACACCTGCATCAGATAATAGTTTACCAATAAAACCACGGCCGATATTGCCGGCGCCAAAATGTAATGCTTGCATAATAAAACCCTTAATCTCAAATCATTTTTAATATGTTAGACTACTTCCTAGCTAATCAGGAAGTAGTTAAGTTGTATTAGCTTAATATTGCTAAAACTTCTTGAATATTATTAGTGGTAGCCAATTTTGCAATAATCTTTTCGTCATCAAGTGCATTGGTTAATTTAGCGATAACATCAAGATGTTCATTGTTGCGAGCGGCAATACCAATTACAATTTTAGCTTTGTCCTGCTCCTCTTCACCAAATTGTACACCTGCTGGGTATTGGCAAAATACGATACCGGTATTAATGACATCATCCTTAGCCTCAATTGTGCCATGTGGAACTGCAATTGATTCGCCTAAGTAAGTGGAAGTCAGACGTTCACGTTCTAACATGGCTTCGACATAAGTCGGTTTCACATAACCTTTTTCAACCAATTTTTGACCTGCAAAGCGAATAGCTTCTTCTTTAGTTTGTGCGGTTAGACCTAAAAAGATATTTGTTTCATTCAATTTAAATAACGGTTGTTGGCTGTCTGTTTTTGATAGCGTAGTGGGCGCGACCTCTTGACCTCTTGCCTTGATTAAATCATTCACCAATTGATTATATAAATCACTATCTAAAAAGTTAGTTAATGAGATATGATAAGCGTTGGGCGCATATTGTTTAGCACGTGCAGTTAAGTCTTTGTGGGTGATGATGATATCAGCATCTGTTGGCAAATTATTAATCGCTAGATTGGTCACATTAATATCTAAATGAGTATCTTCTATTTTTTTACGTAATACGCCGGCGCCCATCGCACTTGAACCCATGCCGGCATCACAAGCAACGATAATTTTTTTCACCTTAGTAAGGTCTAGTTTACCGTTGGTTACTCCTTTAGCTTCGTTTTTCATGTTAGAAACATCAGATTTGGCATCTTCAAAGCTTTTATCAGCATTTTTAGTTGTTTTTAACAAAATCGCAGAACTAATGAAAGTCACTGCTGCTGCCGCGATGACGGATGCGCTTACACCAAGAAGCGAATCTTTTGGTGTAACAGCAAGTACAGCAATGATAGAACCTGGTGAAGCAGGTGAACTTAAACCTGCACCAAAAATAGTCAATGTAAATACGCCTGTCATACCACCACAGATCATAGCAATGATCAAACGAGGATTCATTAATACATATGGGAAGTAAATTTCGTGAATACCTCCAAAGAAGTGAATAATTGCCGCACCACTGGCCGATCCTTTTGCAGCACCTTTTCCAAAAAACATATAAGCAAGTAATAAACCCAACCCAGGACCAGGGTTTGCTTCAATTAAAAAGAAAATCGATTGAGTGTGTTCCGCGGCTTGTTGAATACCTAGTGGTGAAAATACGCCGTGGTTAATTGCATTATTTAAAAATAGGATTTTTGCCGGTTCAACAATAACAGAGGTTAATGGTAGTAAATTATGTTGAACCATGAAGTCAACACCACTAGCAAGTACATTTGATGCAACAACTACTGATGGGCCTATAGCAAAGAATGATAATAAAGCAAGTAACATACCAATAATGCCAGCAGAAAAGTTATTCACTAACATTTCAAACCCACTTTTGATTTTACCGTCAATCACTTTATCGAATTGCTTACTGACCCAACCACCAAGAGGGCCGACTATCATGGCACCTAAGAACATTGGAATGGCAGAACCAACAACGACACCCATAGTGGTAATTGCTCCCACAACGGCACCGCGTTCACCGTGAACAAGTTTGCCACCGGTATAACCGATTAATAATGGTAGTAAATAAGTGATCATTGGGCTTACTAATTTTGCTACTGTTTCATTTGGGTACCATCCGGTAGGAATAAAGATAGCGGTTATAAATCCCCAAGCAATAAATGCGCCTATATTTGGCATCACCATGTTGCTTAAAAATCGCCCAAAATTTTGGACTTTTAGTTTAATGTTTGATGTTGTCATACTAATCTTTCCTTATTGATTGACATAATCATTATGCAACTATTGTAGAAGTATTTAGTTAGTAGATTCATCAAAAATAATCAAAAAATGTGATAAACATCACACTGTTAAAAGTGGCGTATTTTCTTGTTTTGTGATTTAGATCACATTTCCGCCTTGGGTAACCACAAGAATGGGGTAATTGGCCGTTGTATGAGTGAATTGGTGGCTATCAGAGTAAAGTAAAGGTAAAAATGATAATTTATTGATACGTTACCAGCATTTAATTGCATTATTGTGAATAGTTTTATCTCAGATTAAAATTTGTTATTATTTGCAGGCTTTGGCTTGATATTAATTTTATAATAAATTATTTAATCAGTAGATTTTAATTAAGCATCTTTTTGAATAGAGGTAAAATGAAAGCACTATCAATTGTTGGATTAATTTTCGCTATAATATCTATTTTTATTCCTATATTTGGTATATTTATCGCCATGTTATGTAGTTTATTAGCATTAATTACATTCGTTAAGCAACCAACTATTTCTGGTGCTATTTTTGGTATTAATATCATTAACACAGCATTTTTGTCTCCAGTATTAGCTTCTGCAGCCGCAAATTCAGGAATTGGTACTTATCTATTTTTTGTTAAATATCATGTAGTATTGATGTTTGTTGCCTTTATTTTATATTTAATTTTCCGCAAAAAAAACAGTGCGGCATAGTCTCTGGTTAGACTGAAAAATCAATTTGCTGAATAACCCTATGAGTTTATAAATTTTATTAAATAATAGTTAGTAAAAGTTAATAGTCATTCTATTTTTATCAATCCAATTTAATAAAGTTTAATTAATTATTTTATTGATATTTAAATATTGTTTATAGTTGCTATCAAAATTATAAAAAATAGTTGAGACATTTTAGATGAAAGGAGGCAATAAAGTTAAGATAGCTATTTAAACAACTAGCAATTCATTAGTAAGAGAAGCTATGCAAATATTTTTATAAACTATAAATGCTTGTTATGAGGTTTTAATAAGTAAATGTGAGAACTTTTTCCTAAAGATCCTATTAAAGCAAGCCCTCACATTTAATCTAATAAATTACTCCACTGTTACTGATTTTGCTAGGTTACGTGGTTGATCGACATCGGTACCTTTAATTAGGGCAACATGGTAAGCAAGTAATTGTGTCGGTACGGTGTAGTAGATTGGTGCAGTGAGTTCTTCAATATGTGGTAAATCGATAATATGCATAGTATCGTCACTGACAAAACCTGCATCTTGCTCGGCAAACACATAAAGTTGGCCACCACGGGCACGCACTTCTTCAATATTGGCTTTGAGTTTTTCGAGTAAGTCATTGGTTGGCGCCATTACAATCACTGGCATATCGGCATCAATTAACGCTAAAGGACCATGTTTTAATTCACCAGCGGCGTAAGCTTCGGCATGAATATATGAGATCTCTTTTAATTTTAATGACGCTTCCATAGCGATTGGGTACTCGTCGCCACGGCCTAAAAATAGTGCATGGTGTTTATTGACAAAGTGACCTGCAAGTTTTTTGATTATAGGTTCTGCCATTAACACTTGTTCAATGCGGTTTGGTAAGGTTTGCAGGGCATGGACGATCGCTTGTTCGGTGATTTCGGCCATATTATTAAGTCGCCCTAATTTGGCCACTAAAAGTAATAATACTGTCAATTGGGTGGTAAAAGCTTTGGTTGAAGCAACGCCAATTTCAACGCCAGCTTTGGTCAATAACACCAAATCCGCTTCACGCACCAGAGTCGAGGCCGCCACATTACAGACAGCAAGGGTACTTAGGTAATTATTCTCTTTTGCTAAGCGTAATGCCGCAAGGGTATCTGCCGTTTCACCTGATTGTGATAGGGTGATAAATAAACTGTTTTTACGACGCGCGGGTTTTCGATAGCGGAATTCTGAGGCGATTTCAACGTCACAAGGAATACCGGCCAAGGCTTCAAACCAATAACGAGCCACCATACCAGCATTATAAGCGGTACCACAAGCAACGATTTGCACATGTTCAACTTGTTTGAGAATATTTTCAGCATCGATGCCAAGTTCAGATAAATCCACTTTGCCATGCGCCATTCGGCCTTCAAGAGTATTTTTGATGGCATTAGGTTGTTCGTAAATCTCTTTCTGCATGTAGTGACTAAAGCCGGCTTTACTGCCTGCGTCATATTTAGCATCAGACTCAATACAAGGGCGATCGACTTCTTGATAATTTTTGTCAAAAATAGTTACTGTGCGATGGGTGACTAATGCAATATCACCTTCCTCTAAAAAGATAAATTGCCGAGTAACCGGTAATAACGCTAACTGATCTGAGGCAATAAAGTTTTCGCCAACACCACAACCAATTACTAATGGGCTACCTGATCGGGCTGCAACTAAAATGTCTGGATTGCGAGTATCCATTACCACTGTGCCATAAGCACCGCGTAATTGTGGGATTGCTTTTTGTACCGCTTCAAACAGTGAGCAATCTTCGGTTGTAATAATATCGTGAATTAAGTGAGCAATAACTTCAGTATCGGTTTCTGAACGAAATTGGTAGCCTTTTGCGATGAGTGTTTCACGTAGGGGTTCAAAATTTTCGATAATGCCATTATGAACTACGGCAATAAAGCCCGATACATGTGGGTGCGCATTGTGTTCGACTGGTTCGCCGTGCGTTGCCCAGCGAGTATGCGCAATCCCTGTTGATCCTTTGATCGGATGCTCGTCTAGTGCATCTTTAAGCGCCTTTACTTTTCCGACACGTCTTACTCGCTGTAATTCACCAGTAGGTGAGATAATTGCCAGTCCAGCAGAATCATAACCACGATATTCTAATCGTTTTAACCCTTCTAATAATATTTCTGCCACATCACGCTTGGCGATAGCACCGACAATACCACACATTATTTATTCCTCTTTAAATTTAGTTGGTCTTTTCCAACCAGCAAGTTGTTTCTGTTTTACGCGACTAATTACAAGTTCATTTTCATTGACATCATTGGTTACCGTTGTCCCCGCGGCAATGGTTGCCCCTTTACCAATTTTGACAGGTGCAATAAGTTGGCTGTCAGAACCGACAAACACGTCATCGGCAATCACGGTTTTAAATTTGTTGGCACCATCATAGTTACAGGTAATTGTGCCGGCGCCGATGTTGACGTTACTCCCAATTTCACTATCACCTAAATAACTTAGATGACCTGCTTTGCTGGCCTTACCGAGATGAGCTTTTTTCAATTCGACAAAGTTACCTACATGAGCATGATCATCAAGTTTGCTACCTGGTCGTATACGGGCAAAAGGGCCGATAGTACAATACTCGGCAATGACTGAATCTTCAATTACAGTGTAAGGACTAATTTCGCTGTTATCAGCAATGGTGCAGTTTTTCAAAATAGAGCCGGCACCGATAAAGACATTATTTCCTAATGTAACCTCACCTTGGATAATCACGTTAGTATCAATTGTGACATCCTTGCCATGGGTTAACTTACCGCGTAAATCAAAGCGTGCTGGATCAAGTAACGTAACGCCAGCAAGTAAAAGTTGCTCGGCTTGATGCTGTTGATAATGGCGCTCTAAGGTTGCTAACTGCAAGCGGTTGTTAACACCTTCAACTTCGAATTGTTTTATTGGGTGTGAAGTCAAAATTTCATAACCATCTTGGTAAGCAAATGCGATAATATCGGTTAAATAGAACTCTTTTTGCGCATTGTGATTGGTTAAGCGCGATAGCCACTGTTTAAGTAATTTGCCAGTTACAAGCATGATACCAGTATTAATTTCAGTAATTTTTTGCTGTTCAGCATTGGCATCTTTTTGTTCAACAATAGCCACAACTTTACCGTCTTTACGTTCGATTCGACCATAACCAGTTGGATCATCTAAAATCACCGTCAATAAGGCAATGCCTTCTTGTGGCTTACTGGCGATAAGATTTTGCAAGGTTTCAATTGAGATAAGTGGCGTATCACCATATAAAATCAAGATATCTTCATCATCTTGAATAAAAGGAATAGCTTGTTGAACAGCATGTCCTGTACCCAACTGTTCAGCTTGATAAACCAGTTGAACAGGTTGATCTTGTAGCGATTTTTCCAACTCGCTTTTGCCATGACCATAAACAATATTGATGCGATCAGTATTAAGTTGTTGAACTGTATCAATAACATGTTGTAACATCGGCTTACCGCCGATTTTTTGTAAAACTTTAGGTAGGTTGGAATACATCCGTGTGCCTTTTCCTGCCGCCAAAATAATTGCACTACGTTTTGGAGGTGAAATTGCCATAATCAGTTCCGGTCTGGTTAAATAAAGCTAATACTATAATCAAAGTTTTTCACAAAATCACCCCGAAATTGTTAATTTTTATCATAAAAAAAGTTTTACGATTATCTATTCCGCTAATCTTTGCGCTGAAACTTCATTATTAAATTGACTCTAGGCTTTTGTTATAAGTCTCAATACCCAAACTATAGACAGCTATAGCCTGTATGCATAACAAAATAGCGATCAACGAGGTTACCATTAATATACCGCCATAGTTATACAGCAAGACGACAAAGAATGGCATGATAATTGAGGATATACGACCACAGATGACGCAAATTGCTGATAACCGCATTCTAACATCGGTTGGAAAAAGTTCAGGGATATAACCAGCTTGGATTACTGAAACCAAATAATAGATTAACGAAAAGGTAACAAAACCACAAAGTGTAGCATATAATTGTGATGAACTAAGTGCGTATAAAATCCCTGATAATGCTGCAAGTAATGAACCTAAGATTATTGCCGGTTTTCGTCCTATTTTGTCAGTTAAACAATAGGCAAAAACTGCTCCGGTTGGTCCCCCTAAGGTCATAAGTACAGTGATAGTTAGTGATACATTAGCCGATATTCCTTGACTTACCATTAATGACGGTAGCCAAGCGACAAAACCATAAATAGAAATACTTTGTACTACCATCATTAGTGACCCTAAAAATATTCGTTTGCGAAAACGTGGCTCAAAAATACTTATTTTGGGTTTGATATATAAACTTGAGTGGTTATCAGTATTGGGTATCGGTAAATTACCTTGGTAATACTTATTTTCAATATTGCTGACAATGATTTCCGCTTCTTGTTTTCGTCCTTTTCTACTTAACCATCGAGGTGATTCAGGTAGTTGCTTGCGAGCTATATATACTAATAATCCACCAAGACCAGCAATCACAAACATTGTTCGCCAGCCGGCTAATGGAATGATTAGCCAACTAGTAAAGGTAACAAAAAATAGACCAAATTGACCAATAAATGACATAAGAGCCCCCCAACGACCACGGTGGGTAGGCGGAATAAATTCACTCAGTAAACCATAACCGACGACAATTTCAGCGCCTAACCCAATACCGGTTAAAAATCTAAAGAAAATTAACCAATACATATCTGGTGTCAAAGCACAGGCAATTGATGCAAAACCAAATATCAGCAAATTAATTTGATAGGTAGATTTTCGTCCATGTTTATCACCAAGGTATCCAGCCATAATTGAGCCGAGTAACATGCCTAATGAAGTTCCAGATAAAAAACAGGCATTTAAATGTAATGTAGACCAGTTTTCTTCGATTAAAATACTTAAAACTGAATTAGCCAGATAATTATCAAAACCGTCAAAAAACATTCCTCCACCAATAATAATCAGTAAATTTCGATGAAAAGAACTGATTGGGAGTCGATCAAGTCGTGCTGCTAAATTACTCATTATTACTCCAAATCATTTAATTTTTAAAAAGATAAAATACTATTGCAACTGTCAATATTTCTATGCTTTTGCTAATTCGTTTCACTCATAGCAATAAATATTAAGTAATCATTAATATCCCTAATGATTAATCAAAATGATAATGTAATATTCCAAGAAAAAATGATTAATTCAAACAGAAAATCTTTTTTATGTGCGCTGTTTCACAAAATTTGCAGAATGTTATTGGTGTGATAAATCAATACATATGTTTTTTTTATTTTTTGGTTATTTGCATAATTAAATGATTATAATTAAATTTTATTTAATTGGGTTGTTCAAAAACAACAATGTTACAATTCAACATTAAATCTTTGAATAAAAGAATTTATATTGACTTTAAAAAATAATGGTGTCATATTTTGTCTGTTTTCAAAAAAGGTGATTGTTAATTAATAAGTAATCGTTTGGTTGTTTGGCTTAATTGAATAAGGTTGGAAGCAATGAATGAGATAACAAAGCCCTATTGTGGGGCAAGATTAGATAGGTTACCAACAAGCAAAAATCAATGGAAAATTTTTGGTTTAGTCGCTTTTGGTTTGTTGGTTAGTTGGAGTAATGCAATTGGTGGTTTAATGCTCGCCCAATTGCAAGAAATTGGTTGGACAAACAATAACATTACCGCGATCTTTTCGTCGCTAACTACAGCTGGTATGTTTTTTGGTGCTTTTATCGGCGGGATTATTGGTGATAGGATTGGCAGAAGAAAAAGCTACCTGCTTTTTGTCTTTATCCATATTATTTCGATGGTTATTGGTGCTATGTCACCTAATATGACGTTTTTAATTGTCTGTCGATTTGTTATGGGATTTGCCCTCGGTGCCTTACTAGTAACATTATTTGCCGGTTTTACTGAATATGTTCCTAGTAAAACAAGGGGAACATGGTCTGCACGTGCTTCGTTTATAGGAAATTGGTCTTATCCTGTTTGTTCATTAATTGCCATGGCTATTACTCCGGCTATCGCCCCGGAAATGAATTGGCGTATACAGCTTTTAGTTCCCGCTTTTTTATCGACTATACTCTTTTGGGTTACCTATCGTCATTTTCCTGAATCGCCTCGATGGCTTGAATCTCAAGGTAGATATGCCGAAGCTGAAAAAATAGTTTCAGATATTGAAAAACGTGTTATTGCCGAAACAGGTGAACCATTACCACCATATGAGAAACTGGATAATGCTAAAGAAACCAATATCTCCTATTCACAACTGTTTCAAGGGGAATTATTAAAACGTGTCATTTTAGGATCATTTGTTCTTATCGCAATGAATGTCGTGCAGTACACCCTAATTAATTGGCTACCAACCATCTTCTTGAAACAAGGTATCAATTTAAAAGATTCAGTTTTATTAAATACGATGAGTATGTTTGGTGCACCAATTGGCATATTTATTGCGATGTTCATTATTGACAAAATTCCAAGAAAAATCATGGGTATTGGTCTATTAATTATTATTGCTGTCTTAGGCTATATATATTCATTACAAAGCGATATGACAACAATATCTATCTTGGGATTTTTCTTAATTACCTTCGTTTATATGTATGTGTGTTATGCATCAGCAGTTTATGTGCCAGAAATATGGCCAACAGCTGCAAAAATGCGTGGTGCAGGACTTGCCAATGCTGTCGGGCGAGTGAGTGGCATCATTGCACCATATGGCGTTGCCTATTTTTTAAATACTTCAGGCGTTGTTGGCGTGTTCTTACTGCTTGGTGGCGTGGCTATTGCTACCGCGTTAATCATTGCCATTGTTGGTATTGAGACGAGGAGCGCATCCGTTGAGGATATTGGTAATATTGTTAAAAAAGAGAGTTAATTTAATCTGGAGAGTGAACTATGAAAGCGTTAGCAAGATATGGAAAAGAGTTTGGTGGATATCGTTTAATTGATGTTCCTGAGCCGGTTTGTGGTGATGAAGATATTGTCATTGAAGTTAAAGCCGCAGCTATTTGTGGTGCTGATATGAAACATTTTCGTGTTGAAAATGGTTCTGATGAATTTAATTCCATCAGAGGTCATGAATTTGCAGGGAAGATCGTCAAAGTTGGTAGCAAAGTGACTGATTGGCATGTTGGGCAAAGGATAGTCTCTGATAATTCTGGACATGTTTGTGGTAAATGTCCGGCTTGTGATAAGGGCGATTTTTTAACCTGCAAAGAAAAAGTAAATCTTGGTCTTGATAATAACCGTTGGGGAGGTGGGTTTTCAAAATATTGTTTAATCCCCGGTGAAATTCTAAGAATTCATAAACATGCAATTTGGGAAATCCCTGAAAATTTAGATTATGAAGAAGCTTGTGTACTTGACCCAATCTGTAATGCTTATAAAGCAATTGCTCAACGTTCAAGTTTTTTACCGGGCAACGATGTGGTAGTTATTGGTACTGGTCCTTTGGGATTGTTTTCTGTGCAGATGGCAAAGCTAATGGGCGCGGTAAATATTGTCATGGTCGGGCTTGAAGAAGATACTAAGAAACGTTTTGCAGTAGCTAAACAACTTGGTGCAACGCATTTAGTCAATGGTTCTAAAGAAGATGTTGTAAAACGATGCCAGGAAATATGTGGCGTAGATAATTTAGGTCTAGTGTTGGAGTGTTCAGGCGCCAATATCGCACTTAAACAGTCAATTGATATGCTTAGACCGAATGGTGAAGTGGTTCGAATCGGTATGGGTTTCAAACCTTTTAATTATCCAATTAATGATATTACGTCATGGGCAATAAGTATTATTGGACATATGGCTTATGATTCAACCACCTGGCGTAACGCTATTAGATTATTAGCAGATGGAAAAATTAAAGTTAAACCAATGATAACACACAGATTTGGACTATCTGAATGGGAAAAAGGTTTTGAGTTAATGGCAAACAAAGAAGCGATTAAAGTAATTTTGACTTATGACTTTAATGACTAAAACGAATAGGAGATAACATGTTAGCAAATATAAAATATTGGGAAGAATTTGCACAAAAGAACGGTTTTGCTATTCCACATTTTAATGTATGGAATGCCGAAATGCTAATGGGCGTTATTGATGCCGCTGAAGAAACTAAAGCGCCAATTATTATCTCTTTTGGTACAGGTTTTATCGGTAATACTATATTTGAAGAGTTCGCACCAATGATGGTTTCGATGGCTAAAAATGCCTCTGTTCCAGTTATCACTCATTGGGATCATGGACGAAGTATGGAGATTGTTCAAAATGCCTATAATTATGGTATGAATTCGGTTATGCGAGATGCTTCTGCTTGCCCATTTGAAGAGAACATTAAACTAACCAAAGAAGTTGTTGATTATTTTCATCCGTTAGGTGTACCTGTTGAAGCTGAATTAGGGCATGTGGGGAATGAAACTATTTATGAAGAAGCGTTATCGGGTTATCATTATACCGAGCCTTCACAAGCGGCAGAATTTGTTGATAGAACACAGTGTGATTCTTTGGCGGTCGCTATTGGTAATGTGCATGGGGTTTATTCTTCAGAACCTAAAATTGCTTTTGATGTTCTTGAAAAAGTAAGAAATGCTGTTGATATTCCAATTGTTCTTCATGGAGCATCAGGGATTGCCGATCATGATATCAAAACTTCAATATCTTTAGGTATTTCGAAAATCAATATTCATACGGAACTTTGTTTGGCTGCGATGGATGCGATTCGAAAAAATGTTAATGCATCCTTCCTTGAGCTTGAAAGAAGTGTTCGAGCCGCAGTAAAAAATAGAGCGATTGAAAAAATCACACTATTTGGTGCTGAAGGCAAAAGCCCGCAATAATGGCTAACCACCCAAAAACTATAGAAGTGTTAGTTTCTATAGTTTTTGATTTAAAAAATGAATTTATTTATTTTTTTCACAGAATAACGTTGTAGAAGTAACTTTTTTTTCTGCAAAAAAATATGATATTATGCAATGAAATCCAAAATTCAGAGCTAAATACTATGAAAGGAACAAATCGATTAGCAACTATTAGGCAATTATTACTTAATGAAAAAAAAGTATTAGTGTCTGATTTAAGCCAAAAGTTTTCAGTCACCGAAGAGACAATAAGAAGAGATTTAGAAAAACTTGAAGCTGAAAATTTTGCGACTAGAACTTATGGCGGTGCAGTATTTAATGGGGAAGAGATTGTATCCAATATCCCATTCTATAAAAGAGCTGAAAAGAATTTTGAGCAAAAACAAAATATCGCAATTAAAACTGTACAACTGCTTAAAAACCGGTCAACCATATCGGCTGATTCTAGTTCGACCGTAATGGAAACCTTAAAATTATTAAAAGATCGCAATGATTTGACTATTGTTACTAATTCGACTGAAGCATTGCGTGAACTTATGCTGTCATCGGTGAATATTTTGTCTACTGGCGGTATGTTTAATAAGCAATCACTTTCACTACAAGGCACATTAGCTGAGCAATCGATTTGCAACTATAATGTAGATACCGCCGTTATTAGTTGTAAAGGATTAGACATTGCTACAGGTATTACCGATTCCAACGAAGATGAAGCTAAATTAAAAATGCGCATGATCTCACAAGCTACTGAAGTGATACTACTTGCAGATTCATCAAAATTTAACAAAAAAGCATTTGTTCATTTAACCAATCTATCTAATATTACCACCATTATTACGGATAAAGAGCCGAGTAAAGAGTGGATTACCTATCTCAAAACTAACCAGATAGAGTTAATATATTAATTATTGAGTTTGATAAGTTAGAGAGCAAATAGCGTTATTTTCTGTTTTAACTTATGGTAAATAACTATCAATATAACCTACTAAATTAATTTGATTATCTTAACTTAGTAGGTTTATTCGTCAGCTGAATGAGCCTTGTTTTTATGAAATATCTTCGGCTAGTTTTCTAATATAATTTTTATCTTGTTCGGATAAGTTTATATCTGTCGCTTTGCTGTTTTCATCTAATTCAGCTTTAGTGGTGGAACCACTAAGCACATTAATATTATCACCTTGCGCAAGTATCCAAGCGATAGCAAGATTGGCGATACTACAGTTATATTTTTCACATAATGGTTTCCATTTATTCATCATATCAATTGCATTAGATAGATTTTTAGGTTCAAACCACTTTTTTCCAAATCTTGCTGTACCTTTAGGGGCAATATAATCTTTTTCAATGGCACCAGTTAAAATGCCCATTTCTAAAGGGGAATAAGCTTGTAGAGTAATATCATGTTTCTTACACAAAGGTAACAGCTCTTTCTCAACTTGCCTATCTAATACACTGTATTTTGCTTGGACAATATCTAATTGACCATATTTTAGATATTCTTTGACATGATTGATATCTACATTGGCTGCACCGATTGCCTTTATTTTGCCTTCTGCTTTCAATTCATTTAACACTGCAACGGTTTCTGAAATTGGTGTAAAAAAAGGTTCAACTGATTGCCAATGAGTCATATAAACATCAATATAATCAGTTTGTAATCGTTTTAAACTGCTCTCAACTTCTAATCTAATTGATTTTTTTGATAAATTTTTAAATAGAGAGCGTTCGCCAACTTTATTAAAAAAACTTCCTTCTCGTTCCCATGTAATACCACATTTGGTAATAATGATGTATTTGTCGCGTATTCCTTTAATTGCTTCGCCAACAATTGACTCACTATTGCCAAAATTATAAGCTGGAGCGGTATCTAAAAAATTTATATTTTTTTCAAGTGCATATCTAATTGTTTCTATTGAAGCTTGTTTATTATCTTGATTGCCAAAAGCGGGACCCCCACCAATTGCCCATGTTCCTAAGCCAATTCTTGATATATCAAGTCCAGTTTTACCTAATTTCATTTTATTCACAACTCACTCTCCCATTACTTTTTTCATAAATTGCAATCATCTCTTCTACTTGTTTACGACTTTTTACGCCGGTTGTTGCCCCTAGTGACTCAATTGATACTGAAGCTACTGCATTACCAAATACCGCACACTCTTCAATTGATTGTCCTCTTAATAAGGCAGAAATAAATCCAGATGCAAAATTATCGCCTGCACCGATAGTATCAATTTTGACGCCTTTAGGTTTTTTGAATGCTGGGGCAATTTTGCTTAGATGTTGGTTTTTAATGTAACAACCTTTTTTTCCAATTTTGATAAGGACGTTCTTTACCCCTAATGCAATGAAAGTATCCGCAATCTCACGCAGTTCTGTTTTCCCTGTGAGCTCAGATGCTTCATCATAATTGGGGAAGAAGTAATCAATATAACTTAATGCTTCAGCTATATCGTTTAAACCTTCACCTAACCGACTCTTAACCATATCAGCGCAAATAATCATATGTTCAGATTTTGCTTTTTTGAAAATTGAAACTAATGCGTGATTATCCAATTTAGGATTATTGAAAATACTTGCTAAAGATAAGATTTTTGCTTGTTTGATATTAGCCAGTTCAATGTCTTGTAAGGACATCTTCCAAAGACTACCATTTCTATTGGTGACAAAAGTTCGCTCACCATCTTCCTGAACCAAGCCTACATTTATAGATGTGGTGATATCTTCTCGGGTTATTAAATTGTCTGTAATAATATTATTTTGTTGGGCAAAATCTTTAATAAATTTACCTGCAACATCATTACCAACCATCGCAAATAATGATACTTTGTGACCAAGTCTTGTAATAATTGTTGCTTCATTTATTGCATCTCCGCCTATCGTCATTGATATATTATCAACTGGATAAGAAACATTTTTAAAGATATGTTCACCTACCGGATATAAAGGTAAATCAACAATTGCTGCACCAATACAAATCACCTCAACATTGCTCATTTCCGAACTCCTTTTTAATCAGCTACTTTGATTACGCCTTTAATTAACTCTTTTTTGTTGTTAACTGAAAATTCAAAGGCCTTCTGAGTATCTTGGTAATTGAAAAAACGATCGGCAATTGAATCTACGTCAAAGTCTCCATTAGCGATAGAATCTATGGTTGCCGGGAAATCATTGGCATATCTGAAAACAGTTTGAATGGTGACTTCACGATTAATTTTCAAAAATTCAACAGGAACACCACCTGCAATAGAACCAACGATTAGAATTTTTCCTCGGCGTTTAACAACTTCTAAAGCTTTTTCCGCAGTGAAAATTGAACCAGCAGTTTCTAGTACCACATCAGCACCATATTCACCAACAATACTTTTAACTTTCTCGGTTAATTGCGGATCGTTACCTTTGAGGGTTGCAGTGGCACCTAGTTCAATGGCTTTAGTTAACCGATTGTCTAAGATGTCGATCATTACAATTTTTGCCGCGCCTTTCAATTTGCATGCTTGTAGTGTCATCAGACCAATACAGCCAGCACCTAAAATCACAACGGTTTTACCTAATAAATCTCCGGCCATTTTAGCTGCATGAATACCTACTGCCGCAGGTTCAACAAGTGCACCTTCTATTAGTGACATGTTTTCAGGAAGATGGAAGGTCATTGCTTCAGGATGGGTTAAATAGTTAGTAAGTGCGCCACGATAATTGGGCTGAGTAGCCATAAAGTCAACATTAGGACAGACATTGTAATGACCAGATAAACAAAACTCACAGGTATAACAAGGTACGCCAGGTTCTATACATACTCGTTGTCCCACCTTGAATTTTCTAACATTTTTACCAATTTTTTTTATAATTCCTGAACATTCATGCCCCAAACCAATAACTTGATTTGGGTCTTTAGGTGGAATATAGGGGCCGTGTTCAAATCCATGAACATCTGAACCGCAGATACCTACATATTTTACTTCAATTAAAACTTCATCATCTTTAGGGGTAGGCATTTGCGTCTCTTTGATAACCATTTTTCCCGGTTTTTCCAATATTGCGACAGTATTTTTCATAAGATATCTCCAGATGTATAAATAGTTTTTTGTTGTGCTTAATGTCTATAACAGACAATAAATTGATGCTAAAAAGATTAAAACACAGATTTATTCTTTATAATAAAGATATGAATTTGGTATTTCAAACTTTTTTTCTGTGAATTGCTAGCTATATCACAAAATTCTATCAACCAATTCCATCTCGATTACTCTTGGTTTAACCAAAAAAGCCGTCATTTCTTTTTAAAAAATAAAAAAGTAAAATTAACGCATTCGTTTTTCTGTTTTAATATTGGTATATAATATGTTGTTATTTTTATTTCTTAATTTGTCTATTGCGAAGCATAGGTTTATGTGAAATCAACTTGGCAATAGCTTTTAAGACAAATTTTAGGCGACAATCCGTTGTCCTCGGGTACATTTATAAACGCTAATAGGAAACGTAAAATGAAGGCCTTACTGCTTTACACCACTCACGAAAAGCAAACCTTTAAAATCATTCAACGAATAAAAACAGAACTTGCCGGTAAATGTGATTGTGATTTGATTGAGTTACTACCAGATAGCCACATAGATCTTACTAATTACCAAGCGGTATTAATTGGTTGTTCTATTCGCTATGGTTTTTATAGTAAAACCATGAAAAAATTTATTGATGCTAACTATCTGCAATTAAACACACTTAAATCTGGCTTTTTTGGCGTAAATGTGGTGGCAAGAAAATCGAATAAAAATACACCTGAAACCAATTTATACACCAAAAAATTTCTCGCTAAAATTGCATGGCAACCAACTATTAAAGCGGTATTTGCTGGCGCGCTTTATTATCCAAAATATAATTGGTTTGACCGTAATATGATTCGATTCATTATGTGGCTAGGTAAAGGTGATACAGACGTGACTAAAGAGGTAATTGAATATACAAATTGGGCTAAAGTCGATGAATTCGCCGAGCAATTTGTCGCACTTATTGATTCTCAGTCTTAGTATTTTGCTAAAATAAGGCACTATTTTCGTTAAATATCAAGTCTTAAACTTCTTTTTTAGAAACTTTGTGATATATATCAACTTTTTTACTAAAAAGGTGTACAATATCGCGCCTAAAGAACCTGTCTCCTAACTGGGATTTTAATTGTGATTGAAAATTTAAGAAATATTGCCATTATTGCACACGTTGACCATGGTAAAACAACTTTGGTTGATAAACTATTGAAACAGTCTGGTACGCTTGATAATTTGCGTGGCGATGACAACGAAAGAATAATGGATTCTAATGCGCTTGAAAAAGAGCGTGGTATTACTATTTTAGCTAAAAATACTGCTATTAATTGGAATGGTTACCGAATTAATATCGTGGATACTCCGGGCCATGCTGATTTTGGTGGTGAAGTTGAACGTGTAATGTCAATGGTTGACTCAGTACTATTGCTTGTTGATGCAATGGATGGACCAATGCCACAAACACGTTTTGTAACGCAAAAAGCGTTTGCTTATGGTCTAAAACCAATTGTAGTAATCAATAAGGTTGACCGTCCGGGTGCTCGCCCTGATTGGGTTGTCGATCAAGTATTCGACTTATTTGTTAATCTTGGTGCAACTGATGAACAACTTGACTTCCCAATTGTTTATGCATCGGCTTTAATGGGGATTGCTGGTCTTGATCATGAAGACATGGCGCAAGATATGACACCATTATTTGAAGCGATAGTTGAACATGTAGAGCCACCAAAAGTGGATTTAGATGGACCATTCCAAATGCAAATTTCGCAACTTGATTATAACAATTACGTTGGTGTTATTGGGATTGGGCGTATCAAACGTGGTCGCGTTAAACCAAATCAACAAGTCACTATTGTTGATAGTGAAGGTAACAAACGCACCGGCAAAGTTGGTCAAGTATTAGGTCATTTAGGCTTACAACGTTATGAAGCAGAAGTTGCCGAAGCTGGGGATATTATTGCTATCACAGGTTTAGGTGAACTTGGTATCTCAGATACAATTTGTGATAACAGCTGTGTTGAAGCATTACCAGCATTAAGTGTTGATGAACCAACTGTAACCATGTTCTTTAATGTTAATAGCTCACCATTTGCTGGTAAAGAAGGTAAATATGTCACTTCTCGACAAATCCTTGAACGCTTAAATAAAGAACTCGTGCATAACGTGGCATTACGCGTTGAAGAAACCCCGGATCCGGATGCATTTAAAGTTTCAGGTCGTGGTGAGTTGCACTTATCTGTTCTTATCGAAAATATGCGTCGTGAAGGTTATGAGCTTGGCGTATCTCGTCCTAAAGTTATCTATAGAGAAATCGATGGTAAAAAGCAAGAACCTTTCGAACAAGTGACTTTAGATATCGAAGAACAGCACCAAGGTTCAGTGATGGAAGCCTTAGGTTTACGTAAAGGTGATTTAACCAACATGCTACCTGATGGTAAAGGTCGCGTACGTTTAGATTATGTGATCCCTAGCCGTGGTCTTATCGGTTTCAGAACTGAATTTATGACTATGACATCCGGTACAGGTTTACTTTACTCAACATTTAGCCATTACGATGATGTACGTCCGGGTGAAATTGGCCAGCGTAACAATGGGGTAATGATATCAAACGGCACTGGTAAAGCGTTAGCTTATGCACTGTATAGTTTACAAGATCGTGGTAAATTATTCCTTGGTCATGGTGCTGAAGTATACGAAGGGCAAATTATTGGTATTCATACACGCTCAAATGATTTAACTGTTAACTGTTTAACTGGTAAAAAATTAACTAACATGCGTGCATCGGGTACTGATGAAGCGACTACGCTTTCACCACCGGTTAAAATGACGTTAGAACAAGCATTAGAATTTATTGATGATGATGAATTAGTAGAAGTTACACCATTATCTGTACGTTTGCGTAAACGTCATTTAACTGAAAATGATCGTAAACGTGCATTTAGAAGTAATAAAGAGTAATACTTTTAATGGTCTAAAATAAAGAAAATAAAACCTCGCTAATTAGCGAGGTTTTTTTTGGCTTTAACTCGGGCGATGGCGTCGGCAATCGATTGTTTGCGATCTTTCTGTGTAGTCGCACTACTTGTCGACATCGACCTAGGAAATAAAATAGTAGGTGGAACTAACTGATTACGACTTAAGCGTTGTTGTTTCTTCTCGGTTAACAGTAACTCTTCTTGTTCACTTAGGGCAACGCCAAGGGTACTTAATGTAATACAGTCAGTTGGACAGGTATTAATACAATTACTACAAGAGGTGCAGAACTGTGGTAATATCGTATGGAGCACCTGTTTGCTACCAACAATAGCATCAGTAGGGCAAACGCGAATACATTTACCACAACCAATACAATTTTCTTCATCAATAAAAGCTTTATATTGCATAATAAATTTTGAATTAACTTAAACCAACAATATTACCATCTTTGTCAATATCAATATGACGATAAGCTGGATTGGTACCGAGCCCAGGCATTGTCATTACATTGCCTGCATAGACACGAATAAAACCCGCTCCTGCCGAAATTGCTAAATGGCTGATATCGACATCAAAGTCTGTCGGTACATTTTTTAAATTTGCATCGGCACTAATCGACATCGGTGTTTTCGCAATACAAAGTGGTAGATGATCGAGCTTCAACGCCTCAATTTCCTTAATGTTTTTAAGCGCAGTTTCCGATAAATTGGCTTTATTGGCACCATATTTTTTTACCATAGTTTGGATCTTATCCATTAATGACATACTGTCGGAATAAGGTAACTTGATTTCACTTGGCATATCACACGCTTTAATCACATGTTTAGCCAGTTTCTCTGCGCCTTTACCGCCTTGAGTAAATACTTCACTGACTTCACAGGCAAATGCACCATGTTCAATCGCGTATTTTTGTAAAAATGCTAATTCTTCTTCACTATCATGTGGGAATCGATTGATTGCAACAATCACTTGTAAACCATAACTTTTAGCATTATTGATATGCCACGCTAAATTAGCTGCACCAATTTCCAGTAATTCTACATTAGACTCTGAGATCTCTTTCGGAATGGCTTGCCCTGGTTTGATATTATATTTACCGCTATTGGATTTTAAGCTACGTACAGTTGCGACTAAAACCACACACGACGCTTTAACGCCAGCTTGTCGATATTTAATGTTAAAGAATTTTTCCATGCCCATGTCAGATCCGAATCCGGCTTCGGTTATCACATAGTCAGCTAATTGCAAAGCAATGCGGTCAGCGATAACCGATGAGTTCCCATGGGCAATATTAGCAAATGGACCAGCATGGATTAATACAGGAGTATTTTCCACTGTTTGCATAAGGTTTGGATTAATGGCATTTTTAAGTAACACCGTCATGGCACCAGCCACTTCAAGTTGTTCAGCAGTAATTGGTTCACCACTAGTATTATAGGCTAAAATAATTCGTCCAATTCGTGCGCGCATATCGTGTAGATCAGATGCTAACGCTAAAATTGCCATAAGTTCTGATGCAGCGGTAATTTCAAAGCCGTCTTGGCGTTCAATACCGTTAACTCCACCACCGAAACCAACAGTAATATTTCGTAGCGCACGGTCATTGTGATCAATAACGCGTTTCCAGACAATACGGTTTATATCGATATTTAGACGAGGCAAACCTGTTTGTGTTGTAAATTCATCACCAAGGCGCTCTTCATGATAAAGACGAGAATCTAATGCTGCTGAAGCCAGATCATGGGCTGCAGTTATAGCGTGGATATCACCAGTAAGATGAAGATTTAATGTTTCCATCGGCAAAACTTCGGCTTGACCGCCACCGGCAGCACCACCTTTAACCCCAAAAACTGGTCCTAAGCTAGGTTGACGAATACAGGCGATAGCAGTTTTACCTAAATAGTTAAGACCTTCACTCAAGCCTATGGTATTAACCGTTTTACCTTCACCTAACGGAGTTGGCGTAATAGCGGTAACTAAAACTAGTTTACCATTCGCTCTATTTTGCTTGTTGTTAAGAATTGATAAGTCGATCTTGGCAACATGCTTGCCGTAAGGAAGTACGTATTGTTCAGGAATATTACATTTTTCAGCGATTTCAGTTATTGGGCGTAAAGGCATTTTCATTCTCGTATTGCAATAAATTAGGCTGTCAGTATAAAGAATTTAAAATGCCGAATAAAGCAACAATTTAATCTTTATTGATTTTCGGCACAATCGTCAATTATCTTGTTATAATAGCAAAAATTTTCAACTTAAGGATATTAGTTAAATGAACTGGTTTTCACAGTATTCTCTCTTCTTGGCTGAAACAGCAACTGTTGTTATTGCTATTTTAGTGTTATTAATTTTTATTTTAAGTCAACGCCGAAAATCATCAACGATTGCTGGACGTTTATCAGTAAAAGATATTAGTCAAGAGTATGAACAAGTCAAAGATGACATGCTAATGTCAAGTATGGATGAAGTTGAAGCCAAACAGTTTAATAAAGAACTTAAAAAACAAAAAAAACTCGAAAAGAAACAAGCTAAACAAGCTGCTAAAAAGAAAGACAGCATCGATGAAAATGCTAAATCATCAGATGCTAAACCTAAATTATTTGTTCTATCATTTAACGGCAGTATGGATGCCCACGAAGTTGAAGAGCTACGTCAAGAAATCACGGCGGTGCTCGCCATCATCAAACCAGAAGATCAAGTGGTAGTAAAACTTGAAAGCCCAGGAGGGGTAGTTCATGGTTATGGACTTGCTGCTTCACAACTATTACGTTTTAGAACACGTAATATTCCATTTACAGTAGTGGTTGACAAAGTTGCTGCCAGTGGTGGTTATATGATGGCTTGTACCGCCAGTAAAATTGTTGCAGCGCCATTTGCAATCGTCGGTTCAATTGGGGTAGTTGCGCAAATTCCTAACTTTAATAGATTACTTAAAAAACATGATGTTGATATTGAATTGCAAACAGCTGGTGAATACAAGCGAACTTTAACTATGTTTGGCGAAAACACCGATGAAGGTCGCCAAAAATTTAAGCAAGAACTAGAAGAGACTCATCTATTATTTAAAGACTTTGTAAAAGAGTATCGACCAAATATCGATATAGAACAGGTGGCTACCGGCGAACACTGGTTTGCAACACAGGCTAAAGAAAAGGGCTTAGTCGACGAAATTAGTACCAGTGATGATTTTATCTTATCGCATTTAGACACGCATAAAATCATTGCGGTTAACTATCAACGTAAACAAAAACTAACCGAAAAACTGTCAAAAAACGTCGTAAAAGGTATGGAGAGATTATTCTTTAGACAAGGAAACGGACTATAACAGTCCGTTTTTTTAAATTTATTACTCAACTTTACTACAAATCTACATAATATTTGAGAAATGTACTTTTTAGTCCAAAAATTGAGGAACAGTATTTTAAGTTTTAAATGTGCAAAAATTTTTAGAGTTTAATTACATTCTTGCTTAGAAATATTGGTTTTGATATCTAATATATTGTTATTTATAATAACCAAAATATTTTTAGTTAATTATTGTTTACATATCTTAACAATTTATCATTAGTCAAAATTTGTCAGAATTAACTAATTTATTTATACTGTTATGTAGAAGTAAAAGTATTTTTATTGTATATGAAATACGGATATAGTGACAAAGGATTGAAAATATGTTAAAATACAATAAGTTAGTTTGCGATCGGCCAACCAAATGTAATATTCTGGCCATTTTTCGAGCTAAACAAACATTACAATTAAAATCAACCATACACTTATCTTCCTATAATCTAAAAACTTATATAGCAAAAATAAATCCAAAAAGGTATCAAACCCTATTTACTAAATTAATTGTTATTCTAAGTAGTAGTTGGTTATTGGTGACTAATGTATCGGCATTATCTTCAAAATCGGCTGAAACTGAAAAAATGATAACGGGTAATCCACCTTATATTTTGTTATCTGATGGCATAACACCATTAACCGATTTACGTCAAATTATGGGTATTAATTTCCCTAATCGTAATGGACAAGGAGGTACTGAATGGATTAGTGCATGGGATACAGATCAAACCTTGCGAGCACCTAAGGGAATGCATTTCAATGATGTTTGGGCTTATGCAACCCCAACAGATGGCGTAGCATATAATCCACCAGCACTCAATGTTGATGATAATGATGGTGATCAAGTTGGTGGTTATGTCTCTGGTACAATTAGAGCAACTTGGTTTGAAAATGACATTCAAATACCTAATGATAAGTTAAGCTCGGAGATTTGGAATTGTGGTGGACCTTATAAATTACGCGTAGAAGTTTCGAATATTCAAGCCAAAACTCAATATGGTTTACCTAATAATCGTGACTATGGTAGTAGTTCGGTAGAATACAGGATAATTCCAAATGGTCAAATATGTTATTTACGACCGTATGAAATGACCAATTTTGGTGATCATGATCCCAATGTCTTTAATAATACTTATGGTTTCTCTCGAAGTAGTGGTTTTCCAACTACCGGTTTTCAAGGAGCGACCTACACTTTAGTCGGTAGTGGTTCGGATCAAAGTCGTTATCGTTGTTCTTCAAATAATGGTAATGGTAAAATAAAATTAGCGACATTAAATGGTTATGGTTCGAATTGTCAAGTAACTTATACTGCTGCGCAAAAAAGTGCATTTATTCAAAATGGCACACCAACAATAACAATGGAATATTATAATGGTCGTGATTGGGAATGGTTAGATAGTTTTACTATTCCAGTTCCTGCAAAATGGCCTAGTAAAGGCTCTGGTAGAGAAATGTATTATAGTGATGACAGGTATGTAAACGGTAGTAGACAATTTATTGCATTAGAGTTTTGTGCTGGTGAGAAAGTTATGTATGGCTCAGCACTTAATCAAACTTTTCGTGAAAAATATCTTTATAAAGCTTCTGAACTTAGTAATAATGATTCTCATTTTATAAGGGCTGTAGGTACGTTTATGGGGGAGTGGGGTATTACAAAAAGATATGGTGGAGTTTGGCGCCCTGATGGTGATCTCTGGACAGCTGACTTATCAAGTAATCTTCAAAGAGTTTACCGGGTAATGGGAATGACTGGTCGAATTGAAACTCAGTCGCCAAGGTATCAGAGTACAACAACTGTTTGCCGAGGCGATTAATATATATTTAATAAAAATCAACAACATTTTAGGTATACTGTAAAGAAAAATTGTTCTAGTACGCAAAGCGTAGCTGGTGGCAATTTTTTGATCAAAAAAATAAATAAAGTATAAATTATATTTATACTTTATTTAGATAAATTACCTCATCATCATCTCCTATTTATTAATCATGAATCTTAATAATTAATAATTATAAATATGTTGTGAATAAAGGCTTTTGCACTGCAAAAAAGTAATCTTGATTTTAAGTTATGCAACTCTATGTTATGCTTAACCTAATATTCGATCACAGGACGTTCCATATGATAAAAGATCCATTTTATGATCGTGAGGCGCAAAAATATGATTCGCCGATCGCCAGCCGTGAGCTGATTTTGGACTATCTAACTAAAGAAGCAAAACCTGCTAATTTAGACAAGATAGCTCAAGCAGTATCAATTAAGAATGGTGAACAAAAAGAAGCATTACATCGAAGATTGCGGGCGATGGAACGTGATGGTCAAGTGGTGTTTACACGTCGTAAATGTTATGCCTTACCGGAAAAATTCGATATGGTGAAGGGGAGTGTTATTGCCCACCGTGATGGCTTTGGTTTTTTAAGAGTAGAAGGAAAACCAGAAGATTATTTTTTATCACCTGAACAAATGAAAAAAGTGTTACAGGGTGATGTTATATTGGCTCAGCCAATCAACAGTCAATACCGAGGTAAGACCGAAGCGCGCGTGGTGCGGATTTTAGAACCCAGAACTAACCAAATCGTTGGGCGATATTTTATTGAACAAGGTGTTGGCTTTGTGGTACCTGATGACAGTCGATTGAACTTTGATATTTTGATCGCGGGTAAACCAAATCGCACCGTAAGAATGGGGTCGGTTGTGGTAGTTGAATTACAACAACGTCCTGAGCGTCGTCAAAAAGCAGTAGGTATTATTAAAGAAGTTCTTGGTGAGATTATGGGAACCAATTTAGCAATAGATATTGCGTTACGTAATCATGAGATCCCTTACGAATTTCCTAAAGCAGTTGAAAAAGAGGTCAACAAATTTAGTGATCAAGTGCCTGAAAGTGCTAAAAAAGGACGTAAAGATCTACGAGATTTACCGTTAGTTACTATTGATGGTGAAGATGCCCGTGATTTTGATGATGCAGTTTATTGTCAAAAAAATCGTGGTGGAGGCTATCGATTATGGGTAGCAATTGCTGATGTGAGTTATTATGTTCGCAACGGTAAAGCTTTAGATAAAGAGGCTTGCTTACGAGGTACGTCGGTCTATTTTCCATCACGAGTAGTACCAATGTTACCAGAAGTGTTATCTAATGGCCTTTGTTCTCTCAATCCACAAGTTGATCGTTTATGTTTAGTTTGTGAAATGACGGTGTCGAATAAAGGACGTTTAACTGGTTATCAATTTTATGAAGCTGTAATGAACTCGCATGCTCGCTTAACTTATACTAAGGTTGCCAAAATTTTAGAAGGTGATAAAGAGTTACGTGAGCATTATCGAGAGTTAGTGCCTCATCTTGAAAATCTTTATGGCTTATATAAGGTATTAGATAATGCTCGGGTTACTCGTGGCGCAATCGGTTTTGAGTCAGAAGAACCAAAATTCATTTTTAATGCAGATAAACGTATTGAGAGTATTGAATTAGTACAGCGTAATGAAGCACATAAAATTATTGAAGAGTGTATGATTTTAGCCAATGTTGCTGCGGCAAAATTGGTCATTAATGCCGAGATCCCGTCTTTATTCCGTGTGCATGATAGACCTGATGAAGAGCGTATGAATAATTTACGCAGTATTTTGAGTGAACTCGGTTTATCACTTGGCGGTGGTGCAAACCCAACTCCTAAAGATATTGCCAAATTAATGGGTGATGTTGAAGCAAGGCCCGATCATGAGATGTTACAGACTGTAATTTTACGCTCAATGAAGCAAGCAATTTATGATCCCGAAAATCGTGGCCATTTTGGCCTAGCGCTTGATGAATATGCCCATTTTACGTCGCCAATTCGTCGTTATCCTGATTTATTATTACATCGTGCCATTAAATGGGTTCTGGCGAATGAACAACATAAAACCAGTAAAACTGGTGGACATCGTTATACCACTAGCGAAATGCTTTATTTTGGTGAACACTGCTCAATGACTGAACGTCGTGCCGATGAAGCCGTGCGTGATGTCGTTGATTGGTTAAAATGTGATTATATGCAAGATCATGTTGGTGAGGTCTTCAATGGTACCATCTCTAGTGTGGTTAATTTCGGCTTTTTTGTACGGTTAGATGATCTGTTTATTGATGGTTTAGTGCATGTTTCGTCACTGGAAAATGATTATTATATTTATGATGCATCACGTAATCGTCTAATTGGTGAGAATACTCGCTTTAGTTATCGTTTAGGTGATAAAGTTCAAGTAAAAGTCGATAATGTTAACCCCGAAGAGCGTAAAATTGATTTTTCTTTGGTCGGCAGTAATAATAAGCCACAACGTCAAGGTAAGACGGCAAGAGATAAAGCTAATAAAACTGATATAAGTTTTGCTGCTGATTTACCAGTAAAACGCAAAGCTAAAAGTCCACCAGATAGCAAAAAGAAAAAAGCGAACGCTAAAGTAGCAAATAAAGCAGAAGCTAAAGTGAAAAGTAAAAAGCGCACAAAAGCTAAAGCAAAATCTAAAGAGGCATCTAAGACTAAATCTAAATCAGTATCGACATCAAGTAATAAAAGAAAAAAGAGTAATTAATAGATGAGTGAAACAGTATACGGTATCCACGCTATTGAAGCATTGTTAACGCGTGCTCCAGAAAGAATTATTGAAGTTTTTATCGCTAAAGGACGAGAAGATAAACGCTTGACAGCCCTTGTTCAAGAATTAGAACAGTTAGGTTTAACAGTGAAAGTAACCAATAGACAATATCTAGATGAAAAATCAAAAAATGGTGTTCATCAAGGTATATTAGCGATGGTAAAACCAAGCCGTGGTTACCAAGAAAATGATATACCTTTACTGATGGAACAACATCCCAATCCAGTTATTTTAATTTTAGATGGTGTGACCGACCCACATAATTTAGGTGCCTGCATTCGTACCGCTGATGCCGCTGGTGTCAATTTTATTATTGTGCCAAAGGATCGCTCTGCACCTCTTAACTCAACCGCACAAAAAGTTGCTTGTGGCGCCGCTGAAAGCGTGCCTGTAGTTAGAGTTACCAATTTAGCTCGAACTATGCGGATGTTACAAGATGAATATCAAGTCTGGATTGTAGGTACTGCCGGTGAAGCAACCAGCACACTTTATCAGACTGATTTTTATAAAAGTTCAAAAGACTTATCTCTGGCCTTAGTAATGGGTGCTGAAGGAGAAGGTATGCGTCGATTAACCAAAGAGCATTGTGATGAGCTAGTCAGTATACCTATGGCAGGAATTGTCTCTTCACTTAATGTTTCGGTAGCGACAGGTGTTTGCTTATTTGAAATTGTTAGACAAAAAATAGATAGTTTGAGTGATATATCATGTTAGGATTTTTGAAAAAACTTTTACCCAGCAAAAAAACACAATCTTTATCAGAACGAGACTTAAATGGTCGTAATAATGTTGGTTATCCTACCATGCAACTATCTCGCGAAATTGATAGTTTAGTTAAGTCGAAATATAGTGCAGCTAAACATATCATCAATTTGTATAAAGATACGCTATTTTTTAAATGGGGGCCGAGCGTTTTCAACAACAAATTGTCTGATGAACAGCTTGCTAGTTTATCTGGGCGAAATGTTCAAATGGTCTATTTATTACTGTTTCGTGATATGTTGAGGCACATTGCAAGCTTTGCTAAATTTAAGCACTTTGCGGATGATTGGTCAGAACAATTTGCCCAAGAACTATTAGATAACTGTAAAATGCTTAGCGACAGTGATGATGTAGATATTGCTAAAAAGCAAGATTTATTTGCTAGTACTGAGCTTTATACTGTAGATAATCCGATTGATCCAAAACATCCGGAAACTACTGAAATACCTGATTGGACTATACCGCTAGCCGAATTAGTGATGTTAAAATCTGACATGATTTATCATTGCCATCGTCCGTTAATGGCAGCCATTCTGAAAAAGTCGAATAAACTAAAATAACCAGTTATTAATTAATCATAGTTTGTTTGATTTTATGATAATGCCAGTTTAAGCATAAATTATTTCTGGCAATTTGATATCCCAAGGTTGATTATCAATCTTGGTCAATTTTTGGCAGGAAAATGCGAGCCCAACGGGTAATATCTGTTGTTGTTGATAATTAGCTAGCATTCGGTCGTAATAGCCACCGCCCATTCCCATACGATAACCTCGTTCATCAAAAGCAACTAATGGTGTAAAGACGATATCAAGTTGTGTAAACGGAATGACATTATTGACATTAAGCTCTGGTTCAAAGATGCCAAAATGATTTTTTATAAGTTGCGTATTTGTGGTGTACTTTAAAAAGAGTAGGTGATTTTTACAAAATGGATGGATAATTGGTAAGTAGACTGATTTGTTTTGTTGCCATAGATATTCAATAATCGGTTTAGTATCGACTTCCCCATCAAATGACAAAAAAATAGCAACATTTTCAGCTTGATTCAAAGCTGGATGATTTTTAATTTTTTGATAAATAATTTGCTGCGCATCATTGCGTTGTTCTGGAGATAATTCACGTCTTTTTTTACGTATCGCTTGCCGAATATTCATTAGTTATCGATTGAAAAAGAAAAGTAAAGAAGCACTCCAAGATGTCGTTAGGGTCGTAACCCTTGAACCCAAGGTTCAAGGTGAGTTGCATGTTTTAATTTTTAGGTTTCCTAAATAAATTAGGCATACACACCAATTAAAAACCACACCACTCTAAATTAAAGAATATCGGCTCAGGGGACTAACCCTTATCCCGAGCATCTCAGAGATAATTAATATAATACAAAATTTAGAAAATCATACAATAGTCTTTGTTGATTATTTACGTTTAAACTAACTAATTGTTGGTATTTAAAGCGGAATCAAGTAACTGCTGTAACATTTTTAATCTATTAGCGAACTCATCGCTTTTTTCTTTCTCTTTAGTTAGTTCATAAGATATATTTAGTGCAGCAGTCATAATAAGTTGATCGCTGCCAACTTGTGGTGATTTTTCTCGTAAATTTGTTAAGCGTGCATCTAAATCTTTAGCCGCATTTGTGAGTGCGTCAACTTCTTCGACAGGGCAATTAAATTTTAACGTTCGCCCAAAAATCTGAACCGTGACAGCTTGAGTTTCCATATTTAACCTATATTTTTATAAATGTATTAATTTTGTCGATTATATGTTTGGCGTTTAATCCAACTTCATCACGCATTTCTTGTTGCGATCCTTGTGGAATAAACACATCAGGCAATCCGATGTTTAAAATATCACATTTTATTTTTTTCGATAACAAAAATTCATTGACGGCGCTTCCAGCCCCACCTTTGATACTGTTCTCTTCGATGGTGACAAGTATATTATGGCTTTGACCAATGTGCAAAAGGACTTTTTCATCTAGTGGTTTTACAAAACGCATATCTATAACTGTAGCATTTATTTGATCGGCTGCTTGTAAAGCTTCAGGTAATAATGTACCAAAATTGAGTAAAGCAATATTTTCACCTTCACGACAGTATTTTGATTGTCCCAATGGTATTGGATTGAGTGGTTGTAAGCTAGCACCACATCCTTCACCACGAGGATAACGTACCGCTGAAGGGCCATTATGTAAATAACCTGTATAAAGCATTTGTCGACATTCATTTTCATCACTCGGAGTCATAATAACAAGATTAGGAATACAGCGTAGAAAACTTAAATCGAAAGCACCTTGATGGGTTTCACCATCAGCTCCAACAATGCCTGCTCTATCTATAGCAAACAAGACAGGTAAATTTTGGATAGCAATATCATGGATCACTTGATCATACGCACGTTGCAAAAAAGTGGAATAGATGGCTACTACCGGTTTTAATTCACTAATAGCAAAGCCAGCGGCTAACGTTACTGCATGTTGCTCAGCAATGGCTACATCGAAAAATTGATTAGGATAGCGTTTTGCAAATTCAGTCATACCAGAGCCTTCACCCATGGCAGGGGTAATTGCCATTAAACGTTTATCATGTTCTGCTATCTCACAAAGCCAATCTCCGAATATTTTGGAATAGGTTGGTGCAACTTTCTTTGAAATCGGTAAAGTTCCTTCGTTGGGATTAAATTTGGGAACACCATGCCATAAAGTCGGGTTTTGTTCGGCAGGGCCATAGCCTTTACCTTTTTGAGTAATAATGTGCAGTAGTTGTGGTCCTTTTAACTGCCTCATATTTTGCAAGGTAGCTACAAGTGTTTCGATATCATGACCATCTGCTGGGCCAATGTAATTGAAGCCTAATTCTTCAAATAAAATGGCTGGAGTAACTAATCCTTTTAAATGTTCTTCGGTTTTCTTGAATAATTCTTTTAATGGCGGAATATTTGAAAGGACTTTTTTACCACTTTCACGAAAAGAGGTATAAGCTTTACTTGATAAAATTTGCGCTAAATGCTGATTAAGTGCGCCGGTGTTTTCAGAAATCGACATATCGTTATCGTTAACAATGACTAACATATCAGGTTTTATATGACCTGCGTGATTCATTGCTTCAAATGCCATACCAGCGGTTAATGCTCCATCACCAATAATTGCTGCTACTTTTTGTCCCGTTTGCTTTTGTTGTTCAGCAATAGCAATACCTAGCGCGGCACTAATAGATGTTGATGAATGGCCAGTAGTTAACACATCGTATTCACTTTCATGACGATGAGGAAAAGGGTGCAATCCACCTTTTTGGCGAATGGTTAACATCTGATCACGTCGACCAGTAAGGATTTTATGCGGATAAGCTTGATGCCCTACATCCCATATAATTTTATCAAATGGGGTGTTATAGACATAATGTAAAGCAACGGTTAATTCGACTACACCTAAACCTGAAGCTAAATGGCCACTAGATTGACTAACACTATCTAATAAAAATTGTCGTAATTCCTGACAAATCGCTGGTAATTGTGATAGCGGATAACGTTTAAGATCTGTGGGAAAATTGATTTGCTTTAATAAAGGAAATTTATCTAAATTCATTTTTATCATCTAGTTATTAGGTTAACTATTTCGATTAATAATAAAACCAGCAAGATCTTGTAATGGTTGGCTATTATAAGGTATTTGCCGCAGACTATCGATAGCTTGCCGATATAATGTGTTTGTCATTTCAATGGCATTTTGTAAACCAACTAATGCCGGATAAGTACTTTTTTCAAGTGCAATATCTGAACCTTGTGGTTTACCCATTAGTTCTTGTTCACCAATAACATCTAAAATGTCATCTTGAATTTGAAATGCTAATCCAATAGCTTGAGCATAGTTATCTAAGATTTGATAATAGGGTTTGGCTACCTCACCACTAGCATAAGCACCAAGCCTAACTGCTGCTTGAATTAAAGCACCGGTTTTATAATTATGGATATTTTGTAAATGTTCAAGGGTTACTTTTTTTTGTTCTGCTTGTAAATCAAGTGATTGACCTAAGCACATACCCGCAAGACCACTGGCGTTAGCAAGTTCACTAATCATATTAATTTTACTTTGGTTATCAATATGTTGATTTTCGCATAATAAGCTAAAAGCTAGCGATTGTAAGGCATCGCCAGCAAGAATGGCTTCTGCTTGACCAAATTGAATATGACAAGTAGGTTTACCCCGCCTGAGGTTATCATTATCCATGGCAGGTAGATCATCATGAATTAAAGAATAAGTATGCATTGATTCAATAGCTGCTGCAATGGGATCAAGTTTTTCTAAAGGACAATTGAACATCTGCCCAGTTAGATAAACTAGAATCGGGCGGATTCGTTTGCCTCCGGCAAGCAGACTGTAGCTCATCGCCTGTTGCAAGTGTGAAGGGGCAAATTGCGAAATATATGTTGTTAAATAATTATCGATACGTTCTTGTAATGGTTTTGTGCTATTCATTATTATCAATTGAAAATTCAGATAATTGAGCATCACTATTTTCAGTTAACAAAATTTGGATGCGTTGTTCAGCTTCATTAAGTTGTTTTTGACCTGAACGGGCTAATTTAATCCCTTTTTCGAACTCATTTAAAGCTTCGTCTAATGGTAAATCACCATTTTCAAGTTGAGTGACAATTGCTTCAAGTTGTTTGATAGTTTCTTCAAAACTTGCTTCTTTATCTTGTTTTTTTGCCATATCGTCCCCCTTTGTGTTAAATGAGTATACACGTATTTTTTCTGATGGTGAATTAAGATATTTAAGTTAAATTATTACATTAATTAAAACGTCATTTGCCAATGAGTTGCGATTAGTTTTATTGAGTATCATGGCAAGATGGATAATCTTTCTGTTCACGTTCAAGTTCATCAACTGATAGTCGGGCTATATCAGGATTGATCGTTTTTTTTACTTCAATTCCTAATTCCCTGAATCGTTCTATTTGACCAACAACATTACCTCGTCCTTTAGATAGTTTGTTCATTGAATTTTGATAGGTCTGTTGTGCTTTATCTAAACAGTTACCTAGGTTTTCCATATCTTCAATAAAACCGCGAACTTTATCATATAGTTTACTTGCTCTATCAGCAATAAGTTCGGCATTACGATTTTGGTATTCAAATCGCCACAAATTATGAATAGTTCTTAACGCTACCAATAAGGTTGTTGGACTAACAATCATAATATTGTTTTTTAAAGCATCATTAATTAATGCAGGATCTTGATCAATTGCTGACAAAAATGCTGGTTCGACTGGAATAAACATTAATACATAATCTAATGAATTGATACCAATTAATTTGTGATAATCTTTTTGGCTAAGTTGTTTTAGATGATTACGTACTGAAGCTAAATGATCGGCAATAGCCTTAGTTCTAATATCATCATCATCGCTGTTAAAATAACGTTCATAGGCAACTAAAGTAACTTTTGAATCAATGACAACATCACCGCCTTGAGGTAAATGAACAATTACATCTGGTTGCAATCGTTGATTATTTTCATTGGTTAAATTAACCTGAGTGTGATACTCATGTCCTAAGCGGAGTCCTGAGTTATCCAAAATTTGACTAAGAATGAACTCTCCCCAATTACCTTGAGTTTTGTTATTGCCTTTTAGTGCATTAGTTAAATTAGTGGCTTCTTTAGTCATTAATTCGTTAAGCTGTTGCAAATTGCGGATTTCATGGGTGAGAGTATGACGCTCTTTGGCTTCTTGTCCAAAGCTGTCTTGAACCTGCTTCTGAAAGCTTTCTAGTTGTTGTTTTAGTGGTGAAAGTAGAAAATCTAAACTTTGTTTATTTTGTTGCTCAATCTTTTTGCCGCTTTGTTCAAAAATTCGATTAGCCAAATTTTCGAACTGAGTTGTTAAGCGTTGCTCACTTTGTTCCAAGATGGTTTGCCGTTGCTGTGCTGCATTCATCGTCTCTTCTAAACGAGTTTGCAACTCGCTAATTTTGATATTTTGGGTGATACTTTGTTGTTGGCAATGATTTAATTCTTGTTCCAACTGTGTTATTTGATTGTTTAAAACCTGATTTTCTTGTTTTTTCTGATTCAGTTGTAAATCAAATAAGGCATGTAGATTATTGGCTCTAAATTGTGTTTTTAATAAAGCGATTAATAAAACAACGGCGATGATAGCAATTATTATTGCTGTCCATTCACTTAAGCCTAAACTTCCAAACATGATCAAGCCCTTGCAAAAGTGAATGAAATGACATCGTCTAAATTCATGGCATCAAGTGCTAACATAATTAAGCGGTCAAGTCCTACGGCAACACCGGCACAATCAGGCAAACCTGCTTCCATAGCTGCAATTAATTCAATATCAATATTTTGTGGTGGTAAATTTTGATTAGCCCTATCAATATTATTTTGTTCGAAACGCATCTTTTGTTCTTGCGGATTAGTTAATTCTTTAAATCCATTAGCCAGTTCAACCCCTTTATAATAAAACTCAAAACGGCTGGCGACTCGATGGTCTTCCGAACTGATTGCTGCTAATGCTGCTTGAGAAGCAGGGAAATTATATACTGCAACGGGCTTTTCTTGACCAATATGAGGTTCGACGCCGAAACTAAATAGGCATTGTAATAAAGTGTCTCGATCATAATCATCAGTATTGAGTTCGATATTAAGCTTTTTAATTGCATCAATTAGACTTGCTTGATCAGCTTCCAATGGGTCAATATTTAGATGACGTTGAAATGCTTTTTGATAAGAAATACGTTCGGCTGGTTCGCAATCTAAAATGTTTTGTAGAAGATCATCGACCTCGTTAATCATTTGCATCATATCAAATTGGATACGATACCACTCTAGCATAGTAAATTCAGGATTATGATAGCGACTCACTTCTTCATGATTACGAAAGCATTTACAGATTTGATAAATAGGACCACTGCCAGCCGCTAATAAACGCTTCATATGATATTCAGGGCTGGTGATTAATGACATTTTCTGCCCTTGTTGTTCATTTGTTTCACCAGGTTTTAAAAATAAGGTATGAAATGAGCTAAGATGCACATCTGTTACTGCATATTGGCTTAAAGTTGGCGTCTCGACTTCTAATATACAGCGATCAGCGAAAAACTGTCTTACTTGAGATACAATTTTAGCGCGCTTAAGTAAATTATTAATTGATGCAGTAGGTTGCCAAGTCATAAAAAAATATCCATGGATTTTGATTAATTACTAAAAGAAGAAATAGGGCATTAAGCCCTATCTCTTATTGCTGGCGTTCATTTTGCCATAATGAGAACAAATTGTCGTATTTTTCTTGCTGATGCCAGATGTGACAATGAAGTGCAGAAAGAATAATAGGGTCTTCTAAAATCGCTAATTGTTGTTCTTTACTGATTTTTTCTAAATCCACTTGCTGATAGTGCTCAATCAGTTGTTGGCGCAATTGCTGATTTTTTGTATTAGGTAAATGACGAGAAGTCGATAATGCACAGGCTAACGCATTATAAATAGGATCGACAAGTGCCATAACAAAACCATGTTCCATAAAAGCAGCTTCGGTTTGCACTAAATAGTCACCAGTGAGTTTTACTGCACGTGAAGGGTGGGTTTCTTCAGGCGTTAAAAATAACCCTGCTTTTTTAGCTTTCATACCAATACTGGATAAACCAGAAATGCGAATTACTAGCGGTGAAATAGTTAATGGAATTAAAATTGCGATATACCAATAGGTAAATTGTGGGTTTAACCAAATAATCACACATAACCACACAATTCCTAATAGCGATAAAGGCCAACAAAAGTAGAATGATTCCCCCCAAGTTAAGGCATCATCACTTCGTGATGGTGACTTCCATTGAATTTTGCTACCAAGCCATGCTTTAACAACGAATTTGCTATGGAAGATCATACGGATTGGAGCAAGGATCATAGACCACACCATTTCAATAAGAATTGATAAGGTTAGTTTAAATATTCCACCTACATCTTTTGCTCCTGTTCTGGCTATAATAATTCCGTAGCTAAATAATTTAGGTGCAAACAACAATACCATCGTGGTTGAAAGTAATTGAATAGCTAATTGTTCATCCCATCTTGGCCAAGTTGGATAAAATTGGTTGGGTTGGAAAAAATATTGTGGTTCAGAAATATTGAACACTAATAATAATAGTGTTGAGAAAATTAAAAATACCAACCATAATAATGATGAAATGTAAGCCATACCACTGGTTAAAAACATAACTCGATGGGTTAAAGTAATGCCACTTTTGAATATTAATCGAAGATTGATCAGATTACCCATACACCACCGATTATCTCGTTTAAGATCTTCAATCATATTACCTGGTAACTCTTCATAGCTACCATTCATATTATACGCAATCCATACACCATAACCAGCACGACGCATTAAGGTTGCTTCAACCAAATCGTGTGAAAGGATATGAATTGGACCCTTACGTTTTTGTAAAGGAGATAAAATACAATGTTTTATAAATGGTTTTAAGCGAATCATGGCATTGTGGCCCCAATATTGAGCTTCACTTAATTGCCAGAAGTGAGTACCTGAACAAAAAATATCACTGTATATTTGATTGGCAAATTGTTGAATACGACCGTATAAAGTTGTCATTCTGACTGATTTTGGTGGTGATTGTAATATACCTGCTGTCGGATTCATTTCCATCATGGCAATCATTTTTAAAATACAATCGCCAGTCATAATACTATCAGCATCAAGAATCATCATATACTCATATTGATGTCCCCAGCGACGACAAAAGTCATCGATATTACCGCTTTTACGTTTTACACGGCGTTTACGATGACGATAGAAAATATTACAACCATTATCGGCTTTTTTAGCATTAAAATCAGCCCAAGCCTTTAATTCATTAACATACAAATCAGGATCGTTAGTATCACTAAGAATATAAAAATCACAACATTGAGCATGTCCTGTTTCAACTAGTGATTCATAGGTGGCTTCAAGTCCAGCGAATACTCGTGAAACATCTTCATTACAGATAGGCATGACTAATGCAGTGCGATGTTTTGCGTCAATATGATCTGCGGGATCATTAGGAATAGCAATGGTATAGCGATCCTTTTTGAGCACGGCTAAAATTAGTCCCATGATGGCGGTCCAAAATCCAATTGAGATCCAACAGAATAAGATAGCAAATAGGGTAATGATAAAACCTTGTATGATATAGGGAATGATACTGTAAATGGCCAGTTCTGGGTTGATATCCCAATTTGCCATAAAATTAATTTTTTGCCAGCTTTGATAAGGTAGTAACGTTGATAAATAAATCGTACCATAATAAGTTTGTACGGCAATAAGCACAAACATAATTAAACGACGAATTAGTGCGATGATATTTAAACCAAATTTAGATTCTGGGTTATAACGTTCATTCCAAATTTGTGGTTGAATCGAAACACGTTCAACTTTTGGGTAAGTTGGTTGTTGTTTTCTTTCATCATTAAAATGATCAATATTGCCAATTTGATTGAGTCGATATTTTAAAAATTCGACATCACTACTTGGTATATCTTTCAATTTCTGACGCCAATTTTCGGCGTCAGATAAGTCATCGAAATATTCTTTTTTCATGTTATTTGCTTATTATTATAATCATTGAGCAGGAAATTGTCCGCTCCAAGTTTCGGACAAGATCTCACCTGTGGTTGCCGATGCTAATTGAAGACGAATGTCAGTAGGTTTTTTATTATCTTCAACATTGAATCGCACAATAACTCGCCAACCTTTTGTTACTGAATTGTATTGCGAATCACAGCTAACAATAGAACCGTTGTTAATACTAGAGATAATTTTGACTGGTTTTTGCTCAGATAAGTTTGGTCCAACAAAATCAATTACATATGCATTAGAACCATCAAGTTTACGAATCAAGTTAGCTTGTTTGATATCCCCTAAAGATAAACGTGTAGTTTCAGCTCTTGCTTCATTTTTTGGATAACGTTGTTGTTCGTTGAGTGAATAATGTAATCGATATTTGACATCTAACACATCACCGGCTTTATATTGTTTTTCTGGCACCCAGAAAGTAACGATATTATCGTTGGTTTCGTCGGCAGTCGGGATTTCAACCAGTTCTACGCGACCTTTTTGCCAATCATTCAATATTTCGACCCATACACTTGGACGCAGTTCGTAATGATCGTCGAGATCTTGATAGTCATCAAAACCTTTATCGCGTTGTATTAAGCCAAATGCTTTAGGGTTTTCTAAGCTGTATGATGAAAAAGATAAGCGTTTAGGGTTGTTTAATGGGCGCCAAATCCACTCATTTTTTGTCACGATTGACAGTCCATTTGAATCATGCATTGCTGGACGATAGTTTAACAGTGGCGAAGGTTGATTAGGACCATATAAGAACATACTAGTTAATGGCGCAATACCCAATTTTTTAACTGAATTACGGAAGAATACCTTAGCTTCTACCGTAACGGTGGTATCAATACTTGGTACTAGGGTGATTTTATAAGCACCAGTCACACTTTGAGAGTCAAGTAATGCATAAATGACTAAATGCTTTTGATTTGGTTCAGGGCGTTCAATCCAATACTCTTTAAACCGTGGAAATTCTTCTCCAGACATTTCGCCTGTATCAATCGCAAGTCCACGTGCGGAAAGACCATAACGCTGATCTTTGCCAACCGCACGGAAGTAACTACCACCTAGGGCGGTAAATATTTCGTCATCGGTTTTGGTTGGGTTATTAATTGGATAATGTACTTTGAATCCAGCAAAACCAAGTTTTTTAGTATCTAAGTTTTCTAAATGAACTGAACTTAAATCGAAGTAATCTGGATCAAATTTAATTTCATTAACTTGATTATTGACAATTTCATTGATTTTGACTGGCACATCAAAATACATGCCTTCATGATAAAATTCAAGTTTGAAACGGCTTTTGCGATCATTCCAATACGCTTTGTCATGTTTAAAGTATATTTTTTGATAATCGGCAAATTGTAACGACGATAATTCGCTAGGAATATTTTTAGATGGTTGGACGTAAGCTTTTTTTGATAGTTTTTCTGCTTTTGTCACAACATCGTTAAAGGTAAAAGCCCATGAAGAAAAACTTAAACAAGATAGAGATGCAATACATGCAATCTTGTAAGTTAATGTTTTACTAAATCGACTAATAGGAAATAAATTGGACATAAAAAGACTCACTTGAGTATTATCTAAAAATATTAATGTAATTGATAATATTGTCTTTAGGGCTGCTTAAGCATTTTTCCATAAAGTCAGCTCTCATTTCTTGAAGGATACTTGGATTTTCATCAATCAAAAAGTGAGAGTAATTATCTTTAAGAATTTTAGCTTTTAAAGTGGCCATATCTTGCACTGACATTTTAAACAAAGGCTGATATCGTATATTTATATTATCAATATCATTAGTGTAAACCGCTTCAACAAAATCAGCTGACCATTGACAGTAGTTTTTAACATTACCTTCAGTTGGGTTGATTTTTGTCAACTCAATTTTATGTTCGGCTTGGTTTTCCTCAATAACTTTTTTAAGTTGAATGTCATATTTTAACTTGTAGTATTGGTTAAGATAAAAATTTAACACACAAGAAGACTGGTTGCTGTCATCTTTACAATTTAAGATACCGTGTTTAGTTATATAGCTGTCAAAGTGATTGTCTCCAACAAGTTGGAGTAATTGCTTTTTGGCATTTACAACAAATGGGTTATTTTGTTCCGATCGTTGTTTTAAAATCGTTAACTGATCGACTTCAATTTTTCCGTTAGTTGAAGATGTATTGTTTTTTACACAGCCTGCGGCAAGAATAGAGACAATGGCGTATGTAAGGATATTACTTATTTTCATATATCAAATTCCATGAACATATTCTTGAGTTGTAATTTCAGGATGAGCAACTTAACACTGTTTAGTGAAGTCGTAGCGCAAAATTATATACTCTTATTCTTTTAAAAACACTAGATGATTACATTTATTTAATAAAAAAGCATTAAATATTCTTTTATACGTTTGTATTTATTAATGTCGACATATTTTTCGAACATCGACAGTAAATTGTGAATCATCAGCTAAAGAAAGCTTAAATTTTCCTTTTGCCTTTAAAAAGGCAATAAGCTGCTTGGCATTCATATCGGAGTTAGAACAAGTATGAAATCTGGCCTCAGTACCAAATTTTTTATGGATAGCATCAAGTAAAGATGATTCTGTGTAAACATTTCCATCCATCATATCTAATACTTCATGGCCGTGAATAGATATCATTTTTCCTCTCTAAGTAGCAGTTTAAACTAACTTTGTTTTCTTTTTTTAAGCTGTGAAAGATAGCAGATATTATCAATAAAAAAAAGAGGTAATATGTTAAAATTGTTATTAATATTTTTAACTAAACCCTGATAATTATCAGGGTTAAATAAAGATTGGTTAATCTGATCAAGAATTATGAGTTAGATTGACTCAATTTAACAATTACTGATTGATTTTCAGTTTTAACTTGATAGATTGCGACAGTGATTGTATCTGTGAGTTTATATGCAATCTCATCATTTATTTTAATTAGCCCATCCTCAGGATAGGTGCTTATTTCATCACGAACCTTGTGAATCATTGACAGTGGTAAAAAAGCAAATGCGCCAATATCAGTTAAGCGAACCCGCGCACCGCCACGATTGATATCAACAATTTCCGCTGCAAATGTCTGTTCTTGCTTATCTGATAAGAATTGACTGTAAAGATTTTCAGCAATATCGCGTTCAGCTAAGCGTAATTTTTTTCGTCTATCTGACATGCTTTTTAATTGCTCGTTAGTTGGAGCCGTTATTCCTTGTCCTTTAAGTGATGCTTTGAGTAAACGATGGTTTATCATATCTCCATATTTTCGAATTGGTGATGTCCAGGTTGCATAAGCTTTAAATCCTAAGCCAAAGTGCGGTTCTGGGGTTAATGAAAAATCAGCTGGAGTTTGGAATTTTCTTAACTTTGCCGATAGGAAGTCATTATCATCAATCAATCGACGTAATTTGACATAACCAGCAAATGTCATTAGTGATTCTTTATCGAAATCAGTGATGCCATTATCGGCCAATATTTTTAAGATCTGTTCAATGTATTTGCTATCAAAACCTGAATGGGTATTAAACACCCCCGTGCCTACTTTTTCTTGCAAATACATAGTTAGAGCTAAATTGGCAATAATCATCACTTCTTCAACAATGTTATTACCAATACCACGTAATTCTTTAATGATATTTTTTACTTGGCGATTATCATCTAGTACGAATCGATAATCATTATTGGCTTTAAATACTAACGCATTTTGTTGTCGCCAATTTATACGTGCTTTTGCTAGTTCTGATAGCAATTTAAGTTGTTTTTTTATCGTGGCGTCATCGATATTTAAATCACTTCGACCTTCTAAGAAGTTAGAAACATTGTTATAAGCAAGTTTAGCTTTCGATTCAATCCACGCAGGAGTGAAACTAATATCATCATTAGCAAATTGACCATTTTTATCAATGTTAATTTTACAAACCATGGCTGGTCGTTTTTCATTGGCTTTTAATGAACATAGATTGTCCGCCAACTGTTTTGATAACATAGGAATATTAAAGTCTGGTAGATAAGTAGTAAAGTTTCGAATTTTAGCGATGTTATCGACTGCACTATCTTGAGGAATATACGCGGTTGGGTCGGCGATGGCGATCATTAACTGATAGTTAGCGATTTCATCTTGGGAAATGGAAATGGCATCATCCATATCTTCGGTATTTTCACTATCAACCGTGAAAAATGGTACATCAGTTAACTCTTGACGATTTTCCTGTTCAGACTTTGATATTGTGAAGGCTTCCTCTTGAGGTGCTTTATCTTCTAAATCGTAACGCGCCAAAGTTTTGAGCCATAATTGATAAATTGAATCAGAACCGGCGATAAATTTGGTTACTTCAGCAGAAAAATGATTTTTATCTTTTTCTAATGGATGTGATTGTAATGTAGCAACAACCCAATCACCTTCTTTCAATTTTTGTGCAACTTGCGGATTAACTTTACAGCGTATGGCAAAACTTGTTGGCATATTTTCTGGATAAATGACCATGGCGCGATCTAAAAAGCCGATTTTTCCAATAAATTTTTGTAAACTACTTTCAATTAATATCTCAGGTTCAAAGAACTCTTTATCATTATTCGTGATGATGGTTCCGGATACTTTATCACCATTGCATAACAGCTTCATTTTTGCAACCGAAATGAAATAATTGGTTTTATTATCAACATCAAGGAAACCAAAACCTTTTTCATGTGCTCGAACGATACCTTCAACACGCGGTTTTTGTTCGTATAATTCTTTTTTTAGTTGGGCTAATAGTGGGTTATTTTGAAACATAGGTCTTAATATTAATTGAAAAATTTAGACTAAATTCTATCATAGTTATGCTTGTAGGGGGTATTGAATTGTTGATCAATGACTTTCTGTTAATCTAAATTACCATAAAAATAAGTGACATTATGAAATTACATTACAAAATACAAGGCGATAACCAAGCAATTTTGTTATTACATGGGCTATTTGGCAGCTTAGATAATTTAAATATGTTAGCTAAAGATCTGTCGATTAATTATCAGACTATTCAGATTGATTTGCGCAATCATGGACAATCACCATGGTCAAATATAATGAACTATCAAGCTATGGCTGAGGATGTTGCCGAGTTATGCCATGATCTACAATTAGCAAATATCATCTTGATTGGTCATTCGATGGGGGGAAAAGTTGCTCTACAATTAAGCCAATTTATTCCGCTACAGATTAACAAAATTTGTGTAATTGATATTGCGCCAGTTAAATATACTCAAACAATTAATACTCCTGTCATAAAAGCATTGGCACAATGCATTGAACAACAATTAGTTGATAGAAAGCAAATCGCTGAAGTTATGAGGCAACATGGATTAAGTGAACCAACGATTTTATTTTTGCTCAAATCCTTTAAACATGAGCGTTGGCTATTTAATGCTGATGTAATTATTAATCAGTATGTCAATATTTGTGATTGGCAAACTATTTCACCCAGTGCCATACCAACGTTATTTATTGGCGGTGGTAATTCTAGCTATATCAGTGATAAAAATTATCCAGCTATATTTAATCAATTTCCCAATGCTCAAATTGATATTGTAGAAGGCGCTGGTCATAATGTTCATGCGGAAAAAACGGAGCAAGTATTGCAACATTTATATCATTGGTTAGCTGACTGATTATAATTATTTCATTAATAAAAATTAATCAGAAGCACCATTGTTTAATTGATGGTTGCTGATTTTTATTTTTTTCATTTAAACTAAAGATTGCTAGATTAAATAAGCAATAATACTAAAAAATAAGATTGTTGTTTGGTAAATTCAATCAACAAACATGCATAACTATTTTTATCTAAAGGAATGAAACTCATCACGCTAGAATTAGCGCAAACGGGATGTGGTATTGCCGTAGCATGGAATAAAAAAGTAGACAATAAACAGCGCGATTTATTTTTAGACATGAATATTAATCACATAAAAAACGTTGTTGTTTAATCGTTTTGTGATGAATAGGGTTGACGCTAACAAAAACCATCTGACAAGACCTACCATAAGGTTGGCTATAAACTTGATATTGCCAATTATTCGGTATGATTTGCGGTACAGTATGAGGATAACTATCAAGTAAAGCAAAGGCAATTTGCTCCGCTTTAAACTGTTTTTGGAAATAGTGGTGTTGACTAATAATTGCGGTTAAATAACCACTAAAACCTAACATAATGATGGCAAACAGCAAGCAAGACAACATGACTTCAATTAAACTAAAACCAGCGATATTTTTACGTTTTATCATTCTATTATTCACAATCAATCATCTTCTTTTCAGGACAATAATCTAACCAATGCCCCTTTTCAACAATAAGTTGGTTATCTTCAAAATGCGTTAACATATAAAGATAATAGTCATCAGCTTGAGCGCGTACTAAGGTATAGTTATCTACTTTTAATCGTGATTTTTTTATACATGCTGTTAAATGATACTGCGCATCAGATAAGCATTGCCACTCTTCGGTCGGAAGTTGCCAGATCTGCTGGGTTGCCCAATTTAAACTTGAGCTTGCTTGATTAAACTGACGATAGTGTTGAATTTCAATCAAATAACTCTTTTTTAACGAATCAATTGTCGCCTGAAAACCTGTTAATAATAGTAGCCCGACAATAGTTAAGATAATTACCATCAACAGTGTGCTAAAGCCAGCGTTTGGTGTTCCGGTCTGATTACAATGGATTTTCATTTTTGATAATGGTTACCGTTTGATATTTAATTTTATTGTTATTTTTCAATTCTGCACTAATAGCTACCTCAAAATGATTGCTCTGTTGTTTGACTGAAAATTGGGTTATTTTAATGTTGTTAGGATCAAATATTTTTTCCCAATTGCTTCCTTCACAATTAGCTGCACCTACCTTATACTCTAAATTATTTTTATAAAAACGATAGACGAAGATATCGGAGTTAGTCGGATTGAGACGATCATAAACCCAATCATTACGAATTTCGCTGTCATAGCGAAAAATGTAACAATTAGCGAAAGTATTAATTTCAATGGCTAGCTTCTTCATTTTTTCTGGTTGATTGACGATAAATCCCGCACGTTTTAAATCTTTAGCGATACTAGCCAGTCCTTGGCGAATATTTTTTTTGAGATGAATATTAAGATTTTGTTGAAGCAAAACAGATTGTAGCTTACTGTAAAATGTTGATGTACCAATGAAAATGAGGCTAGAAATGCTAATGCTTAACAACATTTCAAATAGCGAAAATCCATTTTGTTTTAACATTGCGGTAGTCCAGGCAAATAACTATTCTTCTTACAAAATCTAATTCGTCCACGATATGAAATGATAATTTGCGTGGTACCAATGGCATTGTGCAATTCGATTGTACCTGTTTGCGCCATATTTTTTCGCCCCCAAAAGGAGATGTTTTTTTTATCAGTTAAATCACTTAATTCAACAGAATTGTTGGTCTTCATAAAATAGGCGGTACCTTCTTGGCAAGTGGCTGGTCTTTCGCCTTTACTGACGCTCAAACACCAAGGTGTCAAAAAATAATAGACGTGAACGTTTTCGTTGGCATGGTAAGCTTTGGTTTGAACTTCTTCCAAAAAAAAGGCTAATTGTTTAGTGGTGGTGAAGAGTTCATTACGCAGTTGTAAATCTTTCCAATGCTGTATACCGATTGAAGCTAAAATGGCAGCAATACAGATCATCAATAAAAGTTCTAGTAAAGAAAATCCACCGTTTTGCATTATTTTTTGTTATGAAATTTAACGAGGTTTAAACTCTATCTTCAAATAAAACGGCGTATTAAATTTTGCTCAGCTTTTGTGAAAGTTATTCCAAATAATTTGTCGTTTTTGAGAAATTGCAATAATGCGATAAACCACTTAAAAATAGTGGCATATTATATTATACTGTTAGGCCAATTAAATTTGCTAACGGACTTAAAGTTAAAGGAAACGAGAAATGCAACAATTACAAACTATTATTGAGGCAGCATTTGAACGTCGTGCTGAAATTACACCTTCAAATGTTGATACAGTAACACGTGATGCAATTAATCAATGTATCGCTTTATTAGACAGCGGTAAAATGCGTGTCGCAGAAAAGATTAATGGCGATTGGGTGACTCATCAATGGTTAAAAAAAGCTGTGTTACTCTCTTTCCGTATTAATGAAAACCAACTTATTGATGGCGGTGCAACCAATTACTATGACAAAGTGCCATTAAAATTTGCTGATTATGATCAAACCCGCTTCCAACAAGAAGGTTTCCGCGTCGTTCCATCTGCGATTGCGCGTAAAGGCGCTTACGTTGCTCGTAATACAGTGTTAATGCCATCTTATGTAAATATTGGTGCTTATGTTGATGAAGGTACCATGGTTGATACATGGGTAACTGTTGGCTCATGTGCGCAAATCGGTAAAAATGTTCATTTATCTGGCGGTGTTGGTATCGGTGGTGTATTAGAACCACTACAAGCGAACCCAACAATTATAGAAGATAACTGCTTTATTGGGGCTCGTAGTGAAATCGTTGAGGGTGTGATTGTTGAAGAAGGCAGTGTAATCTCAATGGGCGTATTTATTGGTCAAAGTACCAAAATTTATGATCGGGCAACCGGCGAAGTTCATTACGGTCGTGTACCAGCTGGTTCCGTTGTGGTGTCAGGTAACTTACCAACTAAAGATGGCAAATACAGTCTCTATTGTGCAGTAATTGTTAAAAAAGTAGATGCTAAAACTTTAGGTAAAGTTGGCATTAACGAATTACTTCGTACTATCGATTAATCTTAATTATAAAGCCGCCGTAAATATTGTGGCGGCCACTAAAAGAGTTGTTTAGAATAATTAATACTTTTAACGATTAGAAGAGGAAAATTTATGCCTTCTTTTGATATTGTGTCAGAAATTCAAATGCCAGAAGTAAAAAACGGTGTCGATAATGCGACTCGTGAATTGGCAACACGTTGGGATTTCAAAAATGTCGAAGCATCATTTGAGCTTAATGAGAAAAATGAAACTATCAAAGCGACGAGCCAATCAGATTTCCAAGTACAACAGTTACTGGATATTTTACGTGATAAGTTAGCTAAGCGTGGTATTGATGGTGGTGCGCTAGAAATTCCAGAAGAGATGGAACATAGTGGTAAGTTTTATAGTATTACAGTTAAGCTTAAACAAGGTATCGATAAAGAATTAGCTAAAAAAATAATTAAATTAATCAAAGATAGTAAAATTAAAGTCCAAGCGCAAGTACAAGGAGACCAAGTTCGCGTTACTGGAAAATCACGTGATGATTTACAAGCAACTATGGCACTAGTTAAAAATGGTGAGTTAGGTCAACCATTTCAATTTACTAATTTCCGCGACTAACAATTACTTTATTCATTATTACCGACATTGTTTTAAAAACCGTGTTCGGTAATTTTTTTATTTATTCTATCAATGAATCTTAAAAAAAGTTGAGATAGGTACTTTTTGAAGTCTATTTTTTTAAGAATAAGTGCTTTTGCCTTTATATTTTTATTCGTTATTTCTAAATAACGGGATTTTTTTAGTTAAATACGTTATGCTATCCACTTGTCTATCCTCTTAAATATAAAAATACT
>NZ_NAST01000019.1 GCF_002142215.1 Gilliamella sp. N-G2
ATTATACACTATATAAGACTTTCTCGTTAATTTAATTGTGTTATGATTAAGGAATAATTCATCATAAAATATTAATATATATTAAATGATATATTTATTTTTTTACTTTAATCTTAATACCTAAAAAACATAAAATGTAAAATTTATCAGCGTCCCAAACTCCAATCAAGCGTTGTCTTTTGTTCAAAAATAATTGATTTATCTTTCCTATTTTGTAATAGTTTTTATTAGCTATTGAATGTAGGAATTTATTATTAGGAAAGTGAGATGTTAAATCAAATAGCTTAACAATTTGAGTTGCTTCATTTAAAGCTAATATTCTATCCTTTTTAGGTAAACAGCGCATGGACTCTAACAATTTATCTTTTAATAAATCAACTAAAACTGGTCTAAACTTATCAAGTAACTGCCATCGAAATACAAATTGCAGTAAATAATCGAAACACAATAATGAATCCAATTCATGAGAAATTATACTATTTTTCTGATTTCTTTTTTTATAACTCATAATAGAACCATCTCTTATAAGATAATTATAAAATTTATCATTAATAAAACACACTTCATCACATAACAATCCATAAGACCAGAAAAAAGGGTTATCTTCATGCCTAAGGCCTTCCGGAAAAAGAATGTTGTATTGCCTAATGATTGAAAGTTTATAAACTTTATTCCATGCACATACATCCATCTTCGTCATGACATCATTAGATAATTTAATAAAACCTTTATATTTATGTTCAAAATAGCGTTCGTCTTGGATTCGACTAAGTTTGTTTTCAACTATAAGATTAGTCGAAAAGTAAACTAGATCAACTTCAGGTTTATTAAATTGATCGATTGCTTTCTCATATGTATCTGATTCTATAAAATCATCTGAATCAACAAAAGTAATATATTCCCCTTTAGCTTGTCCGATTCCTATGTTTCGGGCTGAAGACACGCCTCCATTTATTTTACTGATAATTTTGATTCGATTATCAATTTTTTGATACTTTTCTAATATTTTTAGAGAACCATCAGTTGATCCATCATTAACACAAATAATTTCAATATTCTTAAAAGTTTGATTGATTAAACTATCTAAACATTTTATTAAATATTTTTCTGTATTATATACAGAAACTATTATTGATAAAATTGGTAAAATATTCATGTGAGTTTTATTAAAATTTTTTAAGTAAAATATTTTTTATTTCATCTTATATTAATTATATAAATACAAAAAATAAAAAGTTAATTCTTATGAATTATTAATATACTTAAAGGTAAAAAAATAACTATGAGATTTCACTTGAGCTATTTATAAATACTTTTTAATTTTAAGTAAATAATTTAGAGCTTCTTCAATTTCACAGATAGTCTTATTTTCAGGGTTAAGATAAAAACAATAGTCAATATAAGAAATATAAAATAATTCTTCTAAAGATAATTTCCTTTTTCTCCGTGGAAGTGGTATTTTATCAATTGTCAGCCCCCATCCGGCATAAAAAGGTATACCATAAACATAAACAGGTTTACCACACATTAATGCTTCTAAACCTATCATATCATTATGTACATACACTTCATCCATTTGGTTAATTAAATCAAACGGGTTAATATTATCTTCTACATATTTAATAGATAAATTACCATCTAAGTTTGCCAAGATACTTTTGTAACGTTTAAGTTGTCCTTCACAACACTTATAGGAAAATTTAATGACTATGTTCCCGTTTGGATTATTGCAAATAGCTTCAATTAGCATATCTTCAAAATTATAATTTATTTCATAGTGCTTTTTATAAATTTCCCAATCTGATTGAACAACAAGAACATTTTTCTTATTATCTTCTCTATAATTATTGAAATTACTATTATAATTATTATATTTAGATAGTTTATTGTTAACGATTTCACTGATAACATTTTTGGATCTTAATAACTGGTTTTTATCTAGTTGAACTGTATTCAATAAGTTTTCAAGATCTGTTGCTACATTACCATCATTATAATAACCTTGAGAATCAACCACAAATGAAATACATGAGCAAAATATTGGCATTGCTGTTCCATAAGGCGGTATTACATTACTTATAAACCCTGTAAAAATATAATAAAATAGTTTGTTTTGTTCCTCTGCTAGTTTCATTATTTCAGAAACGTTCTGATGCTCAAATGAAAATACCGAATTAGAATCATCTAAGTTATTTGTTAAATTTGCTACGATTGATAAATTTTCAAAATAATATCTAAAATCATTTAGGTTAATTTGGTTATAAAATATTAAATTATTTTTATTAGGTAGAAATCTCTCTTTTTTCTGTTTTGAAACATTTGAAACAATAATCTGTCGTAATTGAGATAACTCATCATATAGATAATTAAATTTGTTATTTGTATCTATAGCAAGTTTATCTAATTTATTTTTAGTTATTCTTTTTTTAACTTTTATTCCTAATAAACAAAAAGTAGTACGATATGGTGAACGATATAAACCAAATATTCTCTGCTTTCTCGTTATAAACTCAATGTACTCAATTTTATAATATTTTTGTTTAGATAATGTTCTAAAAAGACGATTTAAAGGAAATAATTTGTTTAAAGAAAACTTATTTATGATATCAGTTGATTTTTCCAGAATGTTTTTTACGTTTTTTTTCGATGCATGGTTAATTTCATCTCTAAAAACTTTTTCAAAATATTTTTCTAAAGTTAAAGCTACTTTATAAAACAAATTCCATTTAAAAATAAAAGATAAAAACTCTTCAAAACATAATAATCTGTCATATTCATGAGATAGCTCATTAACTTTAGTTTTTTGAACTTTCATCGTTAAATTCATAATTGAATTTTTTCTACTTAAATAGTTATGCAATCTTTCTGGCATAAAATAAGCATAGTCACACACCAATGCATATGACCAGAAAAAAGGATTATCTTCATAAAGTTTACCTTCTGGGAATCTTATACCATAATTGTTAATAATTGAAAGCTTATATATTTTATTCCAAGCACAAACATCTAAATAGTTAATAACATAGCTAGTTAATTTTACTAATCCACGAAATTTGTGTTGAAAATAATCTTGATTGTAACGTTCACAATCATTTTCTTCCATAACTAAATTTGTTGAAAAATGTACTAAATCAACTTTATCATTAACAAATCTTGATAACGCCAATTCGTAAGCATTATTTTCAACATAATCATCTGAGTCAAGAAAAGTTATATATTCACCTCTAGCATTTTCAATACCCATATTTCTTGCAGATGACAGTCCACCGTTAACTTTATTAAAGATTTTTATTCTAGGATCTTTTTTAGCATATTCGTTTAAAATAATATGTGAGTTATCTTTCGAACCATCATTTATACAGAGAATTTCAATATCTTTAAAAGTTTGGTTAACAAGGCTATCCAAACATTTTCTTAAATATTTTTCTGTATTATAAACAGGTACTACAACAGTTATTTTTGGTTGCACGATTAAATATTCCTATTTAGATAGTGATAAATGCATATTTTTTTTTCTTAAATGAAAACGAAGCCAATATTCTATTTGGTATCGTTTCTTGCTTTAATTTAACAAATACAACTTTCTTATTTAACTTAAATTTGACTTTATAAGGTTGTTCTTGCTCTGTATGGATAATTTCATCGTTACTATCATCTTTCCAAGAGGCATAAAATTCATGAACACAATAATTATCATAACCTTCAATTTTTTCGCAAAAATAATGGGAAGGAAAAATGACTTCTTTTGACGAAATTTTTAAAGTATCAAATTTATTATATGGCTCAGCTACTAATTTTTTATTTTTTAATAAGGTGGTTATTCTTTCAACATTGGTTGTTACATCTGGTTCTCCATTTATAATAAACTTATTATTTTCATAAGAATCTAATATTTCTTTAATAAAGAGATTACTTTTAGCTGCCCCTAAAGTAGCTGTTGAGATAGGATGGATTATTTCTCTCCAGTTTTCATAACATGAAAAAAAATCCAAATTGAGAAAAGGATCAAAAGATTTAGACAGAGTTATATCTGTATCTAAATAAATTCCTCCTTCATTAAATAAGGCATAAACCCTAAAAAAGTCAGAAACAAATGCAAATTTCCTAGCTTGATATGCCTCTTTGACGTACTGATTATTTGTTAAATTAAGATGGCTATCATTCCACTCTACAAACTTATAATCAGGAAGTTTCTTTTTCCAATCTTGGATATTATCTAAAACTTTTTTTGGCTTAGGATTATTACCGAACCAACAGTAATGTATTATTTTAGGAATCATAATTAATAAAAATCTCCATCATTTATTAAAAAAATCGAATAAATAAATACCCAAAGAAAAAGAAAATACTTTTTTCATATAAGATTTCGGTAAATTTGAGTGTCTAAGTAAATTTAATAGTGTATCTTTAGTAACACTCCCTCCCCAATCCAAATGTTTTCTTATCATGTAGAAAATAGCATTATATTTGTTTATGTTTAACTTATTTTGAAACATATATTGCAATATTGAATAAATAACTATAGCCCTATCGACATTATTTCGTCTTTGTACATCTAAGGATGGGTTATTACATTGAGAATTTTCGTTAAGTTTATTATAAATATAGTAGGTTCTATTTGTATAAAGCAATTTTTCCGAATTAATTAAATATATTGAATTGAAATAAAAGTCTTCAGCAAAACCAAAATAATTATCACACTCCAGAAACTGATGACCAAGATTTCTTATTTTACTTAAATTAAACAATTTTGCATAAGGGGCAGGGAAAGAATCATCACTTAACATATAAGTTATCTTCTTCCTTGTATCTAGTGATACAAACTCTTTGTTAAAAAAGAAATTTTTAACCAATCCTTCATGTTTTTGATGATAAATATCACAAAATACACAATCTATGTCATTTTTATATAAATTTACCAAAACTTCGAAATAATTACTAGGAATAATATCATCTGAATCAACAAATGTGATCAATTCACCCGTTGATTTTTTGATACCTAAATTCCTTGCTTTATGGGATCCACCATTTGGTTGATAAAAATATTTTACTCTGGAATCATACTTATATTGTTCACAAATCAAACCTGTAGAATCGGAACTTCCATCATCAATAATTATCAACTCATAATCTTTAAATGATTGAGAAAGGATGTTCTTGATACAAACATCAGCATATTTCTCAGAATTATACATGGGTAAAACAACTGAAAGTAATTTCATATCTAATCCTAGCTAGATAAAGCCGAAAACTAATTGCCAACTACTGAAAAATACAAAAGAAAAAAATAAGGTATAAAAAAGAAAATGTTTAATTGAGTCGCATAAGCATACTCTATTTTATAAACAACCCTCATATCGAGTCAATAATATAGTTGTTTAACCTCAATGTGTTATGGATAGTAAATATATTACAATATGATCAATCAACTATATGAAGAATAACATATAGAAATTTACCAATACGATTCTACTATAAACTATAGAATAATTGAAAAATGAAATATATTCCAAACATTTTTTATTTTAACAAAAATCTTCCTCTCTTATTCCATAATCTCTAAGCTTATTAGCAATTGCGGTGTGGGATACCCCTAATCTTTTGGCAAGTTTTCTTGAGCTTGGATATTTGACATAGAGACTTTTTAGGACTTCTTTTTCATAGTTTTTAGTCATTTCATCTAGCGTTTTATTGTCAATATCCCTAATCAATGAGATCTGAGTTGAAGTTATTGCTGGTAAAACAATGTTTTTTACCGTCAATTGTGGAGATGTTAACTGAGCCAATGCTGAATAAAGTACATTTTTAAGCTGTCTTACATTACCTGGCCATGAGTATTGAGCTAAATAAGGAATCACATCTTGATTAACTGTTGGCGGTGTAATGCCTTGTTTATTAGCAAATTCATCAATAAAAATTTGTGTAAGCGGTGCAATATCTTCCTGACGCTCTTGTAGTGAAGGTAAATTTAAGGACAACACATTCAAGCGATAATAAAGATCTTTCCTAAACTTTCCTTGTTCCACCAATTCAGCTAAATCAACTTTAGTTGCACAGATGATTCTAACATCAACATAAACTTCGTTATCATCGCCGACTCGTCTAAAAAAGCCATCATTAATAAAACGCAATAATTTGGTTTGCATTTGGAATGACATTTCATCAATGCCATCAAGTAATACAGAACCACCATTAGCCTGCTCAAAAAAACCTTTTTTGCTCTCTAGTGCTCCTGGATAAGCCCCTGCGGCATGGCCATAAAGCTCACTTTCAACAACATCATCAGGCATAGCAGCACAATTAAGACCTAAAAAGGTTTGATCCCCCCTAGGGCTATATTGATGACATGCACTAGCCAATAAATCTTTACCGGTGCCAGTTTCACCGGTAATCAATAGTGGCTCCCTTTGCATTGAAAAAGCTTTAGCTTGAGCAATTAATTTTTGCATTGGTTGGCTTTTAACAGCAAAAATATCAAAAGCATGATGTCCAACAACATTAATTTTTGATAACCGTTTTTTTAGATATTCAACTGGTTGCAAAACAAAGGTAATAAGGGATGATTCATTAATTTTTTGCAATAAAAAATACTGCGAGTTCAATACAATAATCGTATCATCATGTTCGGATAAATCGAATGTTGCATCTAAATTAAATGCATTTCGATAATCAAATGGCTGATCTAAGCTTAATAAATTACTAGAAAATAATGCTTTTGCTGCATCATTATAAGCAACTAATTGTGTATTATTGTCGATTTTAATGATGGCTGCTTGCATTATAATGCTCCCACTTTTCATTCAACTTCATTAAATTTTGATGACGATTCTGCCAATCATGACTCTTTATCAAATCGGCATAATTTACTTTGGTATTAGTTAATAGTAGTCTTGCTTTATTGGTTAATAACGGCTGTTTTTCATTTAAACGAATTAATGCATCTAAAATAGCTAATGTGCCATTTCGATTATTACAAGCCAATAATAAATCACAACCAGCATTAAGCGCTGCTTTAGCTCGTTCAGCGTGATCACCCAAAACAGATGCACCTTCCATCGATAAATCATCAGAAAATATAACACCATCAAAATGTAACTTTTCACGTAACACTGTTTTTAGCCAAAACGCTGACCCGCTGGCAGGTTTATCATTAAATTCAGGATAAATAACATGAGCAGGCATAATGGCATCAAGTTTCTTTTCAGCGATTAATTTAGCAAAAATCTGCATATCATTTTTAATGAGTTCTTTCGAACGATAATCAATTGGTGTTTCTTTATGAGAATCAGCAATAACATGACCATGACCAGGAAAATGTTTACCAGTTGTTTTCATGCCTGCCGAATGCATACCATCAATCATTGACGATGCAATTTGATAAGCAATATAACTATCTTGATGAAATGACCGACTACCAATGGCTAAACAATCATGACCTAAATCAAGTACAGGCGCATAACTTAAATCAATGTCGTAGGCAATCAATTCCATCGCTAGTAACCAACCAGCGTCAAATGCTAATGATTTCGCTTTTTCTAAATCATTAAGCAAAGCAAAAGATTGCGCAGGAGGAATAAGAGTAAAACCTTGTTTGAAACGTTGAACTCGACCACCTTCATGATCAACCGAAATTAATAAACGTTCTGATGTCGCCGAACGAATTTGCTTTATCAAGTCAGTCAATTGCTCAGGTGACTGATAATTACGACTAAATAAAATAATCCCTGCTACCATTGGATTTTTTAAAAGCGCCATATCATCATTAGTTAATGATGTACTTGGTACATCGATCAATAAAGGACCCATTATTCAGCAGCTCCTTGAGCATTATCAGGATTAGCAGAATTTTTGGATTGGATATCTTTTGTTGTTACACGTTGTAAAATTTCACCCGTTTGGGTTGAAAGTAACTCCATAGATAAATTGGCATCTTCATTTTCGGTTGGTAACTTATAAAGTGTGGTAAAAAGCACATAGCCTGCATTTATTGACTTAGCCAAACCGATCATTTTGCTACGAGAAACAAGTTTATCATCAACAGAAATACCTAACGCTTGTTTAGCTTGACTGATCGATTGTCTATCAGCCACAGAGAAAATGCTTTGCTTATTCAGTATATTATGTAACGTTGTATCAATCTGATTTGTTGCTAAATAATCACCACTACGATTTTGGATATCACTAATTAACAACAGTTTATTACCTTCAATTGCTGATGAAGATTGCAATATTTTATTAACAACTGGAGATAATATATCATTCCAATCAGTTGTTTTAACTATCTGTGGCGGAGTATCTACCACTCCAGTGTTATCGGGGATTTCTACTGGCGGATTGACTTCAGTTTTTTGATTATAACCAAGAAGTTGACATCCAGCTAAACTAAAAGCAAGCATGCCCATTCCAACGATACGTTTAAACTGTTTCATATAAGTTAACCTATTAATCGCCCTAAATTTTTACCACCTAATAAATGCATGTGAATATGAAAGACTTCTTGTCCTGCATCTTTATTACAATTCATTATTAAACGATAACCACTTTCATCAATCCCTTCTTGCTTGGCAATTTTAGCCGCAACAACCATCATATGACCAAGCAGAGCTTCATCAGACTCTGCAATATGATTTACGGTTGGGATCAATTTATTGGGAATAATTAAAATATGTGTAGGGGCTTGAGGAGAAATATCCCGAAAGGCAGTGACCTGATCATCTTGAAAAACAATATCAGCAGGAATTTCACGGCGAATTATTTTACTAAAAATGGTTTCTTCAGCCATATAAGCACTCCTTTAAAAATAGCTATTAACATTAAACTTTTATTTTATAAAGAATAACATATTTTAATAACAAAGATGTATAGATATCGTTACATTTTTACACCTAATTCACTTATTCAAGTAAAAACTTTGCCGAAAAGTTTTTTTATTCTATTTATAATCGATTTTTAGTTAAAATTTTTAGTTATGATTAACAGATTATTTTTATTATAAAAAACGAATAACACTTTTAATATTTATTCATTTGTTAAAGTAATTATTTTGATATATAATGCGCCGTCGATTTCAACCGCTTAATTTTCATGTTCCTTGCTTTCAATGGGTTGCGGTTGCCCCCGACAGAAAGCTGATTAATCCGTAGGGAGCGATAATGCGTCATTACGAAATTGTATTTATGGTTCACCCAGATCAAAGTGAACAAGTACCTGGTATGATCGAACGTTATACTGGTACATTAACCACTGATGGTGGCAAAATCCATCGTTTAGAAGATTGGGGTCGTCGTCAATTAGCATATCCTATCGAAAAATTGCATAAAGCACATTATGTGTTAATGAATGTTGAAGCTACTCAAGAAGCAGTAAATGAGCTTGAAGATAACTTCCGTTTTAATGATGCAGTAATTCGCAGTTTAATTATGCGTACTAAACATTCTGTAACTGAAACATCACCAATGCTAAAAGCTAAAGATGAACGTCGTAGTTCTGAAGAAGATTTTAGCGATGCAAACATGGACGATGATTCGGAAGAATAATCGTTTAGTTTTATCGGGATTGGTTACCAAAACCCCGATTAAAAAAATGAGTCCAAGTGGGATATCACACTGTCAGTTTTATTTAGAACATGTTTCTGAACAAATTGAAGCAGGACTCCCAAGACAAGCATGGTGCATAATGCCCGTTATTGTCAGTGGACAACAAGAGTTAAGTTACAGTATTAAAAAAGGCAGCAAAGTTTTGGTAAGTGGCTTTATTAGTACACATACTAAACGAGATAAAACCAGTCAAATAGTTTTACATGCTGACCAAGTTAAACTATTAGGAGAATAGCCAAATGGCACGTTACTTCCGTCGTCGCAAATTCTGCCGTTTTACAGCAGAAGGCGTTAAAGAAATTGATTATAAAGATGTTTCTTTATTAAAAAGCTATATCACAGAAAGTGGTAAAATCGTACCTAGCCGTATTACTGGTACTAGCGCAAAATATCAACGTCAACTAGCTCGCGCTATCAAACGCGCTCGTTACTTGGCATTATTACCATATACTGACAATCATCAGTAATTAGCAACAGAGGGAACATATAATGCAAATTATTCTACTCGATAAAGTTGCTAATTTAGGCAGCTTAGGTGATCAAGTTAATGTTAAAGCGGGTTACGCTCGTAACTTTTTGATTCCACAAGGTAAAGCAGTACCAGCAACTAAAAAGAATATTGAATTCTTCGAAGCTCGTCGTGCTGAATTAGAAGCAAAATTAGCTGAAACATTAAAAGCAGCTGAACAACGCGTTGCTGAAATCAATGCTTTAGGTAAAGTAACTATTACTTCTAAAGCAGGTGATGAAGGTCGTTTATTTGGTTCAATTGGTACTCGTGATATCGCTGATGCAGTTAAAGCTCGTGGTATTCAAGTATCAAAAAGCGAAGTTCGTTTACCAAATGGTGTATTGCGTACTACTGGTGAACACGAAGTGTTATTCCAAGTACACAGCGAAGCTTTTGCAAAAGTTATTGTTGATATTATTCCTGAATAATCATCAAATAAATAGCAATAAAAAACCCGTTTAATTAAACGGGTTTTTTCATATTATTTAGCTATTAGATAAATAAAGTCAAAATTGAATATTTTATATTTCGTTATGAAGTAATATTCACTCGATTATTTAACGATAATCGACGTTCCTCTGCCGCGTAAATCAGATACGGGTTCAGGTTTATTATTAATAATTCTAATCGCTTGAATGTCACCGTTAAAATCTTGTTTTTCAAATTGGTATCCCATTTTCTCAAGTTGATTTTTGAAATCAATTGGTACTTCAGTCTGAAAAGGCTCGATAAAAATCACATTACTTGGTAATAATTGATGGTGGTAACGTGGCGCATCCATAGCCGATTTTAATGTCATGTTATTATCAAAAACATTTGTCACAACTTGAAAAATAGATGTGAATATTCTCGAACCACCAGGGGTACCAATAACCATAACCACTTCATTATCTTTAACTAAAATACTAGGTGACATAGATGATAGTGGACGTTTATTTGGCTCTATTGCATTAGCATCTTTACCTACAACACCAAATTGATTGGCAATACCAGGCTTACTACTAAAATCATCCATTTCATTGTTTAATACAATACCGGTTCCCTCTACAACTACAGCAGATCCAAACCAACCATTTAAAGTGTATGTATTAGAAACAGCATTTCCCCATTTGTCTACAACTGAAAAATGAGTAGTTTGCAATTTTTCATGATTATTATCTAGTCCAGGTTTTACTTGCTCAGTAATTGAAACCGCATTGGCATTAATAGATTTAGCCCGATTAGCTAAATAACTATCATCAATTAATTTAGCAACTGGCACACTAACAAAATCAGGATCACCCATGTATTCAGCGCGGTCAGCAAAGACACGTTTTTCGATCTCTGCTAATAAGTGGACATACTGAGCAGAGTTTACTTTAACATTTTTGAAATCATCAGCTAATTTTTGTTTCATTAATAATAATTGAATCAACCCAACACCACCTGAACTTGGCGGTGGTGCCGTTATCACTTGCATATCATGCCAATTGCCGATGATAGGCTCACGCCATTTAGCTTGATAATTGGCTAAATCATTTTGTGTGATTAAACCATCATTTTTTGCCATTTCTTGTGCAATTAATTGGGCTGTTTTACCTCGGTAAAATTCATCAGCACCGTCCGTTGCGATACGAGTTAACACAGCACCTAATTCAGGTTGTTTGAAATTTTTTCCTTCCTGCATAGCACCAAAGTACTGTTTAAAATGTCCATTGGTCGGTGCCAAATCCTGTACTTCCTGATAACGTGTAATCAGCTGTTTATCTACCGTAAAACCTTGGTTTGCAAACCGAATAGCTGGTGCTATCACTTCTTGCCAACTAAGTTTGCCAAATCGCTGATGAACCGCCCACATACCAGCTACAGTTCCTGGAACACCTGATGCTTTATGCGAATATAAGCTTAAATCAGCTACTACATTTTTCTGTTTATCAAGAAACATATCTCTAGAGGCTTGATTAGGTGCTGTCTCTCGATAATCGATAAAATAAGGTTTTCCTTCCATCCAAACGGTCATAAATCCGCCACCACCGATATTGCCCGCCTCTGGATACGTTACAGCTAAAGCAAATGCAGTAGCGACACCGGCATCAACAGCATTACCACCCTTTTTTAAGATCTCTTCTGCGGCGATGGCACCATAATAATCGGGAGAAGCCACGGCACCAGCTTCAAACTTCTGTTTTATATTTTCTATAGCTGCTACATATTGACTTATTGATAGAAGAAAGATAATGCAACAATACTTTCTTAACTTGTGTTTAATATAGTACATTTCACATCTCCTTATTAAAAAATAATTATTCCCTTCTATTCTAATATTGATAAAAAATTCAGATTTTTATTCATTATTTGATCAAGAAGGAATTTTAAATATAGCATAGAAAATAGCAGTATCGATCAGAGATTGGCCATTAAAAAAACTAATATCAGTTTAGTGATGATTATAATTGAGTATATTACAAAGCAAAAAAGCACGAAATTGAGTTAATTGCGTGCTTTAATCTGTGAAGAAATAAATTAAGCTACTTGATTGTCAAATTTAACTTGTTCTTCTTTATACAGTTTGTTGTCGTACATTTTGACAAAAGGTAGGTAAATTACTAACGCTAAAATTGCTGAAAGTATCGCAACAAACATAGCCCGATAGTCCCCACCAGTACCAATAAACGCCCCTAATCCCATTGGTGATGGCCATGGTATTAATGCAATAATTGGGTTCATAAACCCACTACTAATCGCAAAATAACCTAAAGTACCACATGCCATTGGCGCTAATAGGAATGGTAAAGCAAGATATGGATTATAAACTATCGGCATACCAAAGATAATTGGCTCATTAATATTAAAGATTGCGGGTACAGCTGATGCTCGACCCAAAATTTTTAATTGACTCGATTTAGCACAAAAAGCAATAAAGAAAGTCATAAGTAACGTTGAACCTGAACCACCTAAAATTACCAATGAATTATTGAACTCACCAGCAAATGGGATATGGGCGCCACCAACGTTTTCATTCATATTACTAAGCATTATAGGCGTAATGAATGCCCCAATGATACTTGCACCATGAATACCTACCACCCAAAGTGCATGAATTAAAAAGAGAATCACCATGATACCAAACCAACTTTTAGTTAAATTGGTTACAAAGGTAAACGGAACACCAATAATATCAAAAATGTCGGTACCAAAATAGACTAAAATCCCATTTAGAATGATAATTGTGAAAGCGATAACAAAGGTAGGTATTAATGCAGTAAATGAGCGTGAAACACCTAATGGCACAGTTTCAGGCATTTTAACTACCCAATTACGGCGTACACAAAGAAAATAAAGTTGAGTTGCCACAATGGCCATCATAATACCAATGAATATACCAGAAGTTCCTAATCGGAAAACAAACGGTTTTAAACGTAATCCGTTAAAAACTAATTCACTTTGGTCATTAAGTAAAACCATTGCACCGCTTTGCATCACCAATTCTGGTAGAGTCATAACAAAAGCAAATACCGATAACATAGCACCATTAAGTGCATTTACTTTTAAACCAGTTTCTTCTTCAATTTTAGTTAATTCATAACCAACAACAATATTAAAATAGAGTGCTAATATCCCCATTGTTGCTGTATTTGCTATCATATAAAGATCACTTACTTTGAAAATAGTATTTTCAAATACTGTTTCTAAGGTAGATATTCAATTCGATAACTATCATGAACACTACCATCTGCTTCAACTTTGTCATAAGCACCAAAACCATTTTCAACAATGAAAAGCGGCAAGCGATAAGTATCAGTTAGCCAATTTAATGTATAACGCAAGCCTTCAGGGTCAATTTGCCAACCCCAATCGGATTTTTTGACATATTGGTTGCCGACTAAATCGTTTTTTTCATTATAATCATAATGATCATTACCCTTATTGTGTCTAACCACATTCGACATGTAATAGCTGAATCCAATATAATCAACCGTTCCTTTAGTTAATACTTCTAAGTCTTGTGGGGTAATATCGAGTTTGATATTTTTACGTTGCCAATATTTTTGAATGTAATTTGGGTATTTGCCATGAACATGCACATCAGTAAAGAAGTACTTACGTTCCATCACTTTTTGCGCCATTAAAATATCGCTTGGTTTGCAAGTTTCAGGATAAATTGGCACTAAAGCAATCATACATCCAATTTCAAAATCTGGATTAATCGCATGGCCAATTTGAACCGCTTTTGCGCTAGCTACTAATTCATAATGCGCAGCTTGATACATGATTTCTTCACGGTTATCGCCTGGTTTATAGTAAATACCTGAGTTAGTAAAAGGTGCAAAATCTTCATTAAAATTAGCTTGGTTATTGATCTCATTAAAGGTCATCCAATATTTCACTTTACTTTTATAACGATCAAAACAGACAGCAGCAAAGTGAACAAAGAAATCAATTAGTTTTCGATTACGGAAGCCACCATATTCGGTAACTAAATAATAAGGTAGCTCAAAGTGTGAAAGGGTAACAACTGGCTCAATGTTATATTTTAAACATTCATCAAAAAGATCATCATAAAACTTCAACCCTTCTTCATTTGGTTCAAGTTCATCACCTTTTGGAAAGATTCGCGTCCAAGCAATCGACGTTCGAAAACACTTAAAACCCATTTCAGCGAACAATTTAATATCATCCTTATAGTGGTGATAAAAATCGATTGCCTCGTGATTAGGGTAATACTCACCAGGAATAATACCTTCGGTGATTTTTCGATAACTTTTAGGCGACCCAACAGTCATCACATCAGCAACACTAGGCCCCTTACCACCAGCTTGCCAACCACCTTCCAATTGATGAGCGGCAACTGCTCCTCCCCATAAAAAACCTGTTGGTAAACCTTTATTATTCATAATCAAGTACCTATGTTTATTGACGATTTAAATTTAGTATAAAAGGAAAAATGAATAATTTCTAACCAACTTTTTCCGTATTGATAAGGAAAAAATCGGCATAATAAGGAAATCTTTCTTATAAAAAAGAGAGGATTGAGGGAGGAAAAAGCAAAAATTAATTAAACTGGAAAACAGTTAAATTGATAATTAATCCTTTAACTAATTAATTACCAATTTGTAAAATTCTAATAGTAATAGATTAACTATGCGCTTATTCAGACAAGCGCATAGCTAATAGACCATGAGCCATGGTTGCGCCTGCTCTTACTGAGGCAGAAATAGCAATCAGTTCAGCCAACTCTTCTGAACTAGCTCCGGCCTTTTTTGCCCCTTTGACATGAACGTCAATACAATAAGCACATTGCGTAGTAAGTGCTATCGCTAATGCGATTAACTCTCTTGTTTTTGTTGGGATAACTCCATTACTTCGCTTAATCGTTTGATGGTCAAAATCAATAAATGCTTGTGTCTCATTAGGCGCATACTTCAATAAAGACGTGAGATATTTAAAATCATCTCTTGATTGATAATTCCCCATATTATTCTCCCTTGTTAGTTTGTAGTTTATTAATCAAGTTTAAAAACCAGCATACCGGACAACCTCGCAACAAAAAAAATGCGCAAATAACAAATAATAGTTTAATGAAAAGTGATAGTTGAAATACAAAGACACCTATAATCAACATTAGTGCTCTTAAACCTCTTATTAAATGTCGCGTTATTGAATTATGACAATACATATTACTCTCCTATATATGCTTTAAATATCAGCAATTTTTGGTGTTTTAATTTGTTGTTTTATAATTGTTCTAGCGCGGTGTAATCTGCTTTTTACCGCTTCAATAGTGATCCCTAATTTGGCAGCAACCTCAGGAGATGAATATTCTTCAACTTCTTTTAAAATAAATACTTGCCGATAAATTAATGGCAAAGCAGTAATTGCATTAATTAAGTCAATTTTTAGATCGATATTGGAATATGTTGCAGGTAAATCATCGAGTTGAAACTCGTCATTAATTTTATTCGCTTGCCTAATTCTAAATAATCGATAACATTCTCGTTCGACAATACGAAATAACCAACTAGTAAAAGTGGCTACCGTTTTTAACATTCCTATTTTTCGATATAACTGCCATAAGGCAATTTGAACAGCATCCTCAATATCTTCTGAAGTTGAGCATGTACGTCGCGCGAATCGTTTAATATTGGGTTGACAAATCAACAATAACTTTTCAAGTGCTTGTTTATCGCTCTGACAAGCTAATTTGATTAGTTGTTCTTTGTTTTTGCCCATATTTTTTATCTCTATCTAATCTATTCAAAACAGAAACTTAAATTTAAATAAATTTAAGATAATTTTATTTATTGAATCACATATTTATATAGAGGCTTGAAAAGTTAAAAAGGATTCAAACAAATTTATTAATTTTGTTGATGTGAGGATTTAATGATCAGATTAATTAAATAACTCAATAATCTGCTAGCGAGTGATGGTTAACACCATGTTTAGTTGATAATTAAATCTAAATTAGCGACAAATAACCAAAATTTAAATTTTTCCGCTTTATTGATAAAATTTTTAATCTGCAACTACTATTTACAGGAATATATCAAATCCTTCTGCATATTTAGTAGGAATAAACTCAATCACTTCATATTTGGCAATTTGATGAATATAGAATGGATCTTCCTGAATAATTGACATGGCTTGGTCATGACTATCAGCACGACAAAGAATGACACCACCTATGCGCGGTACTTTACGTCCTGAGCTGATAAAATGACCTGATTGATAATAACGATTCAAATAATCGATATGTTGTGGTAAATGTTTTTCAACTTCGTTAATAGGTTTAAGATAAGTAAGAGAAAAAATAAACATTTCATTCCTTGATTTTTTTCTAAATAAGCCAACCTTAAATGTTGGCTTAGATTTTAGACTAAGTGACTAATACTTTTAATACTAGCACTATCACATATTAAAACAAACTTTGATTACTATTTGTGGCGCTATTTTGTCACCCATTTACCATCTTCACCTTTGCGATACACTTTTTCAACTGCCGCCCAAGCCACTCGAAAAGCAACTTGTTCCGGATTACTGTTATCGCGTCGTTTTTTGGGATCTTGATACTCTTTTATGGCGCTATTAAAAGCCTCTTTAAAAATATCTTGAGCATGAGCAGGTAAGACATGTCGCACTGATTCTGGTAGGTCATCTCGTGTTTGATAAGGCATATCACATTCCCCTTTAAATTAATCATTCAATATGGATAATTCTAACGGTCATTGCGAACTTTACTATAAAATGGATTAGATCGAATTTAGTCTGATTTTATGGAAAACACAAGTTTTGTATTATATCGCTATTATTATAATCATTAATTTGATACAAAAGCGATTAAGTTGTTTTATAAATTGGTTAATTAATAACTAATTGAGTTATTATCGATTATTGAATAAACTACTAGACATAAAAAATATCCACTAATTGATGTTATTATTTATAATAAAGAGAAGAATTATATGCCAACAAAAATACTCACTTTAATTATAGTTAGTTTATTAATAATTAGCTGCGATGATAAAACTAAACAACAACCAGATGACAAGCAACCGGTAGAATCAACCAACATATCAGTAATAGAACAAACTCCTGCTCCAGAGCCAGAACCAGAACCATCTCAAACAATAGAACAAACAATGGATGAAACTACGCGTCAAGCATATGCTCAATCCGCGAAAATAAAGCTTTGGCTATCCGTTTTTAATTATGATTATGGCTATTTAGGACAAATTTCAAATAAAAAAGTAAAAAATACTTCAACTTTAATTGATTTGGACAAAAAAACCAAAAAAGTTCTTCAAAATTGTGGAGAAAAAAATAAGGCATGTACATTGAAAGCAATCAAAAAGGAGCCTTTAAAATACTTTTCTCTTGTTTTGAATTTATCTTTACCTTCTGAAAAATTACTACATAATTACAAACTATTAATTGATGAATTAGAAAAAAGTGAACCACAATTACTCGAATTAGATACAGAAGGTAAAAAATTTGCTGAAAATTATGTCAAATTAGCATTAGCTTTGCATGAACTTCAAAAATACGCCCTTAATGATGAATATCAATCAGATGATTACAAAAAAGTACCAAAACTTTTTAACCAACTAGCTAATTCATATAATGAGTTTATACAAGCACAAAACTCAGCTAAACTTATTTATAATAAATTATACAATGAAATACATGATATTCAAAAGTTGGATTTTAAGAAAAGAGGATTGACTCTTCAATATGATTGTATGGAAATAATGGACATAACACAAGAAATTGTCGGATTAATTAATAGTACGTTTGATGAAAAAAACAATATCAAAAATTTAGATACACAAGCTATTGAACTAAAAATTCAACAAATTATAGATATTTCTGATAATTTAAAAAAATATAAAGGTGATTACGCGGTAATCAAAATGCAAGGTTTAAATCGCATTTACTTTGATGGATTTGTTGATTATTTACCGAAAATGATTACACAAATCAAGCTTGTTTTAACCAAGTTAGATGATAAAAATATTAATCAAGAAATTAAATCATTAAATACAACTGAAAACTCTTTAATTCAGCTATACAATAATTCAACCAACTAGTTATTAAATATGCAGCATTAATCTATGCTGCATATTTATTCTACTTATTTAAGTACAAAGTTTACTTATTCACATCAACCACAAAGCGTCCTTTAATTTCACCAGCGATCATCTTATTTGTTATCTCAAAACATTGTTCTAATGTAATGGTTTTAGCTATATGAGTATACTGCTGCTCATCCATGTTTTGTGCTATTAATTGCCAAGCAGCAACCCGGTTATCATAACTTGCCATCACACTATCAACTCCCGATAGTGTTACACCGCGTAAAATAAATGGTGCCACTGTTGCAGGTAAATCCATACCTTGCGCCAAACCACAACATGTCACAATGCCACCATATCGGGTTTGAGCACAAATATTAGCTAAAGTGTAAGAACCTACCACATCAATGGCTGCTGACCATAACTCTTTTTGTAATGGTCGATTTGGCTCTTTCAATGATTGACTATTAATAATTTCAACAGCTCCGAGTTTATGTAGATAATCTTCATCAGTCACTTTACCAGTAGAAACGGTTACCTGATAGCCTAATTTACTCAATAACCCAACCGCTAAGGACCCAACACCACCTGTTGCACCAGTAACTAAAACTTTGCCATCTTCTGGTTTAACACCAAAATCAACAATACGCTTAACACATAAAGCCGCCGTATACCCCGCAGTACCAATAATCATCGATTGATAAGGGGTAAGATTTTTGGGTAAAGGGATTAACCAATCCGATTTTAAATAGGCATATTGAGCATAACATCCCCAATGCGTTTCACCACATCCCCAACCATTCAAGATAACTAAATCGCCGGCTTGATAACGATCATTTTGACATTCAATAACGGTACCTACTCCGTCAATTCCAGGAACCATTGGCCATTGTCTAACAATAGGACTTTTATTAGTCAATGCTAATGCATCTTTGTAATTGATACTTGAATATTGAATTTGAATTAAAGTATCACCTTGTTGTTGTAATAATTGTTGTTTAGTTAAAGATTTTAATGAATGTGATACCCCATTAACCTCATCTTTTTCTAACATAAGAGCCTTAAATGACATATATATTCCCTATTGTTCAATGGATAATTAACCGACTAACGATCACTTAACTGAATTGATAAGGATACCAGTTAACTAATGTAATCATTATCAATAGACGATTGGTCTAAAAATTATAGACCGATCGTCTAGTTAAAAGCAATAAATAATCTAAAGGTAATAATGAAAAAATAAAAATTTAAATAAATTAAATTGATAGTTACTTTTTACTGACCATATTGATGAAGGTATTTATGAATAACTCTAAAGGATCAGATTTTTTTACCAATTTACTGCGCGTTACAGCACCTTCCCACCCTAACCAAAAGAACGCTGCTAATAATTTACAATTTATATCTGAACTAATTTCATTTAGATTTTTGGCTAGCAAAAGACAATTTTCAATTTTTGCCTGCCAATTTTGTAAGACCTGTTCAAGCAACACAGCATACCCTTCGGGTAATAATGATTCCTCTTGTATTAATTCACCAATTAAGCATCCGCGATTATAATCATATTTTGCCATACCTTTCTTTGCATCTTCATAAAAGGCGGTTATTCTCGCTAAGGGGGATTCAATTGACGCATTAGTTAAATGTTTATCTAATTTATGAGCAAAAAAACTGTCATAGCTAGCAATAATCGTTTTACCAAACTCTTCTTTACTTTTAAAGTAATAATAAAATGACCCTTTAGGTACACCAACTTGCTTTAAAATACTTTCAATATTCGATGAGATATATCCATAAGTGGTCATCAACTCTACCCCACTACGGATCAATGCCGCTCTTGTCTCATTACCTTTTTTGGAAAGTGTTGATGCAGAAATATTAACTGACATAAGATTCCACAATATTTTTTGAATATAAATAATTTAATATTCGGTCATGATAAATAGTCAAATCAGCAAATGCAATAATTTGCGATTAATCAGGTTGCTCAATTAATAAAAAAGTCTGATAGTTATCAGACTTATTAGTAAAGATTCGCAGTTTAGAGATAAAACGGAATTATTGTATTTTACTTTTTCAGAAATAGCGTCAATAAATACAATATTATACTAGCTAAACAAAACGCAAGTAATTCGCTCATATTTGCTGGTTTGCTATATTGATGATTTGAAATAAATAAAATAACTTAAATGATGACAAAAATTAGTGCTACTGATTTCAATACATTAATAAATATTTATCCAATAAAAAACAAATCTAAGGCAACTTCTTTAGAAATTGCTGTTAAAGCAATACCTAAAAGTAAACTAATAAAATCGGTGGTATAAGTCCTACTTTAAAATAAAAACGAACCAAGAATCGGTTTAATGATTCATGGAATTTACCTATATAACAATACGGTACAAAAAAAACACCATAGATAAATTTTAAGACTCTTCAAAATTATTATGATAACTATTATTTATATGGATCTATTCATTTATGAATGAATAATAATATCCTTAACATAATTAAGATTATTTGATAATAAATTGAAACAATTATATAAAAAATTGAGGAACGTTTTTTTTGAGTATAAAAACCACAATTGAAAAAAATATAATAAATTGGTTGGTCAAATTATTTTACGTTGGTTAATTCAACGGCAAATTATCTGTTTGGCTAAATCAGTTAGAAAAGAGCGTATGATGGAAAATTTTAATCTATTTGATTTTCAACTATCAGATAAGGATATGATCAATATTGCCACAATTGATACAGCAACCAGTGCGTTTTTTTCACATAGCGATCTGGCCATTGTAGAGTGGTTTACTCAACACCGACCAAATATTTAGTTTTAAAATATTTATTATATGTAGAAAAAAGTCACAAAAAAGCCGATATTTAGCATACAATATCGGCTTTTCAAATTTATTGAGATTTTTTTAACTTACCATTTAGCTCGTATGCCAACAGAAGCACTAACAGGAGCTTTCACTCTGGTATCACCACCATGAGTCCATGTATGCCCTATTTCACTATATAAATTGATTTGATTATTGATTTCATAACTGCCACCAATTGCTAATTCCGAACTTAAATATTTACCACCATTACTAAATTCGCTACTAGCATTTTTACAATCAAATTTAACATGATCCGCACCATTTGGAGAATAGAAAAGATTAACTCGTGCATAAGGGCGCAATAAAGTATCTTCAGTTTTATAATTACCCTCTAACCTTGTACCAAAACGGAATAACCAACTATTATTATCACTATGTTTTACAGTGGTTTTACCACTGATATGACTATCTTTCAAATCAAGCCATTGATGGATTATTTGTGCTTGCGGCTCTAGTTTCCAATTGCTCTCCATTAAAACAAAGGGTTTGCCTGTTTCAATCGATGCGCTCAAACCTTTACCTTTTTGTTTACTATTTTTATTACCATTTGGATTGAGATCAACTCGATGACGAACTCCTTGTAAAACCATATCAAAATAACTACCATCATTCTGCATATAGGTACTATATGCAGCTAAAAAGTAAGAATTTATCTCATTTTTACCCACTCGTTTATATTTACCACTAGCGAAACCATCAACACTTAAATCACCATTTAAGTAACCAAAATAAGCCCCAATTCGCCAATCATCATTCTGCCAAATATCACTGCCTAATTGGAAACCGCTATAGTTTCCTTTGCTATGCGCATTAGCGATGCCATTTTGTTTTAAATTCACTCGCTTGGTAATAATTCGCCCCCAACTTATTGGCGAATTCAATAATGGTACATTACCGATGCGTTGGTGCAAATTGCTCTGCATAAGATTATCGGCAAGACGAAGCTGTGCAGCAACAGCCACAAACAATGGAACCTCTTTACGATAGGTTATCTGAGGTACCGGTTTGCCTGGTTCAGGGGCAATAGTTGGGTTAGTTGGATTGGTCGGATTCGTTGGAACCGTCGGATCCGTTGGATTCGTTGGATTCGTTGGATTCGTTGGATTAGTCGGATCCGTTGGATTGGTCGGATCCGTCGGGTTAGTTGGATTCGTTGGATTGGTCGGATCCGTCGGGTTAGTTGGATTCGTTGGATTCGTTGGATTCGTTGGATTAGTCGGATTAGTCGGATCCGTTGGATTGGTCGGATCCGTCGGGTTAGTTGGATTCGTTGGATTGGTCGGATCCGTCGGGTTATGCGGTAAGTAAGAACGCAAATACCAGTTATTATTTTGGTTATTAATATCACCTTTATGTAAATAATATTCATAAGCACCGGCATCTAAATGTTCTGCTTGCATTTTAAAGGCATCATCACTACTGGTACCGCCAACATGGATTAATTCAATACCATTGGTATTACCTGTATCAGCACCTAAACCATTAATATCATTGATTTGTATCCATGTGTTGCCTGAAACATTACCATTTACTAGTAAGCGATCGGTAGCACTATCACTATCTTGAAGAACAGTATCAAAAATTAATTTACCACCATTGCCTATATAATCGCCTGTAACAGTTAAACGGTCACCAGCAAAAGCGTTGTTAAGATTAATTGAGCCTCCATTATTGACGCTACCAGTAATTATAGATTGGTGCAAACCTGATTGCAGTTCAACTATTGCACCAGAATCAAGCGTCAAATTATCAGTATTTAAATTACCCGTTAACGTTAGTTTACCGCTACCGCTCAAATTAATATTTTCCCACCCCAAAATAGCCACATTATTTAGCGAACCATCAGAGGTGGATGATCCAATAAGATGCGTATTTAAGTTTAGCGTATCATTATCTGAAGAGCCTGCAACACGAGTAAATTTATTACCGCCATCAACCATAATCAGTTGCGATATATCTGCACCTTCATTAATAAACAAAGTATCATTACCAGTTCCAAGTACAATTTTACCACTGATTTTTGCACCATCATTTAAAGAGACTATAGAATCTGTTTTATCATTTTTAATCGCAATACCGCTAGCCGATGAAACATCTGCACCTTGATTCAGATTTATATAGGTTTTAATCCCTTCTCTACCATTGCTATTTATGGCTATTCCGGATGTACTATTGTTCGCGATTACTTTACTTGATATATCAATTTTGGTGTTACCACTAGCATTATTGAATACAGAAATCCCCTTATCAAAGCCACTTATAACCCCATTTGTTTGTTGCAATAATAGATCCTGTGCGCTACCATAATTAGCGGCAACAATTCCAGAACCACCTATACCAGAGACATCGCCATCAATAAAAATCTCGGTCGAGCGCTGACCTCGATTTACCAAATTTACACCATTATTTCCACCTTGAATAACACTATTAGTGGTTTGCTTAAATATTAACTCATTAGTGTTAAACTCATTACCCGCCATAACGGCATCTAAATTTCTGCTCGTAACTTTACCCGCAATTTTAATAGTAGTTACACCTTGGCCACTATTAGTAAGATTAAAACCACTAGTTTGCCCAATAATCTCACTATCTTCAGTTTGATCGATAATTAAATCAGAACTATATGAGCCATTATTAACCCAAACACTGTCATTATTACTTACGACTTTACCCGCTAAACTGATTAGTGTTGAACGTTGCCCATCATTAGATATATTGAATCCATAATTATTGGCATTGATTTCACCTCCTGCTTGAATAATATTAATCTCCTTACTATTGCCTCTAATTGCCGCGGTAATCCCATCTTTCTCCTCAGCGACTATTTTACTTTTTGTAGTGATATTCGTTGCACCTTGACCTGTACTGATTATATTTATTCCATTTTCCTTACCTTGAATATTACCAGCTAATTGATCAATTTTAATATCATCTGTATTTTCATAATTTACTACAGTTATTCCATCATTCTGTGAGCCGATAACGTTACCAGAAACACTTACCGACGTAGTACTTTTACCACTATTAAACAAAATAATCCCATAATCGTTACCTTTAATATTGCCACTGTTCTGAGAAACCGTTATGCCTTGACTATTTTCACTATTAACTACTAAAATACCATTATTTTGAGTGCCTATAATGTCGCCATCTGCTGTTATTGTCGTGGTATTAACTCCATTATTATCAATATTTATTCCGTCTAATTTACCTTGAATACTTCCTCCAGACTGAGTGACACTTGCTTCTTGGCTGTGTCTATCGTTTTTAATATAGATACCATAATGCTGACCACCAATAACTTCACCAGTGGTATCAACAGTGGTTGACCCTGTGCCATAATTTGTTAGAGAAATTCCTTTTAGACCACCTTGGATACGCCCTGATTCTTGTTTAACAATAATATTTTGGGTATTTGTTTGAATCGTGGCATTGATACCATTTCCATTTTCACCAATCACTCTGCCTGTGGTAGAGATAATTGTTGAACCTGTTCCATTATGGTTAACATTAATACCATCTATATCACCATGAATTTCTCCTGATGCTTGAGAAATAGTAATATCCTTGGTATTAGTGTCAGTAGCAGCTATAATGCCAGAATTAACATTGCCAGTAACATTACCTTTGATAGTTACATTAGAAGAACCAGTACCTCTATGGGTAATATTGATACCAGCGCCTTGACCATAAATCGCGCCACCATTTTGATTGATAATGAGATCACGAGTATTAGTTTCATTGATTATACGAAGCCCATCATCCCCAGAACCTGTCACTGTACCATTAGTGTTAATTTCGCTTGAACCATTACCTTTATTAGTTAGAATCATGCCATAACTTAACCCTTTGATATTACCATTTGACTGTTCAACCTTTAAACCAGTCGTGTTTACCCCACTAAATACAGACATACCTTCTTGTTTTTGGCCTTCAATATCACCCATAATAGAAATGGACGTTGTATCATTGCCATTATTAATAATACCAACACCAGATCCTTTTCCTATAATGGAACCGGCTACCTGATTAAAGGTTAATTTGTGAGTATTCGCAAAATTAGTAATAGATACCCCAGCACTATGATTAGCCACTATCTTACCGGACGTTGTGACTATCGTTGAACCATTACCATTATTAACAGCATTGATGCCATTTGCTCCACCATTGATCTCACCTGATTTCTGACTAATGGTTAAATCATGAGTATTAGAATTGTTATTGGCAAAAAGACCATCATTTTGTTTACCAACAACTTTTCCGGCTACCGTGATATTAGTTGAACCATTACCAAAATTATTTGCTTTGATGCCATTAAGTGCACCTGAAATTAAACCACGATCTTGCGAAATAGTTAAATCGCCTGCATTTTGTTCATTAACTGCATTAATTCCTTCACTTCCATCACCAATAACATTGTCATTAGTATTGATATTCAATTTGCCTTTTCCTTTATTATCAGCATTAATACCATTTTTTTTACCGTGAATCTCACCCGATGATTGGATTATATTTAATCCCTGAGTATCTCCATCATTCACAGCCAAAATACCATCAAGATCATCACCAACCACAGAGCCAATGGTCGATATCGTTGTGGTACCATGACCATAATTAACCGCATTAATACCATTTGATTTTCCATGGATACTTGCATCAATAAGTTCCATGATATCTAAATCATGTGTATTATTTGAATTTACCACATGTAAACCATCATTTTGCTTACCCGTGACATCACCCGAAATATTAATCGTTGTAGAGCCAGAACCATTATGCTCAAGATTGATTCCATTTTTACCACCAATGACTTCTCCATCAGACTGGCTTAAATTGATATCATTGATATCATTACCACTCATATAGTTATAACCATCATCATTGGACTCAACATGGTTAGATATAGTTAAATCGATAGAATTGCTAAAGTTAGTCATTGCCAAAAATTGACTTATAAAAGTTGGTGATTGTTTGCCAACAGAATCTTTATTCGGGTATTGATTAATAATATTTTTTCCACAATATTTGTTGGGTGATGAACTGTCACATTGGGCATAACTGAAAGGGATCATAGCTAATGATAAACCGGCAACTGATAATAAATTAATAAAGAATAATTTACCTTTAGATTGCGATTTTTCTGATGTCACTATATAGGCTTGACGTCGTACACTCCAAACTAACTTATATACTTTATTCATTATTTTCTCTCCCGAAATAAATCTATGCTGGTCAAACAACATTTTCATTTGAAAAATTAGATAGAGAATTAATACACAGTACTAATAACCCCCCTAATCTATTTTTAAAATTAAAAGTTAGAAAAATCATTACTAATTGTGGAGCTGCAAAGAATGTTAAACAAATACAAGATCGAAGTTATAAAAACATCAGTGAATTGATAAATAATTTAAAACAGAAAAAGATATGTTATTAATGAGTTTAAATTTAGATATAGAAAAATAATATCAATTTTTTAGTTTTTACCATATAGTGGGAATATTGGCAATCAAAAGAATAAAAAATGTCGATATAAATTAAAAATCCAAATTTACTTATATATTATACTATTTTTTATCCATCTGGTTTATATGATAATTTTTTTGCTAAATTCTTATGTGTTGCTGAATAAATAAACCATTCTATAAATTAACGACTTTAATCAATATTTAACGTCGAGAATCAATTCAAACATTATCTTTCCATATTGAGTAAATAACATCCTCATGGGTTGCCAATAATCGTCAACATAATCTGCGTAGTAATATGTAACTAGTGGAAATAGGCAAATTAGATAAATTGTTGTAAACAATATATTAAGATATAATTTAGCAGATTTGTCGATGTAATAATAAAAATTAAAGGATTTATAAATGTCTAGCCAGGTCATACCTTATATTGATAGAGCAGTACAATTATTAAATAAAATCGGAATTATTATTAAACCACAAGCCGATGCACCAATTTTAAAGTTATTGGATAACGTTGCCGAAATTGATAAAAATCGAGTTATCGCAATAGCACGAACCTTACAACAACAAAGTGCTTTTAACCAAGTGGTTCGCGAACAAATAGATGGTGTTGAAGTTTCACAACGATACACCAAAATTGTTAATCATTTTGATAGTATCCGAACGGATATGGAAAAAATGTTAGGTTGGCTTGATGATGGTCGATTAGATTTTTTTGAAAGAATAAAAATAGGTTGGATGAAACTTCAACGAGGTTCTATTCCCGACCGATTCAATCTGATAAAAAAGACCTATTTACAAGTATCGCAAGAAACCGGTAATCAAATTGAGCGTGAGCATATTATTCTAAATGCCTATCAAGATTTTCGATTTGGATTGAAACAAGCTCAAATCACTGCCGAAGAATTAGTTCAAATAGCAACCGCTCGTCTTGAAGAATGTAAAAATAAATTATCTTTAGCCATTGCCGATGTGGATAATTTTAAAGAAGATGATCATGTGGCAAAAGCGCGTTTAGAGCTTATCCGAGATGAAGCATTACGTAATGTTCAACAAGAAGACAGTCGTTACCAAATAATATTGGATTTAGCCAATAATTTAACCGTTTCTTATAATTCAGCAGAAGCAGTCTTTGCACGTATACAACAAACAACCTCAGTGAAAGAACGAGTTTATCAACAAAGTGTAAGCTTTTTTTCCACCAATGAAATTGTTTTTACTGCATTAAGTGCATCAATCACTTCTTTAACTGGTTTAAGCGAAAGTACTAAAACTTTAGAAGCGATAAAAGATGGCATGAATAAAGGTATTGAAAGCATTGCTTCTGCTGGTAATAAGCAATTAGAAGAAAGTTTACGTGCTGGATATAGCTCAACCATTAAAGCTGATTCTTTACGTGCTTTAGTCGACGCAATTGTCAATTATCAAGAATCAAGTCAGCAGCTAATTGCCGAATTACGTAATGAATCAATTGATAATGCGAAAGAGATAGATCGTATTGTTGAAGATGGTAAACAACGCTTTAATAATATTATTTTAAAGGCTAATAATTAATGTCAAATATTAAGCTTAGTGACCAACTAGGTGCAATGGCAATCATTGACGAACTTTATCAAAAGCAACAATTATTACTTGAGCACCTTGATCATAACGCTTTGCGTACAAACTTAGCAGAAAATATAAAAAATTATTATCAAGCTAAGGGGCAAATTGTTAATGACGAAATCATTGAGAAGGGAATTAATCTTTGGTTTAACCAAAGATTACAATTTATTGCACCTAAACGTAATTGGTTAATTCGTTTTTTTGCTTTTTGTTACATAAAAAGAAGTATACTTTATCCTTTTATCGGTGTGATCTTAATTATTTTATTGTTGCTCAACTTCAGCATATTAAAAGATATTCTAAAAATTAATGATAATATCGATACGACTTATAGTCATATTTTATCCCAAAAAAATACCTTAAATGATCTTAACAATAAATTTTTGCAAATTGATAAACTTCCTGTTTACTTTGCACAAGTTCCCGTAAAAAAATTAAAAGACTCAATTACTGATTTACTCAATCAAGAGATTAATCTTCCTGTTACTGAATCAACGGAGATTTCATCGCCAACGTTTGAGATGAATAAGAAAACACTTAATGATCTGAAAGAACTTGATAACTCAATCTCCTCTACTTTACCTGAGATAACCAAACAAATAACAGAATTAAGTGAATTACTTGAAAAGGATAAAAATTTGGCCAACTTAATTCAAAGTAAAGAGTTTATAGAGGCAACTAAAAAATATCCTATTTTACAAATTTCAGTTGATAAAATTCTTGATAATCTCAATCAAGGACAACAAGATATTGATCTTGAACCAATAGAAAAACTTTATCATTCAGTTGGGCGTGCTGAAGCTCTTGAAAATAAAATTCTATCTGATACTAAACAACTACAAACATTAAACGTACCTAACTCTGATATGAGTGAGGTTGTTGCATTACAAAATGCCTTAAGTTCTGATTTAAAAAATTTGAATTTTGAGCATGTCGAGCATTATCAAGAAATGATGGCTTATTATATTAAACTGGCTCAAACTAATTTAACTTTAACGATTGTTGATCATCCAGATTACAAATCAGGAGTAGAGCGCACTCATGACAATACTAATGGTAAATCTTGGTACTTGATTGTAAGACCGATGACAACCAATAACCATTCAGATTCATTATGGGTACAAAGTATTGAAACTGGAGAATCAAAATTGGTAAATACATTTGGTCAACAAGTCACTTTAGAAAAATATAACAGTGTTAAAGCCGATAAAATGCAAGATGGGCATATTGATAACAATAAACTTTGTACCAAACCGAAAGGACGTTTAATCTTCAATTGCCCTAAATCAGTGAAATCAGGTAGGATTTTAGAGTGGTAAACCATGCAGACCAAAATAATTGAAAATAAAATTTATGAACAAGCACAAGGGATTAAAGCCACTTTAGATATGGCTTATCAAGAAAGACAAGATACCCTTGATAAGATTTTAAATTTAAAGAATGAACAGGCTAATATTTATCAAAAAATTGCTGTCATCTATTTAAAAGAATCACCGGAAAATGGTGATTTTCAAGTCCAAAATATTATTAAGCAATTACAGGGACTATATAGTGACTTAAATAGCAAGCTTAGTAAATTAGAAAAACAAACTAATCAATATCAACAACAATTGACAAATACTCTTGCAAAGTTAGATGAACTTACTACCCAAAAGGTACTACAACTGGAAAGCGATCCAGATTACGTTTCATCGTTTAATCGTTTTATTATCGAACAGGAAAGTTTAGAAAAAGTAAACAATGATTATGAAATATGCCAAAAAGAGTTCTCAAAAAAATTAGCCGAGTACAGTAAAAATAGCTATTACAATTATTTAATCAAAAGAAACTATGGCGAAGATAATTATAAGGGGCGTTGGGTTTTTAGAAATCTGGATGAATCGCTAGCTGAATTTGTTCATTTCAATGAAAATTATAAAAACCAAAAAATACTCGAATCCTTAATGAAAGAATCGCAATTGAAATACGATAATCAGAAAAAATTATACGATTTTGCCTTAAAACAAAAAAATAACAAAGAACAACTGGTTGAAAATAGTTTGAAGCTGCCGCAATTAAAAACTGAATTAGCTAAAATTGAACATGATTTAGATAAAGCTGAATGCCAGAAGCAAGAGGCTTATAATACATTAAATGACACACAATCAGGACAAAGTGTTCAGTTTAAAAAATTATCTTCAAAGCTAGCTAAATTATTAGAAAATCAGTCAATTAAAAAACTTGAACAGCTAACCTTACAAACTAAATCCAAAGAAGATGATATATTACTTAAAAAAATTCCTGAATTAGATAAACAGATAAAAAAACTTGAACAACGTATTCCACATTTTCAACAATCAATTGGAAACCTTGAAGATATTTTTATTCGCTTTAATCAAACATTGAATTTATTTAGGCAAAATAATATACCTAGTTCTTTTTATGAATATAAAATTTCTTCAAACACACTTAATAACCTACTAAATAACTTAATAGAAAATGGTGATTCTCCTGAAAAAATCGTTATGGAGCTTCTAGCTAGGCGTGTACTAAGAAATAATACAACTTCATCAAGTACAGATAGTGGCTGGTCGATGTCTAGTAGCTCAAGTTCATCATCTTCTAGGCGCTCAAGTCGCTCATCATCAAGCTGGTCATCCAGTAGTAATCGAACATCATCAACTTCATCAAGTTCTTCAAGTTCCTCATCCAGTGGCAGTGGGAATAGTTATTCATCGAGCTCTTCATCAGGTGGCGGTGGATATCGTACTACGGATAGTTTTTAGATAGACAAAATTAGTTTTATTTAAGTAAGTTTTTTAGTATTTACTAAGTTATTTGTTTAAGTAGGTGCATCATAAGCACCTACTGTTACCCCATCAGATCAGATAATGTAAATTTAATTACTTAATAAGTTAGACGAAATTTTATTCGCTTGGAATAAAGTAAATTCTAAATCAACCAGATCATAAATACAAAATGGATCTAATTTCATAATATTTCTAACTTCTTCAAGTGAATCACTCATTACTACAATAATCGCACCTGTTTTATTCTCTAAAGGACCAGACGCAATAAACTTATTGTTAGCAAAATACTCATCTAAAAATTTATTATGTTCTTCAAATTTAGCTAACAATTCTTCCAAAGGTTTTTTAAACTTAAAAGTTACAATTATCATTATACACTCCTTATATATTTTAAATTATTTGCATAAATCTTTAGCTAAATTTTTCAGAGCTAAAAACTTTTACTAATTCTGATTTGTTTTTTATAACACGAAATAAAGTTAAAAATGGTTAATTATGCAATCAAATTCAACCCAGATTTACTAATACATTTATTTTTTAGCTTTAAGATTAATCAATAGTCTATTAACAATAAATGGATGTAGAACAGACACTGGTGCCATATATACCTTGCCGATAAAATTATGATTTTTGACTGATGTAATTACATATAATTTATTTTGTTTATCATTATCATCAACTAAGCGAAGATGTAAACAAACATCTAGATGATGATCTCTAATGATTAAAGTTAATTTATCTTTTTCTAACTCCATTACGTTAAAAAAATGCACTGTATCTCCAACACTAGGTATATTTTTACTTAACTGTTCAAAACCTTTAATGGTTCTAATTCCTACCATTTTGCCTAAAAAATCTCTCATCTTAAATAATATTTTAAGCCATTTAGGTTGAGATTGAGTCATCATTCTATATGCGTCATAAGCAGAAATATCGCTAGGAATAGAGGCTGTTTGGTAACTTAAATAATCAATATCTTCCGCAATTAAGGCAACCTGACGGTTTAATAAACTATTTAATTTATTAATAATATTTGTTTTCTTAGCATCCATCACTAACTCAATTGACAAGTAAATAACATTATTAGCCAATTTTGCAATATAATTATATATTTATCAACCGATAATATATAAATAGTTATTACTTGCAGTTTTATTTAATTTTAGTTATTTTTCTATCAAACACCCGTTGAGGATCCACCATCTACTATCATTGTCATTCCTGTCACAAATTCACTTTGCGTTAAATAAACAACTGCATGAACTATATTTTGCGGGTTGCCAATTTTTCCCATAGGAGACATTTTAGCTAAATTTTCTCTATCTTGTGCATTATGAATGGCATTAAGGGGTATCAATTATACATGAGCAATAGCATTCACTTGTATATTTTATGAAGATAATTTTGATATAGCAATAAGAAGACAAAAACCGAAAGACTGTAATCTAATCGCCAGAAAATTAGAGGATTAATAATTGTTGTGGCTTCCCCAACATATTTACAAAATATGTTGGGGAAGCCAGTCATATTAGAAGATTTAAAAAAAACATAAATGTATTGAATTTGAATTACCGAGTACAAGACGTAAAATCTTATGGCACTTATGTAAAAAAGAAAAACCAATAGAGTTAGAAATAAAAGGCAACTTTATTATACTGGATGATTTTTTAGCAACTAATGAATTAGTCAAAAATCATGCTGGCCTTATGCAACTTTATCGTTTTTCGGTAGAAAAAAATTAAAAAGTAGCGAGCTCGTTGATTTATTGATGGAGTTTAATGGCACAACACGGCCTTTCTTTTTATTATAACAGCATGCAAAACACCTACCACTGAACGTAAGGTTATTTGTTGATAGTTTAATAGAATATATGAGCATAACAAAATAAGGTTATTTATAATTAAATAAAAAAACTATTCCACTTTATAGTAAAAATACAACCGGTTCATAGTTGGGACTTACTTCTTTTAAATTGTTTAGCCGATACCAATCTTCTGACCTCAATAAGAGTAGATAAGACGATAAAATAGATAGGTATAAAGAAACAATAAAAATATTATCATTAATCTATGCTTTCAGAGTTTTTTAATTTATGAATGATAATTCAATTAGTGATATAGCAGGTAATCAATACAAATTACAACAAAAGTAAAGAAATAACATCATTTTGATACAATTATTTATGCAATATAAGCTATCTTTTGGCTAAACACTCTATTTTACGGATGGGCTGTAATATTATGGTGAGTTTCTGTATTTGTTTAGGTCTTTTAAATTATGAATAATAATCTACGCTGATCAATTTAAGTAATAGGATTAGGTTTATAAGCAAAGATTCTTCCTTTCTAATAAACCAATCGGGTCTTTCAATAGTAAATCTCGCTATCTGCTTATCATAATACCTAAAGATATTGTAATGTAACTCTGTTTCTTCATCAAAGTCATGCCTTGAGAAGGCAGATTTTTCTCTATTTCATTAATGTAAAAACTATCTATCCCGCCCAGGCTTTGTAATTGACTTATCAAACGATTGTTACTTATTCATTAAGGAGATATAGTAAAGACCCCATTTAGTCATTATGGTTGTAATAGAGTTCATTTATTTCGTATTTGGTATCGATAGATCTAACAGGCGTAGCTACCTATTTTATAGAAGTGAGTTTTTCTACTTTGCTTGTGTAGCATAGCCCTGTATGCCATAATTACTAACTTATTGTTTTAAGTTGCTTCTTTAATGACTCTATTTCCGCTAATAGTTTTGGAATATCTTGTCGAGCATGAGCTATAAAATCTTGATCATCGATTGTTGCGCCTAATAACTCTATATCTTCACCTCTATTATCATCTAATCCAGTCATGATAAAATTTGAACCACTAACGTGATCCCTTCCTTCTACATAAGAAATCCAAGGACCATTTGTTGCTTTACTACAACGATCTGATATTTCTTTAAGTTCCTGATCTGTGAGTATACTTTTCATTAAAAATTACCTTTCTTCTTCAATAATTTTGAAATATCCATTAACTATGCCGTTTTTTAACGATTCATTCCTTATAAGCTTGCATGATTTGGATTAGAAGCATTTGGAGAGGATATCTCCCTCCTGTTGCTCGTAATTCACCAACATTAGTTACACCAACTTTATTATGTTGTATTCCATTAACTAATTATTCTAATGTTTTTGCAAATCTACCGTTAACAGAAATATTTTACGAATTTCCTTTTGTTATTAATTTTAACGCCAATGAATCAGGAAGACAAACTCATCTTCTACAAACAATGACACTATATGACATAAGATCTATTCCAAAAGGATCAAACCAAACTATTGGATTAGAAGTATACTAATATAAGTGAATCCCAACCAATAACATAATCGGATTTGGAGTGATAAATCGCACTATTTACTCCTCATAAAACTTAAAAGTATCGTAATATAATATGGCTTCTTCACCAAAATATTAGCTTTAATATTTTAGGTTTTTGTTCAATTTTATTGATACATAAGCTATCAACTTTACACCATGTTTTATAATTGGCTCACAAAACAATAGTACCTTGTTGATTAGTGAGTTCTATAATTGAGTCGGTATGTCTGTAGTAGAATTGATGCATTTCATTTACGTACTTATATAGACACAGAGATGGCAATTATTGACAGTTTCAAAAAGGGAAATAAGTTAACTGTTGATTGTAGGATACTATAAATCTTAAATTGGAGCGGGAAACGAGGTTCGAACTCGCGACCTCAACCTTGGCAAGGTTGCGCTCTACCAACTGAGCTATTCCCGCATATTGAATGCTTCGAAAGAAGTGGTGAGCATTATACAAAAATATTCGTGTATGGCAACCTTTTTTAACCGTTATTTTTTGTTCTTCCAGCTAAGTGTTTCAAAAACACCAAAAATAAAAAGTCTAAGTGCTTTATATTTATCCTGCTGCTTTTCTTGATTGGTCATCGTTGATTGTAATAACCAAGCTTGTAAGCCATGTGTTATAGCAAAAGCGGCCAATCCAACGTATGCAACAACATTGGCTGGCTTTGGAAATGGATGAACTAAGTTAAATAATAAAAATAACCATATAAATGAATAGATTAATTTACCCAAAAGTATAAACATTATTTGTCTTCTCGTATAAATAGATAGCTATGAACTTGTCCGGCTGTTTTTTCCCGATGTAAATACCAATTTGATGGGATATAACTAGTTAGATCATGAGTGGTTTCAGACTCAATGTAAATATAAGCTGATGAAGTAACCCAATGATTATTTTCAAGGAGTTTTACTGTCTTTTCAATCAATGATTGATGAAAAGGCGGATCGATAAAAACAACATCAAATTGTTTTTGCGCAGGTTTATCTAACCATTGAAAAGTATCGGTTGCATAAATATCAATATTATCACTTGAAATGAGTTGTTTATTTTTTTTCAGCTGATTAGCTACTTGCTTGTCTTTCTCTAATAATGTGACTGATTGAGCTCCACGTGATGCTGCTTCAAAACCTAATGATCCACTACCTGAAAAACAATCTAAACAATTGCTATTTTGTATAATTGGCATTAACCAATTATACAAAGTTTCTTTTACCCTATCTGTGGTAGGACGCAGGCCTTGTTTATCAAGAACCGACAATTTTCTACCGCGCCATTTGCCACCAATAATTCTTATTGAACCATTCATATAATAACCTTACTTAGAATAGTTCTTGAGTATTACCTTGTGAATCCGTCACACTAGTACCAACTTCTTGTGATCCATATGTAGTTGGCTCAGTTCCTTTAATAAAGTATTCTGACATTGTTCTTGCACCAGAACCAGGTAACATTCCTGTTCGTTGATCAATTGTCACTGAAATCACATTATCTGGTTTTACATCTTGTTTTTCTGGCACATCTTTAAGAGCAACTTTCATATAATCAACCCATACTGGATTAGCTGTAACTGCCCCAGCTTCGGCACGGAAAGTCCGCCCTAAAGCACGACGGTGATCATCAAAGCCCATCCAAACCGATGTGACAATATTGCCCCCAAATCCAGAAAACCAAACATCTTTCGATTGGTTAGTTGTACCAGTTTTACCACCAACATCTTTTCGACCTAAGGCTTTTACACGCCAAGCTGTACCTTGCCAATCCGAACCACCAAAGACAATACTACGTAATCCGTCTTTCATAATAAAGGCAATACCACTATCAATTGTATGTGGTGCATATTTTGGTGTTACATCAGAAATTTTATTGTCTTTATTAATATCTGGTAAGATTAAATTATCTTCTGATTTAAGATTCGCTTCTTCCGGTTCTTCATTACCTGTCTCATTTGACTCATTTTCAACATTATCTAATGATACTGTAACTGAATCGAATTTCACAACTTCATCTTTGCAGTTATGACATGCGATTAATGGTTGATGTTGGTAAATCACACCACTACCATTATCGTATTCTATTTTTTCAATTAAATATGGTGTAATTAGATAACCACCATTCACAATCACCGAATAAGCACGAGCAACCTGCAATGGTGTAAACGAAGCAGAACCTAAAGCAAGTGATTCATTGTGTGAAATGTTCTCTTTTGGAAAGCCAAAACGTTCTAAATAAGTAGCTGCATAGTCAATACCAACTGCACGTAGTGCCCTTACCATCATCACGTTTTTAGACATTCCTAAACCAATTCGCATTCTTAACGGCCCCGCATAAGTAGGTGGTGAATTTTTTGGACGCCAAGTCTCACTCCCAGTAGTACGCACGATAGGTGCATCATTAAGCAGTGTTGCCATAGTTAAACCTTTCTCTAACGTGGCAGTATACACAAATGGTTTAATATTCGAACCCAATTGACGTAAAGCTTGTGTTGCACGATTAAATTTACTTAAATTGAAATCATAACCACCAACAATTGCCTTAATAGCCCCATTATCCGAATCAAGAGAAACCAATGCGGCATTAACAGCTGGTATTTGCGCTAAAGACCAATTATCATCAGATTTTTTTACCCAAATTAGTTGACCTGCTTTTAACGTATCATTAACTTTTCTTGGAAAAACACCTTGTTGATTATCATTAATAAATTTTCTTGCCCATTTCATATCTTGGTAAGCAATAGTAATATTACTTTTGTCAGATAATACAGCTTTTGCTTCCTTATCATTCGATTCTAATACCACTGCTGGGCACATACCGCTGTAGCAAATATATTTGTGCAAGGCTTCTTGGATTTGATCTTCGTTTAATGCTGGCTCATTATTTTCCCATAAGACTTTTTCAGGGCCTCGATAGCCATGTCGCATATCATAATCAATAATATGATTTTGAACTACTTCAGTTGCTGCAACTTGATCAGTTTTAGAGATGGTTGTATAAACTTTATAACCATCAGTATAAGCATTTTCACCAAATTTATCATACATAAATTGTCTTGCCATTTCAGCGACATATGGTGCAGAAAATTCAATATTTGGCGTATGGTAACTGGCATTTAAAGGTTTCTTAATTGCTTCATCATATTCAGCTTGAGTAATATAAGATTGGTCTAACATTCGTCCCAAGACCCAGTTACGTCTAATTAACGCCTTATCTGGATGAGAAATCGGATTAAACGCTGAAGGAGCATTTGGTAAACCAGCAAGTAATGCGGCTTCATCTACGGTTAACTGATCAGGTGTTTTACCAAAAAAGGTAAATGATGCGGCAGCAATACCATATGCTCGCGATCCAAAATTGATCATATTAAGGTATAACGCCATTATCTCGTCTTTAGATAATTCTTGCTCCATACGAATAGCAATAATCATCTCTTTTACTTTACGAGATATGCTTTTTTCCGGTGTTAAGAAAAAGTTTTTAGCAACTTGTTGAGTAATAGTACTACCACCTTGTGAAAAGCTCTTATCTTTTAATCCTATATACATGGCACGTACAATACCAATTGGGTCAATGCCAAAATGCTCATGGAACCGTGCATCTTCAGTAGCAATAACAGCATTTACAACAATAGGTGGAATTTCATCATATTTTAAAGGTATTCGTCTACGTTCACCAAAAACAGCAATCAATTCACCATCTTTACTGAGAACTTGCATAGGTGTTTGCAATCTAACATCTTTTAATGTTGCAACATCCGGTAGATCTTTTGAATAATAGCTATAACCAGCTATGCCAATAATTAAACCACAAAGAAATAAACCTATAAAAAGTTTAAGGCAAAATTTTAATATTTTTAGTATTATCACAAATCATTCCTATCCAATTGATTTTTAATCAAAGAAAGATAATAAAACTGTTGTTATATTTATTAATATCATTTTTAACCGACGAGTATACTACTTACTCGATAAGACTCAAAATAAAAAGCAATAATTATCTATATTGCAAATAAAACTTGAATCAAATTTTTAACCATTAATTGTTTTAATTTAAATAAGAAATTTAGATTAAAATTAATTGCTATTTTTATATATCGTTACTAATACATTGATTAATAAATTACTACAACCAATATGTTATAAAACAACAACCAAATAGCTAATAAATTGACGATGTTAACCGTATTATTAGTAAATTATTCAAGAATTTTGCGTATTATCTCACAATATTTTTATATTTTTAAATAAAACAGATAAAACAATTAAATAATTGTGCTTTACATCAATTTAAGAATATTAATATGTGGAGCACAAATCTTACTCCATCTTTTTTACAATTATTAGGTTCTAGTTGTTTTTATTTAATTTTAATTATGATCAGTTTTATTCAGTTAGCCGATACATCTTTGAATTGTTATATCTATATTTTAATTTTAGTTTCAATCGTTGAATGGTGGCGTAGTGTCAATTATTTTAGAACTATAAACGGTGAACTGGCATTATTTGATTATATACACCAAATTTATTGGTATAAACAACGTTGGCATTTAATGCGAAAACCACTGCTTTTACGTTATGTGGTAATTTTAAATCTAAAATCATGTCGCGATGGCAAAAGAAGGGTACTGTTTTTAATGATCGATAACCTTGAGCCTAATGATTGGCGCACATTACACTATCATTTAAAACAAATTGATTTATCGTAATGAAAATGAATTTAATTGAAAATTATTCAGATCAATTTATTAATGTGATTTTTTAATCCAATATTCAAATGGTACTGATTCAATCTGAGCATTCACTAATTGATGATCCATATGCCGACAAAAGCTAGGAATATCACGAGTTGTAGCGAAATCATCAGCTATAACATGTAAGATTTGACCAACTGCTAATTCTCTAATCGCTTTACGAACCAACATAATGGGTTCTGGGCAACGCAAGCCCAGAGTATTAAGATCTTTATCAACAATCATATTTATGGTTAATATAACTATTCAAATTAAAGTAAAAGATTAGCTAAATAGTGAGGAACAGCATCATCAGCATTAGATCCAATTACTTCAAGTTCAGGAAGTAATGACTTAAGTTCAGGACTTGCATCTTTCATGATACAACCCTTCCCTGCTATTTTTAACATTTCATAATCATTCATTCCATCACCAAAGGCAATACTATCTTTAAGCTGATAACCTAAGCTTTCAACCACTAATTTTAATGCACTACCTTTGGTTACATTTTCCGCCATCACTTCAAGGCAGTTTGCTGTAGAAAAAGCTATACTAACTTTTTTGCCGAATTGTTGTTCAATTTTGTGTTTTAGTTCAATCAAATGATAGTTATGTGCAACATCAGAAGTGGTAAAATAAATTTTGGCAATATCATCAGCGGCAAAATTACGCGGATCGAAAAACTGATATTTAAATTGCGTGTCAGTGAAAAAACTAAGCGAATATGCATCTGGTTTATTAATTAACCAATCATCACCACGATAAACATGCGTATAAACATATGGACTGTCTTGACAAATTTGTGCTAACTCACAGGCTATATTAGGCTCAAAGCTACGACTAAAAACTAAATTACCTCGACTATCATGAACTCTAGCGCCATTTGAAGTTATCATAAAAGCGTCGATTTCCATATTTTCGCGCATTTGACCAACATCGATATGATGTCGACCAGTAGCAAAGGCAAAGTGAATCCCCATTTGACGTAAAGCTTGAAGAATTTTTTTAGTAAATGGCGATAAACTATGCTCAGTATTTAGCAAAGTGCCATCTAAATCAGAAGCGACAAAATGAAACATGATATTCTCAACTTTTATAATAAATTGTAATTCTAGTGACTATATTTTGCTGTGAGTTAGTATGCTCAAAACAAAGTAACAAAATAAGTTTAAGTATGATACAACTCCATGACTATTTACTCAACTAATTGCGGAGTAATAAAGATAACTAATTCTCTTTTTTGTTGTTTTTTTGCTTTGTTTTTAAAAGCATTACCAATAATCGGTATATTACTAATGGCTGGAACGCTATTTTTACTGACATTATTAACTTGCTGAAAAATTCCGCCTAACACAACCGTTTCGCCACTTTTAATTTTGACTTGCGTTCTAATTTCTTGTGTTTCAATTGCTAACGCTTCGCCCCCATCGCGGCGCTTAATTGAACGGCCAGTAGTGTTTTGAGTGATATATAAATCCAATATCATTTGATTACCAGCAACAATTTTTGGAGTGACTTCTAAACCTAGCACCGCTTGTTTAAACTCAATGGATGTTGAACCATTACTGCCATTTGACACCTCGTAAGGAATTTCCGTTCCTTGTTTAATTGACGCCATATTTTGATTTGCCGTTAACAAATTTGGGCTAGCAATAATTTCAAGTTGATTTTCCGATTCTAATGCGGAAAGCTCCAAATCTAACAAACTCCCCGAAAGTTTAGCTAAATTAAAACCGACAGAAGACGACGAATGAGCTACACCCAAGTCAACATTTAGTTGATTAAAAAATTGTGAAGATTTGCCTGAGTATCCCCATTTAATCCCTAACTCTTCCATACTCTCATCACTCATTGTTACAATATGGGCCGAAATATGAACTTGTGGAATGGGTTGATCCAAAGTTTTAACTAATTTTTTTATATCAGCAAATTGTTTATTCATGTCGGTAATAATTATTGAATTGGTTCGCTTATCCACAGTTACCTTACCACGCTTAGATAATAACCCTTGTTGTTGAATATTCTCAACTAAATTATTAGGATCGGCATGATTAATTGAAATAGTTAACAAATTTAACGGCTGATTTAATTCCTGCTCTTTCTGCTCTAACAACTCTTTATGCGCTAATAAGTCCGGCTCAATAGATTTAGAGACAAATAAAATGTTGTCTTCAATTTCTGCCTCTAAATTTGCTGAATTTAACACAACTTTTAATGCTTTTGACCAATCTACATTATGAAGCTTAATAGTTTGCTTAGTAGATATATCATCCATCATAACTAAATTCATCAGTTTATCATCGGCTAGAGCCTGTAAAATAATTGCAATATCAGTTTGATAAAAATTAATTGAAATAAGTTCATTTGATTGATTCTTTTCCGAAACTATAGGCTCTGCCGAACATGGCATCGATAAAATCATTAACCAAATTATTAAAAATAGTTTCTTTAAATTTTTTTCTAATAGGCTAACTAATTGACTAAATGGTTGATTAGATTGATTCATTAATTACAACCTCTAATATAAATCTTATCTTATTTAGTTAACGGCATTGCCCATATTATCTTATGGTTGCAATACTCGGACAAATTTGCTTGCCATAGAATTTTATCGCTAAGTACAGCTTGAATTGTCCATGGAAACAAAACATGAGGAACATTATTATTCGTAATCGCCAACCAATCATTATCGGATAGAAGCCATATTTGTTGATAATTAACACGTTGAATAGATCCTCTAAATTGCCAAGCTTGGAGCTGTTTATTTAAAAGATCGGTTTGTTCTTGACAACCAAGCTCAATTATTTGCAAAAAGGGATCGCGCCAATCAACAGCATGAATCATTGAACAGTAACTCATCAATACACATATTAATAAATAACGGCTCATCGTGTATCCTCTCTTTTAAACTGTAAACTAAATTTAATTTTCAAATAACTATCTTGCTTACTAATAGAAAGGTTTTGAAAATTCAAATAATAAAAATTATTATTGAAATCGCTAATAAAATTCATAAAACATGCAAACGGCCCATTTAATTCAACATCCCAATAAATTTCTAAATCATTTTGTTCATGTTTGAAAGATGTTAAGCTTAAATTATAATGTTCAATTGCTTTAGCAAGTTCATGCTCTGTTATCAACGTTAGCGAACTATTTTTAGTAGCTTGATAACGTTCAATTCTTGCTTGAAGGGATTTTGTTTCAATTCGCTTTTCTTTATATAAGGTCATTTGATGATCAGCTTGCAGCTTTAAATCTTGGATAAAAAATTGATAACCAATAAAAAACAACGTTGACGGTAACAAAATGCAAATTAAGTACTGTTGCCAAATTGGTCTCTCTAAAAAATCATTATTCATTCAACTCAATATCCATCTGAAACAACAAACTATCATGACTATTTTCGATATTTTTTACTCGGCTGTTCTTCACATCATGATTGGAAGAAACTAGCTGGTTAAAGTTGATAATATCCACATAATTGACACTTCGACCGGTAATTTTTATTTTTTGAGATTCATATTCGTATAGATTCAACCAAATCGTTGTCGGCATTTTTTCTGAAAACATCTGTAGCGATTGTTGGATCTGTTTTTGGCTTGATGACGGATAGGGTATATAACCTGATAATTCACTTTTCAACTGCTGTTGTGATGCTTGCTGCTCGGATAATAGTTGGGAATAGTGATATAAGTCTGACTGAGCTTTGATTAAAAGATAAAAAAAATAACAACTCATCACTCCAATCAAACTAACAGCAAATAGAAGCAACTGGAATTGGTGCTGTTTTGCTTTTTGCTTGCGCCATGGTAAAAAGTTAAATGAATTACTTTCAAAATGACTACCCATAAACAACAAAGTAAACCCATTCTTTTGGAACAATTCTATCCAATAATTAACTGTATCACGCTCACAGACAGCAATCATTAATGTTTTATGTGAAATAGATACAAAATCAAAAAAAAGCTGATTACCAAACTGTTGAAAGAGTTTATATAGAGATGCTTCAACATATGTGGCTAATTCGGTTGGCGTCAATTTTACCTCTGGATATGCAATTTTCTGATACTTTATATAATCATCACTTAAATTCAATTCAATCGCAGTTAATCTCGGGGCTTGCTGTTTTAAATTTTGAATAAAACAGTCAATATCAGTCCAATTTTGATAAACAATCTCATTAAAATTTATAATCTCTTCTCTGCGCATTTTAGTTTCTATTATTTGATAGCGCAGTTGCATTGGCTCGACATAAATTACCATTCGACTTTTATTAAAAAGTGTCATATTTAGTTTAAATGGGTTGATAAACGATATCACCCAATCTTAGAGACAAATATAAAGAAATAAATCCACAAAATCCATTTTTGCGAAGTATTACCCAAAAAATGACTAAAATTACACCGAATAGAGCTAATTTTTTTTAAAAGTGAAAAAAAAGGTTGACTGAAATAAGACACGACTTATAATGCACATCCACACGGTAAGGGTGATTAGCTCAGTTGGGAGAGCACCTCCCTTACAAGGAGGGGGTCACTGGTTCGAACCCGGTATCACCCACCAATTCTTACCGTGAAGTTTTAGAAATAAAACATTTGGGGTGATTAGCTCAGTTGGGAGAGCACCTCCCTTACAAGGAGGGGGTCACTGGTTCGAACCCGGTATCACCCACCACTTACTATTTATCTTATGGGTTGTTAGCTCAGTCGGTAGAGCAGCGGACTTTTAATCCGTTTGTCGAGCGTTCGAATCGCTCACGACCCACCACTTTTTTTTCTTTCACCTATTCCATTACAGATAAATTACTTAGTGAAGAGAACGCTGCGTTCGACTAATTCGTCTGGAACGAATTTGAACAACACTTGTGTAGGCCTTAAAAGGGTGAGGCACACGATGTGCCGAATAATCTAGCTCACGACCCAACATTTTACTAACCAAAAGAAAACTATTGATACTTTTGTAAACTTGCTTATAAAATAGCTAAATTACACAACGACAATAGATTTATCTATAACGAATAAATTCGCTACAGTCTTTTACAGTAATAAAATTACTGGGTATATAATGAAAAAATTAATTCTAATCCTATCATTAGGTTTGTTCACTTATGGTTCGGCTTTTGCTGATGAAAAACATGAATTAAATTTTGAAAGTGAATATCAAAAAGCTACAGAACAAAATGATCCTGAGGCTCAATATCATGTTGGAATAATGTATTTTAATGGTTATACAGTTAAAAAACGGATATTTAAAGGTATTGAACAAGGGGCAATTAATGAGCCCGAACAAAAAACTGAACCAGATTATAGTAAAGCAAAAGAATGGTTTGAAAAAGCAGCTAAACAAGGACATATTGGTGCTCAGCATAGTTTAGCTATGTTGTATTATAACGGACAAGGTACTAAGCAAAATTATCTAAAGGGTATTGAATGGGATACTAAAGCAGCGCAAAAAGGAGATCCTGTAGCACAATATACTTTAGCAACTATGTATTATAAAGGCACTGGTGTTAAACAGAATTATTTTAAAGCAAAACAATGGTTTGCTAAAGCCGCAGAACAAAACTATTTAGATTCTAAAGACCATTTATCAGTAGTTTCCAAAAAAGTTCAAGCAATTATCAAGAAAAATAATCAAGCAAAAAAACAAAAAACTAGCAATGTTGATTGTGGATGTAGTTAATACCGAAAAAATTATCATATTTTTCAATTTATTGCTTATTTATAGTTAAAAACTCCACTGAAAATAATAATTGTGCTATTGCCTTAACTTAATTCAATAGCAAAAAATAGACGATTTATAGCGTTAAATCATAACCTAATGGATATAATGCCTGTATGTCGTTTGCTAAATCAGAAGATTATTTTATAACACTATCCATTGAGTCTGGTAATACAAATGGTAATGGTGTTAAAAAAAATAAATTTAAAGCAAGACAATATTATGAAATAGCAGCAAAAGGTGGCGATCCTTGTGCAAAGTATAATTTGGCTATTATGTACTTCAATGGTGAGGGAGGACTAACCAAAGATTTGGCTAAAGGTATAAAATTGGAAATCGAAGCAGCCAACCAAGGAGTAGCATTAGCGCAATACTATTTAGGCATGTCTTATTATGAAGGTACTTACTTTGAGCAAAATCATAACTACGCCAGAGAATTATTTGAATTTGCAGCCGCTCAAAACTAAGAAGGATCCCAATACATGTTAGCAATTATCTATGAACAAGGACTGGGAGTTGATAAAGATCCTAAAAGAGCCAGACATTATTATTTAGCCTGCAAAAATGGTTATAAAAAAAGTTGTACTCATGCTAACGCTAATTAATTTTCAAGTTGAATGCTGTGGGGAAATTAGTAACATTCAACTACCATAAATAACATAAAAAATAAGTCGGTAAGCAATATAGAACATTACGATGCCTACAATTGAGTCCAATATAATCCACATTCTTTTTTGTTTAAATAATGGTATAAGTAACCGAGCACCATAACCAATACCAAAAAACCAAATAAATGAAACACAAACAGCACCAATTAAAAATGCCCATTTTTGCTCAGTTGATAAAGTACCAGCTATACCACCAACAATCACAACTGTATCTAAATAAACATGAGGATTAAGTAAAGTAACAGCCAAAGTAGACAATATAACCTTAGTTAGCGCATTTTTTTGTTGCTGAGTAGAATCAATTTGCATAGTACTGTTACCTTGTATTGCACTTTTGAAGGCATTAAATCCATACCAAATCAAAAATAAAGCGCCAAAAATAGCAAGCACGTTGGTAATAATAGGATTACTACTAATAAATGCACCAACTCCCCAAATACCTATAGCCATTAAGGTAAAATCACAGATAAAACAAATACTAGCAACAAAAAAGATATGATTTTTTAGTAATCCCTGTTTAAGTACAAACAAATTTTGGGCTCCAATAGCTATAATTAAACTTGCCGAGATCATCGAGCCGTGTAATATTTCTGTTAGCATTGAACTTAAAATCCTAAATGAAAAGGAGCATTATATAAAAAGGTAACCATTATTTATATAACTATTAAAAATGATTATAGTTATGAAAATTTTATAAAACCATCTTGTTATTCTATTAGCAATTAATTTCAAATAGTTAATTTATTAAAATATAATTGCTAGTATGTTTGATATAGAGTAGGCTTTGATTTATGAAGACTTATAGTAATTGATTACTTTATCTTGGCGTCAATTGGTTATCTAAACCATTAATAACGATATTTGGCATCAATAAATTAAGTTGGAGCAGAATGAAAATTCTAATATTGAATGATCAATCAAAAAAATACTTTTATAATATTATACTTGTTACAAACGTAGCGAACTGATAGATTAATTTGGCGCATACAAATTAATAATCAAAATTTACACTTTTTGTTTGGTTTAACCCAAACTTTACAAATATTTTATTAAAGATTAGAAATATTTTCACATATAATTCATCAATATTTAACAATCTATTGTTATTTTTAGCCAGCCTTTATACAATATTGCCATAACATGTAACTAATAGTTATTTTTAATAGGTTTGCCAAAAATCTTATTATAATTCAAAAAAATCAAATTATTAAAGTATGTGAATGCGCCAACTTAAGGATAGAGTATGATTGTTGAATTCATTATCTTGCTTTGTATAGGAGCATTTGCTGGATTACTTGCCGGTATGTTTGGTATTGGTGGTGGTGCTTTAATTGTGCCAGCATTACTCATGGTACTCAACTATTTTGGACATGGTGGGCAATGGATAAACCATATTGCAGTTGCTTCATCTCTAGCAACAATCATTGGTACTAGTTTATCATCAAGTTGGGTTCAGAATAAAAATCATAATATTGAATGGTCGATCTTAAAAAAGATGGTAATAGGTTGCATTATTGGTACCATTGGTGGATCTTACATGACGCCTTATATTCCCGGTATTTGGCTTAAATGGATTTTTATTGTTTTCCTTATCTATACAGGCAGCAAATTTATTCTAAAAACTGGAAAAGTTGCGAAAATACAAGATAACCGAGCGACATCATTACCTAATTCAATTTATATACTTATTGGCGGATTAATTGGTGTATTTGCTGCATTAGTTGGAGTTGGCGGTGGTGTATTAGTGGTACCTTTTTTAAAGAAATGCGGAGTAGATATAAGAAAAGCTATCGGCACTTCTGCGGCGTTTACCTTACCTGTCGCACTTGGTGGTACTATTGGTTACATCATTGCCGGATGGAATACCAAAGGACTACCAGAATATAGTTTAGGTTTTGTCTATCTACCAGCAGTATTATCTATTATGTTAGCTAGTATACCAATGGCAAAAATAGGAGTACAAATCACTCAAAAATTATCAATAAATAAACTAATCAAATATTTTGGTATCTTCTTATTATTAATCTCGTTAAAACTTATAATTTCATGATTTAAAAAATATAAAAGCCCTCTTCTCAACTTTTTTTAAAGATATAATAAATAAAGCAGAAAAGCATGATTACAATACTTTACTTTGATTTTTTTAACTCTTTGTTAGTTTATCTTGCTTCTTTAATTGCTAAACCTAATTGCCATACTGCCATCGCATAATGGGTGCTATGATTATAGCGGGTGATGACATAGAAGTTAGGTAAACCATACCAAAATTGGTAATTATCGCCCATATCCAGACGTAATAAACTGACTTCTTTATAACCGCCAATAGAGCTTTTTGGCTTTAATCCCGCTTTAGCTAAGTATTCAACTGAGTATTTTGTGCTAAATCCTGTATCAAGTTGGAAAACTTGACCATCAGCAGCAACGGCTACTTTTTCGTTGAATTGCCAACCATGTGCTTTGAAGTAGTTAGCTACACTGCCAATTGCATCAACGGGATCCCATAAATCTATATGATCATCATGATTAAAATCAACAGCATGTTTTCTAAATGCGGATGGCATAAATTGGCCATAACCCATTGCACCTGCGAACGATCCATTCAAATCGAATGGATCAACACCCTCATCACGACACATGACTAAAAAGTCTTCAAGTTCGTTAGCAAAGTATTGTGATCGTCTTGGATAATAAAATGCAAGCGTTGATAATGCATCAATAATTTTGGTTTTACCCATAACTCTGCCCCAACCTGTTTCAACGCCAATAATACCGACGATGATTTCTGGTGGCACACCGTACTCTTTATAAGCCCGTTGCAAATCTTTGTCATATTTATTCCAAAATTCGACTCCTCTAGGCAAATTACCCGGTGTTATGAACTTATTTTTATAACGAATCCAGGCACCATTAGGTACATTCGAAGAGCCTGATTTAGGTGCTTGTTTATCCATTAAACCAATTACCCAATCAAGTTTGTTTGTCTGTTCTAAAACTGTACGAAGCTGTTGACGATTAAAACCATGTTTTTTTACCATCATGGTAATAAACTTTTCTTTATCAACAGATAAAGGTGCACTATCAGGTTTCGGCTGTTCATGCTGTTTCTCTAAATAAACACCACCTTTTACATCAGAATGTCCTCGATGTTTCTGCATAGGAGTTTTAGAAGAACCGCCACTAGAACAAGCAGCAAGCCATAAAATCATCATGAGACAAATAACGATACGTTGCATAAATCATCCATATTTAATTAATTAAAATAAAGGCGATATATTAAATTATTTATTGTTATTTAACAATATTTTGACATTCTTTGCCTTCTGAAATTTGGGCAATATTATTTAATGTTGTATCCGAAATGGCG
>NZ_NAST01000002.1 GCF_002142215.1 Gilliamella sp. N-G2
GAGAAAACGCTCGTCGCACTCGTCTATATTAATTTTTATATTCTAGATATAAACAATTTTAACAAGCCGTATTATTATTACGGCTTGTTGTCTTTTGATAATGCCATAATTGGTTGAATTTTATCATGAAAGGTCTTATTCCTCGCGATTTTATTTTAGATTTGCTTGCCCGCACAAGTATTCTTGATGTGATAGGTAAGCGCGTTAAAATGAAAAAAAAGGGAAATAATTATTTCGGTTGTTGTCCTTTTCATGATGAAAAAACGGCTTCTTTTTCATTAAATGAAAAAAAACAAATTTACTATTGCTTTGGATGTGGTGCATCAGGCTCTGCTGTAAATTTTTTAATGCAGTATGAACGATTAACCTTTCCTGAAGCCATTGAAGAAATTGCTAGTATGCAAGGTATTCGTGTTCCTTACACGGAAGGTGATAGTAATCAAGCTGATCAATCAAAGCAAATTGAATCACGTAATTTGCGTCGTGATCTCTACTCCTTGATGGCAAAAATCACCGATTTCTACCAACAACAACTAGCTTTATCAACTTCAAAAGATGCTCATATGTATCTTGAGCAACGTGGTTTAAATCAAGAAATTATAACTAGATATAAAATAGGCTATGCTCCTAATGAATGGCGTTTAACTTCACAAAATGTAGTAAAAACTAAAGCTGAAACGAAATTATATAATCAAGCTGGCATGTTAGTTACTAATGATAGTGGTAATCAATATGACCGTTTCCGTGGTCGTATAATGTTTCCAATTCGCGATAGGCAAGGTAATGTCATTGCTTTTGGAGGTAGAACGATTATCAATGATTCAGCTAAATATATTAATTCACCCGAAACGCCTATTTTTCATAAAGGTTTCCAATTGTATGGTCTTTATGAAGCACAAGAGGTTAATCGAAATCCTGAGCAGCTGATTGTGGTTGAAGGATATATGGATGTCGTTTCACTGGCCCAATACGGTATTGATTATGCAGTTGCTGCATTGGGTACATCAACCTCTGAAGAACATATTAAATTATTATTTAGAGCAACTGATTCTGTCATATTTTGTTATGATGGTGATAATGCAGGGCGAAGTGCTGCTTGGCGAGCACTGAACGTATTACTACCTTGTTTGATTGATGGTAAACAAATTACTTTCGCTTTTTTACCGCAAGATGAAGATCCTGACAGCTTCGTACGTAAAGTTGGTAAAGATGGTTTTGAAGATTATGTAAAAAATGCGCCTAATCTGTCTGAATTTTTGTTTGATGAATTATTAAAACAAGTTGATCTAAAAACCGCTGAAGGTAAAGCTAAATTGAGTTCACTGGCCATACCTTTGCTTGAGCAGGTCAAAGCAAAAGCATTTAGGCTTAACTTGCTTCAGGAATTAGGTCGTTATTTAGGCCTACTTGATATATCACAAATAGAACAACTCATTGCCACTGATCAAAACAAAGGTGAAAATAAACCTATTGAACCAGTATCTGCACCGCAGATGAAATTAACTACTATGCGAATTTTGATTGGTTTATTACTGCAATATCCTGATATGGCTAAAATGGTTTCAGATATTAATGTTATGCGACAAGTTAATTTAGCTGGCATAGATATATTTATTGAGCTACTTGAATTATGCCAACAATACCCAAATATAACTACAGCACAGATATTAACAGAGTGTATCAGTCGACCATTTTATAAACAGCTAAGTCGTTTAGCTACATGGGAGTACCATTACCAAGATGATGAAATAGAGTCAATTTTTTCTCATACTTTAAAAGAGTTATATGATAATATACTCGCCCAAAGGCAAGATGAACTGATCGCAAAAGAGAGAGTCTCCGGATTAAGTACCGCAGAGAAAAAAGAATTAGCGACATTAATACTTGTTTTATCAAAAAAAGACTAAATATTTAGGGTATATGTAGAAAATTATTTTCTATTCTACATATATAATATACATGACCGAATAACTAAATGTGGATACCTTTATGGAGCAAAATTCTCAATCACAGTTAAAACTCCTGATCATCCGAGGAAAGGAGCTAGGATACCTGACCTATGCTGATGTCAATGATCACTTGCCTGAAGAAATCATTGATTCAGATCAGATTGAAGATATTATCCAAATGATCAATGATATGGGCATTCAAGTACTTGAAGAAGCCCCAGACTCAGATGAATTATTACTTTCCGATAATGTTCCGGATGAAGAGGCCGTTGAAGCAGCTACAGCATTAGTTTTATCTAATGTCGAATCAGAAATAGGTCGAACTACTGATCCAGTACGTATGTATATGCGTGAAATGGGTGCAGTTGAACTATTAACGCGTGAAGGCGAAATTGATATCGCAAAACGTATTGAAGATGGTATTAATCAAGTTCAAACCTCAGTATCTGAATATCCAGAAGCGATTACTTATCTTTTAGAACAATATAATTTAGTTGAAAGTGGTGAAGTTCGCTTATCTGATCTTATCACTGGCTTTGTCGATCCTAATGCTGAAGGAGCAGAAGAAGAACTTCCTGAAGAATTAGACGATGCTGTAGAAGATGTTGATATTGACGATAGTGATGATGAAAGTGAAGAAGATAGTGACTCTTCAGCTGATGATGATGTTTCTATAGATCCTGAAGTTGCAAAAGCAAAATTTGCTGAATTACAAGAACAACATGACAAAACCTCTGCATCAATAAAAAAATATGGTCGTGCTCATAAAAAAGCACAGCAAGAAATTGAAAACCTATCCGAAGTTTTTAAACAATTTCGATTGGTTAGCAAGCAGTTTGATATTCTCGTTAATAATATGAGAAGTATGATGGATCGAGTAAGAACGCACGAACGTTTTATTATGCGAATTTGTGTTGAACAATGCAAAATGCCAAAAAAACAGTTTATGACGCATTTTACTGGAAATGAAAATAGCATGGACTGGTATATAAAAGCGTCTACTAGTAAAAATGCATATGCCGCTAAATTAAAAGAGTTTGAATTGTCAATTAAAGAGCAAATTAGTGCTTTACAAAAAATTGAAACAGAAACGAATCTTTCTATTGAACAAATCAAAGATATTAATAGAAGAATGTCTATTGGTGAAGCCAAAGCACGACGTGCGAAGAAAGAGATGGTTGAAGCAAACTTACGTCTAGTAATTTCAATTGCTAAAAAATATACCAACCGTGGTTTACAGTTCCTAGACCTTATCCAAGAAGGTAATATTGGATTAATGAAAGCGGTTGATAAGTTTGAATATCGCCGAGGATATAAATTCTCTACTTATGCAACTTGGTGGATTAGACAGGCTATCACTCGTTCTATTGCTGACCAAGCAAGAACAATTCGTATCCCAGTGCATATGATTGAAACAATTAATAAACTAAATCGTATTTCTCGTCAAATGTTACAAGAAATTGGTCGTGAGCCAACGCCAGAAGAATTATCTGAACGCATGCAAATGCCGGAAGAGAAAATTCGGAAGGTATTAAAAATTGCTAAAGAGCCAATTTCAATGGAAACACCGGTTGGTGATGATGAAGATTCACATTTAGGTGATTTTATTGAGGATACTGCACTTGAGCAACCATTGGATGCTGCGACATCTGAAAGTTTGCGTAGCGCAACGCGTGATATTTTATCTGGTTTAACACCACGTGAAGCAAAAGTCTTACGTATGCGATTCGGTATAGATATGAATACTGACCATACGCTTGAAGAAGTCGGTAAACAATTTGATGTAACACGTGAACGTATTCGTCAAATTGAGGCGAAAGCATTACGTAAATTACGTCATCCTAGCCGATCTGATGTCCTTCGTAGTTTCTTAGAATAATTCATATTTACAGCTACATCGCCACTTTTGTGGCGATTTTTTTAACTAATCAAACAACTATCATGAATATACTTCAACGTTTTAAAATTGATTCATTTTTACTGATTTTGATTTGTGTTGTAACTACAGCAACTGTTTTTCCATGTGAAGGAGAAGCAAAAGTTATTTTTGAAAATCTTACCACTTTTGCTATAGGTTTATTGTTTTTTATGCATGGGGCAAAACTGTCGTTTGAGGCGATCATTGTCGGCATAAAAAATTGGCGGTTGCATCTATTAATTTTTCTCATTACTTTCGTCGTATTCCCGATTTTAGGGGTAATGATGCAAGTACTCGTCCCCACTTTTTTATCACAAGATCTTTATTTGGGCTTTGTTTATCTTTGTGTCCTCCCGGCTACAGTTCAGTCGGCAATTGCCTTTACTTCAATTGCAAAAGGCAATGTCGCTGCTGCAATTTGTAGTGCATCGGCTTCTACATTGTTAGGTGTATTTATTACACCGGTATTAGTAGGCGTATTGATGCAAACGCAAGCTGCTGCTTCGATGAATATATTAGATGCCATTGAATCTATTATGCTTAAACTGATGTTGCCATTTATTATTGGTCATTTATCGAGACGTTTTATTGGCAAATGGGTTGATAAATATAAAAGTGTGATTTCTAAAACCGACCGTATATCAATATTATTAGTTGTCTATGTCGCTTTTAGTGACGCGGTAGTGAATGGTATTTGGTCTAAAGTCAGCTTGTTATCTCTTGTGGAGATCATTGTTTATTCAATAATTTTATTAACAATTGTGTTATTGATTACAACCTATAGCTCACGATTATTGGGTTTTAGTAAAGAAGATGAAATTACCATCGTGTTTTGTGGTTCTAAAAAAAGCTTAGCCAGTGGTATTCCAATGGCTAGTGTAATCTTTCCTATGTCGATAACAGGAATAATAATCTTGCCGCTAATGATTTTTCACCAAGTACAATTAATGATCTGTGCTGTTTTAGCTTCTCATTACGCGAAGCGAAAAATGTAAAAATTGTTTTGCTCATTAGGTTATTCTCAAGGATAATAGAGTCGCTATTAACAACAGAAAGATATATTATGTTTCATCTATTTGCTGATTTAGACTTTTCTACCATTATATTATTAGTTTTGGCGCTGTTTTTTGTTCTTTTTTATGAGGCAATTAATGGATTTCATGACACCGCCAATGCTGTTGCGACAGTAATATATACTCGAGCATTAAAGGAACAGCTCGCTGTTTTTATGGCCGGTATGTTTAACTTTTTTGGGGTATTACTTGGTGGACTGAGTGTTGCTTATGCAATTGTTCATCTTTTACCTACAGATTTATTACTGAATGTAAGTTCTGCTCATGGACTGGCAATGGTATTCTCAATTTTATTTGCCGCGATTATTTGGAATTTAGGTACTTGGTATGTAGGTATCCCTGCTTCTAGTTCCCACACTCTGATTGGTGCTATTATTGGTGTCGCATTGGCTAATGCCTTTATTATGGATACATCTATCATTGAGGCACTTAATATTCCTAAAATGATTCAAATCTTTTTATCATTAATTATTTCACCTATCGTTGGTCTGGTTATAGCTGGCTTAATGATTTTTTTATTACGCAAATATTGGACACGTAAAGGACAAGGTAAAAAACGTAGTAAAAAAAGAGAACGAATTTTTATGACACCAGAACAGCGTGAAAAACTATATGGTAAAAAGAAGCCGCCATTTTGGATTCGTATAATGCTTATTATTTCAGCAGCAGGTGTAAGTTTCTCGCACGGTGCAAATGATGGGCAAAAAGGGATTGGTTTATTGATGCTAGTCTTAATGGGGATTGCACCGGCAGGTTTTATTGTTAACATGGGTGCATCAACCTATGAGATTACTAATACCAGAAATGCGATTCATAATATTGAAGAATACTTTGTTTCTCATAATGAAGATCTTAATTCAGTAATTGGTAAACAATCAGCGGTAGATACTGCAATCCCAGAAAATGATTTAAATAAATATCATTGTGATTATTCAAAATCGTTTATCACCTTGGGTATTGCTAACAATCTATTTAATAAAATCAATGACTATGACTCACTTAATGTTGATCAACGTTCACAAGCTAGACGTATTTTATTATGTTTGTCTGATACCGTATCACATGTAGCTAAACAACCCAATATATCAAATAAAGATAAGCAGTATTTAAAATCATTAAATGATGATTTATTAAAAACAGTCGAATATGCACCTATTTGGATAATTATTGGTGTCGCCTCGGCGCTTGCGGTAGGAACTATGATTGGTTGGCGACGTGTAGCCATCACTATAGGTGAAAAGATAGGTAAAAAAGGAATGACTTATGCACAAGGAGTTTCGGCGCAAATAACTACGGCGTTATCTATTGGTATAGCAAGTTATACCGGAATGCCGGTATCGACAACGCAGGTTCTTTCTTCATCGGTTGCCGGAACCATGATTGTCGATGGTGGGGGAGTACAAAGTAAAACGATTAAAAATATCGCGCTTACTTGGGTTCTTACTTTACCGATTTCAATATTGTTATCTGGGTCACTTTTTTGGCTTGCTCAAAAATTAATTTAGTAGTAAAAAGGAAGTATAAAATTTTAATTTAATTAGAGCATCAAAATAGGAAGGAGTGGATATTATGGCTTATAAACATATTTTAGTCGCAGTCGATTTATCACCTGAAAGTGAAGTTCTTGTTGAAAAAGCAGTCTCTATGGCTAGACCATATAATGCTCAAATATCACTTATTCATGTGGGTATTAACTATTCTGATCTTTATACTGGTTTAGTTGATATTAATATGAATGATATGAAAGATCGCATTAATGAAGATGCTCATATCGCATTGAATAAATTAGCGGCTGATGCAGGTTATCCAATTGCACATACTCTTTCTGGTAATGGTGAATTCGGCCAAGTATTAATTGAAGCTATTCATGAATATGGTGCGGATCTGGTTGTTTGTGGTCATCACCAAGATTTTTGGAGTAAATTAATGTCTTCAGCTCGTCAATTAATCAACAATACCCATATTGATACGTTGATTGTTCCTTTGAAAGATGATGAGCCATCCGAAGAACCATCTAAATGAAATATACGATATGAACCCGCTTTTTAGCGGGTTTTTTCTAGGTTATGCAAAAAAATTTATCAATATTTAGGCTATTAAGCTAATTGATAATATTTTACTATTTTACTTATGGTTGTTTTCTTTCTATATCACAAATGTGTACTTAATATAACTACCATGAGTATTGAAGGAGATTGAATATGAATATTGTTTTGGTTACCGGCGCTTCGTCTGGATTTGGTCAAGCTATTTGTCGAAAACTTATCGCAGATGGCTATAGAGTAATTGGTGCAGCAAGACGACTTGATAACTTACAAAAACTGGAACAAGAGTTAGGAGATAACTTTTTACCTTTAACTCTAGATGTTTGCAAAAAAGACTCTGTTGAAACAATTTTATTACAATTACCTAAAGAATTTCAGCCTATTGATATATTAATTAACAATGCCGGATTAGCTTTAGGTTTAGAACCTGCATATGAAGCTGACTACAATGATTGGCAAACAATGATTGAAACTAATGTCATTGGTTTAGTTCATTTAACCCATCAAATTTTACCGGTAATGGTTGAACGCAATAGTGGCTACATCATTAATCTTGGATCTGTCGCGGGTACTTATCCTTATAAAGGTGGTAATGTTTATGGTGCTTCCAAAGCATTCGTTAAACAATTTAGTGCTAATTTAAGAACAGATTTATTAGGTAAAAAAATTAGAGTAACAAACATTGAACCAGGATTGTGTGGAGGAACCGAATTTTCCAATGTGCGATTCCATGGCAATGCCGAACAAGCAGCTGCGGTGTATAAAGATGTGGACTTTATCACTCCAGAAGATATCGCTAATACTGTCTCATGGTTAGTGAATACACCAAGTCATTTTAATGTCAATTCAATTGAAATTATGCCGGTGGCACAAGCCTCGGCAGGCTTAGCTGTTAGTAAAGGAGTTTAAACAAAAATCCCAAAGGCATTGAATGATATAATGCCTTTGGCAAAAAATAATAAAAAAATAGAATTGTTAAACAAAATAGACTTGCACTTATGTTAATGGATTGCTATCCTTTTCGCTTGTGATTTTGATTGAGGTTTTAGCAATGACATTTTCTGAAGTAACAAAAACATTTGCGACAAGCTTGCCTGGTACCGATTCGTACGTAAAACTACGTAAGGCTATGAGGATATTAATCCAAGAAGATCCAAGTAACGCAGCCGTTTACTTTTTGATTTTTGGGTTTGCACGCACTTATGTCATGTTATATGAAGATCAGGAGGTTTCACCACAATTTGCTGAAGATAATCAGAAATTAATGTTATCGTATCTCAATATACTTGATGAAGCATTACAAAAACAAAATGCTGAAAGTATCTATCAAGCATTAAACAAAGTAGTCAATGAATACGAAAACAGCAAAAAGGTATTTTAGTTATTTACAGCCTGACATGAAAATGTCGGGCTGTTTTGTTTAGAGTTTATTTTAGGAAAGATAATAAAATGGTAATGATGATTTCAAGCATTATTGGTACCACCGGCACTATTATCAATTATAGGGCGGGTTGATTTTTCCTTAAAAAATATCGAAAAACCCGCCAAAAAAGGCGGGTTTTTTACTTTGTAATACAAAAAAATTCTAAAACATAAATTAAAGTAAAAACAATTCAAAATATTCATTTTATGCATATCTTTTAAAAATGGTATTTTGAATTATTATTGGCATAAATTAGAAAAATAAGTAAGGTGTGATATGAAAGTTTTAAAATTTGGAGGAACATCTGTTGCCAACGCAGAACGCTTTTTGCGTGTAGCAGAGATTATTGAAAATAATGCTAAACAAGAACAGACGGCAACGGTTTTATCTGCACCCGCTAAAATTACCAATCATTTAGTTGCAATGGTCGAAAAAACAGTTGCCAAGCAAGATATCCAAACCAATATCTACGATGCTGAAAAAATCTTTGCTGACTTATTAGCTGGTATTGCCGAAACGCTTCCTAATTTTGCCTATGAAAAAATGAAAAAGTTTGCTCTTAATGAGTTAAATAATGTCAAACAACTGTTAGAAGGTATTCGACTATTAGGTCAATGTCCGGATAGTATTAATGCCACAATCATTTGTCGAGGTGAGAAACTTTCGATTGCTATTATGGAAGAATTGCTAAAAGCAAAAGGGTATGAAGTAACTGTTATTAATCCTGTGGCAATGTTAATTGCGCAAGGCGATTATTTAGAGTCGACCGTTGATATTGTCGAGTCATCTCAACGAATCAGTGAAATGTGTATTCCTCCAGAAAATATAATTTTGATGCCAGGTTTTACCGCAGGTAATGAAAAGGGTGAATTAGTTGTTTTAGGGCGTAACGGTTCAGATTATTCGGCTTCAGTATTAGCCGCCTGTTTACGTGCCAATAGCTGTGAAATTTGGACCGATGTCGATGGAGTTTATACCTGTGATCCGCGAATTGTGCCAGATGCCAAACTACTACAAACAATGTCTTATCAAGAAGCTATGGAGCTATCTTATTTTGGTGCTAAAGTGCTTCACCCTAGAACGATTTTACCGATTGCGCAATTTCAAATTCCATGTTTAATCAAAAATACCAATAATCCAGATGCTCCAGGTACTTTAATCGGCGCTAATGTGATTGATAGTTCAACACCAGTTAAAGGTATTACTAATTTAAATAATATGGCCATGATAAATGTATCAGGTCCAGGATTGAAAGGTATGGTTGGTATGTCGGCGCGGGTTTTTTCCGCTATGTCATATGCCGGTATTTCTGTCGTACTTATTACCCAATCATCGTCTGAATATAGTATTAGTTTTTGTGTGCCTCAAACCGAACTATACCGCGCGGAAGAGGCATTGAGTGAAGAGTTTTATTTAGAATTAAAAGATGGCCTACTCGAACCAATTGAAGTAATTGAAAAATTAGCAATTATCTCTGTAGTTGGTGATGGCATGCGTACTTTACGTGGCTTATCGGCTAACTTCTTTACCGCATTAGCGCGCGCCAATATTAACATTGTGGCAATTGCCCAAGGTTCATCAGAACGCTCAATCTCAGTTGTGGTTGATAATGATGTTGCTGTAATGGGGGTTCGAGTGACTCACCAAATGTTATTTGGTACCGACAAAATGTTAGATGTATTTGTTATTGGTGTTGGTGGTGTTGGTGGCGCCTTGGTGGATCAAATCGGCCGTCAACAAAAATGGCTTAAAAATAAACAAATTGACTTGCGGGTTTGTGGTTTATTTAATTCCAAACACTCAGTACTTAATCGTGATGGAATTAACTTAGATAATTGGCGTGATCAAATAAAACAAAGTGAAACCAATTATAATCTAAACGGTATTATTGAATTTGCTAAAAACAATCGATTACTTAATCCAATCTTAGTTGACTGCACTTCAAGTAGTGACATATCAGATAAATATGTTGATTTTCTGGCTAATGGTTTCCATGTGGTAACCCCAAATAAAAAAGCCAACACCAGTTCAATGGCTTATTACCTTCGTTTACGCCAAGAAGCAGCAAATAGTAAGCGTAAATTCCAATATGATACCAACGTTGGTGCCGGGCTACCGGTAATCGAGAACTTACAGAATCTGCTTAATGCCGGTGACGAATTAATTAAGTTTTCCGGAATTTTATCGGGTTCATTATCTTTTATTTTCGGTAAGTTAGATGAAGGTATGTCATTATCAGAAGCAACTAAGTTGGCGAAAGAGAAAGGCTTTACCGAACCTGACCCGCGTGATGACTTATCCGGAACCGACGTAGCAAGAAAACTATTAATCTTAGCAAGGGAAGCAGGATTACAACTTGAACTGGATCAAATTAATGTTGAATCAGTGCTACCAGCAGAATATTCTCAAGGCAATATTGATGAGTTTATGGCAAAACTTCCACAACTCGATGCACAATTTAAAGAAAAATCAGAAAAAGCCGCTAAAGAAGGAAAAGTTCTACGTTATGTTGCTAACATCGATGGAGATCAATGTAGTGTCAAAATAGAAGCCGTAGATACTGAAGATCCTCTTTATAAAGTTAAAAATGGTGAAAATGCATTAGCATTCTATACCAGATATTATCAACCAATTCCATTAGTACTACGTGGTTACGGTGCCGGTAATGATGTAACAGCAGCGGGTGTGTTTGCTGATATTTTACGAACCACATCTGGAAAAATTGGAGGCTAAATGAGTCATAAATCATTAACTGTTTATGCACCAGCATCAATGGCAAATATTAGTGTAGGCTTTGATATTTTAGGTGCAGCAATCAATCCAATTAGTGGGGCGATGTTAGGTGACTGTATTACCATTGAGTCGGCAACTGAGTTTAGCCTTACAAGCAAAGGGCAATTTGTTAAAAAATTGCCCAAGGATCCCAAATACAATATTGTTTATCAATGTTGGCAACGTTTTTGTAAGGCTATGGGTAAAACATTACCGGTTAACATAACGCTTGAAAAAAACATGCCAATTGGTTCTGGATTGGGTTCAAGTGCTTGTTCTGTCGTTGGTGCTTTTGTGGCATTAAATAAATTTTTTGATGAACCATTTAATCAATATGAAATGCTTTCCATGATGGGGGAATTAGAAGGCCGAATTTCTGGTAGCGTGCATTATGATAATGTCGCTCCTTGTTACTTAGGTGGAATGCAACTTATCCTTGATGAAATGGGGGTGATAAGTGAGTCAATACCGCATTTTGACAATTGGTATTGGGTAATGGCTTATCCAGGTATTAAAGTTTCTACTGCTGAAGCTCGAGCAATATTACCTGCTCAATATCAAAAAGCAGATTGTGTTGCGCATGGTCGTTATGTAGGTGGTTTTTTACATGCTTGTTATAGCAAACAACCCAAACTTGCTGCGGCAATGTTGATTGATAATATTGCCGAGCCTTATCGTAAACAGTTGCTACCTAATTTCGATGCAACACAAAAAAAGGTAAAACAACTTGGCGCATTAGCCTCTGGTATATCTGGCTCAGGACCGACAATGTTTGTGGTAGCAGATAATCTTGAAACTGCAAAACAGATAGAGTCATTGTTGAAAAGTTCTTATTTACAAAATGAAGATGGTTTTACGCACATTTGTAAAATAGATCCACAAGGTGCAAGAGAGATTTAAGTTAATTGTTATTAAATAAAACAATAAGATTAAATCAAAAAGAAAACAATTAAAGTATAAAATTATTGGAAAACATTATGAAACTGTATAACTTAAAAGATCATTCCGAGCAGGTTAGTTTTGCGCAGGCGGTACAACAAGGATTAGGAAGAGGACAAGGCCTGTTTTTCCCTGAACAGTTGCCAAAATTTTCTGCGCAAGAAATAGAAGCATTATTAAAAATGGACTTTATTACACGCAGTGCCAAAATCTTATCCGCTTTTATTGGCAATGAAATTAACGATAATGATATGCATCGATTAGTGCAAAATGCTTTCCAATTCACCGCCCCTGTTAAATCGGTAGAAGATGATATTGGATCATTGGAACTTTATCATGGCCCGACATTAGCATTTAAAGATTTTGGTGGACGCTTTATGGCACAAGCTTTAGTCCAAGTTGCTGCCGATAAAAAAATCACCATTTTGACCGCAACTTCGGGAGATACTGGTGCTGCTGTTGCCCATGCATTTTATCACCTACCGAATATTCGCGTTGTGATTTTATATCCAGAAGGTAAAATTAGCCCATTACAAGAGAAGCTCTTTTGTACGTTAGGTGATAACATTCACACCATTGCTATTCAAAGTGATTTTGATGCCTGCCAAGCTTTAGTTAAAAAAGCATTTGATGATGAAGAACTAAAAACCATCATTGGTTTAAACTCAGCTAATTCAATTAATATCAGTCGGCTTTTAGCGCAAATCTGCTATTATTTTGAAGCTTATGCGCAACTTACTGCCAAACAACGTGAACAATTAGTTATTTCCGTACCAAGTGGTAATTTTGGTGATTTAACGGCTGGTTTACTGGCAAAAACCATGGGATTACCTATTAAACGATTTATTGCTGCGACAAATGCTAATGATACTGTTCCTCGTTATTTAGAAACCGGTAAGTGGGAACCGCATAAAACCGTGGCAACATTATCTAATGCTATGGATGTAAGTCAACCAAACAACTGGCCAAGGATCGAAGAAATTTATCAGCGAGAAGGTTGGGTACTTAAATCATTAGGACATGCTGCTGTTTCTGACGAAGTTTCAATAAAAACAGTTCAGGAATTGGATAAAAAAGGTTATTTATCTGAGCCTCATGGTGCTATTGCCTACAGAGCATTACGCGATCAGCTGCAAGAAGGAGAGTATGGTTTATTTTTAGGAACAGCTCATCCAGCTAAATTCAAAGAAGTGGTTGAAGATATCCTTGGTCGATCAATCTCATTACCATCAGCTTTGGCTGAAAGAGCTGAGATGCCATTACTTTCTCACTATATGCCGGATGATTTTACTAAATTACGTGATTTCTTAATCTCATTAACATGGTAAATTTGATTGCCGTCACCAGATTGGTGACGGATTTTTATCATTTAGTTTGCTTACAAATTTTTAGAGTATATATAACTTAGCTGTAATCTTGTTTAAATGACTAATTTCGGCTATTGTAATGTAAGTTGAAACGTTATCAGGATATATTTATGCACTGTCCGTTTTGTAATGCAGATGATACAAAAGTTATTGATTCTCGATTAGTGGGTGAAGGTTTTCAGGTTCGTCGCCGTCGACAATGTGTCGAATGTAATGAACGGTTTACCACATTTGAAGTGGCAGAGTTAATTATGCCTAATGTTATCAAGAGCAATAAAGTTCGCGAACCTTTCAATGAAGATAAACTTCGTAATGGTATAAAACGAGCGCTAGAAAAACGCCCAGTGAGTTTTGATGCAATAGAAGATGCCATCACGCGAATTAAATCAAAACTAAGAGCAACAGGTGAACGCGAAGTACCAGCCAAATTAATTGGTAATTTTGTTATTGAAGAACTAAAAAATCTCGATAAAGTTGCTTATATTCGTTTTGCTTCTGTTTATTTCAGTTTTGATGACATTGAACAATTCAGTAATGAAATTGCTAAGTTGCAACAAAAATAATCCAATTTAACACAATGACTATGGATAAAGATCAATTTTATATGCAGCAAGCTATTGAGCTTGCTAAACTTGGCCGTTTTACGACTCCTCCAAATCCTAATGTAGGTTGTATCATTGTTAAAAATGATCAGATTATTGGTAAAGGTTTTCATCTAAAAGCGGGCTTACCACATGCCGAAGTCTACGCATTAAAAATGGCAGGTGATGCAGCTAAAGATGCCACTGCTTATGTAACACTTGAACCCTGTAGCCATTATGGCCGAACCCCTCCTTGTGCTGATGCTCTTGTTAGGTCTGGAATTAAACGGGTTGTTATTGCGATGCAAGATCCTAATCCCAACGTTGCAGGTAAAGGGATTAAACGTTTAAAAGACGCCGGTATTGAAGTTATGGTTGGTGTTTTACATGAACAAGCCGAAGCGATTAATAAAGGTTTTTTAAAATGTATGCGCACAGGGATACCCTATGTTCAACTTAAGCTTGCTGCCTCGTTAGATGGTAAAATTGCTATGGCATCGGGTGAAAGTAAATGGATTACTTCAAGTGTGGCAAGACAAGATGTACAACAATATCGAGCGCAGGCCAGTTGTATTTTGAGTACCCGAGCAACCGTTCAAGAAGATAATGCCAGTTTAACAGTTAGATACGATGAATTACCTGATGAGATTAGAAAAATTTATCCCTTAGAAAGTATTCGACAACCAGTTCGCGTTATTATAGACAGTCAAAATCGATTAACTGGCAATGAAAATATCTTTAGTCAATCGGGTGAAACATGGATAGTCCGCAAGCAAAATATTCCAATAATTAAACCCAATACCAAGCTAATTATTGAATCCTCAGCCCAAAATCAGATAGATTTAGTCGAATTATTAACAGAATTAGGCAAAAACCAAATTAATTCTGCTTGGGTTGAAGCGGGAGCACATCTGGCTGGAGCATTTATTGAACAAGATTTAGTTGATGAACTCATTATTTATTATGCGCCTAAATTGCTAGGGCATAATGCCAAAGACTTATGTGTTTTAACTAATCTTACAAAATTATCTTTAGCGCCCCAATTTCAATTTGAATCGGTGGTTGCTGTGGGTGATGATTTAAGGATTATCTTAAAAAGAAAATAAACTTCAATCTTGGCGATAGTTGAATTATCTAGTTTGAATAAGATCAAACGGAAAATAGGAAAGCGATTTAATTGATATGTATGATAAAACAAAATTTAGTATGCTCAATATTGATGATTTTTTTAGTTCAGATCAATATCAAACTATTGAAGATTTCAGTTATGCTGATGTCCAAGGAATAGCAAAAGGTGGTTATCAAATTGAATTTTTTTATATTTTAGATCGCGTTGAGGCATTATCAATTGAAGAAGTTACGGATAACGCTTTTTTAATTGATAAAGCTAATCAAATTTTAAGTTACCTTGGCTTTGGTTTTAAGATTGGTTACCCGTTTGAATTAGCTGATGAATTTAATCATAACTATAGATTTAAAGATAGTGTTATTGAAGATCAGATACGTTATTATTATGATTTTGAAGGAATGTTAATTGTTCTAGGTATTACTTGGGAAGGCATTTTGGAATCATTTGAAATGGTTAATGATAAAAGAATAATTGATAACCGATTAGAAATGTTTTATTCCTAAAACTGGCCATATAGAGTTAATTATTATATTATTAATAATTTAATTTTTCATATATTGATTATCATCAATTGAATATACTAAAAATTTGTAGAAATATTGATAATAAATTAGATATTTAATCCTCGATTGTGTAACCGATCATTAAGCTAATATCTTAGCTTTTAAAGTAATTTTTTAGAGTTAAATATATTCCTGAAACATAGAAATTAAAATAATAACTCATTAAGTATTATATGTATTTTAATCACTTAATCTGGTTTATATTTGACTACTTATATTATAAATTTTATTATTTTGTCCTAGGAATTTATATATAACATAGGAAATGTAATGGCTAAAGTATCTTCAGCCCTATTAAAAAGACGATTGGAAATTGCAGAAATTGTACGCAAATGTGGTGAAATAAAGGTTGATGAGTTATCCGATATACTTCAAGTTTCCCACGTTACGATTCGTCAGGATTTAACATATTTAGAACATCAAGGGTATTTAAAACGTTTTTTTGGTAAAGCAATCTATATTTCACCAGAAGATTTTATAAACAATTCAACAAGTGTATACCCAAGTCGTTTGGCGTCATATTTTAATGTTGATAACAATGATATTAAATTAGTGACAACTTGTCTTAATTATATTAATAATGGAGATACAATATTTCTAAGTCATGGTAGTTTGATTCGGAAATTAATTCCGTTTCTCCATAATAAAAAATATTTAACAGTTATTTTGAATGATTTAAATAATGCGCAATTAGTGAAAGAATTTTCGGATGCTGAAGTTATTCTTATTGGTGGAGTTTTAGATAAATCTAATGTACTGAAACATTCTAACCTTTCTAGCTCTATTATAAATCAATTTTCTTTTTCCAATTTCATTTTCGAATTTTCAGCTATAAATGCTAATGATTATTTAGTTATTCAAGATATTGAACATCAAGAAATCTATCAACAAATATTAAAAAATGCAGATCATTCTATAGGTATTTTACCCCCCCAAATGAAAATCAATGAAAATAATACTATCGGTAAACTAAAAAATACAGACGTCATTGTTTTATCAAGATCTGTTGTAAATGAGTATCATCAACAATTGCTTAATTCCAATTTTAAACAGGTTACAACGGATAAATATTGTGTGACTTACCATAATGTATTGGAGGTCTAATAAGCATGAAAGTCAAAATATGTACATTAGGGGAGTTGTTTGTTGAATTTGTCGCTAAGGAGTTCAATCAACGATTTGATCAGACAAGTGAATATATTGGACCATATCCTAGTGGGGCACCAGCTATATTTGCCAACCAAGTTGCCAAATTAGGTTTTCCGGTCATCTTTTTGAGTTGTGTGGGTAAAGATCCTTTTGGAAAGATGTGTATTAATCGACTTAAACAAGATGGTGTGAATGTTAAAGGTATAACATCTCATAATAAAGTAAAAACAGCTACTGCTTTTTCCACACAAATTGCTCCAAAAGAGCGAAGTTTAATTTATAACATTTTGAACAGTGCATGTAGTCTAATTTCATTTGATCATGTGGATGAAGCTTTATTGAAAGACTGCAATCATTTACATATTATGGGGTCATCGCTTTATTCATTTAGAGCCATTGACGCTATAAGTAAAGCAATGAATTTTATTAAAAGTAATGGTGGGACAATTTCTTTTGATCCTAATTTACATAAAGAAATGTCTGAAATTCGTGAAATAGAACAGTCTTTTAGTTATATTTTAGAATATACCGATATCATGTTGATTAACGAAAAACAAGTCAAATATTTTGCAGAAAACCATGGTAGTGAAAAAGAAATTATTAGTTCTATAATGGAAAAAGGTATCAAGTATATTGTGGTGAAGAAAGGCGGTGACGGTGCTAATTGTTATGTATACGATAATAGAAATAATATTAATATGATTTATTCTAAAGGTTTTGATATGGATATCATTGACTATTCAGGTGCTGATTATTGTTTTGATGCAACATTCGTGAGTTTATTACTCACAGGATTTACAATCGAACAAGCCTTAGAATATGCAAATGCTAGTTATGCTTTATCTTCATCTTGTAAAGGGCCAATGGAAGGTACATCGTCGCTCATCGAGATTCAAAAATTTTTATCATAAAATATAATTAATCTTATTATTTTTTTCTAAAAAACAAAAAAACTCCCAATAACGAGGTTATTGGGAAAACATAAGGAATAGGAAAACAATGAAATAAATGCATTGCTATATATAGTATCCTCTCTTTTTAAATAAATGTAAGTAAAGATATGCATATATTTATTTAAATAGTTAGTATTTTTTTTGTTAAAAAGTAGTAAATATTTATCTGCTACTAATTTTAGTATAAGAATATTTCAAGTAATGAATTTAAAAATAACTTACCATGGTCAGTTATTTGCCAGTTTTGGTTATCCTCAATCAGATAATTTTTTTCAATAGCCAGTGAGATTGGTTTATCAATGGATTGCAACGGTAAAAAAGTTCGTTGTTCAAATTCAGACTTAGGTGTAGGTTCAAATAGTCTAAATCTGTTCATAAAAAATTCAAAGGCTAACTCATCTTTTGCAACAGTATAAGAACGTTCTAAATAACGTCCTTCTAGATAGCCTTTAGGATGTTTGGTTTTTACCGTGCGAATAATAGTTCCATCATTTTGGGTTATCTTTCCATGAGCACCACAACCAATACCGATATAATCACCGAATCGCCAATAATTCAAATTATGTAGGCATTGATAATTCGGCTTCGCATAAGCTGATGTTTCATATTGCTCATAACCATGTTTTGTTAATAATTGATGACCTTGTTGGTAAATATCCCAGAGCATATCGTCATCAGGCAAAATAGGCGGTTTAGAGCCAAATAATGTGTTAGGTTCAATAGTTAATTGATACCATGATAAATGTGGTGGAGCGATTGCAATTGCTTGTTTTAGATCATTTAAGGCATCATCAAGGCTTTGTTTTGGTAAGCCATGCATTAAATCTAAATTAAAGCTTTTTAAATTTAAGCCGTGTGCAAATTCGCCAGCATCTATGGCTTCTTGTGGATTATGAACTCGCCCTAATTTTATAAGTTTATCTTCCTGAAAGCTTTGTACCCCAATTGATATTCGATTAATTCCTGCTTGTTGATACCCTTTAAATTTTTCTACATCAACGGAATTGGGATTGGCTTCAATTGTTATTTCGGCGTCGTGATTTATGGGGATAATTTTATTAATATTGATTAATAAGTTATTAATTAACTCAGCAGAAAAAAGACTTGGCGTACCGCCTCCGATAAAAATTGAGTGGATAGCGCGATTATTACAAAGCATGATGTCTTGTTTTAAATCATTAATTAAATGGTCTATATATGCGGAATAATCAGGCGTTTTTTTCATTTTATGTGAATTAAAATCACAATATGGACATTTTTGTACGCACCATGGCATATGTATATATAAACTCAACGGGATTTTATAATCAAACATATGCCTTTCCTCAAATTTTAAAATAAAGTATGCGTACTAATAAGAAATAGCTGGCTATATTACTCCAATTTAGTAAAAAAAGCTTTTATTGCCTTTATTCCGTTTTTATAATTTGAATAACGCGCGTACAATTAGCATTAAATTATAGGCAATGTTCGCCATGTAAATTAAATATTTAGGAGTAAATATGAGTATCGTTAAACAGATTTTAGATAGCCAGGCTTCAGGAGCATCATTGAGTGCATCAGTCAATCAAAGTACATTTGGTGAATTACCTGTCTTAGTAATTAAACATAAAACATGTTCAGCTGCAGTATCGTTACAAGGTGCTCATCTATTATTTTGGCAACCGTCAACAGAAACTACACCCGTGATTTGGTTAAGTCAAAAAGCTAATTTTAAAAAGGAAGTGGCAATTAGAGGCGGTGTGCCAGTTTGTTGGCCATGGTTTGGTAAATTAGGCGATCCAATGCATGGTTTTGCGCGTCTTGTTGAATGGCAATTAGATTCTTGCAAAGAAGATAATAATGGTGTGGATCTCACGTTATCATTAACCAATAATCAACAAACAGAACGTTTTTTCACAAAACCTTTTCATGCATGGTTAACTATCCATGTTGGACAAACCTGTGAGGTAACACTATCTTGCCAAGGGGATTTTGAGGCAACCAGTGCCCTACATACTTATTTGGGTATTAATAATATTCATGATGTTATTGTTAAAGGTTTAGGTGATTCTTATCAAGAACGCTTACCGGTTGAAAATAAACCGGCAGTTCAAGGACAACTTACTGTAAATCAAGAAGTTGATCGCATTTATACCAATGCCGATGACGTAATAACTATCGCCGATGGTAAAAGAACAATCAAATTAACCAATGTTAATGCAAGTGATGTCGTGACTTGGAATCCTTGGATTGATAAAGCTAAAGCGATGGCTGATTTTGCCGATGAAGAATATCAATCTATGGTTTGTGTTGAATCATGTCGTATTAATAAACCATTAAAATTAACAGCAACACAAAAATCAGCCTATGGATTTAAGATTGAAGTTATTTAATCATTAGTTTTTTTGATATTGTAAATGCAATTAATATCTGACTTTACCTTTATTAAGCTGATTATTTGATTGCGTTTACTAACATAACACTTTATAATCCTTAGCGCTTTTTAAAGCACTAATTTTATAGCCAACTACTGGGTCGCCTGTAATTGGTTTTTTATTTGAAATAAATAAGAGAAATCGATATGTTTACATTAAAAGCAGAAGTTAGAAAAGAGCATGGTAAGGGTGCGAGCCGCCGCCTGCGTCACGCTGGTCAGTTCCCCGCAATTGTTTATGGTGGAACAGAACCTGCAATTTCTATTGTGTTAGATCACAACCAAGTTTTCAATATGCAAGAAAAACCAGAATTTTATTCTGAAGTATTAACTATTGAGATTGACGGTAAAGCAGTTAAAGTTAAAGTTCAAGCAGTACAACGTCATCCATTTAAACCAAAATTAGTTCACATGGATTTTGTTCGTGCATAACGGCTGTTGTTGAAAACTATTCAACACTATCTTCTAATAAAAGGTCGCCATTTTGGTGACCTTTTATTTTTTTATCATAGTCTAAAAATGATAAATATCTATTGTTATGATTTATTCTATTAACTTGATGTATACTGATAATCAAACAATAATAAAATAAATTGTAGATTACACCATTTTAGGAGAACCCTATGTCTGATATCCCAGCTTGCGATTTAGTTATTTTCGGCGCTAAAGGGGATTTAACGAGGCGTAAACTGTTACCGTCTCTATATCAATTAGAAAAATATGGAAAGTTACCAGAGCAGACAAAAATTTTAGGTGTCGGTCGCGCTGATTGGGATCAAGTTGCTTACACTGAAGTTGCAAAAGATGCATTAACCACATTTATGTCCGAACCATTAGATGAAAGTATTTGGCAACGATTTAGTCAACGCCTTAACTTTCATAAATTAGATGTTAATGACATAGCGGGTTTTAATGCATTAAAAGATAAGCTTGAAAAGTCGCATCCAGCCATCTTTTATTTTGCGATGCATCCTAATGCATTTGGTACGATTTGCCAAGGATTAGCTGAAGCTGGTTTGAATCAAGCTCAAAACAGAATCGTAATGGAAAAACCATTAGGTTTTGATCTGCAATCATCCAAAGAAATTAATGACTCGGTGGCAAAGTTTTTCAGTGAATCACAAGTTTATCGTATTGACCATTATTTAGGCAAAGAGTCAGTTTTAAATTTACTCGCCCTACGTTTTGCTAATCCTGTATTTGCCTCACTTTGGGATAGAAATTCTATCGACCATGTTGAAATCACCGTTGCAGAACAAGTAGGTATTGAAGGTCGCTGGGGCTATTTTGACAAAGCGGGTCAAATGCGTGATATGGTACAAAACCATCTTTTGCAAATTTTGACGATGATCGCCATGTCACCGCCAGCCAACCTTGGCGATGACAGCATACGTAGGGAAAAAATAGCGGTACTTAATGCGTTACGCCCAATAAATAAAGCGAATATCCGCGAAAAAGTGGTTAGAGGGCAATATACTGCTGGATTTGTTAATGGCATTAATGTACCAGGTTATTTAGAAGAAGATGGTGCAAATAAGCAAAGTAATACCGAAACATTTGTTGCTATTTGTGTTGATATTGATAATTGGCGTTGGGCAGGGGTGCCATTTTATTTACGAACCGGAAAACGCTTAGCAAGTAAATGTTCTGAAGTTGTCGTTTATTTTAAATCTTTACCGCTTAATTTATTCAGTGAGTCTTATTCTCAATTACCTCAGAATAAACTAACTATCCGCCTGCAACCAGATGAAGGCATGGATATTGAAATTTTAAATAAAGTACCTGGATTAGATAGTACACACAACTTACAAACAACTAAGTTAGATTTAAGTTTTAGTGAAACTTTTCATCAACAGAGTGCTGATGCTTATGAACGATTATTACTTGAAGTAATGCGCGGAAGACAAGCATTATTTGTTCATCGCGATGAAGTTGAGGCAGCTTGGAAATGGGTTGATTCAATTATTAATGCGTGGAATTCAGATAATGAATCACCAAAAACCTATCCTGCAGGTACTTGGGGGCCGGTAGCTTCTGTTGCGCTGATCACTAAAGACGGTCATTCATGGCATGAGTTTGAATAGAGGAATCTCAAAAATGTTTACCTTAAATAAATACCCAAATAGTCAATTATTGATTGAAGATTTAACCGCTCATATCGTCAAAGAGTTGCAACAGGCTATCAATAATAAAGGACATGCCTCTATTGCCGTATCAGGTGGTAAAACACCTATTCCATTATTTAAACTACTAAGCCAACAAGATTTGGATTGGCACAATGTTTTTATTACATTAGTAGATGATAGATGGGTTGATGATACCGATGATGCAAGTAATGAGAAATTGGTATTAACTTATTTATTACAAAATAAGGCTAAACTGGCTAATTTTGTTGGTTTGAAGAATAGTTGTGACAATCCATTTGATGGGGCAGAAATTACAGATAAAATCTTAAACAAGATCCCTATGCCCTTTGATGTGTTAATTTTGGGAATGGGAGAGGATGGTCATACGGCTTCGCTTTTCCCTGGTGCGGCTAATTTAATGGCTGGCTTAGATATGAAATCTGGTCGAAAAGTAGTCGGCATGACACCATTAACAGCACCACTTGACCGTATTACCTTAACATTACCTACTATTTTAGATAGTCAAAATATCTATCTGCATTTAGTAGGAGAAAGCAAAATGCAAGTATTAGAACAAGCAGAAAAGGGCGATGATATTAACCAAATGCCGATTCGGGCAATTTTGCAGCAAAATAAAGTTAATGTAATTGGTTTTTGGACTGCATCTTAACGAAATCAACTTTGTCAGTAGAAACTGGCAAAGTTATCATCTAGCACTTTATATTAGCAGCTACACAATCATTTTTATCCATTTAAATAATTAATTGTTTATGATTTTATCTTAAAAAATCAAAGCCCAATATCTAATAAATACTATTAGTCATTCTATCTTATATTTCTGAACACTTCACTTGATTTGTTAGTACTTACTCATTTAGGTATTTTTTTTGAAATTGTTAGAAATTAATTGATTAAATGTCTATTATTTTAGTGACTTTTGTGGTAAAAAGTGGGGCTAAGTGGTAAAAAATAGGGTTTTAATTAAGATATTGATTTTTTAATAATTTAAAAACAATAAAAATTAATATTTACGGTGATTTTATGTTCAGTGGTGCAATCTCAGTTAATTTAGATAGTAAAGGAAGAATAGCCATTCCTACTCGCTATCGTGAGTTTTTGACTGACGGTTTAGTTTGTACCATTGGTTTATATCATCCCTGTTTAACAATTTATTCAATGTCTGAATGGCAGAAAATCGAATTACAGCTATCAATATTGTCAACAATTGTTGAAGCAGAACGCAGAATTAAAAGATTATTATTGGGTTATGCAACGGAATGTAATTTAGATAATGCAGGACGTATTTTACTTCCGCCAACATTACGTACTTATGCAAAATTAGAAAAATATACCATGTTTGTAGGCCAATCTAATAAGTTTGAGATTTGGGATGAGGCAATTTGGTATCAACAAATTAGCGATGATATTGCTACATTACCAACTGATGTTGAACACTTATCAGAAAATCTGAAAAGTCTAACAATTTAATAAGAGTAAACAAAGATGGATTATCAACATAAAACTGTTTTGTTAAATGAAGCAGTGAAGGCACTAAATATAAAAAAAAATGGTATTTATGTTGATGGCACTTTTGGGCGTGGCGGTCATTCACGTTTAATTCTTGAACAGTTGGGCGAACATGGAAAATTAATTGCAATTGACCGTGATGAACGAGCTGAACAAGCAGCACTTCAAATAACTGATCCAAGATTTACTTTTATTCGAGGAGAGTTTTCTAAATTATACCAATATGTTAATGATTTAGGGTTGTTAGGTGATATAGATGGTTTTTTATTAGATTTGGGTGTTTCATCGCCTCAATTAGATGATCCGCAAAGAGGATTTTCTTTTATGCGTGATGGGCCACTAGACATGCGGATGAATAGTCATAAAGGTGTAACTGCGAGTGAGTGGTTACTAAGTAGTGATGAAAATGATATCGCATGGGTTTTAAAAACTTTTGGTGAAGAAAAGTTTGCTAAACGGATTGCTCATGCCATTGTGGAACAAAATAAAGTTTCACCAATAACTCGAACTTTAGAGTTAGCAGATTTAATTGAAAAAGCAACACCAAAAAAAGATAAAAATAAACACCCAGCAACACGCTCGTTTCAAGCAATTCGGATTTATATAAATAGCGAACTTGAAGAAGTTGAACAGGCTTTAAATAGTAGTTTGTCAGTCCTTGCTGGCCAAGGAAGACTTGCGGTTATTAGTTTTCATTCATTAGAAGATAGAATTGTAAAACAATTTATAAATAAACAGAGTAAAGGTCCTAATTTACCAGCAGGTTTACCACTAACAGAACAACAAATAAAACAATATAGTAATGCTAAATTAAAATCACTTGGCAAAATTAAGCCAAGTAATAATGAAATATATGATAATCCGCGTTCTCGAAGCGCGATATTAAGGATAGCAGAAAGGAAAAATGAATATTAACGATGAAATTTATAAAAAAATAAGTGTAGATATACGCAATCAAAAAAAAACAAGTAAAAGTTTATTTGGATTAATCCTTAGTGATTTGTTCGGTCATCAAAAAATTTCATTATTACTATTGGTATTTATTATTATTTCTGCTGGATCTGTATTAGTGATAACTCAGCAAGTCCGTAAACAATTATTTGAACGTGAACAATTATTACTTGAACAAGATGTGTTAGAAAGTGAATGGCGTAATTTGGTTATTGAGGAAAATGTCCTTGCTGATCCAAAACGTGTTGAAGACAAAGCTAAACATCAACTGGGTATGACATATGTGACACCGCAAAATGAAACCGTTATTGTGATAAAGAGTAAATAATGAAGTTTGCTAATAAAAAAGATAATGTAAAACATACCATAAAATCGAATAAAGGGAATAAATTAAATAATAAAAAACAAGTTTTTACCCTTACTCGATTTTATCTTGTTTATGGCTTTATTATTTTAGCAATTATTGGTTTACTCGTTCGATTGGCTATTTTACAAATAATAGAACCTGATAAGTTAATTGCTGAAGCCAATAAGCGTTCAATTCGTCATCAAGAAATGGGCGCACCACGAGCCATGATCACAGATCGTAATGGCAGAGCATTAGCTGTCAGTGTCCCTATGTATGATGTTTGGGCTGATCCGAAAATTGTTGTACAAAAGGGTGGTGTTGATCCTAATGATATCCGTTGGCAAGGGTTAGTAAAAACGTTGAATATTTCAATGTCTACTCTTGAGCAAAAATTGAGTAATCCGTCAATGCGTTTTGTTTATTTATCTAAACAAATTACACCAACAATATCGGATTATTTAAAACAATTGAAATTACCAGGAATATCGTTTGCAAAAACGTCTAAACGTTATTATCCAGCTGCTGAGAATATAGCACAATTAATCGGTTTAACTGATATTGATGAAAATGGTACAGAAAAAGGTTCTGAAGGCATTGAAAAAAGTTTTAATAAGTGGCTGATTGGTGAATCAGGACAGCGTGTCGTTAGACGAGATCGTGTTGGTAGAGTTATAGAAGAACTGGAAAGAACAGAAAGTGAGGTTGCTTCTGATCTAACATTAAGTATTGATGAACGTTTACAATCTCTTGTCTATAGTGAACTTACTCAAGCTGTTGAATTTAATAAAGCTGATAGTGGTACAGCTGTTTTGATTGATGTTCATACTGGTGAAATATTAGCGATGGCAACTAGTCCATCTTATAACCCGAATAATCGATCTTCAATTGATTATAGTTTGTTACGAAATAGAGCCATAACAGATGCATTTGAGCCAGGTTCAACAGTTAAACCTTTAGTTGTTATGGCTGCATTAGAGAAAAAAATAGCTGATTTAAATACGATTATTGATACAAGGCCCTTTTTGGTAAATCGCTATGAAATTAAAGATGTGTCTTATCAAAAAGCACTTAATTTGGCTGGTATATTAGAGAAATCAAGTAATGTCGGTGTAAGTAAATTAGCGTTACAAATGCAATCAGGTGATCTGGTTGAGTTTTATAGCCGTTTTGGATTAGGACAACCAACAGAACTCGGTTTAGGTGGAGAAGTGAGCGGTTCTATTGCAGCTGATAGAACAAGAAAATGGGCTGATATAGAACGGGCAACGTTTTCTTTTGGTTATGGATTGAGTGTTACCCCACTACAGTTAGCTAGAGCTTATGCGACTATTGGTAGTTATGGTGTCTATAGACCCGTTTCAATATTGAAAGTAACTGAACCAGTAGAAGGTAAACGTGTTGTAGCTGAAAAAACGGCTAAAACAGTCGTGCAATTGATGGAAGCGGTAGCCGTAACTGGTGGTGGTACTAAAGCTTCCGTTCCTGGATATAGTGTAGGAGTTAAAACAGGTACAGCTAAAAAACTATTAGGTGGAAGGTATGTTAATCAATATTTAGCCTATACTGCAGGTATTGCACCTGCAACTAGTCCTAAATATTCACTGGTTGTTGTTATCGATAATCCAAAAGCAGGCCAATATTATGGTGGCTCTGTTTCTGCTCCTGTTTTTAGTCGAATCATGGGGGGCGTTCTTAGAACAATGAATGTAAAACCAGATCGCCAACTTGATGGCCAAATGATTGTATACTAGTAGGTAATAAATAATGGCAATAAGCACATTTAAAACTTTATATGAAATATTAGGTGGGAAAAAACTAACAGTAGATGATTTTCCCATTAATCGCTTAATAATTGATAGTAGAAAAGTAAAAAATGGTGATGTGTTTATTGCTATCAAAGGATTTACCGTTAATGGTAAAGATTTTATACCTCAAGCTATTTCAGCTGGTGCTTCTGTAGTTTTAACAGAAACAAATAGGAAATCAAATGATTTGAGAATTGATTATTTAAAACAGAAAGACCAGAAAATTATTCCACAAATAAAGGTGTTTCAACTTTCTCAAAAATTATCAAAACTTGCAGCAGATTTTTATCATTCTCCTTCTAAACATTTATCTGTAATTGGAGTAACCGGGACCAATGGTAAAACGACAGTTACACAGTTGATTGCACAATGTGCAACACTGCTAAATAAAAAAGCTGCATTGTTAGGCACGATCGGTAATGGTATTTATAATCATCTTGAACCATCGGTAAATACAACTTTATCTTCTATTGAATTACAGTCTTATCTAGCTGATTTTGTAGTAAAACGTGTTCAAGTTGTGGCAATGGAAATTTCTTCTCATGGTTTATCGATGAATAGAGTGAAAGAATTACACTGTGCAGCAACAGTGTTTACTAATTTAAGCCGTGATCATCTTGATTATCATAAAACCATGAATAAATATGCTAAAGCCAAATGGTCGTTATTTAGCGGTGATGAACACGAAAAGCAAGTTGCTAGTTCAGGTAAATCAATTATTAATTATGATGATGAATACGGACGGCGTTGGATAGATAAATTATCAAGTGTTACTGTTGTGTCATGTCAACCTAAATCATTGCGCCGTTTAAAAATATTAGATAAAACCTATGTTGGTGTATCAATGATTGAATATCATGATAAAGGAGCTGAAATTCATATGGAATCGAGTTGGGGTAATGCTATTATTCACAGCCGATTATTAGGTGAATTTAATGTATCAAATGTATTGTTAGCAATCGCAACCTTGTTGACTCTTGATTATCCATTTTTTGCTGTTGTTAATATGGCATCATATCTTAAGCCGATCTGTGGTCGTATGGAAGTTATACATGTAAAAAATAGTCCTACAGTCATTATAGATTATGCACATACGCCAGATGCATTACAAAAAGCATTACAAGCAAGCCGTATTCATTGTAAAGGCCAATTATGGGTGATTTTTGGTTGTGGTGGAGATAGAGATACCGGTAAAAGACCTTTAATGGCCGAAGTCGCGGAACAATTTGCTGATAAAATTGTATTAACAAATGATAATCCACGTACTGAAGATGAGGCTAAAATTATTCATGATATAGAGCAAGGTTTAACCAATATTAAAAATACACAAGTTATTAACGATAGAGTTACAGCTATCCGAGAAACTCTTGCTCAGGCTAAAGCTGATGATGTGATCTTAATTGCTGGAAAAGGACATGAAGATTACCAAATTATTGGTAAAACTAAACATCATTATTCAGATCAAGAAACGGTAAAACAGATTTTAGGAGTAGAGAATCTATCATGATTCCTTTAGTTATTAAACAAATTGCAACAATCGTCAATGGTACATCTTATTATATTCCAGATGAAGAATTAACTATTAAGGAAATTTGTACGGATTCACGTAAAATTACTGATCAATCATTATTTATTGCATTGGTCGGTGAAAAATTTGATGGCCATTTATTTGCTAAACAAGCTATTGACGATGGTGCTATTGCGGTAATTGTAAATCGTAAAATCGATAATGATATTCCTCAAATAGTGGTCAATGATACTTATATAGCATTAGGTCAACTAGCTGAATTTGTAAGAGATCAAAGTTCAGCAAAATTTGTTGCGTTGACTGGTTCATCGGGCAAAACATCCGTCAAAGAAATGACTGCTAATATTTTACAACAATGTGGTGAGACTCTTTATACTCAAGGTAATTTTAATAACGATATAGGTGTGCCACTAACATTACTACGATTAAAGAAGCAAGACCAATTTGCAGTTGTTGAATTAGGTGCCAATCATATTGGTGAAATTGCTTATACTACACGCTTAGTTAAACCAAACAGTGCGCTAATTAATAATATAGCTTTGGCGCATATTGAGGGATTTGGTTCACTTGAAGGGGTCGCAACAGCTAAGGGTGAAATTTTTGAAGGATTAGCTGATAACGGAATTGCAATTATTAATTTGGAAAGTTGTTCAGATAAATGGTTAAAGAATTTGAAAAATAAAACTGTCTGGACTTTTTCAACAGCTGATTCTTCTGCCGATTTTTATGCCAGCAGTATAAAAATGATGGATCAGACAGTTTTTACATTGCATACCCCAATTGGTGAGAGCGAAATTAGCTTACCGTTAGTTGGTGAGCACAATATATCTAATGCAATAGCTGCATCAGCTTTAGCAATATCAGTAGGTGCAAGTTTAACACAGGTTAAAAACGGTTTAGCTGCATCAAAACCAGTAAAAGGACGGTTGTATCCTGTTAGGTTAAATCAAACGCAATTAATTTGGGATGATTGTTATAATGCTAACGTTGGCTCAATGTCAGCTGCTATTCATGTTTTAGCAACACAGCCCGGGTATAAAGTATTAGTCGTTGGTGATATGGCTGAATTGGGTAACGATGCAAATATTTATCATCAACAAATCGGCGAGTTATCTAAGCAAAAAAATATTGATTGTGTTGTTAGTGTTGGTCAGCTAAGTGAATTAATCAGTCAATTTAGTGGTGTTGGCCATCATTTTATTGATAAACAAAGTGCTGTAGATTATTTATTAAACTTACTACGTCTACATCCAATTTTAACTATGTTAGTCAAAGGATCACGTAGTGCAAAAATGGAAGATCTTATCGTGGAAATTCAAACAAAAATAGGTCGGGATTAAAATTATGTTGGTGTGGATATCAGAATATTTAGTTAAATATTTTACTTTCTTTAATGTTATTTCTTATCTTACGGTAAGGGCTATTTTAGCGCTATTAACTTCATTGACTATTTCGCTAATTATGGGGCAAAAAGTTATTGATTGGTTGCAAAAATTGCAGATTGGTCAAGTTATCCGTAATGATGGTCCAGAATCTCATTTAAGTAAAAAAGGAACACCAACAATGGGGGGAACGCTTATATTAGCCTCCATTTCAATTTCAGTTTTTTTATGGGCTGATCTGCGAAATCCTTATGTTTGGGTAACATTATTTGTATTACTTGGTTATGGTATTGTTGGTTTTGCAGATGATTATTTAAAAGTTATACGCAAAAATACTGCGGGGCTAATTGCTCGATGGAAATATTTTTGGCAGTCAGTTATTGCATTAATTGTTGCTTTTGGTCTTTATACTTATGGAAAAGATAGTTCTGTTACAGTTTTAGTTGTTCCATTCTTTAAAGATGTGATCCCACAATTAGGATTGTGGTTTATTTTACTAACTTATGTCGTCATAGTTGGCGCTGGTAATGCAGTGAATTTGACCGATGGTCTCGATGGATTGGCAATTATGCCAACAGTTTTTGTTGCTGCTGGTTTTGCACTTGTTTCTTGGGCAACTGGTAATGTTAATTTTGCTGCCTATTTACATATTCCATATATTAAATTTAGTGGCGAATTAATGATTGTTTGTACTGCAATTATTGGTGCTGGTCTTGGTTTTTTATGGTTTAACACTTATCCGGCAATGGTCTTTATGGGCGATGTCGGTTCATTAGCTTTAGGTGGTGTGTTTGGTATCATTTCTGTTTTACTTAGACAAGAGTTCTTATTGTTAGTTATGGGGGGAATTTTTGTTATTGAAACCTTATCGGTAATTTTACAAGTAGGCTCCTTTAAATTAAGAGGTAAACGAATTTTTCGAATGGCACCAATTCATCATCACTATGAATTAAAAGGTTGGCCAGAACCAAGAGTTATTGTTCGGTTTTGGATTATTTCACTGATGTTAGTGGTAATTGGTTTATTAACTTTGAAATTACGCTAAATAATATTAGAGCAGGATTAAATCATGGTTGATTATCAAGGTAAAAAAATTGTTATTATCGGATTAGGTATTACAGGACTTTCCTGCGTTAACTATTTTCTTGCTCAAAATGTTATACCGAAAGTAATTGATACTCGTTCATCTCCTCCAGGATTAGAGCAATTAGATAAGCGAGTTATTTATCATTTAGGTAATTTAAATACAGATTGGATATTTGAGGCTGACTTGATTATTGCTAGCCCAGGTATTGCTTTATCAACACCTGAATTACAAAAAGCAGCTGAACTTGGTATTGAGATTATTGGCGATGTTGAACTTTTTTGTCGTGAAATTAATCAACAAACAAATAAAAAAGTTATTGCCATTACCGGGGCAAACGGTAAAACGACTGTCACTACTTTGGTTGGCGATATTATAAAAGCAGCTGGTATAAAAGTTGGTGTAGGTGGTAATATAGGTGAGCCCGCTTTATCATTATTACAACAAGACTGTGATGTTTATGTCCTTGAACTATCAAGTTTTCAATTAGAAACAACATCAAGTTTACAAGCTTCAGTGGCAACAATTTTGAATATTTCTGAAGACCATATGGATCGTTATCCTCTAGGATTGTTGCAATATACTGAAGCGAAACAACGCATTTATCATAATACAAAATGTTGTGTTATTAACTATGATGATAAATTGACTAAACCGTTTGGTAAACAACATTGTGTCTCATTTGGATTAAACAATGGAGACTATCATTTAGATGAGAAGTATGAACATTTAATTGCACAAAATCAGCCTGTTTTATCAACTAAATCAATGAAACTAATCGGCTGTCATAATTATCTGAATGCTTTGGCTGCTTTAGCTATTGCTGATAATTTACAGATCCCAAGAGATTCAAGCTTACAAACAATTTCTAATTTTCAAGGTTTACCTCATCGTTTTGAATTAGTATTTGACAGCAATAATGTCAAATGGATTAATGATTCTAAAGCCACTAATGTCGGTAGTACTGAAGCGGCATTGAAAAGTGTTATATGTAATGGAAAACTATTTTTATTATTAGGTGGTGATGGTAAATCAGCAGACTTTACCCCTTTGATTCCTTATTTAAAAAGTAGAAATATTGAAATTTTCTGTTTTGGCCGAGATCGAGATTTACTAGCTAATTTAGCCCCTGAAATCACAACTGTTACGTTAACTATGTCCGAAGCCATTCAGTGTATAGCTAAAAAAGTAGTTGCAAATGATGTCGTGTTGCTCTCTCCGGCTTGTGCGAGTTTAGACCAATTTAAAAACTATATTGAGCGTGGAAATCTATTTGCACAACTTGCCAAACAGTACGGTTCAAGGAGTGATACATGACATTCTTCTGGATAAAAAAACAAGTTAATCCAAATATTCCATTTGATAACCAACTACTTTGGACTGTAATTGGTTTAATAGTATTTGGTTTAATTATGGTGACATCTTCATCAATGGCGTTTAATGAGAGTGATCCATTCTTCTATACGCAACGAGAGTTGATTCAAATCGGAATGTCGCTCTTTTTAATGGGTATTACGTTATATATTCCAATGCAACGTTGGCAACAATTTGGATCAGTTTTATTAATCCTTTCAATTATTATGTTGATTGTGGTTTTAGGGATTGGTTCTTCAATCAATGGTGCGTCTCGTTGGATCCCATTAGGTGTTTTTAATTTTCAGCCAGCTGAACTTTCTAAATTATCGTTATTTTTATTTTTAGCAGGTTATTTAGCCCGTAAGTCAGAAGAAGTTCAAAGCGGCTTTTGGGGCTTTTTCAAACCTATGGTGGTTATGGCAGTTTTGTCAATTTTGTTACTTAAACAGCCTGACTTAGGTACTGTAATTGTATTATTCATGGTAACAATAGGTATTTTATTTATTGCTGGCGCTCAATTATGGCAATTTATTGCGATTTTACTAACTGGAGTAGGTGCTGTAGTTTGCCTTATTTTATATGAGTCTTATCGTTTAACGCGTTTAATGACATTTCTTGATCCATGGCAAGATGCAACTGGTGCTGGTTATCAGCTCGTTGCATCATTAATGGCCATTGGTAATGGTGGTATTACTGGGCAAGGAATTGGTAATTCTATTTTTAAATTACGCTATTTACCTGAATGTCATACCGACTTTATTTTCTCAATTATTTCAGAAGAGTATGGATATATTGGTGTTGCTGCGTTATTGCTATTACTCTTCTTTTTAACTTTCAAAGCATTAGCAATCGGCTATCGGGCTTTGAATGAAGGTTCTCAATTTTCAGGCTATTTGGCTTGTGAAATTGGTATTTGGTTTGGATTTCAAAGTTTTGTTAATGTTGGTGTCACCTCCGGTATGTTACCAACAAAAGGTTTAACCTTGCCATTTATTAGTTATGGAGGCTCAAGCCTTATTGTTATGAGTATTGCTGTTGCAATATTACTGAGAATAGATTTTGAGTTTAGACAACAACAAACTCAAGCAAGAATAAGGTCGATAAAATAATGAAAAAATTATTAGTCATGGCTGGTGGAACTGGTGGTCATGTATTTCCAGGTATTGCTGTTGCTCATTATTTAATGAAGCAAGGTTGGCAAGTGAGATGGCTAGGCACTGCAGACCGTATGGAAGCACATTTAGTGCCAGAAAATGGTATTGATATTGATTTTATTCAAATATCAGGCTTACGAGGAAAAGGTAAAATGGCCTTATTAAAGGCGCCTTATAAAATATTAAAAGCGGTTTTGCAAGCAAGAAAAATCTTAAAAAATTATCGTCCTGATGTCGTTTTAGGTATGGGAGGATATGTTTCCGGACCGGGTGGAATTGCGGCTAAATCTTTAGGCATTCCGGTTGTATTACATGAACAAAATGGTATAGCAGGTTTAACTAACAAATCTTTAGCTAAAATTGCGACCAGAGTTTTACAAGCTTTTCCAACAGCATTTCCTAATGCAGAAGTTGTTGGAAATCCTGTTCGTAGTGATTTATTAACGATTAAAGAACCAAGCGAAAGATTTAAAGATCGACAAGGCCCAATTAGAGTCTTGATTATGGGCGGAAGTCAAGGAGCCAAAGTCATTAATGATGTTGTACCTCAAGTAATTACAAGATTGTCTGATAAGTATGTTGTTTGGCATCAAACAGGTAAGGGTATGTTAGATGATGTACTTAAATCATATCAGCATTGTGATATGACAAATAATCGTGTGACAGAATTTATAACAGATGTCAAAGAAGCTTATGATTGGGCTGATATCGTAATTTGCCGTAGTGGGGCATTAACTGTAAGTGAGATTGAAGTTGTTGGTATTGGAGCTATTTTCGTACCATTTATGCATAAAGATCGCCAACAATTTTGGAATGCGAAATCTTTAGCAGATATTGGTGCAGCAAAGATAATTGAACAACCAGATTTCAATGTTGACTCACTATTTACGTTACTTGAGAATTTGAGTCGCGAAGATTTAGTTGAAATGGCTATTAAAGCAAAAAGTTTATCAATTATAAATTCGACGGAAAGAGTAGCCGAAACGCTTATTTCGGTGGTAAAATAGTGAATTTTATATATAATTTTAAGTAATTGTTTTATTGATGTGTTTGATATTTAATCTTAATTTGTTTGATAAATGATTGTCCAATAAATTTTTAAATACCGAATACTAAATAAGAAGTAACTAACTAGCTAGGGGTTTAAGTGTGAATACTAAGGAATTAGCTGAATTAAGAGCAATCATTCCAGAAATGAAACGAGTCAAACATATCCATTTTGTTGGTATTGGTGGCGCGGGCATGGGCGGTATTGCCGAAGTTCTTGCTAATGAAGGATATCAAATTAGCGGTTCAGATATTGCTGAAAATCCTGTAACTCAGCATTTAGAAACATTAGGTGCTAAAATTGTCATTGGTCATGCTGCTGAAAACGTCCTGAGTGCTAGTGTTGTGGTTATCTCTTCGGCGATTTCTCAGGATAATATAGAAGTTATTGCAGCTAGAGAGGCTCGGATACCAGTGATTCAAAGAGCTGAAATGTTAGCTGAGTTAATGCGTTTTCGATATGGTATTGCTATCGCTGGTACCCATGGTAAAACAACCACTACAGCAATGGTTACTTCTATATATGCTGAAGCTAAACTTGATCCAACTTTTGTTAATGGTGGATTAGTAAAAGCGGCAGGAACACATGCTAGATTAGGTAGTAGCCGTTATTTTATTGCTGAAGCAGATGAAAGTGATGCTTCATTTTTACATCTACAACCTATGGTCTCTATAGTCACTAATATTGAACCTGACCATATGGATACCTATCAAGGAAGTGTAGAAAATCTTAAACAAACCTTTATCTCTTTTTTACGCAATCTTCCTTTTTATGGTTTAGCCGTTATGTGTTATGACGATCCGATTAATCGTGAGTTATTACCGGTTGTTGGCCGTAGAATTATCACCTATGGATTTAGCGAAGAAGCCGATGTTGTGATTAAAAATTATCGCCAAGAAAGAGGTGTTAGTTATTATACAGTTTGCCGTCCAGATAGAGATGATTTACAAATTGAATTAAATGCACCAGGTAAACATAATGCTTTAAATTCCGCAGCAGCGATTATTGCAGCAACAGAGGATGGTATTGATGATGATTCAATTGTACGCGCGCTGGCAAAATTTGCAGGTACTAGTCGACGTTTTGATCTATTAGGTATTTTTCCTTACGGCAATGATAAAGATATAATGATGGTTGATGATTATGGGCATCATCCTAGTGAAGTCAATGCTACAATTCAAGCGGCTAGAAATGGTTGGCCAGATCGGCGTTTAGTTATGTTATTTCAACCGCATAGATATACGCGAACTAGAGATCTATTTGATGATTTTGCCCAAGTACTTTCTCAAGTTGATGCATTAGTTATGTTAGATGTTTATTCTGCTGGAGAACAACCTATTGCTGGTGCTGATAGTCGTTCACTTTGTCGTTCAATTCGTAATAGAGGAAAGGTGGATCCAATTTATGTTTCTGATTTGGATTTTTTACCTGAGATAATGAAAGAATTGTTACAAGGTGGAGATTTGTTATTAACACAAGGTGCTGGTAGTGTTGGTCGGATAGCCCGTCAATTAGCTGGTAGCCAATTATTTTCAAAAGGGGTTTTATAATAATGGTTGATAAAGTTGCTGTATTGTATGGTGGAACCTCTGCTGAACGTGAAGTATCACTAAAATCAGGACAAGCTGTTCTAGCAGGATTAAAAGCAAATGATATTGATGCCCATCTTATTGATACAAAAGAGTATTGTATAACTAACTTAAAACAAGATGGTTTTTCAAAAGCATTTGTTATTTTGCATGGACGTGGTGGTGAAGATGGCATTACTCAAGCTATTTTAACTTATCAAAATATTCCATATACAGGAAGTGATGTTTTATCATCAGCGTTAACTATGGATAAGTTAAAAACCAAATTAGTTTGGAAATCACTTGGATTACCTGTTGCAAATTATGTTATGGTTGATAAATCACAATCAATTGATGTTGATAAAATTGTTAAACAACTTGGCTTACCATTATTTGTTAAACCGTGTCATGAAGGTTCAAGTGTCGGTATGTCAAGAGTTAATAAAGCAGACGAATTAAAAGCCGCTATTGATTTTGGATTCAAGTATGATAATACAGTAATGGTTGAATCATTTTTAGCTGGTCCCGAGTTTACTGTTGCGATTGTTGGTGATGAAGTTTTACCTTCAATTTACATTAAACCAGCTACCAATTTTTATGATTATGATGCAAAGTATTTATCAGATAAAACCCAATACTTTTGTCCAAGCGGGTTGTCTACTAACAAAGAAAAGGAGATATGTAAATTAGCTTTAGATGCTTATAAAGCAGTTGGCTGCCGAGGTTGGGGAAGAGTAGATATTATGTTTGATGAAAATGAAAAACCATATTTACTTGAGGTAAATACAGCTCCAGGCATGACAGATCATAGCTTAGTACCAATGGCTGCAAAAGAATATGGTTGGTCATTTAATGAATTAGTTAAACGTATTTTACAATTAGCAACTATTTAATTGGCTTTATTTATATGAAAAGAGTCCGACAAGCAGCTCATAAACATGAAAATCAAAATAGAAGAATGTTGCTTGTTTTTCGCAATTCAGAACAAATGATAGGTTTTTTTTTCTTAATTATAATAGTTGTTATTTGTGTATGGGTAGTTGATTGTATTAAAGATTGGATGGAAGACCCTGATCAACAGGTATTATCACAATTGACCTTAAGCGGTGATTATACTTATACGACAGAAGATGATCTTAGACAAGCTATTCTAGGATTAGGTTTGCCAAATACCTATATTGGACAAGATGTTGATGATATTCAGCAAGAAATAATGCGATATCCTTGGGTAAAACATGCGAGCATCCGTAAGCAGTGGCCAGATAGGTTGATCGTATACATTGAAGAATATAAACCTGCGTTTTACTGGAATGATTTATATCTAATTGATAAAAGTGGCAGTGTATTTAGTATACCATTAGATCGTTTGAAAGATTTAAAATTGCCTAGACTTTATAGTCCTGAAGGAAAAGCTAAGTCGATGTTAAAAACTTATTTTAGGTTAGAGGAAATATCTAAAAAACTGAGTGACAATAACTTAACTTTATCAATTCAGGCAGCGATATCTGACGATCGAAATGCATGGCAACTAATGATAAAAGAATGCAAAGCTGATTTATGTTTTGATAATGAGGAAATAAAAGTGATACTTGGTAGTGAGAAAATAGAACAACGTTATCAACAATTTATTAGATTATTTCCAGAAATTCAGTCGAGAATACCAGCTGGTGAAAAAATAACAGTTGCAGATTTACGTTATGAAAACGGTATTTCAGTGCAACGAGAAAAATATATCAATAAGGAATAAATAAAGGCTGAAGTATGAAAGCAACAGATAAAAAATTGGTTGTTGGACTTGAAGTTGGTACATCAAAAGTTCTAGCACTTGTTGGTGAAGTTCTTCCTGATGGTATTGTTAATATTATTGGTGTTGGGCATTGTCCATCAAAGGGTGTTGATAAAGGTGGTGTTAATGATCTTGAATCAGTGATTAAATCAATTCAACGAGCCATTGATCAAGCTGAATTGATGGCTGATTGCCAAATATCTTCTGTTTATTTGAGTCTGTCAGGGAAACATATCCGTTGTCAAAATGAAATTGGTATGGTGCCAATTGCAGATGAAGAAGTGACAGCAGAGGATGTTGAAAATGTTGTTCATACAGCTAAATCTGTCCGTATTTTAGATGAACACAGAATTTTACATGTTATCGCTCAAGAATATTCTATTGATTTACAAGAAGGTATTAAAAATCCAATTGGGTTATCTGGTGTAAGAATGAAAGCAAAAGTTCATTTAGTCACCTGCCATAATGATATGGCAAGAAATATAGTTAAAGCTGTTGAACGTTGTGGTTTAAAAGTTGATCAACTTATTTTCTCTGGCTTGGCATCTAGCTATGCCGTGTTGACTGATGATGAAAAAGAGTTAGGTGTTTGTGTCATTGATATTGGTGGTGGGACAATGGACATAACTGTTTATACCGGTGGCGCGTTACGTCACTCAGTAGTTATTCCTTATGCAGGCAATGTGGTTACTAGTGATATTGCTTACGCATTTGGCGCACCACCAATGGATGCAGAAAATATAAAAATTCGTTATGGATGTGCTGTTGGTTCGCTAGTAGGTAAAGATGAAGTGATTGATGTTCCAAGTGTTGGTGGACGCCCGTCTCGTTCATTACAAAGACAAACATTAGCAGATGTAATAGAGCCTCGTTATTCCGAACTTTTAACACTTGTTCAAAAAGAGTTGTTAGTATTACAAGACGAACTTAAGAAACAGAATGTTAAATACCAATTGGCTGCGGGGATTGTATTGACAGGTGGCGCTGCACAAATTAAAGGTATGGTTGAATGTGCCGAAAAAGTATTTCAAAATCAAGTGCGTATTGGTCAACCTCTAAATATTGCAGGATTAACCGATTATGTGCAAAAACCATATTGTTCAACAGCCGTAGGTCTATTGCATTATGGTAAACAAAGTTTATTAAATGATGATGCTAAAGATAGTAATAAATCATCATTTAAAGGGATAGCTAAGCGTTTGACCGGTTGGTTTAAAAAAGAATTTTAGCTAATATATTTAATAACTTCGTAGACATTGTAGTTGGTTATCTGTACAATGTTCTCATATCATAAATTTGGAGATAAGTTATGTTTGAGCCTATGGTTGCGGATGATGAGCCAGCAGCTGTCATTAAGGTTATTGGTGTCGGTGGCGGCGGTGGTAATGCTGTTGAACATATGATTGCTGAACATATTGAAGGCGTTGAATTTTTTGCAGCAAATACTGATGCACAAGCATTGAAGAGAATTAAAGTTGGTCAAACTATCCAAATAGGTAATAATGTGACCAAAGGACTTGGAGCTGGAGCTAATCCAGAAGTTGGAAGGAATTCTGCAGAAGAAGATCGTGATGTTATTCGCAGTGCAATTGAAGGTGCTGATATGGTATTTATCGCTGCTGGAATGGGTGGCGGAACAGGAACCGGTGCAGCCCCAGTTGTAGCTGAAATAGCTAAAGAACTTGGTATTTTAACTGTTGCTGTTGTTACAAAACCTTTTGGATTTGAAGGTAAAAAACGAATGGCTTTCGCTGAGCAAGGTATTGCTGAGTTAGCTAAGCACGTTGACTCTCTTATCACAATTCCAAATGATAAATTATTAAAAGTTTTAGGTCGTGGTGTTAAGCTATTAGACGCTTTTGCCGCTGCTAATGGTGTTTTAAAAGGTGCAGTACAGGGTATTGCAGAATTAATTACTAAACCAGGACATATCAACGTTGACTTTGCTGATGTTAGGACTGTAATGTCTGAGATGGGCTATGCGATGATGGGTTCTGGTCGCGCAACTGGTGATAATAGAGCTGAAGAAGCTGCTGAAATGGCGATTTCAAGTCCTTTACTTGAAGATATTGATTTGTCAGGTGCACGAGGTGTTTTAGTAAATGTTACCGCTGGTCTTGATCTTGGTTTAGAAGAATTTGAAACCGTTGGTAGTACTGTTAGAGCTTTTGCTTCTGACAATGCAACTGTAGTTGTTGGTACAACATTTGATCCTGAAATGTCTGATGAGATTCGTGTTACAGTAGTTGCCACAGGTATTGGTATGGATAAACGTCCAGATGTTAAAATTACTAAACCAACTACATCACATGCTTCATTATTCGGTCAAGCAAGTCATATTCCAACCCAGCAAGAAGAGCCAATGTCTAAGGTTGTTAATGAACCAGTAGTTTCACCAATGGAAGAACATAAAATTTTAGATATTCCTGCGTTTATTCGTAAGCAGGCAAATTAATATAGAACTTATTTGATTTTTTATTGTCTATAGATGATAGATGCAAATAAAAAAGTAGGTGCAAAGTGAAACAAAGAACCCTAAGAAAGATAATTCAAGCAACTGGTGTTGGTTTACATACTGGCAAAAAAGTTACTTTAACATTACGTCCAGCACCAGAAAACACAGGTATCATTTATCGTCGTACGGATTTAAGTCCGTATGTTGATTTTCCTGTGGATGCTAAGTCAGTGCGTGATACAATGCTTTGTACTTGTTTAGTTAATGAAGATAATGTTCGCATTTCAACTGTTGAGCATATCAATTCAGCATTAGCAGGGCTTGGTATTGATAACATTATTATTGAAGTAAATGCGCCCGAAATTCCAATCATGGATGGTAGTGCTAGCCCATTCGTCTACTTATTGTTAGATGCTGGCATTACTGAGCAAAATGCACTGAAAAAATTTTTACGAGTTAAAGAAACTGTTCGTGTTGAAAATGGTGATAAATGGGCAGAAGTAAGACCATATAGTGGTTTTCGTTTAGATTTCACTATTGATTTTCGTCATCCAGCTATTGATAACAGCTCACAACGTTATCAATTGGATTTTTCTTCTGAGTCTTTTATTCGTCAAATTAGCCGAGCAAGAACTTTTGGTTTTATGCGTGATATTGAAGCGTTGCAATCCAAAGGTTTATGTTTAGGTGGAAGTTTAGATTGTGCAATAGTGGTTGACGATTATAAAGTTCTTAATGAAGATGGTCTTCGTTTTGAAGATGAATTTGTACGTCATAAAATGCTAGACACCATTGGTGACTTATACATGAGCGGTCACAATATGATTGGTGAAGTAGTTTGTTATAAATCAGGTCATGCTTTAAATAACCAACTATTGCAAGCGTTACTAGCTAAACAAGATGCGTGGGAATATGTAACCTTTGATGAAGAACAAAATGTTCCGGTTGCTTTAGGAACAAGACAACTTGTTTTAGCATAAGTAATTAAAATCGTATAGTCAATTTACTAACGCTTCCGCTTCGGAGGCGTTTTTTATTTTGTAATTAATGAGATAATCATATGAATAACAGTCATTTTTTTGCTCACTTGTCGCGGTTAAAATTGATTAATCGTTGGCCTTTAATGCGTAATGTGAGAACAGAAAACGTTTCTGAGCATAGTCTACAAGTTGCTTTTGTTGCCCATGCTTTAGCGATTATCAAAAACAAACGATTTAATGGTAATGTTAATCCTGAACGTATTGCATTATTGGCGATGTATCATGATGCATCTGAAGTATTAACGGGAGATTTACCGACGCCAACTAAATATTACAATCCACAAATCACCTGTGAATATAAAAAGATTGAAAAAATCGCTCAGCATAAACTGATTAATATGTTGCCAACAGAGTTGCAAGATGATTTTAAAATACTAATTGATGACGATTATTATGATGAAACTGAAAAAAGTATTGTAAAACAAGCGGATGCACTGTGTGCTTATCTTAAAACAATTGAAGAACTTAGTGCTGGTAACAATGAGTTTAAACTAGCGGAACAACGTTTGAAAAAAACATTGTCAGAACGAAATACTCCAGAAATGGATTACTTTTTAGAAATATTTGTACCAAGTTTCAGTTTATCTTTAGATGAAATTACGCTAGATAAATAGTTTTAACACCAACGTGTTTACCCATTACAATATTTAAATAATTTATAATATGACAAATAAAATTTTATTTAATATAAATTATTTTTGGTAAATATAACGCTTTACTGGACGACCAATTGGTAGATAAGTTAAATGGCTTTCTATTTCACCTAACTCTTCTAAATAATCCAGATACTTCTTAACCGATATCCGAGATAAGGGAATTAATTCAATAATATCGCTCATCGAAAAATCTTGTTGATAGTTGACAATAACATTACGTACTGATTGTAAGGTTTGCGCATCTATGCCTTTTGGTAATCGATTTGCAGTATTAAAATTCTTAGTGAAAATACGATCATCTAATTGATTTTGATTAAGTATTTCAGAAGATGATAACAGTCTAATTCGTTCTTGATAGGAAATCAAAGCGGTGCGAAATCTCTCAAAAGTAAAGGGTTTAACAATATAATCAATGACTCCCAAACGTAATGCTGTTTGGATGTCATTAGTATTACATGCGGCGGTCACCATAATGATATCTATTTTAGGGTAACTGATCCGAATATATTTCAGCAGATCAAGACCATTCAGTTTTGGCATAAAAACATCAAGCAACAATAGATCTATATGGTTATCATGGATAAAATGGAGTGCTTGTTCTCCATTAGTAACTGTTGTAGCTAAATTAAAGCCGGTAAGTTTCTGTAAATATTTTTTATTGAGCTCCGCTACCATTGGATCATCTTCAACAATTAATACTTCTACCATATGACTATTTTTTCCTATAGATCTCTTTTAGTGGTAATAATACCTTAAAGCAAGTCCCTTTTTTATTATCAGAATCACATAATTGAATATGTCCATCTAACTCATCAATACTAGCTAACACTAAATAAAGCCCAAATCCTCGATTATCCCCTTTCGTCGAATAACCTTTTTGGAAAATATACTGAATATCATTTTCTGAAATACCTTCACCATTATCATTAATTTCAATTTCAAAATTGGTATTATCAATGACTAAACTCACTTTGATCTGTTTATCATCCAAAAATTGAACCGCATCAAGACCGTTATCAATTAAATTGCCAAGTATCGTCACTAAACTATGAGTTACAGATGTATCTGTTATTAGCGCTAAAACACCATCAATGTTAAATGTTAATGTTACATTTAGTTCTCGTGCTCGGCTAAATTTGCTATTTAAAAATCCAGCTATAATAGGATCTTTAATATATTGGCTAACCAGTTTAGATTCAGCTTGTTGATTACCGATAATTTCTTCTAGATAATCAATTAATTCTAATTTATTATCATTATAAGCTAAACCATAAATGACATGTAATTTGTTATTAAATTCATGAGATTGTGAACGTAAAGCATCAGCATAACGATTAACCCCTGTTAAATTTTCAGCCAATTTACGAACTTCCGTCATATCTCTAAACGAAGCAATAGCACCAACTAAAGCATTATTAACGAATAGTGGGGTTCGATTAGTTAGTATCACTACACCATTGATATTTTGTTCACAATCATATTCTGCATTTCCACTTATCATTACTTCATATAATCGAGTATTGGGAATAAAGTCACCAACAGGTAAACCAATGATATTTTCTTTATCTTTTGGGATACGCAAAATTCTAATCGCTTCATCGTTGATCTGAGTGATTAAACCCTCTCGATTGATGACCACAATTCCTTCTTTTACCGTTCGAATAATCGCATTTCGTTCAGCAAACAGTTGTGCCATTTGAATAGGTTCAAGGCCGTATAAAATTTTCTTTATATTACGGGATAACAAATAAGCTAAAAGAATGGCAATTGATAACGAAGCAAATAATGATAACCAAATTGGTTGGCTTGTTCTTGACGCTAAATGATTAATTTTTTGCAAGGTCTGACCAACCAAAACGACGCCAATTTGTTGATTTTTATTATTCATAATTGGCTTAAATGCTCGAACAGAATCTCCCAAGGTTCCCTTGGCAATTGAAGTATAAGATTCCCCCTTTAACGCGCGTTGTTCATCCCCTCCGACAATAGTTTGACCAATTTTATTTCTATCTGGATGCGAATATCTTACTCCTTGCATATTAAATATAACGATAAAATCGGTTTGCGTTAATGCCCGCGATTGTTCTGTTTTTGCCTGAATAGATGCGATATTTTGTGGCGTTGGGTTTTGTATTTCTTGAATAATAGTTTGTGAAGTAGAGATAATATTAGCAATATTCTCGACTCGCTGACGAGAATTAATTAAATACTCGTTATTCACTACATGAACAATATAAATATTTTGGGCAATAACCGAAAGTATAAAAACTAAGCAAATTAAGCTTATTAACTTAACTTTGAGTGGTAATTTGTTAAATAAATATCTCATTACTATTTACTGCCTAAAAAGCAATCATTTACCTATGATAACTGATTAGCATGTAAACCTACTAATAAATTTAGTATTAGTAGGTTTAAAGTTGAATGAATTATTAAACATTAATTATTGTTTAGCTGCATTTTTGACACTTTCAGCAACAACCTTAGCTACATTGGGTTCGAAAGCATTCGGTAATATACAATCAACCGATAGTTTTTCAGGTATAATAATATTGGCTAATCCTTTGGCAGCTGCAAGTTGCATGGCTAATGTAATATTTTTTGCTCTAGCATCTAATGCACCTCTAAATATGCCAGGAAATGCCAAGACATTATTAATCTGATTTGGATAATCACTGCGCCCCGTCCCGACAATATAAGCACCAGCTGCTTTAGCCTCATCTGGAAATATTTCTGGTGTCGGATTTGCCATAGCAAAAATAATTGATTTTTCCGCCATCGTTTTAACCCAATCGGCTTTCAATACTCCCGGAGCTGATACACCAATAAATACATCAGCGCCGTTAACTGCATCTTGTAAAGTACCTTTTTGTCTATTCTTATTAGTTTTTTTCGCCATATCTAAATGGTGTGGCGGTAAAGAAAGATCATCTTCAGATAATATACCAATTTTATCGACAATTTTAAGATCGGTTACACCAGCAGCTAATAACATATCGGCGATAGCTAAACCTGCAGCACCACCGCCATTAATCACTACCTTGACCGATTCGATTGATTTACCAGCAACTTTAAGTGCATTATATAGCGCTGCTAATACCACTATTGCTGTGCCATGTTGATCATCATGAAATACCGGAATATCTAATAACTCTTGCAATCGTTTTTCAATTTCAAAACATCTTGGTGCACTGATATCCTCTAGATTGATACCGCCAAATGAGGGTGCTAATGCTGCAATATGTTTGACTAGCTCATCTGGATCTTGAGTATTAATTGATAAAGGAATAGCGTCAACATTAGCAAATTGTTTGAATAAAATTGCTTTGCCTTCCATTACAGGAATAGCCGCTTCTGGTCCAATATTTCCTAATCCCAAAACAGCAGAACCATCTGTGATAACCGCAACCAAATTGCGTTTACTGGTATATTCATAAACTGCCTCAGGATTTTTAGCAATTTCAGTACACACTGCAGCAACGCCAGGTGTATAAGCAACACTAAGATCTGCCATTGAATTAACCGGAACTTTCGAATGAGTTTCAAATTTACCGTGCATTTGTTTACTGATTGCTAACGCTTTTTCTTGTACTGTTGTCATAATACTTACCTTTTTAAATAAATAATCTATGTTTGAATATTTTGTGATACTAAATCAATGTTTATCTCAAACGGTGAATTATTGCTTTTTTGCAGAAAATTACATATGCAAATAACGCATTAGTGCTGTGGTACTTATCACCATTAAAGCTCCGCCTAATCGTGTTGCTACTTGGGCAAAAGGCATTAAGTTCATTCTATTAGCAGTAGAAAGTATTGCTACGTCACCAGTTCCTCCCATACCACTTTGGCAAGATGAAATAATGGATGCCTCAACGGGATACATTTTTAAGAAGAAGCTACAGACAAATCCTGTCATTGAAACAGTAAATACAATAGCGATAATGGTGATGAAATATGGGATAGTTAATACATTAACTACACTGGCTAAATCGATATAGAGCAGACCTAATCCAGCCATTAATGGGAAAGTGAAATTGCCCGAAATAAATTTGTACCATTGTTGACTACCACGTTCGACACTAGCTGGTAATAGACGAAAATATTTAACAACAGCGGTTGCAATAATCATTAAAACAGGGCCAGGGAAATGAGTTATTTTTTCTAAAATCATACCGAAAATAAATAGCGTCGCTAAAATCATTACTGCGCCACTCATTGCTCTAGCATCAAGTGGTGTTTTATCATCTTTTAGCGCTTCAGCTAAACCATCAAACTCAATTTTTACTAACTGACCATGACCACTCAAGTGAGGTTTAACTTCACCAATTCGGCTCATAATTGCTGTAAAAGTGATTGCAAAAAAATTACCTACCACAGTTGCAGGAATTAATGCACTAACGAAAGTATTATAATCTTGATTAAGGATGTTGCTATAAGCATTGGAGAGCTGTAAAACACCTTCACCAATTCCTCCTGCCATTACCGGTGAAACAGTATAAAAGAAGGCGTGCTCCCAATCATCCCCAAAAGCGACAGCAACAGAGACACCAACTAATGCAGCTAAGCACATTCCTAATAACATTGGGATCATCATTCGAATAAAGCCTTGAACTAGAATGACACGATGCATACCAAGAATACTACCGCATACTAAACTGGCAATATAAAAGAGTAAAAAGTTAGAATCCTTCATTAGCATCTTGGCAGCTGATAAGGTATTTTCATCAAAAACATGGTAGTAAACCAATAATGAAGGAACAATAAGTGATAATATCGCAGGGGCACCAAATTTTTTGAAAAAGGGAATATTCTGACCGAGAGTTCCTAAAAACCAACCTAAAGGCAATATCACTGCAAAACCACCAATTAGAGTTTTAGGTAGCATATCTAATTGGGCAGCAATAATAACAATAATGGAACAAACTAGAAATAGGGGAAGGGGGAGTGAACCTATATACATTTTGTTTTCTTTTATATCTTGGAGCATGCTCATAACTATACCTCTTTATGTTTTTTTATAGTTCATATGCAGTATAGTCATGCAGTTAGAAATCAGAAGAATAAGAAAGTTAACTAACTAATTTTGTAATTAATGTAAGTTTACTATTAAATTTATTATTGATTTATAATAAATTTTATATAAAAGTGATCATTAAAATAGAAAAATTAGTAATGACTAATTTATTAAGATGGTTTTTATGAACACTCTATGAAAAAATGATTTAATAAGTCATTTTTCACCCATTTTTAAAATCAAAAAAATGTTCCTAAACTTTTTTTATAAAACCATTAATAGCTAAACAATCTTGTCCTTGTTTACTTAGTAAAAAATGAATAAATAATTCTGTAATAGGATGAGCATGATTGAGTAATGCAATGCTATAATTAATAGCTGGTATAAGTTCGGTGGGTAATTTAAGAATAGCTAATTGCGGGTTACCCAAAATTTTATCTGCATAATTTGTATAACCAATATAAACATCAACAATATTATTCAATAAGAGATATTCAGCGGGATGCATTCCATTAGGGGTAGTGGGTGTAAGGGTACCACCAACCAGTTGCTTGGCGCGTTTTTTCAATTCTTCACCTTTCCCCGGATACTGTGATTCAATATTATCAAATAATATAAAAGTATAATCTCCAGATGGATCTTTTAATGGTGTGGACATACCAATTCGAGTATTGGAATTGAATAATATGCTTAAACTATCTAATGTTGTCCAATGAGGTTGATTGCGAACCACTAAACAGAGACTATTATCTGCAAAAATGAAATCTGAGGATGCTAAATTTTGTTTAATTAGATTTTGCGGATATAAGGTGTTTGCGGATGCAAATAGATGGGCATGAGGATGAGCAGATTCTTCAATTATTTTTTCATACAATAAACCGGCTGGCGCAAATTTAAACTCAATCTGTGTTGAATGTATTTCAGTAAATTGTTTTGCAATTTCAGGAAATGCTACACGTAAACTACCTGCGGCATAAATAATAAGTTTTTCCATATGTTACTCGCTATGATATATCGGAAAAATGGTTAGTGAGTTTTCGAGTGTGATTTTTTTCATAGAAATATGATAAAGTTGACTTAAATTACTTTCAGTTAAAAACTGTTCTGTTTTGCCATATTGATAATTATTTTCTTGTAATAATAATACCTGATTGGCTGCATACATAGCATGTGCTGGGTCATGTGTAGAAAAGATAATTGTCAGATTATGTTGTATTGCTAATGAAGTTAAAAGATTTAATATTTTCTGCTGATTATGAAGATCTAATGCAGTTGTTGGTTCATCTAGTAGTAATATTTCACATTGTGTTAATAATGCGCGCGCAATTAAAACAAGTTGTTTTTGTCCGCCAGAAAGTAATGAGAATGGTCTATGGATATGCTCTTTTAATCCAAAGTTTGTTAATGTCTCATAGGCCAATTGCTTTGTTTCCTCATTAGGTTTTCCAAATAATCCCCATTGCTTGCTTCTCCCCATAACTACAACTTCCCATACTTGATAGTCAATATTAAGAGAAAAATTTTGTGGAACAAAACCACATTGGCATACACAATCAATTTTCCCGGCAAAAGGGGGAATAATTCCCATTAACGTTTTTAGTAAGGTACTCTTTCCTCGACCATTAACGCCTAAAATGGCAACAATATCATGATGATTCACTACCAGATCTAAAGGTGGTGTAATATCAATTTTATAGCCACAAATTAATTCATGAGTTGTTAAAATTGGTGATGACATATTATGATCTCGAAAAAATTTGCTGACGTAATAATAAAACAAAGCAAGGTGCACCGATTACTGCGGTAATAATACCTATCGGGATTTCGGCACTGTTAATTAAACGAGCGATATCATTAGTTATCATCATAAATCCGCCGCCTAACCAAAAAGCAATTGGTAGCAAGTATTGATGATTTTTACCAACTATTAATCGTGCAGCATGAGGAATGATTAATCCTATCCAACCGATACAACCACTAACCGCAACTTGGATGGATATAATAAACGTGCACAGTATTAAAATTAACCAACAAGAAAATAAAACAGATACCCCTAAACTTTTTGCTTCATTATCCCCTAAAGATAAAATATTAATTCGCCAACTTAATCTAATTAAAAGCCAACTAACTAAACTGGTTGGCACTGCTAGTATAATTAATTTATTCCAGTTTGCTGTAGCAAAACTACCCAATAACCAAAAGACAATACTGGGCAATTTTTCTTCGGTATCAGCTAAATATTGCATTAAACTAACTAAAGCACTAAAAAATCCACTAAGAATTAATCCCACTAAGATTAATATGAGTAGATTGTTTTGTTTTAGGCCTTTAAGCAATACGAAAATAAACAGTAGTGTTGATAGACCAAATGAGAAAGACAGACCGAGTAAACCAAATGTAGATAAGTTAAGTAAAATAGCTAAGGTACCTCCAAAAGCTGAACTTGAGGTTACACCTATGACATGAGGATCAACTAGAGGGTTATAAAATAAACCCTGTAACACCGCCCCACACAAGGCTAAACTAGCACCAGCAAAAAAAGCTAATAATATTCTCGGAATGCGAACCTGCCATATAATTTGTTGGTGAATGATAAACGAATAATCTTGTTTTTTTGAAAAAGGTTGACTTAATATATTGAATATTTCAGAAACCGTTATTGAATAGTGTCCTAAAAAAAGCGAAAACAAGGCTAATCCTATCATAATAAAAATTAGCCCTATTAACGTTTTATTATACGATATTGATATCATAGTTAATGATCATATACCTTGATAATGTGTTCGATAAAATTCTAAATAATATCTATCTGCTTGTTGTTGCATATCAATATCTTTAAATAAGTCAGGATAAAGTTTTTTAGCCATCCATAACTCGCCTATAGCTAATGCTTCCGGCATTGGGTAGCCCCAAGCTTTTGCATATTCCGGCATTAAATAAACCCGTTTATTTTTAACTGCATCAATATTTTGCCACAAACTGTCAGCTAAAATAGTATCTACAACTTGTGGATATCTATTTTGTACGAAAATAACTTGTGGATTCCATTGCATAACATCTTCAATGGTTACTTGCTTATATCCTTGTATGGTTTTGGCTGCAACATTGCTTGCACCCGCATGCTCCATCATTAAACCGGTGTATTTACCTGAACCATATGTCGTTAGATCTGGATTAGCCATATATACGCGAATTCGTTTTTCTGTAGGAATGTTTTTTAAGCGGTCGGTGACGAGTTGTCTATTTTTAAATGTATAGTCAATCAATGCTTCTGCTTCTTTATTGGCATTTAATACATGACCAATTAATAAAATACCTTCTTTTAACCCTTCATTATAAGTAGTTTCCTCATCAACCATTATTGGATTAATTTTGTCAGCTTCAGAAGAAATATCTTTGCGTAAGGATATCGCAATAACAGGAATATCAAGTTTTTCAATTTGCTCAATAACTTCTTTAGGAGCGTAATTGGCCAAGAACACTACTTGTGGTTTAAGTGCTAACAGGCTTTCTATATTGACAGAAGTTAAGTCACCAGGCATTGGCATGTTAGCTAAATTAGGCGCTAATTTTACGAAATCCTTTCCTAATAACTTTTGCCAAGACGAAAGTACTCCAACAACTGTATCTTGACGGTTAAGTTGGACTATCAAATTTAAAGTTTGATGTTGTAAAACAACTGCTCTATCAATTTTATCAGGAACCTCAATGGTTCGATTTAACTGATCTGTAATCAATTTTGCTTTTGAGGTGAAACTGATCAGAAGTAGTAGGATAAGTAAAAGTGGGGTCAACTGTTTAATGTGTCTTTTCATCAGATATTCCATGCTATAAAAATGTATTACCTTATCGTTATATATTTTATAATATAACGAATTATGAAAATAATCCAATAATTGAAGAATAGCATAGAATAATATTAAGAAATTAATATTGATATGTGTAATTATATCAATGAAAGAGCGGTAATTATTACCGCTTTTTTATAAAGAAATAATTAGATTAGTTATTTTTGTTTAGCATAAGGACCATATAAAATCCCGTTACTTTTTACTGGATTTGGTGTAAATAAACGAGCCGCTGCGATGCTTGATATTGCTACACTACGATCTCTTACAGTATCACTTATTTGAGTGATAGCTGCAGAAATTAACATACCTAATAAACTATTATTTGATTGTTGGCTTTCAAGACTAGAAGCCGTAGCACTACCTGTCCAAATAACTTTTCCAGTTCGAGCATCGAGTAGTTTTGCTTCTAATGTTACACGTGTATCACTCTGGATCACTTGATAATTAGTTCCATAGTTTTGCACATTAATATATAAAACTGCATCAGGATTAAAGGTCTGCTGTAATTTAGATAAACTAACTGCTTGAATATCATTAGCTACCGTTAAACCATTTTGTTTAAATACTTCATCAGTAAACATAACAGGGAAAACATAATAACCCGCTTCAGCTAAAGGTAAGGTTACTTGAGATAAAACCCCATAACTCGCATTGATTTCATTTGAGTGATTGACTGGTAATAAAACTAAAATTGAAGCAGGTTTACTTTCTTTAAATGCTGTATAGTCATAACTTTCTTTATTTACGGTACATCCGGCCAACATAAAGAGCCCCAGAAATGTTCCGAGTAGAGCAATAAATTTATTATTCATTGATTATTTCCCTTGATATTTTCTTTCAATAAAATCAATAAAGTGTTTTGATTCAGGGAAAAGTGTTTTTTCCTTTTCAAATTGTTCAAAAGCTTTATTTGTATCACCAGATGTTGCATATAGCAAACCTAAATGAGCATATAATCCTGGTGGTACAGATTTATTAGTTGATTTAGCTCTTTCTATAGTTTTTTCTAAATCTTGAATCTGCTCAGTGTAGCCACTTTTATCTGATTGAGTATAGTTATAAAGTATTTCTTGATAGTCACCCCAGTAATAAATAGTATTAGATGATTGACAACCATTTAATACAAATAATATTCCTGCGAACAATAAATATATAAAGTATTGTTTTTTTAACATTGTTATGATCCTTATATCATTAACGTTCATTTTATTTGGTATTAGGTTTCCAGTCGCCGCTATCTAACCCTCTGACTAAATTATTAATTGCTTCTCTAATAGCCAAATCTAATACTTTGCCATTTAAAGTAGAGTCATAATTTGCTTTACCGCCAAATCCAACTACTTCACGATTGGATAGGCTATATTCACCGGATCCTTGTACTGAATAGGCTACTTGAGATGTTCGGATATCAATTATGTTCAAACTTACTTTTGCATAAGCAATTTGTTCCTTACCTTTACCAAGGATTCCCCATAGTTGATGATCACCAACTTCTTTTCGACCAAACTCTGTTACATCACCAGAAATGATATAATTTGCACCGATCACGTTTTGCTTTTGTTTTCTATATTTAGCTTCAGTTGCTAATTCTTGCATGTTAGTTCTATCTAGAACATTAAAACGATTGGTTTGTTGTAAGTGACTGATAAGCAATGTCTTTGATTGATTGCCCAATTTATCTACACCATCAGAAAAAATACCATTTTGATAACTTGAACGATTTTCAAATTTACCTACAGCAATATTGGTTTTAACACCATTATAATTTGAATGATAGCTATTTACAGTTGGTGATTCGATTGTTCTCGAAGATTCTTTAGCACAGCCAAATAATAGACCACTAAAAATTATAACTCCTAACAACTTATTGATTTCCATCATTATTCCTTGTGTTTTTAATATAGTATTACTGCATAATTGAATGTTATGAGAATAAAATAATTTATTATTAATAATGGTTATCAATAACTATTTTACAATTATTGTTTTATTTAATGATTTAGATTTTTAATTAGCTTTTTTTATTATTCCACAGTATTAGTAATGATAAATAATTTATAATTAAAGATAGTTATTTAAGGAAAGAAAATATATATAAAAATAACATATGGTGGTTAAAAAACCCTTCCCTCAAAAAATTTTTAAGGAAAGAGTTGGGGGATTAGCGTAATAAGCAAGCTTGAATTTTATCGACTTCGTTATTAAGCGCTTCAATAACTAAATCTGGGTGGACTCTTTCTATGGTTTTTACATTTTCAAAACCCTCATTGCTAAAAGAACCAGTATTCTGCTGAGCTTGTTTGATATTGCTAAATAAATAACGGACATTATTGGAATTGCGGGTTGTAGTTAAAGTATAACTGACAAAATATTTAGATTGTGACTGATAACTAGTAACAGCATTGGCAACAATGTTATTTCCTTCAACTAATTTGATGGTTTCTCCACCATTGATAGTAATGGCTTGTTGGGTTGGCATATTATAATATGACCACCAAGCAGAACCTAAATAGTTTTCACTGTTCAAAACTACTGGGCTATTATCAAGTTCTTGTGCTATACAGAGTGATAATGAAGAACGAAGTAAGGCAATAGGACGAGAAGTACTGTATTTATTTATAATATCTTCTCCCGAAGAGTTTTGCGCGATCTCCACACCTTGCGTTTTATAGATTGACTGCATTTTGTGAGAAGCACAACTAGTTAACAACGTGACTAGAACAGTAAAACCAATTAACTTTCTCATAACTCATCCTTTATTCGTCAGATTAGTATAATTCTATATGGTTATACAAGGATTTACCAGTATTTAGAAGAGAAGGGTATAAATATTTTTAGTTCTGGAAGCTATCAAAAAATAGATTATTTATTACATTAGAAGATTAATTATGGTTTTGCAGGAAAATGAGAGAAGTTTGTCCTTCTCTCATTTTCATTATTAATCCTCTTTGCCACGAATTTTTCGTGATAATCGTTTAAACCCGTGAGTGAATTTTTTAATGGCCATTGCCATAACCGGTACTTTTATCTTAATACCAAAACGTTCGCGTAATTCGATGGCATCATTAGCTTTAGTTAGCCAAATGAAACCAGAGTTGGTTAAGTCGATAGCTTTGATTTTACCTTCAGGTGTTAAAATAAAATTACCACCATGAACATCGTTAGAAACCAGATTATAGCTATGTAACTTCTCAATGCAGTCTTTTATCTGTTCACCATAGGTTTTCATCTCTTCCCATTTTAAAGAGCGGCCTTCAATAAAATTGAAAATCATATAATGGCGTTTAGTCACTTTATCAAATGCAACCAGATAAAGTTCATAAGCAATATCACATTTGTCTAAAGCGATTTTGGCTAACTTGTGAATTAAATTGAAATAAAAATCACCAGTAAGTTTGGCAATCAAACGACGCTCTAAGCGGTGTTCAACCCCGCCATCAATTTTAAAAATGAATTTGCTTTGACCGTGATCGATTAAATAGGTATATCGCTCAATTCTATCACTTGGATCGAGTAATTCATGATGGCCTTCTTCTGCCAAAAATTGGTCAAAAAGATCTAGATAATTGATTTCGTCGTTTTCTACGTAGGCAAATTTCATGTTGCCACGTTCAATTTCAATAATTTTTGCAAAGTTATTCAAATTTTGTAGTCCTAAGATAGATCAAAAAATTAAGTTATCTTAAACATTATCCCTATTAAAGTAAATCCATCAATCTTATTAAAACAAACATCAAAGTTATATTCTTACTTACATTTTAATAATGATTGAGCTTTAACAAAACTTAATTGATAGGAAATGAATTTTGAAAATAGTGTTAATCATTCGATTTTAATAGAAAAATCTATACTTCACGATTGATTAAAATTAACTTAATATGATTATAATTATATTTTTAATCTTTTTTATGCAAACAAAAGCAACTATATGGTTCTTATATATCATCCGAACCGCAAAACAATCATTGTATACCGGTATTACTACTGACGTAGTTCGTCGTTTACATCAACATCAGATGGGTAAAGGGGCGAAACATTTAAAAGGACATCAGGATCTCACTGTTGTTTACCTGTTGAGTGTAGGGGAAGGGGAGAGATCTACCGCCTTGAAATTAGAATATCGTATCAAGCAGTTATCTAAAATTCAAAAAGAAAAGCTGGTTTTATTATCGCCAAATTTAGATGAGTTATTCACTTTTTTGAATCTAAAAAAGATTGAATAGTATTTAAGTTTACATTATTGATATTAACTTTAATGATGGTGCTTTAATTGCTTCAATTTGTTGGTTAAATTGCTTTAACTGTTGTTGCCAAAAATCAATATCAGTTAACCAAGGGAAGGCACGAGGAAAAGCTGGATCTTGCCAACGTTGAATAATCCATGCCAGATGGTGCACAATTCGCATTGCTCGTAATGGTTCGATTAATTTCAATTGGTTATTATCAAATAGGAAAAATTCCTCATAAAGTTCAATAAAACTGGATAATTGAATTCTCTGCTGTTGTTGATCACCATTGAGTAGCATCCAGATATCTTGAATTGCTGGACCGTTTCTCGCATCATCAAAGTCAACCAAGATGGCTTTATCCCGCCATAAAATATTTCCGGGATGACAATCGGCATGTAGTCGAATTGGTTGCCAATCGTTATGCCAATGTTGTTCAACAGTTTTAATTAAATCACGGAGGATGATGTTAAGATCTGTTTGGATTTTATTAGGAATGATGGCGTTAGATAACAAAATTTCTTGAGGTTGATAAAGATATTCTTGCAAACCTATGGTTGGACGATGGTCAAAAGGTTGTTTTGCGCCAATTTGATGAATCCGACCGAGCATAGTTGCAACTGAATCAAATTGATCTAAATTATCGGTTTCATACTGCCTTGCGCCAACACTTGGAAATAATGCAAATAGATAGCCTTGATATTCATGCACGGTATTATTATTAATTGTTGTTGGTGCAATGGCTGGAATATCGGCTTGGACTAATTGCTGAGTAAATTGATGTTCTTCAATAATTTGTAATTTATTCCAGCGATGAGGACGATAATATTTAACGACATAACGAGTGCGATTTTCATCAGAAAATTGATATACACGATTTTCATAACTATTTAAAGCCGTAAGGCCTGAATCAACGTAGATACCTATGGCGGCTAAGCTATCAAGAATCAGTTCCGGCGTTAATGTTTGGAAAGAAAATGCACTGTTATTCATAATGTTCCATTATTGTTGGCTAAACCATTCATCTAGTTTTTGCTTTAAAGCTTCTAAACCGACACGTTTTGGCGATGAGAAAGGAGCAACAGTAATATCACCCTGAAAAGGTAAAATGGCTTCTTTGACCATATTAACTTGTTTTTTTTGTGCACCAGAAGCCAGTTTATCGGCTTTAGTTAATAATAACATTACAGGAATATTTACAGATACAGCCCATTCAATCATTTGTTGGTCCAAATCCTTTAATGGGTGTCTAATATCCATTAAGACAACTAAACCTTTTAAACTTTCTCGTTTTTGCAAATATTCACCTAGTGATTTTTGCCACTTACGTTTAATCGCCTCAGGAACTTGCGCATAACCATAACCAGGTAAATCAACTAAGCGGCAGTTTTCTTCAACTTCGAAAAGGTTGATTAGTTGTGTTCGTCCTGGAGTTTTACTGGTTCTTGCTAGGGCTTTTTGATTGGTTAATGTATTGAGTGCACTTGATTTACCCGCATTGGAACGTCCGGCAAATGCAATTTCAACGCCAGTATCAATTGGTAAATGTGTAATGTCAGGGGCACTTAAGATAAAATGCGTTTTAGCATAATTTAATGGTCGAATGTCGGTCATAAACAATATCCTTTAAGTGCATTAACGGCACTTAATCACTTAAAATGCCGTTACTGTATAGAAAAACTTAAGAATTGACAACTTTTTCGACTGCTTTGCTAAATCGGTTCATGCCTTCTTTTATTTCATCCTCAGAGATAATTAAAGATGGCGTAAAACGTAGTACATTTGGCCCTGCATTAAGTATCATTACTTTATACTCGGTAGCAACATTTAAAAAATCTCGTGCCTTACTATGAAATTCAGGTTGTAATTCAGCACCTAAAAGCAAGCCTTTACCTCGATACTCTCGAAATACTTTGAATTTATCATTAATAGTTTCAAGTTGTTCAATAAACATTGCCCGACGTTTTTGAACACCTTCAAGTAGTTCTGGGCTATTAATGATATCGAAAGCAGCACAACCAACGGCACAAGCCAGTGGATTTCCACCATAAGTAGTACCATGAACACCAGAATGCATTACCGATGCAATTTCATTTGTAGTTAGCATTGCACTAATAGGAAAGCCACCGCCGAGAGCTTTAGCGGAAGTTAAAATATCAGGAATGACATCATATTGTTGATAAGTATATAAACTGCCTGTTCTTCCCATACCGCATTGTACTTCATCAAAGACTAATAGGGCGTTATATTGATCACAAAGTGCTCGTACACCTTTTAAAAACTCTGGTGTGGCAGAAGTTAATCCTCCTTCACCTTGCACTGGTTCTAAAACTACAGCACAAGTATGATCATCCATTACGGCTTTAACAGCATCTAAATCATTAAAAGGAACATGAATGATATCAGCAGGTTTTGGCCCAAAGCCATCGGAGTATTTAGCTTGCCCACCGACTGATACAGTAAAAAAAGTACGGCCATGAAAAGATTGATAAAAAGCGATAATTTTCGTCTTATATGGACTATATCTTTCAGCAGCATAATATCTTGCTAATTTAAAAGCTGCTTCATTTGCTTCGGCACCTGAATTAGCAAAAAACACACGTTCAGCAAAAGTATTTTCAATAATTTTTTGGGCAAGTCGTAATGCTGGTTCATTGGTAAAAACATTACTAACATGCCATAATTGTTCGCTTTGTTGCTGTAGAGCATTGATTAACTGAGGATGACAATGACCGAGAGCATTGACAGCTATACCTCCAGCAAAATCGATGTATTCTTCACCATTTTGATCCCATACTCGACTACCATTTCCTTTCACAGGTATAAAGTTAGCGGGTGAATAAACGGGTAGAATTACTTTATCAAATAGATCTCGTGTAATTTCGGGCTGCATTATTTATTCCTTATTTTAAACAACGACCATTTTATATTTTATGTTATTTAAAAAGATAGTAAAGTTAATATTTATTCATAATTATTGAATTTATATTCATTTCAAAGAAAGTTATATATTTTATTCTTTTCTATAATTATTTTCGGGTATAATCAACGGTTAATTAATGATCCTTACCAAAATAGGAATAAATATGAGTCGTATTATTTATTGCCATTATCTAAAAGAAGAGTCCGAAGGTCTAGATTTTCAGCTTTATCCTGGAGAGCTAGGTAAGCGTATTTATAATGAAATTTCTAAGTTAGCTTGGCAAGAATGGATAAAAAAACAAACAATGTTAATTAATGAAAATAAACTTAATATGATGAATTTGGAACATCGTAAAAAGATTGAAACCGAAATGGTGAAGTTTTTGTTTGAAGGTGGAAACGTGATTATTGATGGATATAAATCTGAAAATTGAGAGCCTAACGATGAAAAACAATTTTAAAATTTTTACATTACTCATTTCAGTAACTTTATTAACAGCCTGTCCCGGATCAAATAACAAAAAAACTGACGAAGACTATTATGTAAAAGATACCAACGCATTTAATATTTTAATAAGTCAGTACGCTAATAATATAGAACAAATCTGGGGACCTAAAGAGGTCCTTATCGCTGGCCCTAAAGATTATGTTCAGTATGAAGATAATTTACAAACTCGAGTTCATATCAACTTTGTTTCAGGGATAATTACCATTGAAACTTTATCTGATGCACCTATTGATAATTTGAAGGAAGCGATTGTATCAACATTACTTATGCCTGAACCGGTTGATATTATAAGGCGAGATAAAATAAGTCAGAATTTATCTGAAGAACCTTTTTTATACAATCAGGTTCTTGATCAAGAAAGACAACCAATTCGTTGGAGTGGTAGAGCAAGTAGTTTTGCCGATTATTTGCTTGGCAACAATTTGAAAGTCCGCTCATCTGGATCTCATAAAATCACTTATGTTGAAATTAAACTTGTTCCAAATCACATTAGTCAACGTGCACGAAAATTCCTACCTTTAGTTACTGAGGCATCAAATCGTTACTTTATTGATGAACGATTGATTTTAGCGATTATGGAAGTTGAATCTGCCTTCAACCCTTATGCTGTTAGTCGTACAGATGCATTAGGATTAATGCAAGTACAACAACATACTGCTGGCCGTGATATCTTCAAGATGCGAGGTAAATCAGGTGAACCTAGTCGACAATTTTTACTCGATCCTCGTAATAATGTTGATATGGGAACGGCTTATTTATCTTTGTTAAAAACGAAATACTTAGCGGGCATAAATAATCCAATTTCATTACGATATGCGATGATTACCTCTTACAATGGTGGTGCTGGTAGTGTATTACGCACGTTTTCTGATGATCGAAATGAAGCAATTAATATTATTAATTCCATGACACCTCAACAAGTTTATCGAAAATTAGTGACTTCACATGTTTCTCAAGAGTCACGAAATTATCTTATCAAAGTTAGTAAAATTCTTGATAATAAGTAATCATGAAATAGACGATTATTAGCCACTTTATCTAACCTAAATTGAGGCTATCAAAAAGTGGCTAAGTTGTAAGTGATTAATATAATTATTAACTTATGATTTTTTTAGTTTTAAAGATTTTTAATAAAAAAAACGTGATCTACTTCATTTTTTGAGTATACTATGCTTCTCATAAGACCCTATTTTTTCTGAGGATGTCAACATTGAGTAATGATAAGCTTGTGGACTCATTTTCTCCCGCACAAATGACCCAAATCGCCGAGGAACTTGGCAACTATAAAGTGAATAAACACCCTAGTAGTACTATCTTATCTGCTATTCTTGCAGGTGTTTTCATTTCTATTGCATTTGTTTTCTATATTACAGCTACAACCGGTACAGCAACCGTTGCTTTCGGACTTGCTAAATTAGTTGGCGGTATCTGTTTCTCGCTTGGTTTGATGCTTGTTGTATGTTGTGGAACGGATCTATTTACTTCAACCATTTTAACTATTCTACCTAAAATGACGCATAGAATTAGTTGGGTAAAAATGTTTCGTAACTGGATTTTTGTCTATATTGGTAACTTTATTGGTGCTATACTGTTTGTAGCAATTATTTGGTTTTCTGGGCAATATATGGTTGCTAATGGTTTGTGGGGATTAAATGTGTTACAAACTGCAGATCATAAATTACACCATACTTTTATCGAAGCGGTGTTCCTTGGTTTATTAGCTAATTTAATGGTGTGTTTAGCTGCTTGGATGAGTTATGCTGGTCGCAGTTTACTCGATAAAATGCTAATTATGGTGTTACCTGTGGCGATGTTTGTCGCTAGTGGTTTTGAACATAGTATTGCAAATATGTTTATGATTCCTATGGGAATTGTAATTAATAATTTTGCGTCACCAGAGTTTTGGGCTGCTACCGGGGTCTCTCCTGATACCTTTAAAGCACTAACAGTTGAGCATTTTATCGTAAATAATTTAATTCCTGTTACTATCGGGAATATTTTAGGGGGCTTATTAGTCGCCCTTCCTAATTGGGCTTTACATTTACGTGGGCCACATTGATTTTATAATATTTACCCTTATTTAAGAGTAGATAGATATTTTTGTAAACCTGAGGTTAATAACTATGAGTAATTTAAACGAAGTACAAGCAAAGGCTTGGAAAGGATTTAAAGAGGGTGACTGGCAAAGTAATGTCAATGTTCGCGATTTCATTCAAAAAAATTACACACCTTATGAGGGTGATGAATCTTTCTTAGCTGGCGCTACAGAAGCAACCACTAAATTGTGGGATAAAGTGATGGAAGGTATCAAATTTGAAAACTCCACTCATACACCAGTTGATTTTGATACAAGTGTAATTTCTACTATTACTGCTCATGACGCAGGTTACATAGAAAAGGATTTAGAGAAGATTGTCGGTTTACAAACTGAAAAACCATTAAAACGTGCAATTATCCCGTTTGGTGGTATTAAGATGATTGAAAACTCTTGTAAAGCTTACAATAGAACTTTAGATCCATTAGTCAAAAAAATCTTTACTGATTATCGTAAAACTCACAATCAAGGTGTGTTTGATATTTATACTCCAGATATTCTTCGTTGCCGTAAATCAGGTGTTATTACTGGTCTACCTGATGCTTATGGTCGTGGTCGTATTATTGGTGACTACCGTCGTGTTGCTCTTTACGGTATCGATTACTTAATGCAAGATAAATTTGCACAATTTACTTCATTACAAGCTGACTTTGAAAATGGTGTTGATTTACCAATGACTATGCAACGTCGTGAAGAAATTGCAGAACAACATCGTGCACTTGGTCAAATTAAAGAAATGGCAGCGAAATATGGTTTCGATATTTCAGCACCAGCAACTAATGCACAAGAAGCTGTTCAATGGACTTATTTTGGTTATTTAGCTGCGGTTAAATCTCAAAATGGTGCGGCTATGTCTCTTGGTCGTACTTCTACTTTCTTTGATATCTATTTCCAACGTGATTTAGCAGCTGGTTTAATTACCGAAAAAGAAGCGCAAGAAATTGTTGACCACTTCGTTATGAAATTACGTATGGTTCGTTTCTTACGTACTCCTGAATATGATGAATTATTCTCAGGTGACCCAATTTGGGCAACAGAATCTATTGCAGGTATGGGTGTTGACGGACGTACACTTGTTACTAAAACATCTTTCCGTTTCTTAAATACTCTATATACAATGGGTCCTTCTCCAGAACCAAATATGACAATTCTTTGGTCTGAACAATTACCTTCTGGATTTAAAGAATTTGCATCTAAAGTATCTATCGATACTTCATCATTACAATATGAAAATGATGATTTAATGCGTCCAGATTTTAACAACGATGACTATGCTATTGCATGTTGTGTAAGCCCAATGATTGTTGGTAAACAAATGCAATTCTTTGGTGCTCGTGCTAACCTTGCAAAAACTCTTCTATACGCAATCAATGGTGGTGTGGATGAGAAATTAAAAATGCAAGTTGGTCCTAAAGAAGATCCAATTACTGATGAATATCTTGATTTTGACAAAGTGTTCGCTCGTTTAGATCACTTCATGGATTGGTTAGCAAAACAATACGTGACTGCATTAAATGCTATTCACTATATGCACGACAAATATAGTTATGAAGCTTCATTAATGGCGTTACACGATCGTGATATTATTCGTACTATGGCATGTGGTATTGCAGGTCTTTCTGTTGCAGCTGACTCTTTATCTGCAATTAAATATGCGAAAGTAAAAACTATTCGTGATGAAGACGGTTTAGCAGTTGACTTCGAAATCGAAGGTGAATATCCACAATTCGGTAACAATGATCCACGTGTTGATGATATTGCAGTTGATTTAGTTGAACGTTTCATGAAGAAAATTCAAAAACTTAAAACTTATCGTAATGCAATTCCTACTCAGTCTGTGTTAACTATTACTTCAAACGTAGTATATGGTAAGAAAACAGGTAACACTCCAGACGGACGTCGTGCTGGTGCGCCATTTGGACCAGGTGCTAACCCAATGCACGGACGTGACCAAAAAGGTGCGGTTGCTTCATTAACTTCTGTGGCTAAATTACCATTTGCTTATGCGAAAGATGGTATTTCATATACTTTTTCAATCGTTCCTAATGCATTAGGTAAAGACGATGACTCACGTAAACGTAACTTAGCTGGCTTAATGGATGGTTACTTCCATCACGAAGCAACAGTTGAAGGTGGTCAACATTTAAATGTTAACGTGTTAAATCGTGAAACATTATTAGATGCGATGGAACACCCAGAAAAATATCCACAATTAACTATTCGTGTTTCTGGATATGCAGTACGTTTCAATTCATTAACTAAAGAGCAACAAAAAGACGTTATCACACGTACTTTTACTCAATCAATGTAATTAGTTAATACGTAAACTTAATTAAAATAGCGTCCATAAAGGACGCTATTTTTTTAGTAAAATTCATCGAATTGTTTGATGATATTTAATGGTCTTAATAATTGATTCGGTATAATTAAGTTTGAAACGCTTATTGATATAATTGGTGAAAAAATTATAAGAACTGAGTTAGAATAAAAAAATAGCAATGTAAGCAATTATTAGAGAATTGTTATGGAACAAAATATAATTATGACAACTAAACAGCCCATTAAAGGCCGTATTCACTCTTTTGAATCATTTGGAACTGTCGATGGACCAGGTATTCGCTTTATTGTCTTTTTTCAAGGTTGCTTAATGCGTTGCTTGTATTGCCACAACCGTGATACATGGGATTTAAAAGCTGGGCGTGAAGTCACTGTTGATGAATTGATGAAAGAAATTATTACTTATAAAAGCTTTATAATGCCTAATGGAGGTGGTGTAACAGCATCTGGAGGAGAAGCCACCTTACAATCAGAATTTATCACGCAATGGTTTAGAGCTTGTCATGAAGAAGGCATTCATACATGTTTAGATACTAATGGCTATGCAAGGCTGCTAGATCATACTATTGAAGAGTTAATGGAAGTTACTGATCTTGTCATGTTAGATTTGAAGCAGATAAATGATGAGATACATAAAAAATTAGTTGGAGTTCCTAATAAACGAGTTCTAGATTTTGCTAAATATCTACAAAAGATTAATAAAAGAACATGGATCCGTTATGTCGTTGTACCTGGTTGGACAGATGATGATAATTCAGCACATTTACTTGGTCAGTTTATTCAAGGGATGGAAAATATAGAAAGGGTAGAGTTATTACCATACCATAAACTTGGTGCTTATAAATGGGAAACTCTTGGTGACAAATATATGTTGGACGGAGTGGAAGCTCCCCCAAGAGAAACGTTAGATCGAATTCAATCAATTATAGAAAGCTACGGACAATATGTAACATTTAGTAAATAAAAGCCTTCAATACAAATAAGGTGCTTATAATAGTGCCTTTTAACTTTCTATTTTAATCTATTTCGTCTTATCGCGCGTAGTAGATATAGAGTACCTTCAAGCGCTAGGACACAAACGGATAACCAAATCAGTCCGTATGACACAATATGTTCACTAGATACTGATTCATGCAAAAATAGTACTGAAACAAGGGTAAGTAAGACTGGTTCTACGTAGCCTAGTAGTCCAAATAATCCGAGTGGTAATAGTCGTCTGGCAACGAAATACATGGCAAAAGCGATAGCAGTAATAATACCTAGCATTGGAATAAAAATATGAAAGTGTGATAGATCACTAATAATGCGATTGAAGGGATAATTTAGAATAAAATAAATAAGGCATCCAAGAAATATAAAAAAGAAATCTGAAAAGGTTCCAGAAATCCCCTCTATTTGTAGTTTACGGCGTGTCATAAAGTAGATAGGGTAGCCTAAGGCAATAACCGCGGTTTCCCACGAGAATGCACCAGTAATGTAGATTTCTAGAATGACACCAATGCCGGCGAGAACAACCGCAATTTTTTGAAAAATACTGAGTCTTTCTTTATAGAAAATTTGGCCAAAAACGACCATACTTAATGGCAATAAAAAGTAGCCTAGCGAAGCAGATAATCCGTGGCCATTTATTGGCGCCCAAATAAAGATCAACATCTGGATAGTAAGTAAAAATGAAGAAAACAACAATCCCACTAAAAGGAATGGTTGATTTTTAATTCGTATAAATAAGACTGATATTGATGACCACTGCTTTTCAATAAAAATTAATACCACTATAGCGGGAAAAGATGTTAATAACCGCCAACAAAAAATGTCGACGACTGATAAAGGTTGTAATAATACCGGGTAATAATAAAGCAACCCAAAAAGACATGATGCCAGTATTGATAGTGCAACACCTTTTATCATCTTATTCACCTAGATTAATAAAAAAATAGCGCTAATTGATAGCGCTATTACGAATATAAGAAATTCATGTTAGCCAATGACTTCAAGACCATTCATATACGGCACTAATACTGATGGTACTTTGATTGTACCATCGGCTTGCTGGTAGTTTTCCATGATGGCTACAAGAGTTCGTCCAACCGCTAAACCTGAACCATTTAGGGTATGTACTAAATAAGTTTTATTATCAGTTTTATTGCGATAACGTGCTTGCATACGACGAGCTTGAAAATCCCACATATTTGAACAAGAGGAGATTTCTCGATAAGTATTTTGTGCAGGAACCCAAACTTCAAGATCATAAGTTTTACAGGAACCAAAGCCCATATCACCTGTACAAAGGATAATTTTACGATATGGTAGTTCTAATAATTGTAAAACTTTTTCAGCATGAGCGGTTAGTTCTTCTAACGCTTTCATTGATTCTTCAGGTTTAACAATTTGTACCAATTCAACTTTATCAAATTGATGCATACGAATCAAACCGCGAGTATCTTTACCATAAGATCCAGCTTCAGAACGGAAACAAGGCGTGTGAGCGGTCATCTTCATTGGTAAAACACTTTCATCAAGAATCTCGTCACGGACTAAATTCGTAACAGGAACTTCAGCCGTAGGAATCAAGGCATAATTACTACTTTCAGATTCTTCATCAAGAGGTTTTGTATGGAATAGATCACCGGCAAACTTAGGTAATTGACCAGTACCAAAAAGGGTTGCATGGTTCACAAGATAAGGAACATAAATTTCCGCGTAGCCATGTTGTTCGGTATGCAGGTCTAACATAAATTGTGCAATAGCTCGATGTAAGCGAGCTAATTGTGATTTCATCACCACAAAGCGTGCACCGGTAAGTTTTACGCCGGCTGCGAAATCCAGACTACCAAAACGTTCACCTAAAGCGACATGATCTTGAATTGGAAAATCAAAGCTTCTTGGCGTTCCGAAACGAGATACTTCAACATTATCGTTTTCATCTTTACCATCAGGTACCGAGTCATCAGGAACATTAGGAATGTTGGAGGCGATATCTTTAATTTGATTTAGGAGGATATCTAACTCTGCTTTAGCACTGTTAAGTTTTTCTCCTAATTTGTTTACTTCTTCTCGTACTGCTGAAATATCTTCACCACGTGCTTTAGCTTCTCCAATTGCTTTAGAGCGAGCATTACGCTGTGCTTGTAAGTTTTCAGTTTCAACTTGTAATGTTTTGCGCTTTTCTTCTAATTGTCGAATGGTTTCAACATCTAATTTAAATCCACGACGTGCTAGTTTGTTAGCAACAAGATCTAATTCGTTTCGAAGTAAATTTGGGTCCAACATAAAAAATCCATTATTGTTTATCAATGTTATTTTTTTATTTTATTATAGTTAACCAAATATAGAAATAAAAAATAAATAACACTTATGAAATTTGTGAACTTAGTATACTAGAATTATATCGGGATTCAACCGAAATGGCGCACCCGAAGGGATTCGAACCCCTGACCGCTCGGTTCGAAGCCGAGTGCTCTATCCAGCTGAGCTACGGATGCTTGTAAGTTCGTAAAAAAATGGTGCATCCGAAGGGATTCGAACCCCTGACCGCCCGGTTCGTAGCCGGGTACTCTATCCAGCTGAGCTACGGATGCGTATTAGATTTTTAAAATGGTGCATCCGAAGGGATTCGAACCCCTGACCGCCCGGTTCGTAGCCGGGTACTCTATCCAGCTGAGCTACGGATGCATATTTTAATTTTTAAAATGGCGGTGAGAGAGGGATTCGAACCCTCGATGCAGCTTTTGACCGCATACTCCCTTAGCAGGGGAGCGCCTTCAGCCTCTCGGCCATCTCACCAAAACATTATGACTCTGTTTGAACAACAAAATCATAATGTGTGGCGCACATATTACGTTCTACAAAAAATAAGTCAAACATTTTTTTGCGAACACGTGCTGGTTGTTTATTTAGTGCCCAATATTACTCTTTGGGTAGAACTAATTCATCAACTTTGTCTTGTGATTGATGAATTCTATTGTAGATTTCTTCTCTATGAATAGAAACTTCTTTAGGTGCGTTAATACCGACTCTGACCTGATTACCTTTCACGCCCAATACGGTAATAACAACATCGTCACCAATGATAAGTGTTTCACCTACTCTCCTAGTTAAAATTAACATTAGATCTCCTAATATCAGTTAAGTATATATCCAAACAATTTTAAGATATAGCTTCGTCAGCCTCCCATCAAATAAGACAGAAAGACGGAATTTTACAGAAATACACTAATGCCTAATTAACAAAAATTGGAGTATTTCTGGCTAACTTGCTTGTAATTTATTACTGATTTCCTTTTTTACAGAAGATAACGCTTCTGGTAACGCCGAAAGATCCATTCCACCTGCTTGAGCGAAATCAGGCCGCCCACCGCCTTTACCACCTACTTTTGATGCTAATTGAGATACTAATTCGCCAGCTTTAACAATGTTTAATAAATCATTGCTTACACCAGCTGCTAAATTAATTTTGCCATCATTGACAGCAGCCAAAATAATTACACAACTTTTTAATTGATTTTTCAGATCATCAATCATTGTACGTAACATTTTGGCTTCGACGTTATCGATTTTAGCAATTAGTAAGTTTTTATTATTAATTTTTTCACATTGATTAAGCAATTGCTCACTTTGTTGGCTAGCTTGTTCGGTTTTCAAGCGTTCAATTGCTTTCTCTAATGTTTTGGTTTGATCAAGTAGCTGTTCAATTCTTGATAAAACAGCTGATTTATCACTTTTAACCATGAATCCAATTTGGTTTAATAAATTGGATTCATGGTGGATATATTCCATCGCATTTTGACCTGATGTAGCTTCAATACGACGTACTCCTGATGCAATACTTGACTCAGAAATAATTTTAAATAAACCTATATCTCCAGTTCTATCAACATGGGTACCACCACAAAGCTCAATAGAGAAATCACCCATGGTTAATACTCTAACGATATCTTCGTATTTTTCACCAAATAGTGCCATGGCACCTCTATTTTTAGCCTCATCAATAGGCATTAATTCTATGTCTACCGGTAAGTTTCGTCGAATTTGCTGATTAACTAAATTTTCTATTTCGACAATTTGTTCTGGTGTTATGGCTTGATTATGTGAAAAGTCAAACCGAAGATAACTATCGTTAACTAAAGAACCTTTTTGATGTACATGGTTTCCTAAAATAGTTTGTAAAGCTGCTTGTAATAGATGTGTTGCTGAATGATTACGACGAATACGTTCGCGTATTTCTACATCAATTGCAGCGATTACTACATCTCCAACTTTTAATGCACCTTTGGTAGTTTTACCTATGTGACCAATACTTTTGCCGTATTTTTGGCTGTCAGTGACGTCAAATACTAAATCAGCAGAAGTTAGAACACCTTTATCACCAACTTGGCCACCAGACTCACCATAAAATGGCGTTTTATCTAGAATAACAACAGCTTCGTCACCCGCATTGATCGCCTCTACTTTATTGCCATTTTGGAAAATAGCAATTACTTTTCCTGAGGCTTCATTAGATTGATAACCTAAAAATTCAGTTTTATCATCAAGTTTAATCATATTGCTATAATCAACACTAAATGAACTGGATTCACGAGCTCGTTTTCGTTGTTCTTCCATGCATTGATTAAAACCATTTTCATCAATAGTGATATTCTTCTCACGGCAGACATCAGCGGTTAAATCTAATGGAAAGCCATAAGTATCATAAAGTTTAAACGCAATATCACCTGGTAATACGTTGTCAGTAATTCTACTTAACTCTTGATCAAGTAGAAATAGACCTCGTTCCAATGTTTTTAAGAACTGCTCTTCTTCAATCTTAAGCGTATCTTCAACTAATTTTTGGTTATTTGCTAATTCATTAGCGGCACTTCCCATTACTTCAATTAATGGTTTAACCAATTTATAGAAGAAAATATCTTTAGCTCCTAACATATGTCCATGACGCACTGCGCGACGAATAATGCGACGTAATACATAACCACGTCCTTCGTTTGAAGGTAAAACTCCGTCAGCAACTAAAAAAGCACAAGAACGAATATGGTCAGCAATAACTCTTAATGATTTACTTTCTAAATCTTTGGTTTGAATGATTTGAGCTGCATCTTTTATTAGTTTCTTAAACAGGTCAATATCATAGTTAGAATTGACGTGTTGTAAAACAGCCGCTATTCGTTCAAGCCCCATACCAGTATCAACTGATGGTTTAGGTAAAGGTTCCATTGTGCCATCAGGTAGGCGATTAAATTGCATAAAGACGAGGTTCCAAATTTCAATAAATCGATCCCCATCTTCCTGGGCACTTCCCGGAGGTCCGCCCCAAATATGATCACCATGGTCATAAAAAATTTCTGTGCAAGGTCCACAAGGCCCAGTGTCACCCATTTGCCAGAAATTATCAGAGGCATATGGGGCCCCTTTATTATCACCTATGCGGATAATACGTTCTTTCGGAATACCAACTTCATTTTCCCAAATCGCGAAAGCTTCATCGTCTGTTGCATAAACAGTAACCGTTAATCGATCTTTAGGAAGATTAAACCATTTTTCACTGGTTAATAGTTCCCAAGCAAAATGAATCGCATCACGTTTAAAATAGTCGCCAAAACTGAAATTACCTAACATTTCGAAAAAGGTATGATGCCGAGCAGTATAACCTACATTGTCAAGGTCATTGTGTTTTCCCCCAGCTCTTACACAACGTTGAGATGTTGTTGCTCTGGTATAAGATCGTTTATCAATACCAAGAAACACATCTTTAAACTGATTCATCCCCGCATTTGTAAATAAAAGTGTTGGATCATTGTGTGGAACAAGGGAACTACTGGCAACGATTTCGTGTCCTTTGCTATGGAAAAATTCAAGAAAACTTTGACGAATTTCTGCAGTGCTTTTCATTTATACTTCCATATTAAACGATAAATTTATAGACATAGTAATATACCCGTTACAACTTAAGTTGAAAAGTAAATATTCTTTATACAACGGTTTATCTAATTACTATTAAGTAATAAAGGAATAAATTTAAAAGATCTAGAGAGCTTTTTACATAATGGGTAATTTCTGAGTGATATTGTAGGGACTATAATTATTTAAGTCAATAAAGCATACACAGTTTTTACATCAAATTGTGTAAATCCTCTAGCAGTTAAAAATTGCATCACTTTTTGTTTTTGATAATTATTATTTAATTCAATAACTTTGAATTTTTTTAATAATTGTCGATATGCAATTTCAGACCAATTAATATCAGCTGCATGTAATAGCTCTTGACTAAGATCAGATGATAAACCTCGTTGCTTTAGTTCTAAACCAATTTTATATTTCCCATAACCTTTATTAGCACGTATAGCAATATATTTTTCAATATATTGTTTATCATCCATCCAACGTTGATTAGTACAATAGGCAATTACATCTGCTATTTCTGTTTTTAATTGGCTTAATCGTTCTGGAAAATCATCTTCTGAACAGATTATTTTTTTGCTGAAAAACAAAGTTAGTTTTCTGATAAGCTCACATGATGAATGATCACGCTGTGCAAGTAATTGCACAGCTTTATTTAAAATTAATTTATTTAGTTTTTTTCCATTACTCAAAGCTTTCATCGTCTGCCGAAACCTCTTCATCATCAGCAGCAAAAATAGTAGGACTATTTAATAATAACTCACGTAATTTAGTTTCAAGTTCTTTTGCAATTTCAGGATGCTCTTGCAAAAACTTTATTGAATTTGCTTTACCTTGACCTATTTTTTCACCATTGTAGCTATACCATGCTCCTGCTTTATCGACTAATTTATTTTTAACACCTAAATCGATCAATTCGCCTTCTTTAGAAATACCACATCCATAAAGAATCTGGAATTCAGCTTGTCTAAATGGCGCGGCTACTTTATTTTTAACAACTTTTACACGTGTATCACTACCAATAACATCTTCGCCTTCTTTTACTGCTCCAATCCGGCGAATATCTAAACGAACAGATGCATAGAATTTTAAGGCATTACCGCCGGTTGTTGTTTCTGGGTTACCAAACATTACACCAATTTTCATACGAATCTGGTTAATGAAAACAACAAGGCAATTTGCATTTTTGATATTAGCGGTTAATTTACGTAATGCTTGAGACATTAAACGCGCTTGTAATCCCATGTGCGAATCACCCATTTCACCTTCAATTTCTGCTTTTGGCGTTAATGCTGCAACTGAATCGACAATAATCACATCAACTGCACCTGAACGAACCAATGCATCACAAATTTCAAGCGCTTGTTCACCAGTATCAGGTTGAGACACTAATAAATCATCTACTTGAACACCTAACTTAGCTGCATAGATTGGATCTAAAGCATGTTCAGCATCGATAAATGCACAGGTTTTACCTTCTTTTTGGGCTTGTGCAATAACTGATAATGTTAATGTTGTTTTACCTGATGACTCTGGTCCAAAGATTTCAACAATTCTTCCCATTGGTAAGCCACCGATACCTAATGCAATATCTAACCCTAAAGAACCTGTTGAAACTGCATCCACATCAAGCGTTTGGGTATCGCCTAAACGCATTATTGAACCTTTACCAAATTGTTTTTCAATTTGGCTTAATGCTGCAGAAAGTGCACGTTGTTTGTTTTCATTCATATAATTAAATTCCAATAAGTAAGAATATGAGATACATTATACTGTATTGTTATACAGTATCAAGTTTTTTTTATAAACAATATTAAATTTATTAATTATGTGAAATTATTCACAAATTTTATTAATATTTATTAATAAATCATCTCCCTAAAGAAATTAAAAATTACCATAGTAGTTATTTAGAATAACAATCTTGATATCGTCATTTAGAAAATTGTAATAATTAAATTATGCTAATTTAATTAGGTTATACTTTCATAAAAAAGAAGCATTTGGTATGATTATTACTAAAAAACTTTTGGCCCTTATTGATGTATTAAATTAATTACCTCATAACATAATCGTTTAAAAAATATTGGCAATTTTTTATACCTAAACGTTATGCTAATCAAAAACATCTTTACAAATTAATACAACTATCAAATAAAGGAAAATGATGACTGTTGATAATCAAGATTATGTATTGTGTTCCCATTGTGATTTGGTTATCGAATTAACAGATGTTGCAGTTGGCCATAAAGCAACTTGTCCTCGCTGTAGTACGACATTGTTTAAAAATCAGAACAATATGAAGTTTCGTGCGGCAATGTATGCATTTTGTTCATTAATTATGCTTATTGTTGCTTGTGGTTTTATATTTATTGATATTAATTTAGTTGGTAATATTAATGGTGTAAGTGTTTTGGATATACCTAAAACACTTTTTTTTGATAAATATAGCTATATTTCCGCACTGTTTGTTCTATTTGTGCTCGTTTTTCCATTACTCAATTTATCTATTATTGTATTGCTTTGCTCCAAAATAAAACTGACTAAATATCGAAAAAGAGATCTACTGATTGTTTATGAAAAAATCCAACATTGGTGTATGCCCGAAATATTTTTAACTGGAATTTTAGTTAGCTTTGTTAAACTAATGAGTTATGGCAGTATTGGTGTCACAGGTACGTTTTGGGCATTTTGTCTGTTTGTATTCTTTTATATTAAAGCATTAGTAATATTTACACCAGGAAAAATATGGAATGAAATCCACCGTAATAATTTTACCTTAAAACCGTTACAAGTGGGTAAAACAGGAATTTATCAAAATATAAAATTGTGTAATTGTTGTCATGCAATGGTTCCTACTGAGTATGCTAAATGCCCAAGATGTAAACAAAAAAGCCAACTTAGAGGAAGGGATAAAATACAGTGGACGATTGCACTATTAGTCACTTCACTGATTATTTATATACCCGCTAATTTATTTGGCATCATGATTACTGAAGTATTTGGGTCACCTTCAAGTTCGACGATTATGGATGGCGTTATTTATATGTGGCAAGCTGGTGATGTACCGGTAGCGTTAATTATTTTTGCTGCTAGCGTGGTTATCCCCATTTTAAAAATTATTTCACTTAGTTTGCTCTGTTATTTTGCTTTGGCAGTTAAGCATAAGAAAAAACGTAATTGTCTAAAAATGAAGAAATTATATAATGCTGTTGAATTTATTGGTAAATGGTCAATGATTGATATCTTTGTGGTTTCGGTCGTGTGTTCTTTAGTAAGAAATCAACAGATGATGGGCGTATATCCTGATATAGGGGTAAGTTTTTTTGCTACTGTTGTTATCATTACAATGATTGCATCCCAAAAATTTGATCCACGTTTGCTATGGGATCGAATACCAACTAGAAAATAAAATAATAGGAATAATATGGCAAGCTCAAGTAAGTTAGCAAAAATAATTAAAATTAGAGCAATTTCAGCAATATGGATTATTCCCATAGTTACCGCAATTGTTGGTTTATGGATTATCTATGCTCATTTTGCTGATCGAGGTACTTCTTTTACTTTATTAGCTAAAGATGCAAGTGGTATTGTGGCCGGTAAAACAGTGATAAAAAATCGTAGTGTTGATGTCGGTATTGTTGATGAAGTGACATTATCTGATGATTACAAACAAGTCGTAATTAAAGGTAGAATTTATAACGATATGAATCCACTATTGAAAAATGATTCGATATTTTGGGTAGTTAAACCTGAAATTGGTCGTGATGGTGTAACAGGGTTAGGTACTATTTTATCCGGTGTTTATATTGAGCTTGTTTCCGGTAATGATACTCATAGCTTTAAAAACAATCCATTTGTGCTGTCTGATACACCTCCATTATCCGATCCAAGCATAAAAGGAATTCGTTTAAATTTAGATAGCGATCAAAGCGGTGTTGTGCCCCGTGGCGCTAAAGTAATGTTTCGCGGCTATCATGTCGGTAATGTTGAGACATCCGAATTTGATGTTGAAGCACGAAAAATGAAGTATCAAATTTTCATTACCACGCCTTATGATGCATTAGTAACTGAAAATGTACGTTTTTGGAAAGAGGGAGGGATAAATTTAACGCTATCTTCTCGTGGTGCCAGCTTAGATGTGCCTTCTTTAGATGTTCTAATGTCAGGCGGTATCAGCTTTGATTTACCTGATGGCGCTAAATTGGGACAACCTGCTAAACAACATGATGTATATAAGTTATATGAAGATAGAAAATCAATTCAAGATTCCCAATATACCGATTATAAGGAATTTATTATCATGCTTAATGATTCAATCTCTGGCTTAACCGAAGGTGCGCCAGTTGAATATCATGGCATAAGACTCGGTACAGTAAGTAAAGTGCCGTTTTATACCACAGAAATGTTGCAAGAAAGATCAATCCTTAATCAAAGAGTACCGATACTAATCAAAATCGAACCTGACAGATTAGCTGAATTGGTAGAAGATAAGATAGATATTGCTAATTTAATTATAAATGAGCAAAAAAATGGTTTGCGAGCATCATTAAAGACTTCAAATATGTTTACGGGGGCGCTCTATATTGATTTAGATTTTTATCCAGAGTTAAAAGACAAATATGATACTAAATTGGCTAAACAATATGGGTACGATACGATTGAATCTACATCAACTGGATTTGCGCAAATTCAAGCAAAAATACTGCAATTATTAGATAATTTTAATAGTTTACCTGTTAACAATACTATGGAGCAATTTAATAAATCCTTAGAATCGAGTCAACGCTTAATGAATACCATAAATCAAATTATGGCAAGTAAAGAGATGCAAAATATGCCAAAAGATTTACAAAGAGCTATGCGTTCATTAAATGAAGCGATGAAAGGAATACAACCAGGTTCACAACTTAATACACAAATGAATGAAAGTTTACAGAAAATTCAGCAAATGATGGATGAATTAACTCCTTTACTTCATACGCTAAATAATAAAAGTAACGCATTGATCTTCTCTTCACCAAACAAAAAAGATGAAGAACCAAAAGCCAGAGGAAATAAATAATGTTCAAATCGATTCGATGTTTTAAAATTACACTATTGATAGCATTATTAGCGGTAATGGTGGGTTGTTCATCAAATACCGAAAGAAAAAATTATTTTCAATTAACGAGTAATTTAGTTAATGTTGATTCAGTGACGAATCACTCGACCAATAAGTTTATTTGGATTGAGTCTATTGAAGTAGCCAGTTTTTTAAATAAATCAGGTATTGTTTTACAAACACAAGATATAAAATATGTCACAGCAACCAATAATTTATGGGCATCGACACTGTCTCAACAATTTTCAGATCGATTAGCGCAGGATCTAACCCAACTTTTACCTAATTATTTAGTTTCAACCAAATCTATTACTACACCTACCTTAACAATTAAGCTTTTTATTGATGGTTTCCATGGTAGTTATAATGGAGATGCAGTGATAAAAGGACGCTGGGTAGTGACAGATAATAAAGGACAAATTAGGACTAAATTTATTGATCGTCATGTGCCATTGGCAAAAAATGGGTATGACGCACTGGTAAAAGCCTTATCGCAAGGTTGGCAAGATGAAGAATTTGAATTTGCAAATTCAATCAAATATTAGTTATTGTTTAACATTCCGCCTATATAATGGCGGAATGTCATCGGTAGTTGATTTCAAATTATCATAACTGTTTTTTCAATTCACTAAATACCTGCTCATCAATCTCAATCCAACCACGAACACTATTAATAAATGCTATTTTGTCGGCCAGTAAAATATCTTTTTTGTTAATCGTTTTCTCAATTAATTTATGCTGATTTAAATAATGTTGTCGCATTGTGCCAGCTAATAATCCTGATGTAATGGCAGGCGTTATCCATTCATCATTAATTAATAAAGCGATATTACCATTAACAAACTCGGTTATTTCATCATTTTGATTATAATTGATAAATTCTTGACCAATTGTCAATTGAGGAAAATGTTGCCGATTGTTTGTTTTATGATAGAGAAAAACATTGTGTTTATCGACACATTTAGGCGCAAAAGCTATATTATCAATCACCATTGAGGTGGTAAGCAAATCTATGCTTATTTCTGATTGTCCAGATTTTGATTGCAAAAGTCTGACTTTATATTTTCCTAATGGATATTTTTTGGCTAGCTTCGTTAATGTCAGTTTGATTGTTTGAATATCACATGTAAAATCAAAATATTGCGTTGAGTCATTCAATCTGTCCAAATGTGCATTAAGTAAAAAAAACTCTCCATTTTCTAGCAATAAGGTTTCAATAATATATTCAGGCATAGATAAAGTTCTATGCAAAATAGCTGTTTTCGCTAAGACTTCATTATATTCATCATTGGCGTTGGAATCCCAGGTAATACCTCCGCCAACACCATAATTTAACTGTTGATTATTAATGGTTAAGGTACGTATTGGAATATTAAATATCGCCTTTTTCATAAAAGGCTCAATATAACCAATTGAGCCACAATATACGCCACGAGCTGAATTCTCAATATTACTAATAATTTGCATGGTACTTGCTTTAGGCGCTCCAGTGATTGAGCCACATGGGAACAGTGCTTGCAAAAGTTGATACAAGTTAATATTATCTTTTAATATTCCTTGAATAGTCGAGGTTAGTTGCCATACCGTTGGATATTTTTCTGCGGTAAATAAATGTGGAACGGTTACCGAACCAGGTTCTGAAATTTTGCTTAAATCATTACGCAGTAAATCAACAATCATCATATTTTCAGCAAGATTTTTTTCTGATTTCAACAACTTTATTTGTTGTTTATCTTGTTGTGTCGTCAACCCTCGTGCGGTAGTACCTTTCATTGGTTTCGTTGTAATAGTTTTATCTTCTAATTTAAAAAATAGCTCAGGGGATATAGACAAAATATGATAATTTTCAAATTCTATATAGGTACAATAATTGGCAAGATTATTTTTTTGTAGAAAGTGATAATAATCTAAAGGATTGCCATTAAATGGTGAACTGAATTGGATGGTATAATTGGTTTGGTAAGTATTACCTAATTCAATTTGCGAACGAATAAAGTCAATTTTTTGCTGATATTCGTTAATATCAGTATCACAAGATAACTTTAAAGATAATGGTGAAAAGTGAACTGAATCTGGAATCTGCTCACTTGTATACTTATCAAAAATACCAAATAAAAGTAATGGTAAATCATGATTTGAATTTTTTATAATTTTGGTTTTATTGCTTTCACTAAATCCCATAGCACTTTCATAAGCAAGATAACCACAAGCGTAATAACCTTTATTCGTGAAGTTTTCTATCTCATCAATGAGCTTTTTAATAGATCTATAATCGTTTGGTTTTATAATTTTGATTGGATCACGAAAACATTTACGTTCACCTTCAAAATCGATATAAATTTTCATTTTAATTACCATTAACAAAGTTGCTAATTATTTTTAAACCAAATTCTGTCTTAATTGCCTCAGGGTGAAATTGTACCGATTCAATTGGCAGTTTTTTATGGCGTAATCCCATAATTAATCCTTGCCTATTTTTAGCGGTGACTATTAAAGGTGATTCATTTGATGGCAAATTAGTTTGGGCAATTAGAGAATGATACCTTACTACAGATAGTGGATTTTTAATCCCGACAAATAAGCCTTGTTCATCATGAGTAATTTCATCAATTTTACCATGTATTGGTACTGGTGCTTTAACAATGCTATAACCAAAATATTGTGCAATTGCTTGATGACCTAAACAAATGCCAAGGATTGGGCAGTGATTAGCAAAACAATTGATCGCCGATAATGATATTCCGGCATTATCGGGTGTTCCTGGCCCCGGAGAAATGACCATTTTGGAAAACGATAATTGTTTTAATTCATCAATAGATTTTTCATCATTTTTGATGACCATAACTTCGGCTCCCACACGGCAAAGGTAATCATAGATATTAAAAGTAAAAGAATCGTAATTATCAATTAGAAGAATCAAAATAGTACCCAATGCTTAATAATTATAAAAAAGGAGGTTTTAATGAGTGACTGGCGATTCTATTATAAAAAGCGGTGCTATATAAAGTAATTAATTACTTATTAAAAAACTATCTAATACTATATTAGACATTTAAAAACCCTGTTCCTTAAAAATTTTCAAAAAAAATTGAGGAACGGGGTTTTTTATTACTTATTTCTCATAAATTTAATAATTATGTGATCAATATCACATAATTATTCTAATCTACTTGTATGGTAGTATTGTTTAGATTAAAGTTTGTTCGTTAATCATTTTTAGAGGTATTAAATGAAAATCGTAAAAGCGGAAGTTTTTGTGTGTAGTCCAGGAAGGAACTTTGTAACATTAAAAATCACTACAGATTCAGGGGTATATGGAGTTGGTGATGCGACACTCAACGGACGAGAATTATCTGTCGCATCATATCTTAAAGATCATCTTTGCCCCCAATTAATCGGGCGAGATGCTAGTCAAATAGAAGATATCTTTCAATATTTTTATAAAGGTGCTTATTGGCGTCGTGGGCCGGTGACCATGTCGGCGATATCGGCCATTGATATGGCGTTATGGGATATCAAAGGCAAAGTCGCCAATATGCCACTTTATCAATTATTGGGTGGTGCTTCACGTACTGGTGTTATGGTTTATTGCCATACCACAGGTAAAGATATTGAAGAAGCGCTAGATGATTATGCTAAACATAAAGAGATGGGCTTCAAAGCCATTCGCGTTCAATGTGGTATTCCGGGAATGAAGACCACATACGGTCAAAGTAAAGGTAAAAACTTAGCTTACGAACCGGCTACTCGAGGTAACTATCCAGAAGAGCAATTTTGGGCAACTGACAAATATCTTGATTTCACACCAAAATTATTTGAGGCAGTAAGAAATAAATTTGGTTTTAATGAACATCTATTGCATGACATGCACCATCGTTTAACCCCAATTGAAGCAGCTCGATTTGGCAAAAGTATTGAAGACTATCGTCTATTTTGGATGGAAGATCCCACACCAGCAGAAAATCAAGAGTGCTTCCGTTTAATTCGTCAACATACCGTAACACCAATTGCTGTCGGTGAAGTATTCAATAGCATATGGGATTGTAAACAGTTAATTGAAGAACAACTGATTGATTATATTCGAACCACGATAACTCATGCTGGTGGTATTACACATATGCGCCGGATTGCTGATTTTGCGGCACTTTATCAAGTTAGAACTGGTTCGCATGGTCCATCTGATTTATCTCCAATTTGTCATGCAGCAGCTCTGCATTTTGATATGTGGGTACCTAACTTTGGTGTACAAGAATTTATGGGTTATTCCGAACAGATGTTAGAAGTTTTCTCTCCTAATTGGACCTTTAATGATGGTTATATGCATCCAAGTGACAAACCTGGATTAGGAATCGATTTTGATGAAAAACTTGCTGCAAAATATCCATACAATCCTGCTTATTTGCCAATTGCTCGTCTAGAAGATGGCACATTGTGGAATTGGTAACTAGAAATAATTAAGGAAATTAATATGTCAACTTTAGAAACAATAGAAGAAAAAGAAAAACGAAATATCATAAGACGTGTAGCTGTTGCATCATCAATTGGAACCGCTGCAGAATATTATGATTTTTTTGCATATGGGACTGCAGCGGTACTCTTTTTTGGTCAACTGTTTTTTCCTAGTAATGATCCTTTTATTAGTACTCTTGCTGCATTTGCTACTTATGCCGTAGGTTTTTTTGCAAGACCTATTGGTGGTATTGTTTTTGGTCATATGGGCGATAAAGTAGGAAGAAAAAAAGCGTTAGTCATTACTATTTTAATTGTTGGATTAGGAACATTCGTTATTGGTTTATTACCTACTTATGCATCAATTGGTTGGTGGGCACCTGTAATTCTAATTTTAATTAGAGTGTTGCAAGGATTTGGTGTCGGTGGTGAACAAGCTGGTGCTGTGTTGATGACAGCGGAATATTCTCCACCTAAAAAGCGCGGATTTTTCTCTAGTTGGGTACAAATAGGCGCACCACTTGGTTTTTTGTTACCTTCAGCACTTTTTGCTTTATTAACATCATTACTTTCGGAAGAACAAATGCTTGATTTTGGTTGGAGAATACCATTTTTATTAAGTTTACTTTTGGTAATATTGGGATTATTTATCCGATTACGTATTGACGAATCACCAGTTTTTGAAAAAATTAGACAAACTAAAGCTGTTGAATCTTCAATGCCACTTAAAGATGTTATGAAAAATTATCCGGGGATTGTTGCTAAAGGGGTTGGCGCAAAACTAATTGAAGCATGTTCATTTGCTATGTTTACAGTGATTGTTTTGGCCTATGTAAATGTAAATCAATTTAATAAAAGTTATGTATTAGATGCAATAATTGTTGCTGTAGTCATCGAGATTTTTACTATCCCATTAATGGGTGCTTTATCGGATAAATGGGGAAGAAAAAGAGTCTATATACTTGGCGCTCTTCTTCAAGTAATTTTTATTGTTCCATTTTTCTTAATGATCAATACCCAGAATTATATTTTAATTCAGTTGGCAATGATAATCGTTTTACCTATTGGGCATGCTATGTGTTATGCGCCACAAGCATCATTCTTCCCTGAATTATTCCCAACCGCAATTCGTTGTAGTGGTATTGCGTTGATATGGCAGGTTGGCTCATTAATTGGAAGTGGAATTTTAGGGCTTTGTGCGGTTAAGATTTTACAAATGTGTAGTGGACATTATTCTGGTTTAGCCTTATATGTTGGTACATTAGGTATTTTATCAGTTATTGGTATTGCGTTATTGCCAGAAACAGCACCTAATAAAATTAATAAAGAATACCAACAATGGGTTGGAAAATAAAACGACAAAATAATGATTATTTCAATTAATTATTAATCAGAGATTTTTATGAGATTATCAAATCAAACTTTATCACAACTACCTAAGGAGGTAGTTGTTCCAACTTATGATAGAAGCAAAATTAAAACCAAAATTGTTCATCTTGGTTTTGGTGCTTTTCATCGAGCTCATCAAGCAGTTTATACGGATATACTAGCTGCACAGCATGATAGCGATTGGGGATACTGTGAAGTTAACTTGATTGGTGGTGAAGCTCAAATCCAAGATTTAAAACAACAAGATTGTTTATTTAGTGTATGTGAAATGTCCTATGATAACTGGAATACTCGTGTTGTAGGCGTTGCAAAAGAAGCATTACATGCAGATATTGATGGAATACAAAAAGTCTTAGCTGTGATGACCCGTCCTGAAATTGCGATTGTGTCAATAACGGTAACCGAAAAAGGTTATTGTTATCTGCCATCGACAGCATCAATTGATACCAATAATCCATTAATTAGTCATGATATTGCCAATCCTCATGCACCTAAATCTGTTCCGGGTGTCATTGTTGAAGCGTTACGTTTACGTAAAGAACAGGGATTAAAACCATTTACGGTGATGTCTTGTGATAATATGCCTGAAAATGGACATGTTACACGTAATGTTGTTTTAGCATTGGCTAAACTGCGAGATCCTGATTTAGCCCAATGGATCGATGATAATGTGACGTTTCCATCTACAATGGTTGACCGAATCGTACCAGCCGCAACGCCAGAAACTATGGCAAAAATAAATAAACAACTAGGTGGTATTGATGATCCCGCCGGTATTGCCGGCGAACCATTTAGACAATGGGTTATTGAGGATAATTTTGTGGCAGGTCGCCCCCAATGGCAAAAAGCGGGTGCAGAATTAGTTAATGATGTATTGCCATATGAAGAAATGAAGTTACGCATGTTAAATGGTAGCCATTCATTTTTTGCATATTTAGGCTATCTAGCTGGTTATTTACATATTGATGAATGTATGCAGGATGCTAATTATGTTAAAGCTGCTAGGCATTTAATGCTAAATGAACAAGCAACGACGTTGCGAGTTAAAGATGTTGATCTACCTGCTTATGCTGATTCTCTACTTGATCGTTATCGAAATACTGGTTTAAAACATCGGACATGGCAAATTGCAATGGATGGGACATTGAAGTTACCTCAACGAATGCTTGATTCAATTCGTTATCACTTAGCTGATAATACTGCATTTGATTGTCTTGCTTTAGGTGTCGCAGCTTGGATGCGCTACGTTAGTGGGGTTGATGATGCGGGTAAAGCTATTGAAGTGAGTGATCCGTCAATTATGCAAATAACTGACCTTGTCGCACATAGTAACGATGATGAAAATAGAGTAAAAGCGTTATTGTCTTTAACTCATGTATTTGGGAGGGACTTGCCACATAATCAACTTTTTGTAAATAAGGTAAAAAATGCCTATCTGTCATTACGAGATTTAGGTGCTAAACAGACAGTTAAAAATTTAACTGAACTTTTTTAGCACTATAAATGCAACCAACAATAATTGATAATAACTAAGGTGTAATAGCTTATTTAAGTCATTACACCTTTTATAGTCATCATTCTAGTTATTTAATATATATAGTATTTTTTTAAAAAAACTTTTCTTATATTTAAAAATCACCTACTATTTATTGTAATTAATTGATTATATAAAAATGCTATATGTTTAAACTTATTGAATTAAATATTTCTGAACCGGTTAATCAGCAGGTTTATCGCGCATTAAGAAGGGCGATTATTACATGTCAGGTGTTACCGGGAGTTCTACTTTCTGAAAAAGAGATCTCAAGTCAATTCAATGTATCACGCCAACCAGTTCGTGAAGCATTTATCAAATTAGCCGAAGCAGGATTAGTTAAAATTCTGCCACAGCGAGGTACATTTGTAACAAAAATCTCCATTAAAAAAGTGATTGATGGACAATTTATTCGTGAAGCTGTTGAGTGTGCAATTATCAAACGGGTTGCGCAAGGAATAACCAGTGCTGATTTGGTATTATTGGATAAAAATCTTGCCGAACAAATAGATGCCAATAAGCGAAAAGATATTCGTTGTTTTTTGGAAAAAGATGACGAATTTCACCAAATTATAATGAATGTTATTGATTGTCCAATGGCTTGGGAAACGGTCGAAAATATCAAAGCAATGATGGACAGAGTTCGATATCTCACCTTAGAAGATATTTCTCCGCCACAAGATTTAGTCAAACAGCATGAAAAAATTATTGCTGCGCTGAAAAAACATGATCCGGAAATGGCGGCATTGGCGCTGCATGAACATTTATCTAATATTTTACAAACAATAAATATATTGTCACAACAACGTAATGATTGGTTTGTGGATTAGCTTAGGTAAATAATAAGGTTAAGTTAAGAAAAAATATTTATAAAGAGATTAATCACTAATAAATAATAATTGAGACTTTCTATTATGATACGACAAGTTAAAATTCGAGTGAGTGGTCGTGTACAGGGCGTTGGTTTTCGCTTCTTTACTTATCAAAAAGCGACCAAACTAGGTTTAGTTGGTTATGTTAAAAATTTAGATAATGGTGAAGTAGAAATAGTGGCACAAGGGGATAACATATCAATTGCTAAATTAATACAATGGTTTGAACAGGGCGGGCCAGTTTCAGCCCGTATAACAGAGATAAATGTTACAGAATTAATTCCTGAAAACCAATTAAATGCTTTTAATATCAAATATTAATTTTATACCTAATAAGGTATTTTATAATAATAGCCTATTGTTAAACATAGTTAACATTGATAGGTTTATTATTTATAAACCATTATTTAATTAATTGTTTAACGTTTACGCAAATAACCGAAAACACGATAACCTTCTATTTCCCATAATCCATCTTTATAAATTAACGGAAAAGTCACCCGACTGCTTGCGTTAGGTCCCGGATTTTGCTGAACAATTTCGATCTCACCGTCGCTAACTTTACTGATAATAGCAACATGGCCATATTGAGACCATCCCAGCACAATAATATCTTCTACTTTGGGTTTGGTCGTTGATCCATTATGGAACTGAAGTAAATTACGTCTGGTATTTATTTTACCGTCGGGAATGGAATCATCGAAAAAATCTTTTGCATGGCCATAACTATCTGGCATTTTATGATTGAAACGTTCGTAATAGTACCGTTTAATGAATTCAACACATTGATATTTAAGACCTAAATTATAACCATCTTTAGCTACATTGCGACTACTAACATGATTAATATTGCCATTATAGTAAACTTTAACTCCATTGAATTCGTCGACAACTGTGCCAATTTTACTCTCATTAACATTTAAATCAGCATATGCATAATGATAAAAACTAGCTAACTCCAGCATTAATAAAACAGTTAATAAATAGAGACTGTTTTTTAATCTAAATAACATATTGATTTCCTATTAATATTTTTAATCATTATTAATTGATTATACCTAATTTTCAGACTTAAATATTAAGAATAATAGAACCTTTTTACTAAAAAATGTATATATTAATTGTTATATCTGAACAATTAATTTTTCAATTAAAAAATAATATTTTATTTAAATTAAAAGAGCAGCTCATTGTTATGTATTCATTATTAAACACTGTAAATCGTATTTATTAAGATGTTTCAAGACCGTTATCTTGTTTATAAATTATTATCAGAATGTCATTCAACTTCTTGCAATGTCAGATATTAATTTTGTAAAAAATAAAGTAAAATAAGTTAATATTAAGATGATTTGTCATAATGATATGCCTGCGTTATTGATTAATCTTATTCAGGTAATTAACGTAAACTATGAATAAAAAAAATTTAATCTGTTTCTTGCTTCTTATTTTAATAGTTGGTGTTTATTATAGTTATCAAAATGATGATGACGTGTTGAGTACGCCATCAAATGCAAATCAGCCTGAAACGCCAATTTATCAAAGTGAAGATATGGTTACCAATGTCTATGATTTATCCGGTAATATAGTATATAAAATTGAATCGGGTAAAGTAGAGCATTTTGATAATAATGAAAATACTGATTTTGATTTACCTAATGTTACACTTTATGATCAGGATCATACCGCAACATGGCATATTCAAGCAAAACGAGCGACTTTGACAAAAGATAAACTAATTTACCTTTATCAAGATGTAACATTAACTAATTTAATAGCCGATTCTCAATTACAGCAAGTATTAACTGATGATGCAGTGGTTGATTTAACAACGCAACTAGTCACCTCTAAAGATCCAGTAAAAATCAAGGGAACTGGCTTTTTCTCAACAGGTGTGGGATTGGTTGGTAATTTGCGCGAAAAAACAGCAAATATACTTGAAAATGTAAAAACTTTTTATAATAGTGAGGCTCAATAAAAAATGAGATCAAAAAAACAGACATTTTTTCCATTATTTTTTATGCTATGTGCATCATTCACTTGTTTTGCTGATGAGACTAACGTAGATGCTTCATCCGCCTCAAAAGATCAAAAGATGTTTGTTGATAATAAGCCAATTACAGTTGATGCAGATAACCAACAAATTGATATTGATAAAAATATTATTATTTTTAGTGGTAATGTTCAGATTATTCAAGATGGTTTGACGATATGGGCAGATAAAGTTGTGATTACAGATATGCAAGATACAAGTAAACAAAAAATAACTGCATATGGTAAACCGGTAAAATATAAACAAATTCTTCCACAAAATAATAAAATTGTGACCGGTCATTCACAACAGGTTATCTATAATGTTAAAGAAAATAATATAGTATTACAAGGTAATGCAGAGTTATTTCAACAAGATAACCATATCAGTAGCTCAATTATTACTTATGATGTGAAAAAACAGCAAATAGTTGCACAACCAGGTAAAAAAGGCCGAGTGAAAAGTACTATCATTCCAAGTCAAGTAAAAGAGATGAATAAATAAATGGCAATTTTAAAAGCGGAAAATCTTGCTAAAGTTTATAAAAAAAGACGAGTTGTTGAAGATGTTAGTTTAACTGTAAACTCTGGTGAAATAGTAGGTTTACTTGGTCCTAACGGTGCTGGTAAAACAACTACTTTTTATATGGTGGTTGGTATTGTGACTTTAAATGCCGGAAAAATTTACCTTGATGATCATGATATCAGTATTTTGCCATTACATGAGAGAGCGCAAAAAGGAATAGGCTATTTGCCTCAAGAGGCGTCAATATTTAGAAAACTTTCTGTTATTGATAATATTATGGCTATTTTAGAAACTCGTAATGATATTGATAAAAATGAAAAGATTAATCGAGCAGAAGAGTTACTCGAAGAATTTCATATTACTCATATCCGAGACAATATTGGTCAATCATTATCCGGTGGCGAACGACGACGAGTTGAGATAGCTAGGGCGTTGGCTGCAAATCCTAAATTCATTTTACTTGATGAACCATTTGCTGGTGTAGATCCCATTTCGGTGATTGATATTAAAAATATTATTAAACACCTACGTGATCGTGGTTTAGGCGTACTGATTACCGATCATAATGTTCGTGAAACACTTGATGTTTGTGAACGAGCCTATATAGTGAATAAGGGACATTTAATTGCTGAAGGTACACCAGATAGTATATTAAATAATGAGTATGTTAAACGTGTTTATTTAGGACATGAATTTAGATTATAGATTATGATGAAACAAGGCTTACAACTGAAGGTTTCGCAACAGTTGTCAATGACGCCACAATTACAATTAGCTATTCGATTGTTGCAATTGTCGACTTTAGAATTACGTCAAGAAATTCAAGCTGTACTTGAAAACAATCCATTATTAGAGATTGCAGATCAGTATGATGAAATTAATGTTGAACAAGATGAACTAAACGAAAACATTGATACTCGTGAAGCATTGGATAGCCAAGAGATTCCCGAGGATATTCCGTTAGATGCCTCATTAGATGATATTTACACAGCTGGTACTCCTTCAGGAACTCACTCAGATTATCGTAATGATGAGTTACCAATCTATCAAGGTGAAACGCATGAAACATTGCATGATTACTTAAAATGGCAATTAGATTTAACACCATTTAGTGACATTGATCGTGCAATTGCTGTTTCGATTATTGAAGCTATTGATGATAGAGGTTATCTAACCGTTTCAACTGAAGAAATTCTAGAAGAACAAGGCAATAGTCAAATTGAACTTGATGAGGTTGAGGCTGTCTTAAAGCGAATTTGGCATTTTGATCCAATTGGAGTTGGAGCAAGATCGTTACAAGAATGTTTATCTATTCAAACTCAGCATTTAACTCCGCCGGTATTAGTTAAACAGATTATTGATAACTATTTAGATTTATTAGCAAATCATGATTATCGAACATTGAAAAAACGCTTAAATGCTACGGATGAACAGTTAAAAGAAGCCATTAATTTTATCCAGCATTTACAACCTTATCCTGGTGATTCGGTCAATACTTTACCTCCGGATTATGTTATTCCTGATCTTGTGGTAAAAAAGATTGATGGCAAATGGATTGCTGAATTAAATAACGATACTGTTCCGACTCTGCGTATTAATCAACAATATGCAGCAATGGAAAAAATTAGTAATGAAAGCGATAGCCAATATATTCGCGCACATTTGCAAGATGCAAATTGGTTTATTAAAAGCGTCGAAAATCGTAATGAGACACTATTAAAAGTCAGTCAATTTATTGTTGAGCACCAACAAGAATTTTTTGAAAATGGTGCTGAATATATGAAACCAATGATTTTGTCAGATGTCGCTATGGCGATTGATATGCATGAATCGACAATTTCACGCGTGACGACGCAAAAATATTTACAATGTCCCAGTGGTATATTTGAGTTGAAATTCTTCTTCTCTAGCCATGTTAATACTGAATCTGGTGGGGAAGCCTCGTCCACAGCCATTCGGGCATTAATTAAAAAATATATTTCAGAGGAAGATGCTAAAAAGCCTTTGAGTGATAGTAAACTTGTTTCAATCCTTGAAAATCAAGGAATTATTATTGCTCGTCGAACGGTTGCTAAATATCGTGAATCTTTATCGATACCTCCGTCAAATCAGCGAAAACAGCTTTAATAATTGGCTGTTTTCGATTCTTTTACTATTAATTTCTAAATCACTTTCTGTGTTTCAATAATCATCATATCAGAGGTAAAAGAACCATCTGATTGTAATTCGAAGTAAGATTTTGTATCTTGAGATGCACTTATTTGATAAGTCCTTATTGCATCCACTAAATTATTCGGTGTACGCATACGTTTTATCCAACTATCAAAAATCAAGGGTAAACGATGGCGTTGAATCTTATCAATAGTAAATCCAGCTTCGCTTAAAAATGTCAGCCATTCGCCTGGCGTATAGTCGCGTACGTGGGAAGTGTCACGTAGTGCTTCAATCGTTTGTAACCAAATATCTAAAACAGGCTGACCAGGCGAAACCACATCCATAATAATTAATTTACCATTTGGTTTGGTGATACGATGTAATTCACGTAAACTTTTACCCACATCCTGCCAATGATGGGCAGAATAACGACTGACGACAATATCAAAATAGTTATCGTCAAATGGTTGATGCTCAGCATAACCTTGTACGGTGGTAATATTTTTTAAGTTACGTTCATCCGCAGTTTGTTCAACCACTGCTAACATTTGTTCCGATAGATCGTAAGTAGTGACATGTTTAACCTGTTTTGCTGCAATAAAACTGACATGGCCTGCGCCACAGCCCATATCTAAAAATTCAGCATTAGGATAATTAGTTAAAAAGCTGGCTAGATATTCAAGATCCGCTCCTTGTGCATGAACTTTACTGGTTAAGTAGGCGTTAGCTTGCTGGCCGAACTGTTGATTTACTTTATCATGATGGGTTGTCATTAATTTTTCCTATACAAGGCGCTTGCGCGCCTTAATAAATTAATTTAAGAATGTAGGAATTTTATGCTCAAATGAGCTGATAGCATCTTCATGTTGTAGGGTTAAACCAATATTATCTAAACCATTTAATAAACAGTGGCGTTTGAAAGCATCAATTTTAAATGAATATTGTTTATCACCAGCAACGACGACTTCATTAACTAAATCAATAGTGAATTCAATTCCCTCATTGGCTTCAACCAATTTAAACAACTCATCAACTTCTTCTTCAGACAAGTTAACTAATAATAGTTGATTATTGAATGAGTTATTATAAAAGATATCAGCGAAGCTCGAACCAATAATAGTTTTAAATCCATAATCGGTTAATGCCCATGGTGCATGTTCACGCGATGATCCACAACCAAAGTTTTCACGAGCTAATAAAATACTCGCACCTGCATATCGAGGTTTATTTAATACAAATTCTGGATTAGGTTGTTTGCCTGCGTCATCTAAAAATCGCCATTCATGAAATGCATGTTGCCCAAATCCGGTACGAGTAACTTTCTGTAAAAATTGTTTAGGAATAATCGCATCAGTATCAACGTTCGCCGCATCTAAAGGAACGACCAATCCTGTATGTGTTGTAAATTTTGCCATGACAAGTCTCCTTAAAACGGTTTGCGAATATCAGTAAAATGACCAGTAATGGCCGCTGCTGCTGCCATTGCCGGGCTAACTAAATGTGTTCTTGCATCACGACCTTGTCGACCTTCAAAATTACGATTACTGGTAGATGCACAGCGATCACCCGGTGCTAATTTATCATCATTCATCGCTAAACACATTGAGCATCCTGGTAAACGCCACTCAAAACCGGCATCGATAAAAATCTTATCTAATCCTTCCGCTTCGGCTTGTTCTCGTACAGGACCTGAGCCCGGAACGACTAAAGCTTGAACACCATCGGCAACTTTACGACCTTTAGCAACTTCAGCTGCGGCACGCAGATCTTCAATACGGGAATTAGTACAAGATCCTATAAACACTTTATTGATCTTAATATCAGACATTTTAGTTCCAGCGGTTAACCCCATATAGGTTAAAGCTCTTTCAGCAGAATGTTTTTCAATTGGATCGGAAAAATCTTGAGGATTTGGTACTTGAGAATCAATAGCGGTTACTTGACCAGGATTAGTTCCCCAAGTTACTTGCGGAGCAATATCTTTTGCTTCTAAAGTCACAATCGTATCGAAATGTGCTCCATCATCTGTTTTTAAGGTTTTCCAGTAAGCAACCGCTTTCTCAAAATCTTCACCTTTAGGTGAAAATTGACGACCTTTTAAATATTCAAATGTGGTTTCATCTGGTGCAACTAATCCAGCTTTGGCACCCATTTCAATGGCCATATTACATAATGTCATTCGGCCTTCCATTGACAAAGATGTAATTGCTTCGCCACAGAACTCAACTACATGACCTGTACCACCAGCACTGGTTGTTTTACCAATGATTGCTAGAATAATATCTTTGGCGGTAATGCCATCAGCGACTTTGCCTTTGACCTCGATTTTCATCGTTTTAGCGCGACCTTGTTTCAATGTTTGGGTAGCTAAAACATGTTCAACTTCCGATGTCCCAATCCCAAAAGCTAATGCACCAAAAGCGCCATGTGTTGCGGTGTGTGAGTCACCACAAACTATTGTCATACCAGGTAATGTCATTCCTTGCTCAGGACCAACAACATGAACAATACCTCGTAATGGACTTTGTAAGCCATATAAAGATACGCCAAATTCCTCTGCATTCTTGGCTAATTCGGTTAATTGGATTCGTGCCATTTCACTACAAGCACTTAAATCATTGCTTTTCGTTGAAGTATTGTGATCCATGGTGGCAAACGTTTTGTGCGGTTGACGAACTTTACGATTCATTGCTCGTAAGCCGTCAAATGCTTGTGGAGAAGTTACTTCATGAACTAAATGGCGATCAATATACAAAATAGGCGTTTCATTAGGTGCTTCATAGACAACATGTGCATCATATAGTTTTTGATACAATGTTTTTGGTTTTGTAGACATTGCTTATATTCCTTTAATATTCTTGCAAAAGGATTAATAAGATTTATTAATCCTTACTTTAAAAATTAAATTAAACGACAAATGGTATCGCCCATTTCATCGGTAGAAACATAACTACCACCACGAGCAAGATCAATAGTTCGAATACCTTGTTCTAAAGCTTTGTTAACTGCATTTTCAATGGCTTTAGCAATATCATCACGTTTTAAACTATAACGGACTAACAGTGCTAATGATAAAATTTGTGCAGCAGGATTAGCAATATTTTTACCTGCAATATCTGGTGCACTACCACCAGCGGGTTCATATAAACCAAATCCATCTTCATTTAAACTAGCAGAAGGTAACATTCCCATTGAGCCGGTGATCATGGCGCATTCATCTGATAGGATATCACCAAATAAGTTAGAACAAAGTAATACATCAAATTGTGCAGGATCTTTCACTAATTGCATAGTGGCATTATCAATATACATATGCTCTAATGTGACATCAGGGTATTGTTTAGCTACTTCACTGACAACTTCACGCCACAAAATGGAGGTTTGTAGAACATTTGCTTTATCTACTGACGTTATTTTTTTACGACGGATTTTGGCTGCTTCAAATCCCATACGGGCAATTCGTTCAATTTCAAAGCGGTGATAAACTTCAGTATCAAAAGCACGTTCCTGTGGCCCAGTTCCTTCACGACCTTTTGGCAAACCGAAATAGATACCACCAGTTAACTCGCGCATACATAAAATATCGAAGCCACGTTTAGCAATATCTTCACGTAACGGACATAATTCTTCTAAGCCCTGATATAAACTGGCTGGGCGCATATTGGCAAATAATTTAAAATGTTTGCGTAATGGTAATAGAGCACCGCGTTCAGGTTGTTGGTCTGGTGGTAAATTTGTCCATTTTGGACCGCCAACTGAACCAAATAAGATAGCATCAGCTTTTTCACATCCTTCTAACGTCTCTTTTGGTAGCGGGCAACCGTGAATATCAATTGCAGTACCACCCACATCATATTCACTAGTTGTAATGGCTAAGTTATATTTTTGACGAATAACATCTAACACTTTATAGGCTTGTTTCATCACTTCTGGGCCTATACCGTCACCAGGTAATACTGCAATATGGTAATTTTGTGACATATCTATTCCTTAACAATCTAATTATATTTTAAGTATTTCGTTATTAAGTAACGAAACAATGTTTACTTTTTAGTCATGCTGCAATTTCTGTTTTTGTTCTGCAACCTGATTTGCTCTATAAACATTATTTAACACATTAATTAATGCTAATGCTGATGAATGAACAATGTCGGTAGCAAGCCCAACTCCATGGAATTTACGTCCTTTATATTCGGCAACGATATCGACTTGACCCAAGGCATTTTCACCCTGTCCTTTAGATGCTAATTGGTATTTCACAATTGAAATAGGTTCGCCAGTAATACGATTTATCGCTTGGTAAACGGCATCAACAGGGCCATTACCTGTTGCTGCATCTGAATATTTTTGATCGCCAATAATCAAACTAACTGAAGCGGTTGAAACGACAGTAGAGCCAGATTGTACATTAAAATAATCCAATACATAATGCTCTTCATCATCTTTAAGTTGATTAATAAAAATTAATGCTTCTAAATCATAATCAAAGACCTGGCCTTTTTTATCAGCAAGTTCTAAAAAGGCTTGGTAAACTTGATCTAAATTATAATCATTATTCTGATAACCTAATTCAGCTAAACGATGTTTTACTGCGGCTCGGCCTGAGCGAGAGGTTAAATTTAGTTGAATTTGATTTAAGCCGATTGATTCAGGGGTCATGATTTCGTAAGTTTCACGATTTTTTAACACTCCATCTTGATGAATTCCTGATGAGTGTGCAAATGCATTACTACCAATTACTGCCTTATTGGACGGTATTGGTGTGTTAGTAATTTGGCTAACGATTTGACTGGTACGATAGATCTCTTGATGATTAATATTGGTGTGAACGTTTAAGATATTTTGGCGGACTTTAATCGCCATAATGACCTCTTCTAAAGCCGTATTACCAGCGCGTTCGCCTAAACCATTCATCGCCCCTTCAATCTGGCGAGCACCTTCTTGAATCGCGCTAATCGAGTTAGCCACCGACATGCCCAAGTCATCATGACAATGAACAGAGATAATCGCTTTATCAATGTTCGGGACACGTTCAAACAAGGTATGAATAATGCCACCAAATTGATAAGGGACAGTATAACCGACAGTATCTGGTATATTGATCGTCTTTGCCCCTGCTTGAATTGCTGCTTCAACAATCCGACATAAGTTATCAATTGGGGTACGGCCTGCATCTTCACAAGAAAACTCCACATCATCTGTATAATTACGTGCACGTTTAACACAGTGCACAGCCTTTTCAACAACATCTTCAAATGTCATCTTTAATTTATCTTTAACATGTAAGGTTGATGTCGCCATAAAAGTGTGGATACGAAATTGATCGGCTACTTTTAAAGCTTCGGCGGCAACATCAATATCCTTATCAATACAACGAGACAAAGCACAAACACGACTATTTTTAATGGTTTTAGCAATAGTTTGTACTGATTCAAAATCACCTGGAGATGAGATAGGAAAACCAACTTCCATTACATCTACTTGCATTCTCTCTAATGCTAATGCTATTTGAAGTTTTTCTTTAACACTTAAACTTGCTTGTAACGCCTGTTCACCATCACGTAATGTTGTGTCAAAAATAATAATTTGATCGCTCATTGTTATTTCCTTTATATTTTAGCGCTATCTCGGTATTTCAAGTTAAGAAAACAAAAAACCCGCACTTTAGCGCGGGTTCTTGTTAATTTGTTGAGTTAATTACTAAACTACTTTTACTCCACATACAAGCTATCCGCGCATACTGATGCGAGGAGGATGTTGAGTAGGAGGTCAGTATATTTAATCATTAACTTCTCAATTATTATAATATGAATAAAATGTTGACACTATTTCTATCAAAAAAGGGTACTAATGTCAATAATAAATATTGATTAAATTAAATAGTCGTCTGCAAATAATATAGCTATCTTCTTGAAAAGATTTTTATTTAGACAATAACGGTGATTGATACTTGTAAGTAAAATAAATTACAAATATTAATCAGATACACAAATTACTCTTAAGCCTTCGGTTTCTTTTGGCATCTTTTTAAGACTACCATCATTCAAATCAACTGCGTAAAAATGTGTATAGTTTTTGTCAAACTCGCTTGGTTCCCCCTTGCATTCGTCGTCATCATCCCAACCATTATCATCCCAACCATCGTCATCATCATCATCATCATCATCATCATCGTCACCAATAAGACGTAATTTTGATTTAACTTTATGACCTTTTCTAATTAAATTGTAGTAATCATCATTGTAAACTCTACTCGTTGTCCAGACCATATTTGACATCACATTACCTAAATCATCACTAGGATAAACTTCATTAATTGTATTACCCCATTCACCTAAAAGAGTTTCGGTTATTCGGGTATAATTGTTTCTTTTATTATTTTCTTCAATTTCGGTATGATGGAGAGCATTGGTTAGCTCATATTTGTCTGCAGGATATAAGGCTGTTCCCCCTTTACACTGACAATATTGATTAGCATATTTTAAGCCTTTGACAGTGTTAGTAGAGATTAAAAACCAATACTCTAATTCAAAACTATAAATAACCTTATCACCTACTTTTAATGAAAACCCCTGACCCCATAATTCATCAAGAATGGCATCGTCAGGTTTTTCACTAAAAGTTGGTCCACTAAACTCAACCCTAAGTATATTATTCTTACCGCTTAATTTTAATCCAACAGGCTGATTTTCTCGACTTTTTGTATAACTAACGTCTTGCCATTTTGCACCTGATAACACAACATTAAAATATAATTTATCTGCAGCGGTAGTTGGAAAATTTGCCCAAGGGCGTTCTAAGTGTTTGACGGCCGGCTTAAACCCTTTAGTTGGCGACCAAACTTCGGTTAGATCTTTAAACCTTGGATATTCATTAAAATAATCTTCATATTCTTGCTGTGTATAGGCATAAGGAGGGTAACCTTTTTCTAATGAAGGTTGTAACCAACAAACATGAGGTAAGCCACCACTTAATGATCTAACATAGTAAGTTTTGCTGGCGCTAGGATAGTTTTTATTATTAGGTAAACCATAAGTGGTTGAAAGTTTTGAATCTGAGGTAGTTAAAGTTATAGCATAAAAGCCAATGCAATCATCTAATTTATCATTTAAGTTAACAATATTATTGTCACTATCTTTAATCTCAATTTTGAAGGTACCTGTTGCTTTAAATCCATCATCACCGTCATTATCTTCAAAATATTGTTTGTCAGTTAAAATAGTTTCGAGCTCTACTTGTTCCTTTTTATAATCTGATACTAATGTAATAATTTTATCGAATGTATCAATAGACTCAGGTAAGTCTATAAGTTCATCAGGATTAGAATTAAAATCATAGCGATAATAAGTTAAGTTTGGATCTTCAAACGGGGAATGTTCACTATCGGATGGCGTTGTTTGAGTTTTATCATCATCTTTTTTTACCGCAATCCATAGTAAATCAGAGATCTCGGAAGGTGTTCTATCTTGATTTATTGAAATATAAGGTGCTGTACCATTAATCTCAGCAGCAGTGACTACATTAATCTCATCAGCAGAGACTACAGTCATAGCGCTAGATGGAAAAGTAAAAAAAATAAAAACAAAAAAATAGGAGCTTATTTTCGTAACTACAGATTTACCTGCTGAAATAACACTTACTCTTTCCATAACAATGTTTTTACACGTATTCCATTAACCACACTAATAGTAATATTAATATTAATTAGTATTGATGTAAATAATTTTATCATTCTGAATTTAGTGTGAATTTTATTTATTCATCAATAGTTGTTTATTAAATTATTTTTACTTCGCACACGCACAATGATTATAAGGGGAGTAGGAGGTTAGAACATTTAATCATTAACTTCTCAATTATTACATTATGAATAAAATATTGATACTATTTCTATCAAAAAAAATGCTAATGTCGATAATAAATATTGATTAAATTAAATAGTCGTCTGCAAATAATATAGCTATCTTCTTGAAAAGAAGATTATTTATAACAATGATGGTGATTAATACTTGTAAGTAAAATAAATTACAAGTATTAATCAGATATACAAATTACTCTCAAGCCCTCGGTTTCTTTTGGAAGCTTTTTAAGACCTCCATCAGTGAGATCAAATGCGTAAAAATGTGTATATCTAGGATCTTCATCTTCTGGTTCCTTCTTGCATTTGTCATCATCATCATTATCATTATCATCCCAACCATTATCATCCCAACCATCATCATCATCATCATCGTCACCAATAAGACGTAATTTTGATTTAATTTTATGATTTTTCTTAAATAAATTTTTGAAAAAATCATCGTCATCGTCTTCGTCATCGTTATCAACTACATCCGATGTCCAGACCATATTTGACATCACATTACCTAAATCATTACTAGGATAAACTTCATTAATTGTATTACCCCATTCACTTAAGAGAGTATCGATTTCACGGATATAATGATTTTCTTTGTTATCGCCAAGTTCGGTAAAACGAAGAGCATTGGTTACCCTATATTTTTCTGTAGGATATAAAGCGGCTCCCCCTTTACAACGACAATATTGAAAAGCATAATTCAAGCCTTTGACAGTGTCAGTAGAGATTAAAAACCAACTCTCTAATTCAAAACTATAAATATCCCTATCACCTACTTTTAATGAAAACACCATGTGCAATAAATCATCAAAAATGCCTCGGACAGGTTTCTCACTAAAAGTCGGACCACTAAACTCAACCCTAAGTATATTGTTTTTACCGCTTAATTTTAATCCAACAACCTGACTTACTGGATCTGTTGTATAACTAACGTCTTGCCATTTTGCACCTGATAACACAACATTAAAATATAACTTATCTGCAGCGGTACTTGGAAAATTTCCCCAAGGGGATTCTAAGTATTTGGCGTTCGGCTTAAATCCTTTAGTTGGCGACCAAACTGTAGTTAAATCTTTATACTTTGGATATTCATTGAAATAATCTTCATATTCTTGCTGTGAATAGGCATAAGGAGGATAACCTTTTTCTAATGAAGGTTGTAACCAACAAACATGAGGTAAGCCACCACTTAATGATCTAACATAGTAAGTTTTGCTGGCGCTAGGATAGTTTTTATTATTAGGTAAACCATAAGTGGTTGAAAGTTTTGAATCTGAGGTAGTTAAAGTTATAGCATAAAAGCCAACGCAATCATCTAATTTATCATTTAATTTAACAATATTATTGTCACTATCTTTAATCTCAATTTTGAAGGTACCTGTTGCTTTAAATCCATCATCACCGTCATTATCTTCAAAATATTGTTTGTCAGTTAAAATATTTTCGAGCTCTACTTGTTCCTTTTTATAATCTGATATCAACGTAATAATTTTATCGAATGTATCAATAGACTCAGGTAAGTCTATAAGTTCATCAGGATTAGAATTAAAATCATAGCGATAATAAGTTAAGTTTGGATCTTCAAACGGGAAATGTTCACTATCGGATGGCGTTGTTTGAGTTTTATCATCATCTTTTTTTACCGCAATCCATAGTAAATCAGAGATCTCGGAAGGTGTTCTATCTTGATTTATTGAAATATAAGGTGCTGTACCATTAATCTCAGCAGCAGTAACTACATTAATCTCATTAGCAGAGACTACAGTCATAGCTCTAGATGGAAAAGTAAAAAAAATAAAAACAAAAAAATAGGAGCTTATTTTCGTAACTACAGATTTACCCGCTAAAATAACACTTACTTTTTTCATAATAATGTCTTTACACGAAATCCCATTAACCTTACTGATAGTAATACTAATTAGTGTTGATGTATATAATTTTATTATTTTAAATTTAGTGCTGGCTTTATTTATTCATCAAGAAGTTTTTTATTAAATTACTTTTACTTTGCATACGCACAATGATTCAGAGCGTCGAGGTAGGAGCTAAGTAAATTTAATCATTAACTTCTCAATATTATTTATGAATTATTGATGATTTTTATCAAATATCATTGTTCCGTCAATGATTATTTGAATAGCAATTTCCCGACATGATAAATATCACCAATAAATATTTATAAATTACTATAAGCTATAAAAACGGATCTTTTTTTTGATTATAAGGCTAATCAGATAATAAATTATTTGATACCTTTCACATTTTCAGAACAGTTATTGCTTATTTAGCGGATTATAGATTAAAGAGTGATCAATAAGCAATTATTTTTTGTGTTTAAAGAAAATAAAAATACCTCAAAGGCCAATCATTAATTATCAAGAATCTCGAAAAAAGAAACAGAAAAAATAAATTGAAAAATAGTTGAAGAATATGCAGAATGGTTAGAGTTTAGGGCATAAGTGATAAATTGCCTGATAAGTAGTTTCTCTAGATTCAAAATAATCATTTCAATAATAAGAATGTTCATTATTTATGTATCCACTTCTGCTCTAAAAAGAGATTTACCCAAGTAACGCTATTTCAACATTAATTATCATTGATTGGAGCCATTATGAATATCGTCGAAATTTCGCAAAAACGTTATACAACTAAACATTATGATAAAAGTAAAAAGATTCCTAAAGATAAAATTGAACAGTTACTAACTGTATTAAGAAATAGTCCTTCGTCGGTTAATTCACAACCTTGGCATTTTTATATTATTGATAATGATGCTGCTAAAGATAAAATTTTACCAGCCATAGCTGAATTTAATCAGCCACGCGTAACTGATTCCTCTCATACTATTTTGTTTTGTATTAAATCACCTTTAGAAGATGCGCATTTAGTTAATTTGCTTAACCAAGAGGAGAAAGATGGACGATTACCATCATCAGAACTTAAACAAACTCAGGATGAGTCAAGACGTTTTTTTGTCACAAAAAACAGTAAAACAATTGAGTCCCAACAGAGTTGGGAAGGCAAACAAACTTATTTAGCATTAGGACAATTACTTTTTGCAGCCGCGGCAATTGGTGTTGATTCAACGCCTATCGAAGGATTTGATTGTGATAAAATGGATGAGATTTTAGATTTAAAGCGCAAAGGATTAAAAAGCTTAGTCATTGCGACATTAGGTTATCGCTCTGAAAATGATGGCAATGCCCATCGACCAAAATCACGGTTACCAGAAGAACAAATCTTCACTTTTTTATAACAAAATACCTCTATAACTTATCCCGCCAGATGAACAGTGGGGTAAGTTTACGAGTGTTATTTTAAATAAAAATTATTATATTGCATTAGTTTATCTTCAAGAACTTGTCGTTGTTGGGATGTAAAATCCTCGTTATAAAATAGATAACCACTATTACAATTTATAATAAACAGATAACCTTTTTTTATCTTTCTTATTTTGTGTAATTGATCATACTTTATAACAGTAGTACTTAATTGGGTTTTAGCTGTCATTGTAAATCTATCTTCATAAAAAATGACCTTTGAACAAATAAAAATTTTATTACTTGTTTTACACCAATTTTCAGCTGAAAATTTCAAACCAGGTTTGATACTGAAGTAGATTGCAATTGAATATATAATTGTAATACAAACGAAAAATAATGCATGGCTAGAATCTTTTATTAAAAGATAGCATGGTAAAAACATTACAAGTATATAAATAGGTGCCATTATAGATTTTTTAAATAGTAAATAATAAAAACAATAATAGATTCTATTAACATCCATTTCATAGGTGTCTATCTCTGCTATTTGTGTTTCTAAATTTTTTTCTAAATAATCACATAAAAAATCATGAATAATTTCTAGTTCATCTGATTTGAAAGACTGTTGACTAACAAAATAAAAATCTTGATTATTGATAAAAAATAAATAGCCGTTTTCAGTTTTATTAATGCAATATAAATCTTGATAGTAGAAAGTGTTGATTTCATTTTTATCTTTATTAAAAATGACTAATTTTTCATTATTAAACGACATAGTAAAGTGCCGCATATTATCTGGTGTTGAATCATTCAATTTTTGTGCGAACTCATGGTCTAATACGCCATATTTTGCATAATAAGCATCTAACCAATACTGGGTATTAACATAATATTCAATAACTACAGTTTGTTTTTCCATTTTATCCCTTATAAATTATTTAGTATGCTTATACAGATTTTTCAATAAACAATCATATATTAATTGAATATTGAATTATATATTAGTTGATAGTTCATCCATATTTATAACATAATTCATAAATAACCCTAGACCACACAGCTAGAATCATTACAATATACGCCATCAATCACATAGCAATACTATTTGCTAGTTTTAATTAATTAAACGGATAATGATTTATGGCGCAATATGTCTATACCATGAACCGCGTGGGGAAGATTGTTCCCCCTAAACGCTATATTTTAAAAGATATTTCTTTAAGTTTTTTTCCGGGAGCTAAAATTGGTGTTCTCGGTTTAAATGGAGCCGGTAAGTCTACATTACTACGCATTATGGCTGGCGTAGATACTGAGATTGAAGGTGAAGCTCGTCCGCAACCAGGTATTAAAATCGGTTATTTACCTCAAGAACCTAAACTTGACCCTAAACAGACTGTACGTGAAGCAATTGAACAGGCTGTTGGCGATGCTAAAAACGCATTGGCTAGGTTAGATGAAGTCTATGCAGCTTATGCCGATCCTGATGCCGATTTTGATAAATTAGCTAAAGAACAAGCCGAGCTTGAAGCAATAATTCAATCGCAAGATGCCCACAATCTTGATAACCAATTAGAGCGTGCAGCTGATGCCTTACGTTTACCTGATTGGGATGCGAAAATTGAAAATTTATCAGGTGGTGAGCGTCGTCGTGTTGCTATCTGCCAATTATTGCTTGAAAAACCAGATATGTTATTAATTGACGAACCAACCAACCATTTGGATGCTGAATCTGTTGCTTGGTTAGAACGCTTTTTACATGATTATGAAGGTACAGTGGTTGCTGTTACCCATGACCGTTATTTCTTAGATAATGTTGCTGGTTGGATTTTAGAACTTGACCGTGGTGAAGGTATTCCATGGGAAGGTAACTACTCATCTTGGCTTGAACAGAAAGATCAACGATTAGCTCAAGAAGCGGCAACCGAATCGGCGCGTCGTAAATCAATTGAAAAAGAATTAGAGTGGGTACGCCAAAATCCAAAAGGTCGTCAAGCAAAAAGCAAAGCACGGTTAGCGCGTTTTGAAGAATTAAATAGCAATGATTACCAAAAACGTAATGAAACCAACGAGCTCTTCATTCCACCTGGGCAACGTTTAGGTGATAAAGTTATTGAAGTGGCTAATTTAACCAAATCATATGGTGATCGCGTATTGATTGATAACCTCTCATTTAGCATTCCGAAAGGAGCCATTGTGGGTATTATTGGGCCTAATGGTGCCGGTAAATCAACGCTATTTAGAATGTTATCAGGCAAAGAACAACCGGATTCAGGCACTATTACTTTAGGTGATACCGTCCAACTTGCTTCTGTCGATCAGTTCCGCGATAGTATGGATGATAAAAAAACCGTTTGGGATGAAATTTCTAATGGCCAAGATATAATGCGCATTGGTAATTTTGAGATCCCAAGTCGTGCCTATGTCGGACGCTTTAATTTCAAAGGCGTTGATCAGCAAAAACGTGTTGGTGAACTGTCTGGTGGTGAACGAGGGCGTGTACATTTAGCTAAATTATTACAAGTTGGTGGTAATGTACTATTACTTGATGAACCGACCAATGATCTTGATGTCGAAACCTTGCGTGCACTGGAAAATGCCTTATTAGAGTTTCCGGGCTGTGCGTTAGTCATTTCGCATGACCGCTGGTTCCTTGACCGTATTGCTACTCATATTTTAGATTATCAAGACGAAGGGCATGTTGAGTTCTTTGAAGGTAACTTTACCGAATATGAAGAGTGGAAAAAACGCACTTTAGGGGCAGAAGCGCTTGAACCTAAACGTGCTAAATATAAACGTATTAGGAAATAGTTTTATAAAAAAATTCCGCCGATAATTATCGGCGTTTTTTTATTACTAAATAAATAAAAAAATTTACAGCAATGATTTTGATGTTTTAACCAACTTAGCAAAAGTATCGGTTAATAATCGAGGAATGGCTGTAATACCACGCGCTTTTGCATCATCACAAACGGCAATTGCTAAATCTGGTTTAGAACTTTTGTGGATTGCTTTTTGAATAATTTTCGGTACTGACATATCAATATGGGCAACGGTATTATAAGCAGTTAACTTATATACGTGACTAAAACCATGTTTAAAGAGAAAATTTTCAATGTCACGGGCTGGTAATACGGTGATATAATCATTCAAATTTTCGCCGGGTGCACATTGTGATTGTACCGTCTCAGCATATTTTTTCCCTGCCATATCACCATCAGTAATCACATACCAGCGGATCCCCATTTTATTAGCATAGTGAATTAATGGTTTTAAACCACATTGAGCAAATTCCAACAATTGGATTCCCTCTGAACTTAGATGATAGCCACTTTGTTCGGCAAGCTCTCTGAGTAGCCATACTTCAGTTTCGCCTTCAACCAATAACCAGCAACGGGCAAATAGCGCAGTAGGGCGTCGATAAAGTACATGGAATAAAATGCGTCGACTATCGCCAACACTTAACCCATGAGGAGCAATATACTTACTGACAATTTGATCGGGTTGGCGGATCAATCGGTAAATACTCTCTAATGGAAAGAGAGACACTAAATCACTTGAGTTAGAGGTAATAATTTTTTGGGTAGGTAAATTTTTTAACAATCGGAAGCCAACCGATAAAATAATTGGATGTAACTGGCTTTCAGGTTCTTCTAAAACTAAAATTGGCACTGAACTGTGAGAGAGGGGATTATCTCCTTTAGCATTAACAATCGAACCAAATATACCTAAAAGTGCGGTGCGAAGATAATCATTATCTAAATCATCTAAGACATTATTGATTCGTTCGAGCGAATTCCAATCTTCGGTTTTTGGATTACTTTTTTGTGCTAATTTTTTATAGTTAGATCGTTGTTGAGAATCAACAAAATAGTATGCTAATAACGAACGAGCAGCTTGTAAGCCACGATTAAGCTCATCTTGACTTAATTGTGCCGAGTGTGCTTTTAATTGTTCAGATAGTTGATCAATAAAGTATTGAGATAATGGCTCATTAGTGACAGGTAAATCCTTGGCATTAACTGAATTTTTAAGCGGCATGACTGGATTTAAGTTAATCAAAATAGCGATTAATAATTTTGGATTATCTAGATTTAACCTTTCACCATATTCATCCAACAAATTATGTTCAGTGATAATAGTATCACCATTTTTTTGGGCATTAATCTGGTAAGTAATTCGATATAAATTATCTGCTGGTGAGCGATAACTAACTGCTGTCAGAGGCTGATAAGCTTGTTCAGTTAATTGATTTGCATAAGATTCACAATAAACAACATTTATTGAAATGTGATTACCATCATCCTTATCATAATAGAAATCTGAATCTACAAATTGATAAAATTTATTATCTAGAGTTAGCAATTTTAATGCACTGATTAAACTCGATTTACCCCATTGATTTTCACCAATCAGCACGCTAGATTTAGCATTAAGTTTCAATGAAAGTTGCTTAATTCCTCTAAATCCTTTGATATCAATTTGTTCAATAAACATGTCATGTCCTTATGGTTAAAGATGATACTTTTCAGTTCTTTTAGCGATGCGCTCAGCTTTTCGCTTAGCACTATCAATTAATTTATGTTCATCGCGCAAAATGGTTTTAATGGGTTTATTAAAATAGTTTCTTAAAAAACGCCAAATATCTCGTTGGTTAAGTCCAATATTTGTTGATGAAAAATAGAGCCCAATTAAATCTTTATCACGCCAACGGGTAGGAACTTTATCGCGAGTTTGTGCACGATGAAGATCAATTACCGAGAGTTTTATTTGCTGATTATTTTCAAATAAAGGTAAATCCAATAAAAAATGACATAAATAACAATCACGATGATTTACGCCTGCTCCATGCATTTTTGCGGTCATATTTGCTAAATAAATAGTTAATGATCGTTTTAAATGGTAGCTAGGTGGGTTAGTTAGCCATGGTTTAGTAAAATCTTCTAAACTAATAGTTGGATTAAGGTCTTTGGTAATAATAAATGAATGTCGAGTAAGCGGATTTAATCCTTTACGTCCAAAAGCTCGCCCATCCATGGTATTGACACCAACTTGTTCCAAACGATGAATTGCATCCCACTCTTGTTTAGCATCTAAAACCGGTAACCGTAGCGAAATGAGGTTTTTTACAATCTCTTTTACCGTTGTACCACGGTGAATTTTAATGAAATATGATTGATCTTCTAATTGAAAATTAAGGGTTTTACGTTGTTTGACTGCACGGTAAACTTTACCTGAAATTAATTCCACTTCATTAAATGGATCTTTACCTTGCCATAATTGTTGAAAGGGTGATTTAAGTTTAATCTCATTCATAATGACATCCTAAAATAATGTCTGCTGCTCGTTGGGCTAAATGATATAAATCTTCACTATTACCATAAGCAATGGCATTGTTATGCCAATTAAGCCATTGCTCTTTATCTCTAATTGATTGTTCTAACGCTTGATCTAAAATGTTTTGCTTATAAGGTTCTGATAATACAATACCGGCATTAGCTTGGCTAATGTGATAAGCATATCCGGAAATACCTGATACGATCACTGGAACCCCTGCAGCTAACGCTTCAATCAAAACCATACCGGCCGCTTCTTGCCTTGCTGGATGTAGTAATAAATCAGCTGAAAATAAGAAATCAGGGATGTCATTGCGACCAGAGAAGAATCTCACCTGTTTAGCAATACCTAATTCATCTGCTAACTTTTGATATGCCTCTGATTTATCTTGCCCAACCACCAAATAAGTAACTTTTTGTTTTAGTTCATCAGGTAAGGTTGCGATCGCTCTCAAAGAGCGATCAACGCCTTTACGTTTAAAATCGGAGCCAATTTGTACAATCACAAAATCATCTTGGCCAATTTGATTAGATTGTCGAAATTGTTGACGTTTTTGAGGTGAATCAACGCTATATTTTCGATCTAACGCAATGCCGGGCGGTAATAAAAAGAATCGTTCATCTTGAGTATGATAATGGTTTTTAAAATCTTGAATTTGTTGCTTAGTTAACACCATGATTTTGGTGGACGAACTAGGAGCAAATACCACTTGTTCAAATGCCAAATAGTGTTTACAACGTTTTGATAGTTTATAAAAAAAGCCTTTATGGGCAGCTTTTTCAGCAAAACAAGTATCACCAGCAAAATAGACATCTAAGCCCGGCATTTTGTTAAAACCTACCACACAATCTACAGGATTGCTTTGTAAGTGAGCCTTTACCCAATGATAATAAGCTTGATTACGGCTATGGTTAGATAATCCTTTTTTAGGAACGATTATGATATCAAAATTAGCTGGTTTATCGCCTTGCCAATCCAATACATAAACACGGATTTGATGTCCTCGAGCTTGGCAAGCAGTAGCAATTTGCAAAAAATCGCGTTGCAAACCACCAAAAGGGAAAAATTTATAAATACAAAAAGCTAGTTGCATGCAGATTATCTCAAATGATAAAACATCATTATATACTTGTTGTTAACAAAGGTACAAAAATACCCAGATGTTAATAATTATTTCAAACATATTGCTATGTAGCAATATACAATAAACCTATTGTTTTAACAGTAACGAAACGAAAAAACACTAGATTAAATAGCCTATTATTCCTAATACATAGCTATATTTTAATTTATTAAAACGTATTCTGATGAATTTATAAGTTCAATATCTAACGCGTAAATATGTTGGCTAAAAAATTTGAGGAGAGGGGTTTTTGAAGTTGAAATTTATATAATTTAATTAACAAATTCAGTTTTTATCGCAACTATCAGTATTAAAAATAGGCGTTCCTCAAAATTTTTTAAAATATTAATTATACTTTATTGTTTGAAAGAATAGGTATCACCAATAGCACTACCTTGAGCACCAAATTGTCGTAAATTATGATCAACTGCATTCATTGATTGCCAATGGTTTTCACACCAATCAGGTGCCAGTAAGGTTGGTTTTCTGGCATTGGCTGAAATCCTATGGTATAAAATATTGGCTGGTGTTTGTCGAATAATATCACCGGCAATATCAACATAATCTTCAAGAGATAACATATTGATCCGCCCAGCTCGCCATGCTTTGGCCATAATACTGCCTTCAACAATATGTAACGGATGAATTTTTAAACCATCAACGCCACTGTCTAATACTTTGTTTAAAGTGATGAGATTGTCTGGTTTATTCTCCTTGGGTAAGCCAATAATAAGGTGAGTACACACTTTTATACCTAATTGTCGTGCTTTTTGTACCGTTTGGTGATAATCCGCAAAGGTATGACCTCGATTAATATGGTGTAATGTTTTGTCGTGAGCGGTTTGTAAACCGAGTTCTAACCAGACTTCGTAACCTTGATTTTGATAATCAGCGAGCAAATCTAATGCTTCTTTGGGTACACAATCTGGACGTGTACCAACACAAAGACCAACAATGTCGGCACTGTTCAGCGCTTCTTGGTACATATTTTTAAGAATTTCCACTTCAGCATAGGTACTGGTATAGGCCTGAAAATAAGCAAGGTAACGTTTAGATTTTTTCATTTGCTTGGCTTGCGATAGCAATTGATCTGATATTGATTTAATCTGAATTGATTCATCAATGATGGATGCCACATTACAAAAGGTACAACCACCTTGCCCTATAGTGCCGTCACGATTGGGGCAACTAAAACCACCATGCAAAGTGAGCTTATAGATTTTTTCGCCATAGCGACGTTGCAAATCCGAACCAAAGGTATTAACCACTAAATGAAGTTGCATAATAAACCAAACAAAATTTTTGGCTATTTTACCAAGATATGTAAGATACTCAATGGCTATTATGCTAAGGGAAACAACTAATCAAATGATTAGTTTTGTAAGATATAATCTTTGTATTCACCGTTTGGGTAATTTTTATAAATATGCAATAACTTGATTTGCTCTCCTTTATTAGCATTATTTAAACTATATTCGTCTCTTAAACTGACCGATATTTTGTAAGATTGGTTGTTAGGCAAAGTGCATAGGCTATCAGCTCTCTTTTCAGTAATATTTGCAGCAGTGACTAACACCTCTAACTCAACATTATTATATTCTCGTTTTGGTAAAGTTTTACTATTCTCATCGCTAGGTGAGAATGACATAATGGCAATTTGCGGATCAGCAAGAAGTGTGCCAGTTAATAAACTAATATTAACCTGACTAGCATTAACCGATAGGCAAAAAAATAGGTAATAGATAAAACCATAGACAAAATTATTTTTTTATTAAAATGTAATTAAATAGCCAAATCTATTTTTGGTAGACTTTATACTTAACGATAAATATATCAATTAGAGTATAGATATTTTGTAATAGATAGTTTTATTTGCATTTATATTAAAGAAAATATTTTTAGTTAAAATTATGCTTCACGGTTTAAAAGGTGCAAAATCAACGCTAAATGTTGAAACTATAGAGAGTAGAGGGGCGATTTTTGTCGGCTTAAATTTGGATAATTTAGCTAATGAAATTAATTAGCAGCTTAATAATTTATAAATATTATTTATAACATCAAAAAAAGATTGAAATTTAACGCTTATTAAGTGACGATAATGTGATATTTTTTGTACTAATCAAATACAGTAACGAGCCGTTAGGCTGACGTAATTGCTTACAAGGAGCCAATATGTTTAGTAAACAAATGACCATTGCCGATTATGATCAAGAGTTATGGGATGCTATTAAAGGCGAAGAACAACGCCAAGAAGATCATTTAGAACTTATTGCATCGGAAAACTATACCAGTCCTCGAGTGATGCAAGCACAAGGCACTCAACTAACCAATAAATATGCTGAAGGCTATCCTGGTAGGCGCTACTATGGCGGTTGTGAATATGTTGATATTGTTGAGCAGTTAGCTATTGATCGTGCTAAAGAACTATTTGGTGCTGATTATGCTAACGTTCAACCGCATTCTGGCTCACAAGCCAATTTTGCTGTTTATATGGCATTATTAAAACCGGGTGATACGGTGCTAGGCATGAACTTGTCACAAGGAGGGCATTTAACGCATGGTTCACCGGTCAGTTTTTCAGGTAAGCTGTATAATGTGGTTGCTTATGGTGTCGACGAAACGGGACATATTGATTATGAGCAATTAGCGAAAATAGCTTCAGAGTCAAAACCAAAAATGATTATAGGTGGTTTTTCTGCTTATTCTGGCGTAGTTGATTGGCAGCGCATGCGTGAGATTGCTGATAGTGTAGGAGCCTTCTTATTTGTTGATATGGCTCATGTGGCTGGTTTGGTGGCGGCCGGTGTCTATCCAAATCCAGTGCCGTTTGCTCATGTTGTGACGACAACGACGCATAAAACCCTTGGCGGACCGCGTGGTGGACTTATTTTAGCCAAAGGTGGTAGTGAAGAACTTTACAAAAAATTGAATTCTGCTGTATTCCCAGGGGCACAAGGTGGTCCATTAATGCATGTGATAGCAGCAAAAGCCGTTGCATTAAAAGAGGCGATGGAGCCAGCTTATAAAGAATATCAACAACAAGTCGTGAAGAATGCTCAAGCGATGGTTGATGTGATCATCAAACGTGGTTATAAAGTAGTATCTGGTGAAACAAAAAATCATCTATTATTAATAGATTTAGTTGATAAAAATATCACTGGTAAAGAAGCTGATGCTGCTTTAGGTAGCGCTAATATTACCGTGAATAAAAATAGTGTGCCAAATGATCCGCAAAGTCCATTTGTAACATCTGGTGTGCGGATTGGTACACCAGCAGTGACTCGTCGTGGTTTCAAAGAGGAAGAGTCTCGTGAACTAGCTAATTGGATTTGTGACGTATTAGATAACATTGATGACGAACAAGCTATTCAATCAGTTAAACAAAAAGTGTTGGCGATTTGCCGACGATTACCTGTTTATCAACATTAATCATAAAATATTCGCCGACGTAATGTCGGCGAAAAATTATTAAGCATAATTCAACAGTTGTTATTGTTTTTCAGTAGTATTATTTTGTTGCTGACTTAACATCTGTTGTTGCTGTTTAAAATAATTGGCAATATCATTTTTAAACCAAAAAGCCGTACCGACGATTACTACGCCTAGTAAAATTGCTGACCAAAATAATATTCGGGCTTTTTTATTACGTTTTTTTAAAGGGTCAGTTAAATTACGTCTTGCATTGGCAGGTAATTCGGCTTTACTGGTAAGCAGACCACCAAGCAGTAAATTGATTTTAACTTGTCCATTTATCGCCCAACCAGATGCTTCAAGTAGTGGCCCAAGTGTTCTTCTTCTTAATTTTAACCAAGCCAATATTACTGATGGTCCAGATATAATCAAGAATAAACCTAAAATCACTAATGGGAATTGCCACCATGTAAGCGAGAAGATAGCTTGAAAAATAGTCGCTAAAGCGGTACCAATAGCGCCAATAGCTAAGCCAATAGCTGCAAAGATACCAACACTTTTACCAATATCAAATTTGCTTTCTGGATTTTGCACCGCTTGTGTACTGGTTTTCTCAATGTTAGCATCTTTATTACTTGCCCATTTATTTATTTGTTCAGTAATTAAACGGCCAATACGTTGATAAGGTGCCCAAATGGCTTGTTGGATACTAATTGGTTTAGTAATCATCTTAACAACATTTGCATCCCAATCATTGCCTTCATTATCAATAAATACGCCGTTGCGGCCTTCGATTAATAAATCACCTTGTCCAGCGGTAATTGCTGCAGCAATTGTCTGTTTTTGACCGTGTCTTGTGCATTCACAATAAAGTAAACAAAGTTCAGAGTAATTTGCCATGGTTGAATGTTTGGCGATATTATCAACGGCAACGCAAAGTGTAGCACAGCGACCATCAATATAAAGCTTACCTAATTGAAAAGCCGCATAATGGTCAAGTGAGAAGAATTCAGCAAACGAAGCAAAGTTAATCAATAAACGATAGAGATGTTTTTGAAATAAGACTAGTTTTTCTAATACAAAAACATCTGAGGCTGAAATAGGTGTTTGGTTATCCTGTTCGACCATTTTTTCAAATTCGTTTAGTAAATTATCATCAACTAAATTAGCAATTTGATTGCCAGTAAGATCCTCAATGCTAGCGGTTGGTTTAGTTGTTACACTTAATTGTTGCATCTCAGGTTTAGAACTGATTAGTGTAGTGTAAGCATTAAGACCAGTCTGAATATCTTGCCATTCTTGTGCAGTTAGTTGTTTGGGATCGGCTAAGTGTGAAACGACTAAATCTCTAAATCGAATGATTTTAGTTTTCCACAGTGGATTCAGGCCATTAACCAGATCTAATGCGTTATTGGTATCAATTTTAGATAGAGGTAGCTCAGATAAAGCTTCATCAGAAAGTAATCCATTTTGGGTTGGGACAATATATTTCTCGTCAACATTTAACGCTGTTTGTGCCTGAGGTGCGTATTGTGCTAATTCAACACGCAAAAAGTAGTCATCAATTTTCGGCTTTAATTCTTGAACCAATTTCCATATTTCTGAGCGGTTTTCGCCAAAAGGTGTTTCGGTATTACTGATATCGGTTTGCCATTTTTGCCAACTTTTTAAGTTCTTAACAAAAGTTTGCGCAATCTCTAAATTAATTCCATCCTGACCACTCATATCTTTTTCGGCACCAGTTGTTTTTATTGCTGCCTGAATAAAATTTTGCATTTCTGGTGATAATTCGGCTGAAGGTGGAAAAATTAAATCGCCATTGTAGAGTTTGCTGGCATTAATTTTAAGTGATTGTTGCACATCATCTTGCGTTAAATAATCGGCTTGGCTTTTATTTAAGTTCGCTAAAATGCTATGGGCGGTAATTAATAATTTTTTACCTTGTTCGTTTGAATCATCAATTTGTGATAATGATAAAGTTTGTGATGATTGAACAATATTATCAAAAGAAACTATTTTATCTTTAAGCCAATTAATTGCCTCTAAAATATCGGGAATACGAATGCGACCATCGTTATCTGAATCTAATAATTGTAATGTTCTTTGATCAAAATCTAGCCCTGTGGTTGGGCAACTGAGTGCAACCCATAATTTAGGATCTAAATTGGGTAAATTGATAATGTCATCGGCATTTTTTAATACGACTTGATCTAATCCACCAACACGTTGAAATGTCCAAGTATGACTCATAATCACCTCCATACCGAAATATTATTAATATATTCAATTATTAATAATTATAACAGTATTCATTTTTTTAGAAGAGAATTGGAATGCTCACGTTTTAAGAGCCGTTAATTGTATCTTTGATAATTGATTTTGGTTGCCAACCGCAACTTTATGATAGAATACCGCCTTATTATTTAATATCCAAATAAAAACCACAAATATGTCATTAATTAATCTTACCAATGCCTATTTATCATTTAGTGATGCGCCACTTCTTGATCATATTGATATGTCGATAGAAACTAACGAGCGCGTCTGTCTTGTTGGTCGTAACGGTGCCGGTAAATCAACTTTGCTAAAAGTGCTGAATAAAGAAGTACCGCTCGATGAAGGACAAATTGTTTATGAAAACAACGTTATTGTCTCTCGATTGCAGCAAGATCCCCCTCGAGATATTCAAGGAAATGTTTTTGATTTTGTTGCGGAAGGTTTAAAAGAACAAGCGCAATTATTAAAAGATTACTATGCATTGTCACACTTAGTTGAAACTGATCCAAGTGAGGGTAATCTATCTAAATTAGCTAAAATGCAAGAACAGCTAGATCATCAAAATGGTTGGCAATTGGATAATCGTATTCGTAACGTCATTTCCTCATTATCGTTAGATGGTGAGGCATTATTGTCTTCGTTATCGGGTGGTTGGTTGCGTAAAGCGGCATTAGCAAAGGCACTAGTTTGCCAACCATCAGTACTATTATTGGATGAACCAACTAACCATTTAGACATCGATACCATTAAATGGCTGGAAGAATTTTTAAAAAGCTTTAATGGCAGTATTGTTTTTATATCGCATGACCGCTCTTTTATTCGCCAAATGGCGACTCGGATTATTGATTTAGATCGCGGTAAGGTTGCTTCTTGGGGCGGTGATTATGACAGTTATTTGCTAGGTAAAGAAGAAGCGCTGCGTGTTGAAGAGTTACAAAATGCCGAATTTGATAAAAAGTTAGCACAAGAAGAAGTCTGGATCCGTCAGGGTATTAAAGCTCGTCGAACTCGTAATGAGGGTAGAGTGAGAGCATTAAAAGCGATGAGACAAGAATATTCACAGCGTCGTCAAGTTATGGGCAATGCAAAAATGCAAATCGAGGAGGCACTGCGTTCAGGAAAAATTGTCTTTGAGCTAGATAATGTCAGTTATCAAATCGATGATAAAGTGTTAGTTAAGGACTTCTCGGTACAAGTGTTACGTGGTGATAAAATTGCCCTAATTGGCCCCAATGGTATTGGTAAAACCACATTATTAAAACTGATGCTAGGTAGTTTAGCACCGACATCAGGAAGTGTTCATTGCGGTACCAAACTTGAAGTGGCTTATTTTGATCAGTATCGATTAGAGCTTGATCCAGAAAAAACCGTTATGGATAACCTTGCAGAAGGTAAGCAAGAGGTGATGGTAAATGGTCGTTCAAGGCATGTGCTTGGCTATTTACAAGATTTCCTATTTCCACCAAAACGAGCTCGAACACCGGTTAGAGCACTCTCGGGCGGTGAACGAAATCGTTTACTATTAGCAAAATTATTTTTAAAACCAAGTAATCTATTGGTGCTTGATGAACCAACTAATGACCTTGATATTGAAACATTGGAACTATTAGAAGAACTTGTGAACGATTATCAAGGAACGGTTTTATTAGTTAGCCATGATCGGCAATTTGTCGATAACGTGGTTACTCAGTGTTGGTTTTTTGAAGAACAAGGACGAATTGGTATTTATGCTGGTGGTTATACTGATGCTTTACAGCAACAACAGCAGACTAAACCAGTGAGTGCTCAAGCTACCAATAGTAAGAGTAATGAATCAGTTAAAAGTGACACCAACAAAACCAATAGTTCAAACCAAACGCCAGAGCAAGCGGTTAAAAAGAAGGTTAAATTAAGCTATAACGAACAACGAGAACTCGCCCAGTTACCTAATAAAATCGAGGAATTAGAAACAGCTATTGCTGATCTTCAAGCACAAATTGGCCATAGTGACTTTTTCAATCAACCTCATGAAGTCACGAGCCCAATACTACAATCTTTAGCCGATAAAGAAGCCGAGCTTGAAGTGGTATTTGAACGTTGGGAACAGTTAGAAGCATTAACTCAATAAGCGCTCAATGTGAGCGCTTATTCATGACTACCAAGTTTTTTTGGATAAAAAGTAAAAGAGTATTAGCGCTATAATCACAAAAATAGCACCAACAAAGCCAATATAATGGGTGGATAAGTAAACCAATACTTGGCTGCCGACAAAGGCGCCACCACCTATACCGATATTATAAATACCCGAATAAACCGAGGTCGCAATATCAGCTGCATCAGGTGCAGCATCAATAACTTTACTCTGCATCACCATACCAATAATGGTAATCGCAAGTCCCCAAACCATACCTTGTACTATTGCGGTTATGAGACTAAAAGAACAGACATAAAGCGATAATAAACAGATAATTAATAATATCACCGGCATAACTAAGATGGCGGTTGGATGTGGTTCGGAATATTTGGCAAAAATTAAACTACCTATCATGCCTGAAAAACCGACAGCTAATAATAAGCTCACGACAATTTGTTCGCTAAAGCCACCAACATTAAGCATAAATGGCGTTATATAAGTATAAGTGGTAAAATGGCCGGTAATAATAATAGCAGTTAATAAATAAATATTTAGTAATACAGGTCGTTTAAGTACTTCAGGAATGGCTTTTAGTGAAATTGTGTTCATACTAGGAACAGCCGGTAACAAATAAATTAATGAAGCCATTACACAAAATGCGATAACCCCGATACATAAAAATGTGACTCGCCAGCCAACTAATTGGCCGATCATTGTTCCAATAGGAATCCCTAATACTGTTGCCATTGAAGTGCCAACCACAATAAAACCCATCGCTTTAGCTTTTTTACCATTGGGTGCTAATCGAACCGCTAAAGGCGTGGTAATTGCCCAAAATACAGCATGGGCGCAAGCAATACCGATTCTAGCAACCATTAAACTATAAAAACTCCAAGCAAAGCCAGCCAAGATGTGACTACCAATAAATAAACAAAATAAAAATATAAGTAGTTTACGGCGTTCCATTTTTGCGGTTAATACCGTTAAAGGTAAAGATAATAACGATACAGCCCAAGCATAAATAGTTAATAATAGTCCGGCATGCGCGACATCCATCGAAAAACTTTCAGCAATATTCGGCAGTAATCCAACTGGTACAAACTCTGTGGTATTGAATATAAAAGCAGCAAGGGCAAGGCAGAGAATCGACGACCAGATTCGAGACCGTTTATTAGCATTATTCATGATTAATGTTATAGAAGGGATTGAGATTCAATAATTTGATTATAGCTGAATATTATTGACTATTAAACAACGATGGCAAATAAATCATTAGATTAAATTAGTTATTTTTTGTTTAATCAGTGAGCTGTTTTTCTACATTAAAAAATATAAAGGTATATAATATCGCCACCTACAATTAATCGTTCGATTAAATATCATGAATCAACTTTTGATCACAGTTTGTCTACTAACCTGTAGTAATATTTTTATGACTTTTGCTTGGTACGGTCATTTACGGTTTTTGCATAATCAAGTTTGGATTGTTGCCGTATTTATCAGTTGGGGAATTGCACTGTTTGAATATTTGCTACAAGTCCCCGCAAACCGTATTGGTTTCCAAGTCGCCAGTGCAGGGCAATTAAAAATAATTCAAGAAGTGATTAGCTTGTCTGTATTTATTCCATTTTCAGTTTACATTCTAAAAGAACCATTTAAAACCGATTATATTTGGGCTGGTTTATGCTTGCTCGGAGCAGTGTTTTTTATGTTCAAGGATAAAATTATCGCTTAATAGCAATATTCATAGTCGGAATATTATACAACTTGTTTATTCATCACCATAAATTATGCGGTTATCAAAAATCTTAAACAATAAATAGTAATGTGCTGTTCTTCATAAAAAGATTTTTGCTAACCAATGTTTAATGTTTTATTATCAAATAGTACTGTATTTATAATAATTATTGCTAATCCCATTACATATAAAACTTGCCGTTTCTTTATTGGTTCTATTAAGTTGCGTTCTCATCACTAATTAAAATAGTACTTAGGAGATATCTATGCGTAAAAAGTTTTTATATTCATTAGTAGTATCTATTTTATTTTGTTTTAACGTCCATGCCATTGAGGTTAAAGATGTAACCACAAATCCGAATGATTTTTATCTTACCCAAGAACAAGCACCAGATAGTTTACATTTATTACCGCCACCACCAGCATTTAATAGCGTTGATTTTTTAAGAGATAAAGCAATGTATGATTGGGGAAAATCCATGCGAAAAACTGAGCGAGGTAAACAAGCTTATCTTGACGCTGATTCGAGTAAAAATAATGTTACTAAACAATTTTCAACCGCTTTTGGATATGATATTTCAATTGATACCTCGCCTGAGATTTATAAACTTATTACCACAATGAAAGAAGATGCTGGTGATCTTGCTACTCGATCGGCTAAACAATATTACAACCGCATTAGACCATTCTCATTCTTTAATGAAGCCACTTGTCGACCAGAAGACGAAAAAACATTATCGACTAATGGCTCATATCCTTCCGGACATACCACAATGGGATTCGCTATAGCCTTAGTTTTAGCTGAAATACATCCAGAACGGCAAAATGAAATTTTAAAACGCGGTTACGAAGTTGGTGAAAGCCGAGTTATTTGTGGTTATCATTGGCAAAGTGACGTTGATGCGGCAAGAGTCATGGCGGCGGCAGTAGTTGCACAATTACATACTAATCCTGCATTTATTGAGCAATTAGCTAAAGCAAAAGCTGAACTAAATCAATTTAAATAGCTATAGGGTGTTTATAGGTAACTAAATCATTTACTTATATTGGTTGTTATCCTTTAACAACCAATATTAATTTCCGTTATAGCGCTTTAAATGATATATCTGGCAAAATTGTTTCTCCTTGCCAATACAGTTGACTAGCAACTTGTGCGGCAATATTACAATATAATTGCGTAAATTCACTATCAGGATGACTGACTACTGTTGGTTTTCCAGAATCAAGATCTTGGCGTAATAAACGGTGAAGCGGCATTTGACCAAGTAATTTTGTTTGGTATTTTTCAGCTAGACGCTTAGCACCATCCTCACCAAAAATCGCTTCATGGTGACCACAATTTTCACAGATGTGATAACTCATATTTTCAATAATACCAATGGTTGGAATATTCACTTTATTAAACATCGTGATACCTTTTTGCGCATCAATTAATGCAATATCTTGTGGTGTGGTAACAATGACCGCTGCTGTAACAGGAATGTTTTGTGCTAATGTTAATTGGATATCACCAGTACCTGGTGGCATATCAATAACCAAATAATCAAGTTCAGGCCACAGTGTATCTTGTAAAATCTGTAAAAGCGCTTTACTTGCCATTGGTCCTCGCCAGACCATCGCACCATCAGTATCAACTAAATAGCCAATTGAATTACTAGCAAGACCATAAGCCATAATTGCTGACATATGTTTATTGTCAGGCGTTAATGGTTGTTCTTTTTCAGTGCCAAGCATTGTTGGGATTGATGGGCCGTAAATATCAGCATCTAAAATACCCACTTTAGCCCCTTGTTTTTGTAACGCTAAAGCTAAATTAACTGCAGTTGAGGATTTGCCAACTCCTCCTTTACCTGAACTTATCGCAATAATATTTTTGATATTATTAATAGCATGATGACTATTTGCTCGCTTTAATGTGGCAATATTATATTTAATATTCCAATTCACATTTTCAACACCATCTAATTCAAGTAATAATGGCGTCACTGTTGTTTTCAGATCTTCAAAACCAGTTTGCCAAGCAAAAGGCATGGTCAAGCTAATCATTAGTTCTTGATTAACCCGTTCACATTGGGAAATAGCCCCAAGTTCAATCAGATTTTTCTGTAGAGTAGGGTGACGAAAATTCTCAAGAATTTTTTTTGCTTCCATGTTAATAGACCTTGTATCTAGCTCGTTGGTATATATTCAGTTATTTTACTTCAAATTGTTATAGATATTATCAATAACTTTAATGGACAATAAATTACAAAATTATCTTTTTTTACATTCCAATAAAAATACAACCAGTCCAAAATTGATTGGCTTTATAAAGAAATTTAGGCAAATTATGGCATAAATCTAGCGATAATCACACGATTGTTGTACTATTTCTGCCATTATGAAATTAAAGGTAATAATTTAACATGACAACTCAACGCAAAATATTGGTGACTTGTGCGCTTCCATACGCAAACGGTTCAATTCACTTAGGTCATATGCTTGAACATATTCAAGCTGATGTATGGGTTCGCTACCAGCGCATGCGTGGCAATGAAATCTATTTTATTTGTGCCGATGATGCGCATGGAACGCCGATTATGTTGAAAGCTCAGCAATTAGGCATCACTCCTGAGCAGATGATCGCTGAAGTAAAAGTCGAACACCAACGTGATTTTGCCGGATTTAACATTAGTTTTGATAATTATCATTCAACTCATAGTCCTGAAAATCGTGAAATATCAGAACAAATATATAAACGTTTAAAAGCGAATGGTTATATTAAAACTAAGGTTATTTCACAACTGTTTGACCCTGAAAAACAGATGTTTTTACCAGATCGTTTTGTAAAAGGTACTTGTCCTCGTTGTAAAGCTCCAGACCAATATGGCGACAATTGTGAAGTATGTAGTGCGACTTATAATCCTACTGATCTTATTAATCCTAAATCAGTCGTTTCAGGCGCAACGCCGATTTTAAAACAATCTGAGCATTTCTTCTTTGATTTACCTGAGTTTGCCACAATGTTACAAACGTGGATACGTTCAGGTACATTACAAGAACAAGTTGCTAATAAGATGCAAGAATGGTTTGAAGCAGGTCTACAACCGTGGGATATCAGCCGTGATGCCCCTTATTTTGGTTTTGAAATTCCTGATGCACCAGGTAAATATTTTTATGTTTGGTTAGATGCTCCAATTGGTTATATGGGATCTTTCCTTAACTATTGTAATAAAAATAATAAAGCGATTTTTGATGAGTTCTGGAATAAAGATTCAACGACCGAGCTTTATCATTTTATTGGTAAAGATATTGTTTATTTCCATAGTTTGTTTTGGCCAGCAATGCTAGATGGTAGTCAACATCGCAAACCATCAAATATTTTTGTACACGGTTATGTAACTGTTGATGGCGCTAAAATGTCAAAATCTCGTGGTACTTTTATTCAAGCAAGTACCTATCTAAAACATCTGGATCCAGATTGTTTACGTTACTATTATGCCGCTAAATTGTCGCCACATATTGATGATATTGATCTTAATCTTGAAGATTTTGTTCAACGAGTTAATAGCGATTTGGTAAATAAAGTGGTTAACATCGCATCACGTTCGGCTGGATTTATTAGTAAAAGATTCGACGGCAAATTATCTGATAATATTGCTGCACCAGAACTTTACGCCTTATTTGTCGAAAAATCGCAAGTTATTGCTGATGCTTTTGAAAAACGAGAATCAGGTAAAGCGGTACGTGAAATTATGGCTTTAGCTGACGAAGCAAACCGCTACATTGATGAAAAAGCGCCGTGGGTGGTTGCTAAGCAACAAGATCAAGATCAGCAATTACAAGATATTTGTTCTATGGGGATCCATTTATTCCGTATATTAATGACCTATTTAAAACCTATCGTACCTTCATTAGCTGAACGTAGTGAAGCATTTTTAAATAGTCAATTAGAATGGCATACAATAGATAAAGCCTTAACCGGTCATAAAATTAACAGTTTTAAAGCTTTATTCAACCGAATTGATATGGATAAAATTAATAACATGATTGAAGAAACTAAACAGCAAGTGGCAGCAACTACACCAGCAAAAGAAAAGGTAGCCGAACCAATTGCGGAAACTATAAATTTTGACGATTTTGCTAAAGTAGATATGCGCGTTGCCTTAATCAAAAACGCTAGTTTTGTTGAAGGTTCAGATAAATTATTGCAATTAACGTTAGATATTGGTGATGAAACCCGTAATGTATTTTCAGGTATCAAACAATACTATCCTGAACCAGAAGTATTAATTGGTCGTTTAACTATTATGATTGCTAACTTGGCACCTCGTAAAATGCGTTTTGGTGTTTCAGAGGGTATGGTTCTTTGTGCTAGTGGTAAAGATGACAATGAAGGTGTTTATCTATTATCACCAGATAGCGGAGCTAAACCGGGGATGCGTATCTCTTAACGCGCTTTTCTTAATCCTTAAAAAGGGCATCTTAATAAATCTGATATGTTAAGATGCCGATAAGAAAAGAAGATGAAAATGTTCAAAAAAACTCAGTAATAGCAAAGATTAATAACAAATAGTAATTTTGTAACAAGGACAGAATAAAACTTACATCTGCAAATAAAAAAAGACAAATCTTTGCCGATTTTATCGAATAAATATTCCTTAATGGTTAACCCAATCCCCCCAAAAAATATCAAACAATTCACAATCCAAGTCAACTTAATTCAATATAGCTAACATAAAAAATAATACTTATCTAACAACTGATTAATGGTGATGTTTATTCAACGTGCGCTTAAAAAAACAGAATACTTAGTTACGAAAATTATCTTTAATGAATTTAGTAGAAATATAATTATGACTTGATAGTCCTCTTAATTTTGAGATCTAAAAAGTTTAGACATTCTCATCTTTAGGTGTTTTTGTTTAGGAAAGTTAATAGTTAAGAGAAGAAAATAGGTTGCGGGGATTTTTTTTGATCTTTATACTATTTTAACTTTTTTAAAAGAAATGATCGACTGAGGATTAGTCGATCAAGGATGTAAAATTTATATTAAACATGAGGTTATATGACAGGAACGTCAGAATGGATTATAATTTTCACTCCCCAACATGGACAACATATAATTTAAATTCGGCTAAGTTAAGTTCACAATCTTTATTTTTCACTCCAATTTATTTTTTATTAAAATTTTGTGAAATCGTACGAGTTTTATCACGATCGTTAGATCGTTGCGTTTTATCCCAGCAGATCTTTTTAGGGTTATTGTTTGGTTTATTGTTAATAACTTCCTATTCTAGCCTAGCCTTAACCACTAAAACTTTGAATGTAATTAGTGGTAATGCGCCATATTTAATCTTCGACGGTGGTCAAACCCGAGTAACGAATTCCGAGGAGTTACTCGGGATATCCCTTTCTGATGGTAGAAAATTCACCCCCGCAACCCCTAATTCAAGTATCAATCCTATTGAGTTACCTGTTGCAGGTCAGAGTTTTGCGAATATTGGTATGTCGGTACCAACAAATACTGATTCTATTGCATTAAGTTCACTTATTGGCCCACCCTATAATTATTGGGGTGATGATGATGGCGATGGTCAAGGCGTTAGTGGTATTACTGCTACGGGTAGTTTAAGTTTATCCATTGTTGATAAAAATAATCAGGCTGTATCACGCAATACCGTGTTAACAATTTGTAATGCCCCTTATAAATTAACCTTATCTAATAGTGAAGCTACACTAAAAACACGTTATGGTGTACCTAATGAAAGTCGTTTTAGTGCGAGAGATGCAACTTACTATGTTAATCCAAAGGCTAAGCCAGAGATTTGTTTTGCTAAGCCTAACTATTTTAACGGTAATGGAGTATATGCGGGTCCTACTCACATATGGGACATTGATAATGGTTTTCTAACTCAGTCTGTTATGCCATCGTCTTATGATTTAAACTTTCCGACTACTGGTGCGCATAATTTATATTTTGATTTAAATATAGCTGGTATTAATCAGGTCTTATATTGGGAGCCAGTTTCGCATGGTGGTATTACGGCGACTATGACATCTCCAACAAAAACTAGTGTTCATGTCACTCTAACTGGCCCGGCCGTTATGGACTCTTCGCAACAGATTTCAGATAATCCAACTCGTATCGATATGCCATCTTTGCCACAGGTATTTGAGTTAGTTGGTCGTGATAGTCCCGGAGGTAATGCCATCGTCAAGTATGGTTTTGTGTTAAAGCAGTGGTTCGTCAGCCGTGGTTCTCGTGAATACTCTCATTCAAGTACATCTTTATGGTGTACAAAAATTGGTGATTATCGGTTGCCTATAGTAAAGGATTTAACTAACGCGACTTGTCAGGGATCTTGGTCAAGTTCTTACTGTAAAGGTGCTGTCGGTGCTACTCCATCGTCACCTAATAATACATATCAGCGTCGAATTGGCGCCGGGTTCTTCACTGAGTGGGGATGCATCACCGATTATAGCGGTACCGACTTCTACTCCAACCCCTATTGGACGGGTGATACAAATGACGGTAGCCCGTTTGCCGTTTCCTCGTGCTATGGTTATGTGACTAACATGCATTCTCAGAAAGACAGCGGGATTTGCGTTTATCCTTAGCGGTTAGTTGGTACGTAAGCTAGGGATAGGTAAAATAGAGTTAGGATGTTAAAAAATAATTGCCTTGCCAAGGCAATGACGCTGACGAAGTGGACGATAAAAAACAATTTTGTAGTGGTAGTAGGAACCATCCGCTCTAATTGGGCCAATTTGTTTTTGAGGGAAAGTTTTTTCAGTGAAAATTTTTAATCAATAAACATCAGCTGACGGTATAGGCTTTTTGACTATTTTTATAAAAAAATAACCTATTTTATAAATTGCAAAATGAATGTAATTAATAACAACTTTTTATTACTCCTTATTTAAAAAAAATTACTGTATTGGGGAAGTTGTTTGAACTCATTAACTCTATATTATTTGTAAATTAATACAGATTGCTGGTCTAGGTTACCTGATGATTTCTACAAAAAGATAATCTATTTTATTAAATAAATAATGACTGTAGTCAACAAAAATCTGTTATAGCTTTTTATGTAAAATAGTTGCTGTAAAGGGATACTATCCCGATTATTTAACCTAAATCCATAGAATAAATTGTACCCCCTAAATTCAGTTATATGAATGAGTTAAACATTGCAATCTTTTAGTAAACTCTTTACGAAAGTTAACAATAAAAAATAAAAAAATGTTGCATCTCATTTTTCCAGTCACTATACTTTTTTAACTGTTTGATGTAAACGGTTAAAATCCAATTGGTGTTGTAAAAATGGAAATAAATCAAAATATTAATTAATGGATTGTCGAGATGTATTCTAATATTAAACAAGCAGCATGGACAACCTATAACTTAACTTTGTTTAAATTTAGATTAAGCTGTTTATTACTTCGTTACATTTTATTTTTCCACAAAGTTCTGCGAAATTTTTCAAAATTTTTTAATTTAACCTTTTTATCTCGGCAGATTTTTTCTGCGTTAACCGTAGTTATTTTACTTTTTATCTCTTTTTCTAATTACGCATTTATATCTAAAACTGCCAATATTATTCATGGTTCAGCTCCCTATTTAACCTTCGATGGTGGACGTACACGTGTGACTAATTCCGATGGTATGCTTGGGATATCTCTTTCTGATGGTACGAACTTTACACCAATAACTAACAATTCAAGTTTAACCAATCCTATTGAGTTACCTGAAATTGGTCAGAGTTTTGCTGATATTAGTATGTTAATACCGACTAATGTTAATTCAATTTCGTTAAGTACACTTATTGACTCACCATATAATTATTGGGGTGATGATGATGGTGATGGCCTGGGTATTAATGGTATAACTGCTATTGGTAGTTTAAGTTTATCCATTGTTGATAAAAATAATGAAGCTGTTGCACGTAATGAAGTGCTTACTGTTTGTAAGGCGCCGTATAGATTAATATTATCTAACACTAACAGTACATTAAAAACACGTTATGGTGTCCCTAATGAACGTCGTTTTAGTGAAAGTAGTGCGATCTATTATGTTAATCCTAAGGCGACGCCAGTGATTTGTTTTGCTAAACCTGACATGCGTTTTAGTAGAGCTGGTTTTGCTGGTCCTTCTTCTATTTGGGACTCTAATAGTGGATTTCTTCCCCAGTCAATTATACCTTCATCTTACCATTTAAATTTTCCTACTACTGGCGCTAATAATTTGTATTTTGATTTGGTTATTGGTGGTAATAATGAAGCTTTATATTGGGCGCCAGTTTCTCATGGTGGTATTACTGCTACTATGACAAATTCAATAAATACAAGTGTTCGAGTCACTCTAACAGGTCCCGTTGCTAAACCATCACAGTGGAGTATGGATAATCCAGGTAATATTGATAGTCCATCTTTGCCACAGGTATTTGAGTTAGTTGGTCGTGATAGTCCCGGAGGTGATGTCATCGTCAAGTATGGTTTTGTGTTAAAGCAGTGGTTCGTCAATCGTGGTCTTAATGAATTTGATTATTCTAGTTCTTCATCTTGGTGTACTAATATTGGATATAGGTTACCTAAGGTAAAAGATTTAACTAACGCAACTTGTCGAGGGGCTGGTAATTGTCAGGGTGCTGTCGGTGCTACACCTTCTTCACCTAATAATTTTTACCAACGTTACATTAATGCGGGATTATTTACCGAGTGGGGCTCCATGAACAATTTCAATGGTTCTAACTTCCGCACTGGTGATTATTGGACAAGTGAGCGGAATGATAAATACCAGTTTACCGTTACGTCAATAAATGGTATAGTAACTAACCTTAGATCTTCTAACTACGTAATTTGTACCTATCCATAACGCTTATTTATTCGTTCTTAATCCTAGTTTAGGAGCTAGGTGTTATTGACATTATCATACTAGCGAAATGTGAATAAATTATCACTGGTTCAGACTGATTATTAAACTTTGTTTTTCTGTAGTTAATCGGTAATAACATTGTTATTCTAACCACTAATTTTTATCGCTTACTTTTTTAGATCCATTGGCTTTTCAAATCAATTATTTTTTAACGTTCTAACTCTATTTTTTTCAATTGATACTATTGTTATGTTATCAAATATTAACTGTTGCTCTGTTATCGAACGTCAAGAATTGCAAAAAATCTTAACAAGCGTCAATAAATCAATTGCAATTAATTCGTACTTTGTTAGATGAGTAATTAAAAACTTGGTAAGTGTTGGTTGGAGGATAAAATGATATCGCATGGAGTTTTTTCGACATTTAATCTAAATATCGATAATATAATATACTAAGGCAAATCACTGACTAACAGCAGTGATTTTCAGTGCATATTTAAGGGGCTTTAGATTTTTAACTAAAAAAAGTTGAGAAAAGAAGGCTTTGCCCCTTCAACCACTTCAATCACTTGTATTCAATTGTTTATTTCTGATTTTCTGCTGGATTACCAGAATAAGGAAAGATACTATCTTTTAAACTGAATGAAAAATCTTTCGTGCTTATCTCGCCAATTATTTTGTTGCTATCATAAAGGGCTAATAAAAATTCAGCCACTTGATCAGCAGAATGATATTTGGCAAAACTTTTATCATAATCATATTTATCAACATTATTGGCTTTTTTGCCAAATTCCGTTTGTGTTGCCGCCGGAGCAAGTACTTTTGCTCTTAATTGAGCTTTAGCTTGTATTAGTTCGTGGGCAAGCCCTTCAGTGAAGGCATTAACATAAAATTTCGTGGCACAATAGGTAACAGCATTTGGTACAATGGTATAGCCACCTCGAGATGATATATTAATCAACTGAGTATTTGCTTGATCTTTATATTTACGTACATAAAGCGTTGATAGAATGGTTAAAGCTTCAATATTTAAATTCAGCATTGCTTCAATCTTTGTTAAATCTTGATCGTTTACACTACCATAATGACCAAAACCGGCATTATTAACCCAAGTTTCTATAAAATAACTTTCTAACTCATTAAATAAATTATAATTAGACTGTATATTGGTTAAATCACAAACTTTTATAATAACTTCAACTTTGGGATTTATTTCTGCTATTTGTTGTTTTAATGATTCTAAATTTTCTTTTCTTCGAGCAATTACTATCAGATTTTTGTTTCTTTTGGCAAATGCGATCGCCGTTGCATAACCTATTCCCGAGCTAGCACCAGTGATAAGAGTATATCTTTTATTTTCCATTTTTTATCCTTTTGTTACTTAGATTGATACCTATATTTTAATGAGTTGTCATCACAAGATAATTAGCTGACATAAAAATAGTTATGCAAATTTAATCAGCAAAACTTTGTTTAATGATGATTATATGCTCACTAAATTTCCGTATTTAATTGATGAACTGTATTATATTCATTGATAAAATGACAATAAATAATATCAAAATTGATTTATTAACAACTGAGGATTACTAATATGGATTTAGTTAAATGTATGGAAGCATTTGTTATAACCGTGAAAACAGGCTCTTTTGCTGCAACGTCTATTTCATTAAATACTTCCCCACAAATGATTGCTAAATATATTCTTTTTTTAGAAAATTATTTAGGTCTAAAATTGCTTAATCGAACGACAAGATCACAAAATTTAACAGAGTTTGGTAAACAGTATTATGAACGATGTTTGTTTATTCTAAATGAAATTAAAAGTACAAAAACATTAGCACAACAATTTAGCCAAGAGCCTAAAGGAAGGTTAAGGATTAGTGCCCCGATTAGTTATGGTCAATTTAATTTGATTCCTGTGATAAGTCGCTTTATGAAATGTTATCCGAAAGTGAATATTGATATTCAATTAAGTGATCGTTATGTCGACTTAGTTAAAGATGATTTTGATGTGGTGTTTCGAATTGGCTCATTAAATGATTCAAGTTTAATTGCTCGTAAACTAAGTGACTTACAGCTAATTTTTGCTGCTTCACCAAGTTATTTAGCTCAAAATGGCGTACCATCAATACCAGATGATTTGAAGAAACATCAATGCTTAATTTATCAATATGTCAATCCGACCAAAAAAGATAATTTTTGGCCATTTACTATAAATGGTAAGTTAACTAATATCGCTATTTCTGGCGCATTTCAAAGTAATAATACCAGTGCATTGGCTACAGCCGCTATTGAAGGATTAGGTATCACGATGTTACCTGAGTCAGTACTGAATGAGTCGATAAAACAAAGCAAATTAATTCCTATTCTGCAAGATTTTTTGCCCCCGCCTAGAGAAGCTCATATTTTATATACAGCAGATAAGCAAAGATTACCTAAACTTAATATTTTTATTGAGTTTATGGTTAATGCTATGTCTTGATAAATATTGCAATACATTTAGTAATAGAATTAAATTAGATAAATTAATCATCCAAAACAGAAAAAGCGATCTAAGAATCGCTTTTTCTGTCTAATTTAACTTTATTTATAGTAGATTATTTTATCGTTGCTAGGGTACTAACTTCTTTACCTAACATATTGTTTAAATAAACTAAATCATTTGCAGTTAAAGTACCAACAGCATATTTCAACTGTAATAAACTAGTTAAATAATTGTATTTAGCATCAGATAGATTTCGTTTTGAACTATAAAGTTGTGTAGTGGCATTTAGTACATCAACAATAGTACGAGTTCCCACTTGATAACCAGAAGATGTGGCTTCTAAGGAACTTTGTGCAGAAACAACCGCTTGTTGATAAGCTTTGATAGCACTAATTGATGACGAAATATTGTTATAAGATGAGCGGATTTGATTAATTACACTACGATTAGTGCTTTCAAGCTTTTCACTGAAACTAACGAAGTTATGTTGTGCTTGTTGCACTTGTGATACTGTCGCGCCTCCAGAAAATAAAGGTAAACTTACACTAACCCCAATTTTGTTATCACCTGAATAATTTTTACCCGCAGTATGACGTTCGTAATTGAAGTTACCATAACTATCTGTTTTATTTAAATTCGTTGATGCTTCTAAGCTAGCAGTAGGCATATAGCCAGATTGCGCCATTTTGATTTGGTCACGAGCAATCTCTTGGTTTAACTTCATTGTTAATAAATTGAGATTAGCTGTTTCAGATTGTTTTAATAATGTATTGATTTGTGTCGGTTGTTCAGTTCTGAAGGTTTTAGTGTCAACACTAGCGAGTTTAGAATAGAAACGTCCACTTACTTGGCGTAATGCTTCAATAGCGTTATTTAAGTCATTTAATGCATTAACTTGTTGGGCTACTGTTAAATCATAATTTGCTTGTGCATTTTGTACGTCTGTAATGGCAACTAAACCAACTTGATGTTGTTGGCGAGTTTGTTCTAATTGACGACCAATTGCTTTTTTCTGTGCATCGATAAAGCTTAACGCATCAAGACATTTAAGTACATTAAAGTAAGCTACAGAAGTGTTCAAAATCAATGTTTGGCCTTGATATTGATAAGAAATATCTGCAATAGTTGCTTGTTTTTTTGTGATATCTAAAGCTTTCCAATTAGAAAAATTGAAGATACTTTGTGATACGGCGACTTGATATAAGTTAGCGTTTTTAGAGTTCTTACCACTGATGTCTCGACGCCCATGATCTATAGTATAAGAAGCACTTAGCCCAACTTGCGGAAGTAGGCTTGCACGAGAGCCGGAAATTGCTGAATAAGCTTTATCTTTTTCAGCCAATGAACTGCGTAAATCTGGATTGGTTTCTTTTGCTTGTTCATAAACTTGAACTAAGTTTTCAGCAAACACAGATTGACTTAATGCTAAGCCAATTAAAAAGGTTAAAGTTTTTTTCATCAATCTTTCTCTTTAAAAGCAATAAAATAGAATAATATTTCCAATTGCATAATTTTAACAGATAATTAGCATATAGAAAGTATCCTTATTCCTGATTCGCACTTTTTATTAAAATTTAATCTAAAATCGAGAACTTAATATGAAATATAAACCTACGCCAGTGCTTTTTAATAAGAAAGATATTTTTAATTTAACTAAACGAACTTTATATAAAGGTTTTTTTTCGTTATTAGAATATCGTTTTCAATACCGTAAATTCGATGGTTCTGTTAGTGAGATGGTGACTCGTGAAATTTTGGAGCGAGGTCATGCTGTGGTGCTTTTAGCTTATGATGATAAACGTGATGAGGTGGTGCTTATTGAGCAAATTAGGATAGCCGCGATTGATACTCAAGATAGTCCTTGGATGCTAGAGTTGATTGCGGGAATGATGGATCATGAAAATGAATCCACTGAAGAAGTTGCAAAACGAGAAGCGATGGAAGAAGCGGGTATTGTTATTGGGAAATGTAAACCAATTATCAGTTATCTTGCATCACCAGGTGGTTTAACAGAGCAATTACATATATTGGTTGGCCAAGTTGATTCTTCTACAGCAAAAGGTGTGCATGGTTTAGCTGAAGAAAACGAAGATATCAAGGTTCATGTAGTTAGTCGTGAGCAAGCGTATAAATGGGTTGAAGAAGGAGTAATAAATAATGCCGCTTCAATTATTGCGCTACAGTGGTTACAACTTAATCATCTAAAACTAAAGAATGAGTGGAAATAAGCAGTTTTTTGTTAAACTAAGCAATTATTACTTTCCTAAAAATAGAATTTATTTTACAATTTAATATAACATCATGATTTAAAATAAAAATTGTGATGTTGATCACAATATCAATTCTATTACTGGCATGATTTCATATAATAAACGATAGAGGTAGATTTTGGAGTCACTTTTGAAGCTTCAAATACAAAATAAGTATTGTGCAAAAATTTTGCATATTACTGATACACATCTGTTTGAGAGTGAGGATGGCGCCTTATTAGGCGTTAAATCGAATGCGAGTTTTTTATCGGTTATTAATGAAATTAAGCATAGTAATAAAAAATATGATTTAATTGTTGCAACAGGTGATTTTGTGCAGGATGGTTCGATGAAATCCTATGCGCGTTTTGCTGAGCAGATCAAACAATTTAAAATACCATGTGTCTGGTTGGCTGGTAATCATGATAATTATAGTCATATGCAGGAAGTGTTTTCAAATTACCAACTAGCTGAAAATAAGCTAGTAATGCTTGGCGATAATTGGTTGATTGTGCTTTTAAATAGTCAAGTTTTTGGTCAGGCTTATGGTTGGTTATCTGAATCTGAACTGCAATTTCTTGAAAAGACGTTGTTATCCTATCCTGATAAAAATGTAATGGTCTTTTTACATCATCATCCTATTAATTCAGGTTGTCATTGGTTAGATAAGCATATTTTGAAAAATAGCTGTGAACTAGAGAAGATCGTTAAAAAGTTTTCAACTTTCAGAGGTCTTGGTTGGGGACATATTCACCAACAACAAGATCATGTTTGGCATAACTGTCAAGCATTTTCAACACCTTCTACTTGTTTTCAATTTAAGCCTAATTGCTATGATTTTCAATTATCTAATGAAGATGCACCTGGATGGCGAGAAATTTCTCTCAATGAAGATGGAACGTTAGAAACTAGCGTTTTTCGTATTGCAGATAATCAATTTCTACCTGATATTTCACAAAAAGGTTATTAGCATTCAATCTTATCAAAAGTAATGATCTATCTAAATTGTTTATTTAATTAGTGTGTTAATTAATTATAGTAATGGAGCAAAAAAGTAAAATAGTCGCTCAACAATCCGTTGCCAAATTGGTCGTTTTTTCCATTTTTCTATATTAACTTTATCCGATTTTGATAAATATTGTCCTAATAATGTAGATAATGATTTTGCAAACTGTGCATCATCAATCACTGTCGTAATTTCAAAATTTAACCATAAACTTCGCATATCTAAGTTAACGGTACCCACTAAACTAAGTTGATCGTCGATTAATACACTTTTAGTATGTAATAAATTATCATTAAATTGATAAAGCTTAACGCCACCGTTTAATAATTCAGAAAAAAAAGCTCGACTTGCCCATTTTACCATTAGCGAATCATTATTTTTAGGCACGATAATAATAACTTCAACCCCTCGTTGAGCTGCGGTACATATTGCATGTAAAATGTCGTCACTAGGTACCAAATAAGGTGTTGTGAAAATAATTTGTTCTTGAGCAGAATAGATAGATGTTAACAATACCTGATGAATCATGTTTTCAGTATAACCTGGGCCAGAAGGAATAAGTTGCATAATATGTTTCTTTTCTTCCGGTGGTTCAGCAAAATCAGTAATTTGTGGAAGTGCTAAATATTTTCCTGTTTCAAGTTCCCAATCACTAGCATATATTGCGCCCATTAACGTGGTAACTGGTCCATTCATTCTGATCATAATATCAACCCATTCACCAACATGTTTGTTCTGTTTGAAAAATCTTGGGTCGACAATGTTCATACTACCTGTATATGAAATGTAGTTATCAATAATAGCGACTTTACGATGTTGTCGAAGATCAAGACGTCTAAACATAAATCTTAATAGATTCACTTGTAACGCTTCAACAATAACAATACCTGCATCACGCATTCTTTGGCAGGCGTTTGAACGAATAAAATGTCGACTACCGGCCGAGTCAATCATTAATCGACAAGTAACACCTCTCTGCGTGGCTTGTATTAGTGCTTGTTCAACATCATCTGCTCTACCGCCTTCATTCCAAATATAAAATACCATTTCAATATTGGAGTGAGCATTATTAATGTCTTCAATTAGGCGATCAAAAATAACATCAGTGTTACTTAATAATTCAATGTGGTTGCCTCTGATTCCGTCAAGGCCGGTTTGATGCTTGCAGAGTTGGAAAATAGGTTTGCTAACTTGACTTACTTTAGTAGTGAATATGTCAGGAAAAGCACTTAGTCGATTAATAAATTTGGTAATAGTAGGACGCATTTTTTGCGCACGCTTCGCTCTTTGTTGACCAAGATGCGCTTCGCCTAGCGCAAAATAGAGGAGTACGCCAATTATAGGTAATATATAGATGACTAACATCCATGCAATGACGTAAGTGGTTGGTCGTCTTTTAAACACAATACGTAAGGTGGTTGATACAATCAATAACCAATAAATAAGAAATATTAATGTACTTACTAAAGCATGAAATGATGTAAATTGCATATTTATCAGCTATAACTTAAGTTTAATTTACTAATAGGGTCTTTATTACAGTCGAAATTTTGAAATATTTCTGGCAATGGTTTCGGGTTGTTATGTTTATCTACTGATACATACGTAAATGTCGCATCAGTAATACAAAAACGTTGGGTGGAATTGTCAGCATCAGTTATTTTTTTAATCCAGACTTCAATACCGATAGTAATTGATGTTTTACCTGTTTTTATACAATGTGCATAACAACAAACAACATCCCCAACCATTGCTGGTTTGTAGAAAGTAATACTACTCGCATTAACAGTTACTACTCTTCTTTTAGCTATTTCTTTAGCTAAAATTCCGCCCGCTAAATCCATTTGTGACATGATCCATCCACCAAAAATATGACCATGAGGGTTAGTGTCTGCTGGCATTGCTAAAGTTCGTAAAACTAATTGTCCTTTTGGATTGTTTTCTTTTTGTGTCATATTAAAAGTACTCTTTCTTAGATTATTTTATCCGTTATTAGCAGTTTTATTCATATGTCTATAAATATAAATGCCTGAAATCAAAGACATTACTAATGATGCTCCCGGTAAAATAAACACTTTGAAGATCCAAAAAAAATTATCTGCTGCATAATATGTTGCTATTAAACTGAAAGTTCCGCAAGCAATAAAAAATACAATCCATACCACATTCAACTTATTCCAAACGGTTATGTCAAGCTGTATTTCTTTGCCTAACATTTTTTGTAATAGATTTTTTTGGAAACCAAACTGACTAATAGATAATGCTGCAGCAAATAAGAAGTTTATGATGGTTACTTTCCATTTAATTATATTTTGATCTCGGGTATAAAGTGTTACGCTACCAAAAATCATTATCATCATATAAGATATGAGCTCAACTTTATCAAGTTTTTTATACATAACAAGAATAATTAAAAAAGAAATTGTTGCCGAAACCATTAAGGCTTGTACACCGATAAAAATATCGTAAATTGTTAAAAATATAAAAAAAACAATGAGAGGAATAAAATTTAAAAGCTGCTTCATTTAATTATTAACCTAAAATATAAAAGTAAGTGCTCTCGATAAGTAAAATAAAGCCCATATATATAGGCTTATTTTTTTGCATGAAGTTCTGGGTGAACTTTACAGTTACCTGATTTACAATGACCGTAAAGATATAAGCTATGAAAGGTTAGTGTAACGCCATATTGCTCTGCGATTTCTTTTTGTCGTTTGTTGATGATTTCGTCCCGAAATTCAAAAACTTCACCGCAATCTAAACAAATTAGGTGATCATGATGTTTTTGTGATGCAAGTTCAAAAACCGCTCTTCCACCTTCAAAATTGTGACGCGTTACGATACCTGCATCATCAAATTGGTTTAATACACGATATACAGTGGCAAGACCAATTTCTTCGCCCATATCAAGTAACTTTTTATAAAGATCTTCAACAGTAATGTGTTGACATGAAGGGTCTCGCAATAATTCTAAAATTTTCAATCGCGGTAAGGTAACCTTTAAGCCCGCACTTTTGAGTGCTGCATTATTATCTTTATCATGATTTGTCATATTACATTCCAAATTAGTTAATTAATTAAGCATATTATAAAAATATGAACGGAAAATAAAATAAATCACTTTGATAGATCAAATATTCATTTCTTTTTTTACTTGGTTAACCCAATTATTAATGCGTTCTTCTGTTAATTCTGGCTGACGATCTTCATCAATAGCTAAACCTACAAAATGGCTATCATCAATTAAGCTTTTTGATGCCTCGAAGCTATAACCTTCTGTAGACCAATAACCAACAATTCTAGCACCTTTTGGTTCAATAATATCGCGGATAGTTCCCATAGCGTCACAAAAATATTCAGAATAATCTTCTTGGTCACCACAGCCAAAAATTGCGACCGTTTTGCCATTAAAGTTAATTTGTTCTAAATTAGGAAAGAAATCATCCCAATCAGCTTGAGATTCACCATAATACCAAGTTGGAATACCAAAAAATAAAAAATCATATTTTTCAATATTTTGTTTTGTGGTTTTTGCGATATCGAAGAGATCCGCTTTATCTATACCTAAAATTTGTTGGATTTGTTTAGCTACATTTTCTGTATTACCGGTATCACTACCAAAAAAAATCCCAACTTGTGCCATATTTTTACCTTTACTGTTTTTACAATATATTTTTTGAGTATACCACTGTCACCGATTATCAGCAATAATTCTCAATTACTATAAACATAAGTAATTATTTACTACACAATTTTTTTAACTTGCATTAAAATTAGCCACTATTTTATGGCAATCGACGTTTCGGAATTTATTTATGAACCTGCATGAGTATCAATCAAAACAACTTTTTAAACAATATAATTTGCCTGTGCCTGAAGGTTACGTGTGTAATTCAATCGATGAAATACAAGATACATTGGCTGAACTTTCTTCTCAAACTAATGCTTGGGTAGCAAAGTGCCAAGTACATGCCGGAGGTCGTGGTAAATCAGGTGGTGTAATTTGTACTAAAGATTTTAATGAAATAAAACAGTTTGCTGAAAAATGGTTAGGTCAGTATTTAGTGACTTATCAAACAACTTCTAAAGGGCAACCAGTTAATAAGATTTTAATTGAAAAAGCTTCCCATATCGAAAAAGAACTTTATTTGGGGGCAGTAGTTGACCGTAGTACAAAACGTATTGTGGTTATGGCTTCAACAGAAGGTGGTGTTGAAATTGAAAAGGTTGCTGAACAATCACCACATTTAATTCATAAAATATCGCTTGACCCTTTAACTGGGCCATGCGGTTATCAAGGTCGTGAGCTTGCATTTAAACTTGGCTTAAGCGGTAAATTAATCAATCAATTTGCTAAATTATTTGTTAATTTTGCTAATTTTTTTATTGAAAAAGATGTTTCTTTAGCAGAAGTAAATCCGCTAGTTATTACCGATTCACAAGAGTTAATTTGTTTAGATGCTAAAGTTGTGTTAGATGATAATGCTATGTTTAGACATCCTGATTTAGTCATATTAAGAGATACCACACAAGAAGATGAACGCGAATCGATTGCGGCTAAACAAGGTATTAGTTATGTTTCTTTAGACGGTAACATTGGTTGTATGGTTAATGGTGCAGGCCTTGCTATGGCTACCATGGATATGATTAAACTTTACGGTGGTGAACCAGCCAATTTCTTAGATGTTGGTGGTGGTACGACTAAAGAACGCGTTGCCGAAGCTTTCAAGTTGATACTTTCAGATAAAAATGTAAAAGCGATATTAGTTAATATTTTTGGTGGTATTGTTCGCTGTGATCTTATTGCCAATGGTATTATTGATGCAATTAAGGAAATAGGTTTGACTGTTCCTGTTGTTGTACGTCTTGAAGGTAATAATGCAGAACTGGCAAGAGAGATTCTGGCTAAAAGTAAATTAAATGTTATTACCGCAAAAAGTTTGGTCGATGCAGCTCAACAGATCGTCAGTGTTGCACAATAATAGAGTGGATGGAGAATAATTACTATGTCAATTTTGATTAATAAAGATACAAAAGTTATTTGTCAGGGTTTTACTGGTAGCCAAGGCACATTCCATTCTGAACAAGCGCTTGCTTATGGTACAAAATTAGTCGGTGGTGTTACGCCGGGTAAAGGTGGTACAACACATTTAGGTTTACCTGTTTTTAATACTGTTAAAGAAGCCGTTGAAGCAACAGGTGCAACGGCAACTGTTATTTATGTTCCCGCTGCATTTGGTAAAGATTCAATTTTAGAAGCTATTGATGCCGGGATCAAACTCATCGTTTGTATTACAGAAGGCATTCCTACTTTGGATATGCTTATTGTTAAGCAAAAATTAATTCAACATGATGTTGTCATGATAGGACCAAATTGCCCAGGAATTATTGTACCTGATGAGTGTAAAATTGGAATTATGCCAGGACATATTCATTTAGCCGGTAAAGTTGGTATTGTTTCACGTTCAGGCACACTAACTTATGAAGCAGTTAAACAAACAACTGATATTGGATTAGGTCAATCCGTTTGTGTTGGAATAGGTGGTGACCCTATTCCCGGCAGTGATTTTATTTCAATCTTAAAATTATTCCAACAAGACCCAAATACAGAAGCTATTGTTATGATTGGTGAAATTGGTGGTAGCGCAGAAGAAGAAGCCGCCAATTATATTAAAGATAATGTTACTAAACCTGTTGTAGCTTATATAGCTGGTGTGTCTGCACCGACAGGTAAACGTATGGGGCATGCAGGTGCTATTATTTCTGGGAACAAAGGCACTGCTGCAGAAAAAACCAAAGCACTACAAGCCGCAGGTATCACTGTGGTAAGAAGCTTAGCTGAAATTGGTGAAACAATAAAAAAATATTTTTAAGTTTTATTTTTTTGACATTAATCAATTTTTATTCTTAGAATAATATTGTACAATAACAAAAAATAACGTTACAAAATTTGTGGGCATTTAGGGATAAGGGAGCGCTTTATGTTAGATATTGTAGAACTGTCACGCCTTCAGTTTGCACTCACAGCTATGTATCATTTTATTTTTGTACCATTAACGCTTGGAATGGCGTTTATGCTTGCAATTATGGAAACTGTATACGTTGTTAGTGGTAAGCAAGTCTGGAAAGATATGACTAAATTCTGGGGTAAACTATTTGGTATCAACTTCGCAGTTGGCGTTGCTACTGGTTTAACCATGGAATTTCAGTTTGGTACCAATTGGTCTTATTATTCACATTATGTAGGTGATATCTTCGGAGCACCACTTGCAATTGAAGGGTTAATGGCCTTTTTCTTAGAATCAACAATGGTTGGTTTATTCTTTTTTGGATGGGATAGATTAAGTCGTGGTAAGCATTTAATGGTTACTTGGTGTGTGGCTTTTGGTTCTAATCTTTCTGCACTCTGGATTTTAGTTGCGAATGGTTGGATGCAGTTTCCAGTCGGTTCTGACTTTAACCCAATTAACTCAAGAATGGAAATGCAAAGTTTTTTTGAGTTAATTACCAACACTGTCGCTCAATATAAATTTGTTCACACTGTGGCTGCGGGTTATCTTACTGGTTCTATTTTTGTGTTAAGCATTAGTTCATATTATTTACTCAAAAAACGTGATTTACCCTTTGCTAAACGCTCTTTCGCAGTAGCTGCAGTATTTGGTTTTATTATGTCAATTGTCGTCGCTATTATGGGAGATGAAGCTGGTCACGAAATTACAACTGTGCAACCCGTTAAATTAGCGGCAATTGAAGGTGAATGGGAAACTCAACCCGCACCAGCTTCATTTAATGTTATTGCATTTCCTTCTCAAGATAAAAAAGAAAACTTATTTGCAATTGAAATTCCTTATGTGATGGGAATTATGACGACTCGTTCGCTCGATACTCAGGTAACAGGTTTAAAAGATATTTTAGTTTCTAATGAGACTCGAATTCGCAATGGGATTTTAGCTTATTCTAACTTAGAAAAAATTCAAAAAGGTGATAAAGATCCTGCAGTATTAAAGGCATTTGAAGATAATAAAGTCGATTTAGGCTATGGTTATTTGGTTAAACGTTTCACTGATAAAGATAATCTAACAATTCCTGAAGCTACTGAACAACATATTAAAGCTGCAGCTGAAGATTCAATTCCAACCGTATGGCCTTTATTCTGGGCATTTAGAGGAATGGTTGGGCTTGGTTTATTAATGATTTTAGGTACTGGACTTGCATTATGGTCAACATACAAGAATAAAATTGGTGAAAAACGTTGGTTATCTCGTTTACTTCTTTTATCTTTACCATTTCCTTGGCTTGCATGCGAATGTGGTTGGTTTGTTGCGGAATATGGTCGTCAACCATGGGCGATTCAAGATGTATTACCAACAGGTGTAGCTAATTCATCATTAACTCCAGGTGAAGTATTATTCACCATGATTCTTATTTGTGGACTTTACACGATGTTCTTAGTTGCTGAAATGTTCCTAATGTTTAAATTTGCACGATTAGGGCCAAGCTCTTTAGGTACTGGCAGCTATCATTATGAAAAAACACAATCGATATCAGAATAAGGCATAAGGAGTATATACAATGATTGATTATGAAATTGTACGAGCCATCTGGTGGTTGCTGATTGGCGTTGTGTTAATCGGCTTTGTTATCACCGATGGTTTTGATATGGGTGTTGGTATCTTATTACCATTTATTGGCAAAACAGATACTGAACGTCGTATTATGATAAATGCAATAGCGCCACATTGGGATGGTAATCAAGTGTGGTTAATTACAGGTGGTGCAGGTATTTTCGCTGCTTGGCCAATGGCTTATGCAGTATCTTTTTCTGGTTTTTATATTGCAATGATTTTAGTGTTATGTGCTCTATTTTTTAGACCGATTGGCTTTGATTATCGTAGTAAGCTTGAAAATTCTAAATGGCGTAATATGTGGGATATTGCAATTTTTTTAGGTAGTTTTGTTCCCGCTCTTGTTTTGGGTGTTGCATTCGGAAATTTGTTAGAAGGTGTTCCATTTAGATTTGATAATGGCTATCGTGCTTTTTATGATGGTTCATTTTTTGGTTTACTTAACCCATTTGCTCTATTAGCTGGTATTGTGAGCTTAATGTTAATCGTAGCTCACGGTGGTGCTTGGTTGCAGATGAAAACTTCTGGTGAACTTTACCTAAGAGCAAGAAAAGCAACCCAAGTGGCAAGTTTAATCATGTTAATTGCATTTGTATTAGCTGGAGTCTGGGTTGCATTCGGTATTCATGGTTATGAAGTAACTAGTAGTATAGATCCGAATGGCGTTTCAAATCCATTAAATAAAACTGTATCGACTGATGTTTCATGGTTAAAAAACTATATGAATTATCCGATATTATGGATTGTACCAGCCTTAGGTGTGTTATTACCTTTATTAACTATTTTATTTTCAAGTTTAAATAGAAATGGATTAGTGTTTTTATCTTCAGTATTAACAATTGCCTGTGTACTATTTACGTATGGTATTGCGACCTTCCCATTCATTATTCCATCAAGCATTATGCCAAATGCTAGTTTAACAATTTGGGACGCAACTTCTAGCCAACTAACACTTAATATAATGTTCGGTGTAGTGTTAATATTTTTGCCGATCGTTCTTTTCTACACGATATGGTCTTACATAAAAATGTTTGGACGTTTAGACAAGAATCATATTGAGAACAATAAACATTCACTTTATTAGGAATTAATTATGTATTACTTTTTATGGTTAACCGGATTAATTGCAGCTTGTATGCTTGCTGTTGTTACTGGACTTTGGGTTGAAAATTTTGGTAACGAAAAAGAAACTAAAAAATAACAACGTAAAAAGATTGAAAGGTGGCAAATTGTCACCTTTTTAATTATAAAACCGTATATAAGATAAATTATCTATAAATGATAATTGTTTTCATTTAACTATTTTTATATCATAGTGCAGCGAATTTCATAATCATATATAATGACACAAAATTTTTTTGTAGATCACGAAATATGAAACAATTCAATTGGAATGCAAGAGTCTATTATGAAGACACAGATGCTGGCGGGGTAGTTTACCATGCTCGGTATCTTGCTTTTTTTGAGCGAGCTAGAACGGAAATGCTAAGGCATCTAGAAATTAGTCAACAAAAGTTATTACAGGAAGGTATTGCATTTGTTGTCAAAAAGATGGATATTAGCTACGACTTTCCTGCCCGTTTAGATGATATGCTGACTATAAGCACTAAAATTGAACAAATTCGTAAGGCGTCTATTATTTTTAAACAGACAATTTTAAACCAAAATAAGCAAATTATCAGCAGAGCTGATGTGGTGATTGCTTGCGTCAATATGGCTAAAATGAAGCCGTGTGCGCTTCCTAAATTATTAGTTTTGGAGTTTATTTAAGTGGAAAATCTGAATATTATTGATCTATTTTTACATGCAGGATTTTTAGTCCAAGGAGTTATGTTATTGTTACTAGCATTTTCTGTAATGTCTTGGGCTATTATTTTTCAGCGTAGTAAAATTTTAAGTAAAGCTAAGAAACAAGTCGAGCAATTCGATAATAGTTTTTGGTCTGCAGATGATTTAAATGTACTCTTTGATAAAGCAAAATTCAATAAAGAGGAGATTTGTGGTACAGAACATATTTTCTATTCGGGTTTTAAAGAATTCTCTCGCTTATATCAAATCAACCCCAATATGCCAGAAGCAGCTTTAGATGGTGCATCTCGTTCAATGCGTTTAGCTATGAATCGCGAATTGGATAATTTAGAATTGCATATTCCTTTTTTAGGTACAGTTGGGTCAATAAGCCCGTATATTGGATTGTTTGGCACTGTTTGGGGTATTATGCATGCTTTTATTTCACTTGGAGCAGTCAAACAAGCTACTTTACAAATGGTCGCACCAGGTATTGCTGAAGCGTTAATTGCAACTGCAATCGGCCTGTTTGCTGCGATTCCTGCTGTTTTGGCATATAACCGATTATCATTGAGTGTAAGTCGTATGGAGCAAAATTATTTGAACTTCATTGATGAGTTTTCTTCAATTTTACAACGCCAAGCAGTAGCTGTTAGGAAATAATTATGAGTAGACGTTCTCGTTATTCAACTAAGTCTGAAATCAATATAGTACCGTTACTTGATGTATTATTAGTATTAGTATTGATTTTTATGGCGACAGCCCCAATAATAAGCCAAAGTGTTGAAGTTGATCTTCCAGAAGCGACAGAATCGAAAACTGTTTCTCCTTCTGATAATAAACCAATAATTATTGAAGTTTCTGGGATAGGTGTTTATGCGATTATCATTGACCAAAATCGGCAATCAAATATACCCCAAGAACAAATTGTTGCAGAAGTCAAACATCAGATATCACTCAATGATAAAGCTGTTTTTTTAGTTGGTGGTGCGAAACAAGTTCCTTATGAAGAAATTATAAAAGCTTTGAATTTGCTTCAATCAGCAGGAGTTAAATCTGTTGGATTGATGACTCAACCAATTTAAATAAATAATTATTAAATTAAAAAATGTCAGCAATGTCTAATAAGTTAAATTCAAAATTAAATTTACCAATTATCATTTCCATTATTTTACATGGTATATTAATCATTGCCTTGGGATATAAATTTATGAGTGATACTGGTGAAAACTACGGAAGTATCAATGGCAATTCTATTGATGCTATCATGATTGATCCATCAGTTATGACAGAACAATATCAAAGACAATTGCAGGTTCAATCTAATCAAAGAAAGGTAGAGCAACAGCGCCAAGAACAGCTAGATAAACAAGTTGAAGAACTTGCGGAAAAGGCAGCTGCCGAGAAAGCGGCAGCGGAAAAGGCAGCCGCCGAGAAAGCAGCAGCGGAAAAGGCAGCCGCCGAGAAAGCAGCAGCGGAAAAGGCAGCCGCTGAGAAAGCAGCAGCGGAAAAGGCAGCCGCTGAGAAAGCAGCAGCGGAAAAGGCAGCCGCCGAGAAAGCAGCAGCGGAAAAGGCAGCCGCTGAGAAAGCAGCAGTTGAAAAGGCAGCCGCCGAGAAAGCAGCAGCGGAAAAGGCAGCCGCTGAGAAAGTAGCAGCGGAAAAGGCAGCTGCAGAGAAAGCAGCAGCGGAAAAGGCAGCTGCTGCGAGAAAAGCTGAACAAGCAAAAAAAGATAAAGCGCTTAATGACCTTTTAGGTGGACTTACTTCTGGGACTCCAAATGCTTCTGGAGGAGCTGCCAGTCGTAAAGGTGCCTCTGATGGCGAGTTAGATAAATATAAATCATTAGTACAAAACGCAATAAGTAATAAATTTATTAATCCACCTAATTTGTATCGAGGAAAAATTTGTGAATTACAAATTCAGATAGCTCCTGATGGATTATTGCTTAATGTTACCTCGAAAGGCGGTGATGCTGATTTATGTAGGGAAGCACTTGCAGCTACTAAATTAGCGGTTATCCCAAAACCAGCTAGTAATTTATATAATGAAGTAAAAATGATGAGCATTGAATTCCAACCTAAATAAGTAAAATTTAAGTCACTTGATTTTTATATTTTATTATGTAATTCACCAATAAATATTCTTCATCTTTATAATTAAACGTTGAAAATTTACTAATCATCCCAATATATAATCTATTCATTCCGAATTAAGTGTTTAAGTAAAAGAAGGAGCAGAATATGACAACAATTGTCAGTGTCCGTCGTGAAGGTCAAGTAGTCATAGGTGGCGATGGACAGGTTACATTAGGTGAACGCATTATTATGAAAGGTAATGCTCGAAAAGTTCGCCGTTTATACAACAATAAAGTGATAGCAGGATTTGCTGGAGGCACTGCAGATGCTTTTACTCTGTTTGAATTGTTTGAAGCAAAATTAGAAATGCATCAAGGTCATTTAACTAAAGCTGCTGTTGAGCTAGCCAAAGATTGGCGAACTGATAGAATGCTTCGTAAGTTAGAAGCACTACTTGCTGTTGCTGATGAAACTGCATCATTGATTATCACTGGCACAGGTGATGTTATTCAACCCGAAGATGACTTGATTGCAATTGGTTCAGGTGGGCCTTATGCTCAGGCTGCAGCAAGAGCTTTATTAGATAATACTTCATTATCTGCGCATGATATTGTACAAAAATCGCTATCAATAGCTGGTGACATTTGTGTTTACACCAATAACTTCCAAACTATTGAAGAGCTAAATTACTAATTGAAACTGATTTAAGAGAAATACTATTATGTCTGAAATGACTCCTCGCGAAATTGTAAGCGAATTAGACCAACATATTATAGGACAAGATAAAGCAAAACGTTCTGTTGCTATTGCTTTACGTAATCGCTGGCGCCGTATGCAGCTTGATGAAACATTACGTCATGAAGTTACGCCAAAAAATATTTTGATGATCGGACCAACCGGGGTTGGTAAAACAGAAATTGCAAGACGATTAGCTAAACTTGCGCATGCTCCATTTATTAAAGTAGAAGCGACAAAATTTACCGAAGTAGGTTATGTGGGTAAAGAAGTTGATTCCATCATTCGTGATCTTACTGACTCTGCTGTTAAGATGATTCGCCAAGAGGCAATTGAAAAAAATCGTAATAGAGCTGAAGAATTAGCTGAAGAGCGTATTTTAAATGTTCTTGTTCCACCAGCTAAAGATGGTTGGGGGCAAGTTGAAAATAATAATGATTCAACGGCTAGACAAGCATTTAGAAAAAAATTACGTGAAGGTTCACTTGACGATAAAGAAATTGAAATTGAAGTTGCTGGTGTCAATATCGGTGTTGAAATTATGGCTCCTCCAGGTATGGAAGAGATGACTAACCAACTACAGTCGATGTTTCAAAATTTAGGTGGTCAAAAAACAAAAACGCGTAAAATGAAGATCAAAGATGCTTTCAAGCAGTTAATTGAAGAAGAAGCGACCAAATTAGTTAATCCTGATGATCTTAAACAAGAAGCAATTGAAGCGGTAGAGCAAAATGGGATTGTTTTTATTGATGAGATAGACAAGGTATGTAAACGTGGTAACTCCTCTGGACCAGATGTTTCCAGAGAAGGTGTACAACGCGATTTACTACCACTTGTTGAAGGTTGTACTGTTTCAACTAAACATGGTTCAGTAAAAACTGATCATATTTTATTTATTGCATCGGGTGCGTTCCAAACAGCTAATCCATCAGATTTAATTCCTGAGCTGCAAGGGCGTTTACCAATTCGAGTTGAATTACAAGCTTTAACTAGCGAGGATTTTGAACGGATTTTAACTGAACCGAATGCATCATTGACAGTCCAATATAAAGCATTAATGGCAACTGAAGGTGTTAATATTGACTTTACATCAGATGGCATCCGTAAAATTGCTGAATCTGCTTGGCAAGTTAATGAACAAAATGAAAATATTGGTGCTCGCCGTTTGCATACAGTACTTGAACGTTTAATGGAAGATGTCTCTTTCGAGGCCAGTGAATTAGGTGGTCAAACTATCACAATTGATGCTAAATATGTTAGTGATCATCTAGATAAGCTTGTTGCAGATGAGGACTTAAGCAAATTCATTTTATAATCAAATATATTATTTAAATAAAAAGGTGAGTTTTTACTCACCTTTTTAATATTTATTAGTTATTTCATTGAAGATTATTTTTTAAGAAATTCACTTAATATATCAATGGCTTTATGTTTATCTTTATCTTTGGAATCGTGATTTTCTAATTTATCACGTAGTTTATCTAAACGCTGTTGTAATTTATCACCAAACACATCAGAGAAAATTTTAGCAATATCTAATTGATAATGTAAATTAGAAAATTGTCCATATATGCGTAATGGAATGATAACTTTTTGTAGTTTTGCGATAGTTTCATTTTTACTATTCAAACCATCCAGTATTTTTACATTTAGATTAACATCTAAATCACGGTTAAGCATACCTATTCTACCTGAACCATCTATAATATCTAATGTTTCAGAATTTGCATTGAGTGAGTTAAGTTGAATATTACCTAGGTTTAAATAAGTATTAGTTGTGATTTTTTGAAATTCAGTATAGTTTTTATGCTTTTCAGAACTTGTATCAGTATTGCCATATTTAGCAGCGGCATTTTCAATAATACTTAGAATGTTAATATTGTTTAATTTAGCATTGGTAATGTTGATACTCGCATTGCCTTTTACGCTTTCTAATAATTTATTTATTGATAATGTATTGGTTTCTAATATCCCAGTAGCATTTAATGTTCCATCAAGATCATAAGCCATATCCATTTGGGTAAAAAATGAATTTAAATTGATATTACTTACTTTGGTATTTAGCTTAACTTGAGATATATTTTGTTTACCGTTAGCTGTACCTGTTGCAGCGATTTGTCCATTAGCAAAATTAAAATTTAAATCTTCGAATGTCGAAATACCATCTTGATTATCAACACGAACATTCAGATTACTAAGTTTAATTTTATTGGCTTTCACTTCTTTTATATTTATTATTGCTTTTCCATCAAATGAATTAAGAATACTCAATTCATTATCATTTTTTGCAACAACAGAAACAACCGGCGAAGTTTGTTTTGTAGTAGTGCTTTTTGTTGATTTTTCATCTTTTTGAAGGAAAGGCGTTAAATCTAATTGATTCGTATTTAATTGCAAATTGATTGTAGGTTTGTTGTCAAAGCGGACATTAATTTTACTTGTAAAATTATTATTGTTTATTGAAAACTCCAAATTTTGGCTATTTAACTCCATGGGTTCTTTTTGGTAATTAAACACACCAATTGCACTACCTTTTATCTCTTTTTCTGCATTGACTATGCCGTTGTAGGTATAATTAAATTTTTTTAAATCAATCGTCGCTTTTTCAGGAAAATGCATTAAATCTATATTGGCATTTAATGAGTAATATAAATCTTGTTGGTTTTTGTCAATATTTCCATTTAATTCAACAGAAAGATTTTTATCGTTATTTTTTTGTAATAACAGATTAACATTTCTAAAGTTTATCAAATCACGATTATGCTGAAATGCAATGGTACTATCAGCTATTTCGAATTTATTTAAACTAAATTTCCAATTAGATGAATTTTCTTTGTTTTCAGATGATTTTTGTTCTGAAAAGTTAGTTATTGTTGAAGTATTATTTTTAACATTTTCACCCTTGCTTTCATCAGTAATATTAATTGTTGCTGATTTAATAAACACATTTTTAATGGCTAAACTTTTTGAAAACAAAGGGAAAAGTTCGACATCAAGTCTCATGTTGTCAGCTGTTAATAAAGGTTTTGTCGCACCGGGATCATATAATTTAACTGAATCGGTTAATATACTAACTTGGGGTAAAATATGCCAACGCAGATCGCCCTCTATAGTCAATTCATACCCCGTTTTTTCTTTTATTGTTTGTGAGATATAGCCGCGAAAATTATTAGGATCAACAAATACAATAAGTGAAACAATGCTAATGACAATGACCAAAATTAAGATAAATAGAGCAACCAATATTTTTTTTATCATATTAAAGTCCTGTATTAAGGTTATGAGATGTATTAGTCTTTATCAATACGACTGGCGACAGCACCATGTTGGTCTTTATACTTTGCATCTTTTCTTCGATTATACGGTCTAGCGGCTGGACCACTCAGTGTTTCAAAACTCAGTGCACCAATAGTCATGCCTGGTCTAAGTGCTATTGGGATTTTTCCTGAATTGTAGAACTCTAAAACAATTTGTCCGTGCCAGCCAGGATCGATACGATGAGCGGTAACATGTACCATAAGTCCTAGGCGAGCTAATGATGAGCGTCCATCTAACCAACCGACCAAATCATCAGGAATTGTAACTGATTCTAGTGTTACAGCTAAAGCTAGCTCTCCTGGATGTAAATAGAAAGCATCACCTTCAGATAATATCATTTCTTCGCTCATGACTCGTTCTAAAGCAGCAGAAACTTCTTCTTTGGGACCACTCAAATCAATATAGGGAGTAGTATGTTCTTTAAAAGTACGAAATTGATTACCAAGTCGAACGTCAACAGTTGCCCCATTAATACAACTTAATTCAGGTTGTGGCGTGATTTTTAATTTACCACTATCTAAATATGCTTCTATATCACGATCACATAATCTCATAAGTTTTTCCTTAATTCTGCTTTTATCTCATTTTAGCAGCTTCTTTTGTTGACGTCGATGTTGGTAGATTAAGGTTTTATAACCCAAGCTCGACCAAAATGATTGTAATAACCAGCTTGTTTACCTGCTTTGTCGCCAATACCTAGATAAAGATCAAAATGATGGCCTTTAATTGCCCCACCAACATCAAGTGCTACCATCAATCGTATTTCTCTTCTGCCACGATATTGACCATCATCATCATCAAGAAGTGGAACATCTACTAATATGACTGAACCAGTTGGAACTAATAATTTATCCGATGCTACTGAAGCATTCGCAATTAAAGGTACTGCTGCAGAACCTTTCACTTCAGCATTATATTGCGGTTTAAAAAAAACAAATGATCGGTTTTGAATCAATAATGCTTTAAGTTGTTTTTCACTTTTATTTTTAGCCCAATCTTTAATTGATTGAATGGACATATCTTCTTTTGCTATTTCACCTTGTTCAACTAATAAACGCCCTATACTTGAGTAACCGTGACCATTTTTACCACCATAACAAAAGAAAACTAATGGTGTACCATCTTCAAAATCAATATAGGCGCTCCCTTGCACTTCCATTATAAAGTTATCCATTAATGAATTACTGTAAGCAATTTCGAGACCTTTACCGGCTAATGCTCCATTATAGATTTGTTCACGACTAGGTAGACGACCTTTGGATTTAGCCGGCATTTTATAAATTGGGTATTTAAACTCACCGGTTGGTTGGCGTCTAGCTTTTATGACTGGGGTAAAATAACCGGTTAAATGGACATTGCCATATCCATCTTTACCGGACATTTCATAACTTTTAAGGCCAACTTTATCGAATTCAGTTGAGTCCAATGAGCGATTAATCCAAGCGTCAATTGCTTTATAAATATGTTCATTTTTACGATACAAAGAAGGTGATGCAGTTTTTAATTTTTCAACTTGAATAGTATAGTCAGAAATATTTACAGGTACAGCTAAATGTGGTCGACTGACATTAAGATTATATGGTAATTTGCCATCTTTAAATTGTTTACTTTGTGAGTTTGAACTACTCTGACAGCCGGTAAGTAGTGACAGAATAAATGCAAACAATAATAGATAAATATGTAATTGAAGTTTGTTTTCTTTCATCTTGATAATTTATTGTAATTAGTTAAGTGACAAGAACGATTATGCTACACAATTCTATTATAAGAAACTATCAATAATTATTATATTGTCATAAAAAGTTTTCATGTGATTAAGCTTGCGATTTAAGGCCATAGACTTTATAGTCCTGTAATCCTTATAAAAAAACGAAAAATTTTAAAAACTACAGGTAATCGAAACGATGAACGTTACGTCTTCAAATAGTGATCTTAAGCGAAATCTCTCCAGCCGACACATTCAATTAATAGCAATTAGTGGTGCAATTGGTACGGGTTTATTTATGGGCTCAGGAAAGACGATTAGTCTTGCTGGACCATCTATTATTTTTGTCTACATGATTATTGGGTTTGTTTTATTTTTTGTTATGCGAGCTATGGGCGAAATTTTATTGTCCAATTTGAATTATAAATCTTTCAGTGATTTTGCTAACGATTTATTAGGTCCGTGGGCAGGTTTTTTTACTGGTTGGACTTATTGGTTTTGTTGGGTTATTACTGGAATTGCTGATGTTGTGGCTATCGCCGGATATGCACAGCATTGGTTTCCTGAGTTACAAGCATGGATCCCGATGCTGCTTACTGTCATCGTTCTATTAACCTTGAATTTGTTGACGGTAAAAATGTTTGGTGAAACCGAGTTTTGGTTCTCGATGATTAAAATTGTGGCCATTTTAGCTTTAATTGCTATTGGACTTGTTTTAGTTGTTACCGCCTATCATTCAGAACAAACCAATACTACTGCTGCATTTTCTAATCTTTGGCAATATGGTGGTTTCTTCCCTCATGGTACTATGGGCTTTTTTGCGGGTTTCCAAATCGCAATTTTTGCTTTTGTCGGGATTGAGTTAGTTGGAACGACGGCAGCTGAAACCCTCGATCCGAATAAAAATTTACCTCGAGCGATCAATTCAGTACCAGCTCGTATTATTTTCTTCTATGTCTTTGCGTTGATTATCATTATGAGCGTAACGCCTTGGCAGTTTATTTCACCAAATAAAAGCCCATTTGTTGAGTTGTTTACGTTAATTGGCTTACCAGCTGCAGCCAGTATTATTAACTTTGTAGTACTTACATCAGCAGCTTCTTCTGCCAATAGTGGTATTTATTCAACCAGTCGAATGTTATTTGGCCTTGCAAAAAAGCAGGATGCACCCGAACCATTTGGTAAATTATCAAGACGTTCTGTTCCTGCTAATGGCTTGCTATTTTCATGTACTTGCTTGTTTGGTGGGGTAGTATTAATTTATTTAGTACCTAATGTTATGGATGCATTTACCATTGTAACAACTATTTCCGCAATATTATTTATGTTTATTTGGTCGATGATTTTAATTTCTTACATTGCCTATCGCCATAAAAAAGCTAAATTACATCAAGAATCACAATTTAAGATGCCGGGTGGCGTTTTAATGTGTTTTATTTGCCTTGCTTTCTTTGCTTTTGTGATTGTGTTATTAACTTTTGAAACAGATACTTGCCAAGCACTTATTGCAACACCTATTTGGTTCGTTATTTTAGGTATTAGTTACTATATTCGATCATTAAAGCGAGTATAACTTTTAATTATTAATCGGCAGGTTGCCTGCCGATTATCTTCTCATATCTTATTTTTTCGTTTGGTTAGGCCAAATAACACTCGCAATAATACCAAACAATAATATACCTAATACCACATAAAGACTGGTGGTTGCGTTAATACTAATTCCATAACCAAATAGATGGTCAGTTGCATTTAAAGCAAGTTTTGCGGCAATAAAAAATAATAGGCAAATTACTGCTTTACCTAAATGAACAAGATATTGTTGCATTGCCTCTAAAACAAAATACATAGTTCGTAAGCCTAAAATAGCGAATATCATTGCACTATATACAATTAATGGCTCTTGGCTAACAGCAATTACAGCAGGGACCGAATCAAAAGCAAACATAACATCACTTAACTCAATCACAACGATACATAAGAAGAGTGGTGTTGCATATAATGCACTTTTGGGCATTTTGTTGATTAGTTCACTATTCTCTGGTTTGGCTAGTTCGTTATTGAGTTGCTTTTGCGTTAATAAGAAATGGTGCCCGACTATTTTAGGATAGGAAGGAAAAATACGTTTAGCAATGCGATAAGCAAAATGTTCTGAATAATCTTTTATCTCATCATCCTTGCCTTGGTTTTTTAGCATCATCAATCCAGTTAAGGCAACCACGACAGAGAAAACCAGCTCCATCCAAGGCCCTAAGGATAATAGACCAGTACCAATAATGACAAAAACAGCTCGGAAGATGATTGCACCAATCACTCCCCAATAAAGTAACCGATGTCGATAATTGTTCGGGATAGCAAACCAAGAAAACAGTGCCATAATAACAAATAAATTATCAACAGAGAGTGCTTTTTCAAGTACATAACCAGTGATAAACAGGCTAGCTATTTCACTTCCGTGATGTATATACAGATAAAGCGCGAATCCTAAAGCCACGAAAATCCAAAAGAAAGACCACATAACTGCACTAGTTAAGCTAATGGGCTTATCATTATGATGAGCGTATAAATCAATTATAATCGCTGCTAAAGCCAAAACTATAAACATTAGTACGGTTTCAATGGGAAAGCCTAATGAATGTTGAATCATAGCTATGTTACCTATATTAAGTTATTTTTTTGAAATAAATAGAAAAATATTATGAGTATTGATATTTGTAGCATATTTTTAAAAGTGATTGAGTATATATTGATAGGCCAAGCAAAAAAAGATATATTTATCATCTTTACTTAACTAGCATTATTCAATACTCATGTGAGCATACGTTCATGACTAATATAAAGGTATCTTTTTTCTTCATTGTTACTTTTTTTTCATGTTTATTATCAGCACAACCAGTAGAACCATATATCTCATCCTTACCTAAAGGAAGTGATTTATCTATTTTAGTGCAAACTGTTGATGGTAATCCTAAAACCTTAGCAAAATATAAAAGTGATCAATTTAAACAACCTGCTAGTACGCAAAAAGTTATAACGGCATTAGCTGCACAACTTGAGCTTGGCGATAATTTTCGGTTTATTACTGGCATGTATACCAATGGTTTTCTAAATAATAAACAGCTTAGTGGTGATCTTATTATCAAGTTGAGTGGTGATCCAACTTTTAATCGTGCAAGATTAAAGAATATGATTACTGCCTTACGTCAGAAAGGTGTAGAAAAGATTTCTGGTAATGTTATTTTAGATACTTCTATTTTTGCTAGTCATGATAAAGCAGAAGGGTGGTCATGGAATAATTTAACTGCTTGTTACAATGCACCAGCATCGGCTGCAACAATTGATGATAACTGCTTTTATGCAACCATTACCCCTGGTAAAGCTGGTTCTAAAGCTTCGATTTCAGTATCATCCAATATACCGGTTATGGTATCAGGTGATGTCAGAACAATTGCTGCCAATAGTAAAGATTTAAATGATAAATATTGTGAACTTGATGTTAGTGCTGATAAAAATCGCTACCACTTATCTGGTTGTATCGCGTCGAATGCTGATAAAACACCATTAAAGTTTGCGGTAATGGATCCGACTGAATACTTTTCAACAATCTTAAAAAATGAACTAAAACAACAAAATATTACTTATAATGGTCGAGTTGTTGAAAGAAAACAAAAAACATCAGGTGGATTAACATTACTGACTTCAAGTCAATCAGCTCCACTTTCTGAGTTATTAACCGTCATGCTCAAAAAATCAAATAATTTATATGCTGATACTATTTTTAGAACTTTAGGTGCGCATTATTATAATGTGTCAGGAACTTGGCGTAATGGTGGTGATGCGGTAAAACAAATTTTACGCAAGAAAGCCGGAATTGATTTAGAAAATTTAGTTATTGCCGATGGTTCTGGTTTATCACGTCTAAACTTGGTTAGTGCGAATAAATTAATGGAGATTTTGCAATATATTTCTTTACATAATAATCAATTAGCTTTTATTGAAAAATTACCGATTGCTGGGGTGGATGGAACGTTACAAAATCGTAAAAGTTTTAATCAAGCTCCATTTAAAGAAGCAGTTATGGCTAAAACTGGCTATATTCAAGGCAGCTATAATTTAGCTGGATTTATTCAAAAATCAGATGGTCGTTATATCGCCTTTGTTCAGTTGTTATCAGGTTATCGAGCCGATAGTCAAGGTGAGGCTAAAAATGGTGCAATTATGCGATTTGAATCTGAATTTTATAGAAACTTTATTAATTAATATATAGAATTAATATAAGGGCGATGTTATATCGCCCTTATATTTTTAGTTAGAAATTATCCGCTAAGAAGCCACCACTTTGATGTTTCCAAAGTTGCGCATAAAGACCATTTTTACTGAGTAACTCTTGATGTGTTCCTTGTTCAATAATTTTACCTTGGTCTAACACGATTAATCGATCCATTGCCGCAATAGTTGATAAGCGATGGGCAATAGCAATAACCGTTTTACCTTCCATTAAGGTATATAAACTTTCTTGGATGGCTTGTTCAATTTCAGAATCCAGTGCACTCGTCGCTTCGTCTAATAACAATATTGGCGCATTTTTTAAAATAACACGAGCAATAGCAATCCGTTGACGTTGTCCGCCTGATAATTTAATTCCTCGTTCACCAACAAAAGCATCATAACCAGTTCTACCATTAGCATCAACTAAACCTTCAATAAAACTGTCTGCATGGGCTTTTTTGGCAGCGATTATCATCTCTTGTTCAGTAGCATGATTGTTACCGTATAATAAATTATCTCTTACTGAACGATGTAACAGCGATGTGTCTTGGGTCACCATACCAATTTGCGCGCGTAAACTTTCTTGATTTACCTTAGTGATATCTTGACCATCGATAGTGATCTCACCATGTTGTAAATCATAAAATCGCAATAATAAATTGATTAACGTTGATTTGCCCGCGCCAGATCTGCCAACTAAACCAATTTTTTCACCTGATTTGATGGTTAAATTTAAATTATCAATAATGGCATTATTTAACTTTTCATCGTAACTGAAATCTATCTGTTTAAATTCAATTTTACCTTCAGTAACTTTAAGTGTTGGTGCATTTGGTTGATCAACAACAGTTTTCGCTGCAGAAAATGTATTAATACCATCTTTAACCACGCCAATGTTTTCAAATAATGAAGCCATTTCCCACATAATCCAATGTGAAAATCCATTTAACCTTAGCGCTACTGCGGTTGTGGTTGCAATTGCACCGACGCCAACTAAATCATTGCTCCATAACCATAATGACAAGCCGGTGGTGCCCAATACTAGGAAAATAGACAATAAATGATTAACAATTTCAAAGCTACTGACTAAACGCATTTGCTTGTTCACTGTAACCATAAATTCATCCATCGATTCCTGTGCATATTTAGCCTCATTACCAGCATGAGAAAACAGTTTTACCGTCATGATATTTGTATAAGCATCTGTTACACGACCAGTCATGGTTGAACGGGCATCTGCTTGCATACTTGCTACTTTACTTAATCGTGGAATGAAGTAATACATTGCAATACCATAAAAAAAACACCAGACCATAAATGGAACTAATAACCAAAGATCTAACTGACCTATGATGGTAGCCATGGTGATAAAGGAAATCAGAACATAAATAAAGATATCAGCGACTAAAAAGCAAGTATCTCTTACAGCAAGTGCAGTTTGCATGACTTTTGCTGATATTCTACCGGCGAATTCATCTTGAAAAAAACGCATGCTTTGGTTTAGTACTAATCTGTGCAAATTCCAACGCAAACGCATAGGAAAATTTCCAGCTAGGCATTGATGCTTAATGATGGTTTGTAAGGCAATAATAATCGTGCTAGCTAATATAATAATGGTAAATACGATTAAGGTTGTTTTTTCTTGTTGCCAAAATTGATTTGGTGATACAGCAGCGAGCCAATCAACAACTTTACCAAGTGCGGCATATAAAAAAGCCTCAAACGCACCTGCTAGCGCACTCAATATTATTAATAGTAATAAGAAGCAGCGAGTTCCTTTAGTGGATTGCCAAATAAAGCTAAAAAAGTCTTTAGCCATTGGTTGTGGTTCATCTTTGGGATAAGGTGATACCAATTTTTCAAAAAATCGATACATAATTGACCTAATTAGTTAAAAGGTTATTCATTAATAATTTATCAATGATATAAAAAAGTGAGGTTTGTTTTGCTATACATTTATTGCTGTAGTTGCAAAAATAAATCTGAAATTAGTAAACTAAAATCACTTGAATATATACCTATTAAACTGATGTTATGAAAAGAGTAACATTTTGAGGAAAGGGGTTTTTTATACTTTCCTCGTGTAATAAATTATATATTGAAAAACTTTAGATTACTAATAGTTGTGTTAAAAGACATCTTTGATAACTTGCACAACTCGACCGACAATATTGTATTTTTCAAAATGAGCTTTAGGTACTTCAATTGTCGGATATTGGTCATTATTACAGATTAATATCCAGTTACCGAGTGTTAAGCGTATTTTTCTTAATAATGTAAAATTTTCATATTCTATTAAATAAATAGCGCCATCAATAATTTCGTTTATATCTGTGTTAATAATTAAACCATTATTATTTTCGATATCAGGTGCCATCAAATCACCTTTAGCCCAGTAAAGAATTAATTTTTTAATATCTAAACCGCGGTGAGATGCCCAGCCCTCAATTACAGGATAATTCATGACGGGTGGTATTTCACGAACATAACGTTGATTTTGTGCTTCTTTTTTGGTTGGTAGCTGTTTTTTATAAACCGGAATACGATAGATATTTTCATTATAGACTTCATCATCGTCTTGCGGATTTAAAATTTCTAGCTTATAACCTGTAGCTAACCAGTTAAATGATACGTTACATTTCTCGGCAATAACTTCTAAACGGGTCAATGATGGATAAGTTTTTCCTGACAAATAATCACGAATAACAGTTTCCGACATATCACATTTTTTTGCAAAAGCAGATACAGATAAACCTTGCATTGAAGTATGGAGTCTGTCTTTAAAAGTTTTGACATTTTTATTTTTAATCATATTTATTTTTGTCTCGTTTTTATTTATTCATCCAGTTTTTGATTATATTGTATTTTTTATGAGTTTTATATAAGTGATTAAATGAATATTCTCAATATTGTAGTTTTTAAATATGAATATTCTTTAAAATTCGTTTTATATTTTGTTATTTTATTGAATTTTCATATAAAAACCAACATTTATTATTTTTTTTAATAAATTTATTTCATTGATTTTTTGTTGAGTTTCTTTGTTTTTCTGCGAGGTCGTTTTTGGGTTTATGAACTAAAAATGGCTTTTTTAAGTGGTTAAGTACTGAATAAATATGCTTAAACTACATTTTTGTCATTTTTTACCTGTTATGTTAATATTTTATTAATGCTCTTTATTTTTCGTGTAAATTTAGTTATTTTTGCTGAAATCCAAATAAAAACGTTGACTGGAGTGAAAAAAAATGGATAATAAGCAGCGTAAGGATTTTTCATTGTTTTCTTTCCTTATATTCCTTATATTTCATGTTGGCCTGCATAATTTTTATGCAGGTCTTTTTTTATTTAAAATTAACTTGTCATGAAATCCTAGTTTAAAAAGAGTATAATTAATTCCATTATTTAAAATCTATTTGCTGAGTAACAGAGTCCAAATAGATATATATCTTTAAAAGAGGTTTTAATTATGTCATTTAGCATCCCACATCTTTTGGTCTTTCTAGCTGTAGTTGTGTTAATTTTTGGAACCAAAAAATTACGCAATTTAGGTTCTGATCTTGGCTCAGCATTAAAAGGTTTCAAAAAAGCAATGAATGATGATGAAGTTGAAACCAAAAATGATAATAAGCTTGATAAGTAATAACAAAATATTGATATGAAAACGCAATTCGATGTCGCCATTGTTGGTGGTGGGTTAGTTGGTTTGGCTACTGCCTGTGCACTAAGCAGATACGATTTAACGGTAGCCATTATTGATACTAAAGTTGATGAGTGGCAACATTTTAACGTTGATGAAATAGGCATAAGAGCGTCGGCGATAAATGGTGCCAGTCAGAGATATTTATCTCAAATTGGTATTTGGCATAATCTTTGTGCTAGTAATCGAGTTCATTCTTTTAGTGAAATTGGTGTTTGGGAAAAGAATGGTTTAGCTCATTTATCGGCTTATGCTAAAGATTATGGTTATGAAAATCTTGGCTATATTATTGAAAATAATCTTATCGCTTACCATTTGTATCAACTTGCTCTAGCCACAGATAATATTACTATATTCAATCAGGTGGCTATAGATAATAATTATACTGATGATTATGCTTTTTTGACTTTAGCGGATAATACGACTTTACAAGCTAAATTGATTATTGGTGCTGATGGTGCTCATTCATGGTTACGCAGACATGAGAAAATATCAGTATTTGAGCGTAATTATCTTCACCATGCAGTGATTACTACCGTCGAAACACAATATCCCCATCAGGCATGTGCTAGACAGATTTTTTATCCGAATGGCATTGTTGCGTTTTTACCGCTTTGGCAAGCTAATAAAAGCTGTTTGGTATGGTCGACTAAACCTGCCCAAGCGGAAATTTTAACGTCGCTGACTGAATCTGATTTTTGCCACGAACTATTTAAATTAGCAGGTGATAAAGTAGGGCAATGTCAGTTGGTTAATCCAAGAATGGTCTTTCCATTAAAAGCTCGCTTTGCCAAACAGTTTATTAAGCACCGATTAGCTCTAATTGGTGATGCTGCTCATACTATTCACCCATTAGCTGGGCAAGGCGTTAATTTAGGTTTTCAAGATTCTGCATTGTTGGTGGCTACTATCAAAAAGCTTATTGATGAGCAAAAAGATATTGGTTTAGTGGAAAACTTAAAATCATTCCAATTTACTCGTCGTAAAGATGCATTAGTTATGTTAACAGCTATGCGAACGATCCAAGATATGTTTAATGGTGATAATGCCTTTAAAAAAATGGTTAGAACGGTTGGCATGAATGCTATTGATAACTTTACTCCAATAAAGAAACAGTTGATCAAATATGCCATGCAGATTTAATCTGTTTCTTAATCCTGTAGCATTCGCTACAGGACAATCATTAAATTAACTTATTTAAAGGCGATTTGATAAGACGTTGGTATAAATGGTGACGATGGAATTCGTAACGGCCAATAAGGATCTTTCAATAAACCACGACCAATTCCAACTAAATCAGCATCTCCAGTGCTTAACACATAATCGGCAACATAAGGATCTTCAAGCATACCAACAGTGATAATCGGTAAATCGGTAACCTGTCTAATTGCTCGGGCTAGATAAACTTGGTAACCAGCATGGAAATCAGGGGTATGTTTAGGATCTAGTTTTCCATCTCCACCACCACTAACATCTAAAACATCGGCACCAGCTTGGGCTAATCGTTTGGCAATTTGGCAGCCATAATCAATATCATAACCGTTAGTACCGTATTCTTTAGCCGAAAAGCGCACAATTAGTGGCATATCTTTTGGCATAACTGATTTTGCAGCTTTAATAACTTGTTCAGCAAATAATAATTTATCTTGACCATATTCATCGGTTCTTAAATTCGTTTTTGGCGAACAGAATTGGTGAATCAAATACCCATGAGCACCATGTAATTCAATGGCATCAAAACCTGCTTCAACAGCTCGTTTTGTTGATTGTTTAAATTTTTCGATGATATCGATAATTTCATCTTTGGTTAATTCTCTTGGCATTTGGTATTGCCATTCCGGATTAGCTTCGACATTGCCATCATATAGGGTTGCTGAACATGAAACCACATCAGACTCACCTAAAGCTTTACGACCAGCATGGGCAATTTGAATAGCAATTTTGCCATTTTGTGCATGAACAGCATCGACGATACGTTTCAGCTTATCGCGTTGTTTATCATTCCATAATCCCAAACAGTTAGGTGTAATTCGCCCATTAGGGGCTACATTGGTCATTTCTAAAATAATTAAGCCGACACCACCAATCGCCCTAGAAACATAATGAACAAAGTGCCAATCATTAGCTAAACCATCTTTTGCTTGATATTGACACATTGGTGGCATAACGATGCGATTTTTGAGTGATAAATTTTTTACTTTAAATGGAGTATTAAGATAAGATATTTTTGCCATAGGTAACTCCTGTTTTAATAATGGTACAAATATTAACAAGTTATATTAACAGATGAATAATATATGGTGTTTAATATCTGAAATTTAAATGAAATAATCGCTAAAAAACCCCGTTCATCAAATTTTTTAGTTTAATTTAGCCTTATGTTTAGGATTGTGAACGGTTCTAAGATAATAGATCCAACAGAGTATACCCAAAAATCCTAAAACGGTTCCGGAAATAATTATCGCTATCCAACCATAATTGCTATACAAGTAAGTAGAAGCAATAGAGCCTAACATACCACCGATAAAATAACTGACCATGTAACCAGTATTCATACGGCTACGTGCTTCTGGACGAATTTGATAAATAGCGTTCATATTGGATACATGGGTAACTTGCACCGCAAAATCTAATAAGATTACACCAAAAATTAGGGCCACGAGTGAATACTCGGCAATAGATAGCGGTAGCCAAGCAGCAAGTAATAATGTCAAACCAATGGATGTGGCTAACCAGCCTTTTCCTTGATCTGATAATTTACCAACGATGGGGGAACCTAATGCGCCTGCTGCGCCAGCCAAGCCGAACAAACCGATAATAAAATCAGAATAATGATAAGGTGCATCAGTTAATAAAAATGCCAGCGGTGTCCATAATAATGAAAATAAAGCAAAGGAAATAATCGCTAACAATGACCTGATGCGTAAAACTGCTTCTTGTTTGTACAATGAACCAATTGACAATAACAGTTGGAAATAGTTAATGTCGATGCTGTTTTTATAAGTTGGTAATGATAACCAAAGTAAGAAAGTGACTAAGGTCATAATTGACGAGGCAATCCAATAAACATAATGCCAATCGGCTATTGATGAAACAAAACCCGCAAATGTTCTACCTAGTAGAATGCCTAGCAACATACCGCTCATTAGTGTGCCGACAATTTTACCTCGATGTTCAGGACGTGATAGCGTTGCAGCAAAAGGAATGAGTACTTGGGCAACAGTCGAAAATAGGCCTGTCATTGCAGTACCTAATACCAACATCCATAAATTCTTTGATATTGCACTAATTATTAGTCCACAGATTGATAATATCATTAATGTGAGTATTAGCTGTTTACGTTCAATTTTATCACCGAGTGGAGTAATAAATAGTAAACCGACCGCATAACTAAATTGAGCGGCCATAATGATTAAACCTGCATGTTTAACTGCAATATGTAAATCATCAGTTATTGAGTGTAATAGCGGTTGTGCATAATAATTACTGGCAACTGTAATGCCAATGGCAAAAGCCATTAAAAAAACTAACCACGCAGATAGTCCTTGGGTTTGTTTGCTACTCATAGTAAAAAGATAAGAGAATAAATAATGACTAATTATATATCAAAAGTTTATTAGATACTGTTAAATAGTAGTGTTTAAGCTAATTGATTCAATAAATTATAAACAGGCGTAGCTAAGCCGATTTTTGCATTCTCTGAATTGAGCTTATACCAATAACCGTTTGACTCATCCAAACACTTAGTGTTGTTTGTTATCTCACAGTAAATGGGCACAATATCTAAATGAAAATGGCTAAAGGTATGTCGAAATGCAACTAATTGTTTAGGTTTGCTGGTTTTAATACCATGGTTATCTAACCAGTTTGTTAAGGCATGCTCGCTGGTAAATTGCGGTAAGCAATATAATCCACCCCAAATACCGGCTGGCGGCCTTTTTTCTAGCCAAATCATATTATCCTGTTCAAGCATTAGAAAATAGGCGGTTTTTTCAGGAATGGTCTTTTTAGGTTTTTTGGTTGGATACTGTTGCCAACTATCAGTCTTATATGCGATACATAATTGATGCAAAGGGCATAGCCTACATTTAGGCTTAAAGCGAGTACAAACCATCGCGCCAATATCCATCATGGCTTGATTAAATTTTGCAACGTTATGTTTAGGTGTCACTTGTTCACTTAATTGCCAAAGTTGATTCTCAACAATTTTATTCCCTGGCCAACCGTCAATTGCAAAAGATCGGGTTAAAACTCGCTTTACATTGCCATCAAGTATCGGGTAATGTTGATTTTGTGATAGAGATAAAATGGCCCCAGCGGTTGAACGCCCAACTCCCGGCAAGGCAATCACATCTTCAAATTTAGTTGGAAATTTACCATCAAAATTCTTAGCGATAACCTGTGCTGCTTTATGTAAATTGCGTGCCCTAGCATAATAACCCAGCCCCGTCCAAAGATGTAATATGTCGTCAATTGGCGCTTTAGCTAAATCAGTAATTTTAGGGAATTGTGCAATAAAACGCTTAAAGTATGGAATAACCGTTGCTACCTGTGTCTGTTGTAACATGACTTCGGATAACCAAACATGATAGGGGCTTTTTTCAATTTGCCATGGTAGTGATTTTCTGCCGTACTGTTCATACCAATCAAGTACGGCATTTGCAAAATTTTTTGTCATGCTAGTTATTACATAATAGCGGTAATTGAATCACTAGGATAACAGCCAAGTACTTTGGTATATAAAGTGATTGCAGCTAATTCTTTAAGCGCGACTTGCATTTCATAATCATGAACATTACCTTGTAGATCAATATAAAACATCTCTTCCCATGGTGTACCATGGATAGGTCGTGATTCAAGTTTTGTCATAACAATATTATGATTACGTAAAACGGATAGGGCATCAACTAAAGCACCAGCTTGTTGGCCAGTTTTCATTAAGATCGTGGTTTTAGCTGGAATTTGCTCGGAAACTTCAATTGGCTCACGCGCTAAAACAATAAAACGGGTAATATTCTCTTTTTGATTAGCAAAATTGTGCTCAAGAACCTGTAAACCGTATAATTCTCCCCCATCTTTGTTACCCATAGCAGCAATATTAGGTTGATTTAATTTAGCAACAGTTTCCATGGCCGATGAAGTGCTATCACAATAAACGATTTTCCAATGTGGATAATTTTCTAGGAAGTTACTGCATTGTTGAAAAGGTTGCGGGTGGCTATAAATGGTATCTATTTGTTCAAGTTTAGCGCTAGGAATGGCTAAAACGCAGTGATCAATCGGTAATGATAGTTCACCAATAATATGTAAATTGGTTTTTTGTAACAAATCATAAACTTCATTGATAGAGCCGGAACTAGAATTTTCTATCGGTAAAATTCCATAATCAACAACTTTTGATTCGACTTTTTCAAATACATCTTTAAACGTACTGCAGCTTGATTCTGTTAACTGATCAAAGTGAGTACTCGCATAACGGCGGGTTGCCGAATGTGAATATGATCCTTTAGGTCCTAAAAAAGCAATATTTGCTGAGGAAATAGCCCCTTGATTCAGTTTTTCTTGCAAAAGTTTCTGTTGTAATAGCACTGAATCTTCAATAATGATTTGATACAGGCGTTTAATTAAAAGATCATCAAGATTATATTGTTTACCTTGTTCGATTAATGCCTTAATGAGTGAGCGTTCACGAGCTAAATCACGCAAAGGTATGTTAGCCGCTATTTTTGTTTGAATAACTTCGGTTGAAACTTGACGTCTTTCAGCAAGGATTTCAATTAATTTTTGATCGAGTCGGTTAATTTTTTCGCGTAAAGGCAATAAAGGATTGGTAGTCATATTCATTAATATAATAAAAAATAGATGGGCAATATTATAGCAAGCTAAAAAATAAAGGCACTATTAAAGTGCCTTTTTATTAAATTATAACAATAAATTATTATTCTTCTTCGATTACTGTATTTTTAATACTGTCAAATGCGCGACGAGATTCGCCTTTATGTTGGATTTTATTCAGTTGTTTTTCCAGTTTAGCAACTAAATCATTAATTGCAGCATACATATCTAAGTGTTTAGCGGAAGCAACTAGTGGTGAACCTTTGGTTGCAATTGTTGCATCAATAATAAATCCATCTGGTTCTTTAGATAAAATAAAGTGAGGGTTAATTAACAGTGCTCTCCATTTATCTAATTTCGAAAATTTATCTTCGAGATAGCTACGAATTGCAGGGGTAATATCCATTTGTTTACTGGTAATACTTAAAGTCATAATTGACCTCCACTATGTTTACTTACAAATTGAGCTAATATAATTATTCTATTGATTACATTGACAAATTTTTTACATTTCGTCAATAGGTTATTTCAATTTGATTAAACTTTTTGTGAACTTTGTCTAAAATAGTGAATTTCTAGTTATGATTAACCTTTGTGAAACTGCTTTTAAACTATTTTTTATTATATACTGTGGTTTATTTGTGTTAATTTTAAGTATAAGTTGTGTTATTTAATGAGGAATATGTGAATTATTTAAATAATGTTAAGATTGTTTTAGTTGAAACTTCCCATACAGGTAATATGGGCTCTGCAGCTCGTGCAATGAAAACCATGGGATTAACTAATTTATGTTTGGTTAATCCGATAATAAAGCCAGACTCTCAATCTATTTCACTGGCAGCTGGTGCCAGTGATATTATCAAACAGGCACAAATTTTTTCCTCTTTAGAAGAAGCTGTTGCTGATTGTTCTTTAGTTATTGGTACCAGTGCTCGCCCACGAAGCCTACAATGGCCAAATTTAACCCCAAAAGAGTGCGGTGATAAAATAATTGCTGAAGCATCTCATCATGCTCAAGTAGCTTTAGTTTTTGGTCGTGAACGGGTTGGGTTAACTAACGATGAATTACAAAAGTGCCACTTCCATGTCGGTATTCCTGCTAATCCTGACTATAGCTCTTTAAATTTAGCAATGTCAGTACAAGTTCTTTGTTACGAAATTAGAATGTCGTTGTTGTCTGCCCAGGACTCCCCGTCACAGTTAGCTGATCAAAATATAAATGATACACAATATCCTAACGATGCGGATATTGAACGATTTTATCAGCATTTAGAGCAGACCTTATTACAAACAGGTTTTATTAATCCTAATCATCCGGGGCAAATTATGGGGCGTTTACGAAGATTATTTACTCGTGCCCGTATTGAACAACAAGAGCTGAATATATTAAGAGGAATTTTAACCTCAATAGATAAAAAATAGTTAGTCCATCCCCTAGTAATTTTTCATTAAATCTAGGGGATTTTAGGTTTATTGCATTAACTTTTTTTACGCCAAGTTGTGCCGTTAGCACCGTCTTCTAAAATAATATTCATTTGATTGAGTTTATCTCGTGCCTCATCAGCTAAAGCCCAATTTTTAGTAGCACGAGCATCATTACGTTGTTTAATTAATGCTTCAATTAGTTGTGTTTCACTATCATCCTGATTACTACCTTGTAAAAACTTAACCGGATCTTGTTCAAGTAAACCAAGTACAGAAGATAAATAGCGTAACTCAGCAGCAAGTTCATTGGCTAATTGCATATCATTTTCTGCTTTAGCTTTATTTATTTCTCGAGCTAAGTCAAACAAGGTTGAATATGCTTCTGGAGTATTGAAATCATCATTCATTGCCTGACAAAATTGTCGATAATAATCACTATCAGGTGTGTTATGTGGATAATTAACATCGGTATCTCGTAAAGCAGTATAAAGTCTTTCTAAAGCGGTTCTAGCTTGCTTTAAATTTTCCTCACTATAGTTAAGTTGGCTACGATAATGACCTGATAATAAAAAGTAACGCACAGTCTCGGCATCATAATGCTCTAATACATCACGAATGGTGAAAAAATTATTAAGTGATTTAGACATCTTCTCTTGGTCAATCATCACCATACCTGAGTGCATCCAGTAATTTACATATTGACCATTATGAGCACAGGTTGATTGGGCTATTTCATTTTCATGATGTGGGAACATTAAGTCAGAACCGCCACCATGGATATCAAAATGATTGCCTAATTGATGACTATTCATGGCCGAGCATTCAATATGCCAACCTGGACGGCCTTTACCCCATGGCGAATCCCAACTCGGTTCGTTAGGTTTTGACATTTTCCAAAGCACAAAATCCATAGGATTACGTTTTACATCAACGACATCAACTCGAGCGCCTGCTTGTAACTGTTCTAAATTTTGACGTGATAAAATACCGTAGTTAGGATCACTATCAACAGAAAACATGACATCACCATTATCAGCGATATAAGCATGCTCTTTTTTGATTAACTCTTCTACAAGCTCGATAATTTGTGACATATGACGAGTAGCACGAGGCTCTACATCAGGACGTTTTATATTTAGTGCGTCAAAATCGGCATACATCTCTTTTAACATGCGATCCGTTAATTCATCACAGGTTTCGCCATTTTCAAGCGCACGTTTAATGATCTTGTCATCGACATCGGTAATATTACGCACATAAGTCAGATCGTAACCTAAAAAACGTAAATAGCGAGTAACGACATCAAATGCGACAAAAGTACGACCATGGCCAATGTGGCAAAGATCATAAATGGTAACGCCACAGACATATAGTCCAACTTTATTAGCTGTAATAGGCTGAAATATCTCTTTTTCTCGAGTTAGTGTATTAAAGATTTTTAACATTATTGATTACTGCTCATGTCAGATTATGATTAATTGTTAATATAACAAAAATCAGAGTATGGCGGAATGACTTTTGCTAATCTTAAAGATTAAAAACAGTACAAATAGTGATTGTATTAAGATTGTTTATGGTTTAATCAGTGCAGATTAAAATTGTCAGGAGAAGATTTGATTTAATTTGATATAAAATGACGAGTAAGTCTACCCGTCATTTTATGAAGCAATTTTATTTTATTAATCGATAAATATAAATCAATAAAATAGCGCCAAGAACAGAAATAAATAAACTCGGGAAGTTAAAACCAGTTACACTTCCCCAACCGAAGAATGTACTAATGTAACCACCAACTAATGCACCCGCCACACCAAGTAGAATGGTTTTAAGCACACCAACTTGTCCTAATGGCATAAAAAACTTAGCAATCCATCCAGCAATTAATCCTAGAATAATCCAGCTTAAAATACCCATGATAGTTTCCTTCGTCTAATTAAGTTAAAAGTTACTTTTTGTATAGCTTAAAACATATTGAAGATAAAAATAATCGTCGTGAAAGATATAACTAATTAATAAAACGTAAAATTTACAGCTTTAAAAAAATTGTTATCAAAGAAAGAAGAAAAATGATTAATACTTAGAACTGTGTGTAGCCATAGATGTATGTCTAAGTTATTACCAACAACCTTTCATACATATTAAGTGTAGTTTACAATTATTTTTTCAAATATTCTAGAAATTTTTAGTACTGCTTAAGTGAAGATTTATATCATCATTTGCTGGGAGCGATAATATAATCGCTCCCGTTAAGTCGTTATTCAAAAATAGTTTTGTGTAAAACTTTGATCACATCTTCTGCATCATTACTTCTTGCTAGTAAGCAAAGATTATGCGTGCTAGCGCCATAACAACATAGACGAATAATGAAATCATCTAAAGCTCCGAAAACTTCTTTCGCAATACCTTTAGTTGTGGTCAGATTATTACCAATTATAGCAATCAGCGCTAAATCTTCTTCAACTTCGACATGACAAACCGTTGATAACTCATCAAATAACGCTTTAGTTAATAAGCTATTGCCATTGGTATTTGTGCCTGTGGTATCAATGGTTAATGCAATGCTGACTTCAGAGGTTGTTACCAAATCGACCGAGATATTGTGTTTAGCCAATATAGTAAATACATTCGCTAAAAAGCCTTGAGCATGTAGCATATTTAAACTGGTTAAGGTTAATAATGTCTGTTGACGACGAAGTGCTAATGCTCTGAACGAAGGTAATGATGACTTAATACTATGAGTATTATAGACAATAGTTCCTCCGTCTTGTGGTGCTTTGCTTGAGCCGACAAATACCGGAATATTGCTACGCACAGCTGGTACTAGTGTTGCTGGATGTAAAACTTTAGCTCCAAAAGTGGCCATTTCAGCGGCTTCGGCAAAGGATATTTCATCAATACGTTTTGCACCAGAGGTAATCCGAGGATCAGTGGTATAAATACCAGCAACATCGGTCCAGATATCAATTTGGGTAGCATTTAATGCTTCGCCAAGTAAAGCCGCTGTATAATCGCTTCCACCTCGGCCTAAGGTTGTGGTTTTACCTGAACTTTCACTGCCAATAAATCCTTGAGTAACCACGATAGTTTCTGGATTGAGGGATTTTAAATGTGCACAACAGAGTTGTTTGATTTCATCAATTTTTGGTACTGCTTTACCAAATTTATCATCGGTTCGCATTACTTTACGGACATCAAACCAAATGGCATTTTTTTGTTGATGTTTTAGTATTTCAACAAACAGTTTTGATGACATTATTTCACCATGGCTGACTAATTCATCGGTTAACGCTGGTGAAGTCGCTAAACTTGCGGCTTCAGATAATGAAGCAATATTGACAATAATTTGGTCGATTTCAGTACGTAAAGCTTGATTTTCAGGTAGATTTTCTAAGATATTATATTGAATTGATTGAATTTTGGCGATGTGTTTTGCTCTGACATTAGCATCACGGCCTTCAGCTAATGCTACCAGTAAATTGGTTATACCTGCTGAGGCAGATAATACGACTACTTTGACATTAGGATTAGCTAGAACAATATTAGCACTGTTGACCATTGCTGGGTAATCTGCAACGCTAGTACCACCGAATTTAGCAATTATAAATGATGTTTCCATGGATTCCTCATATTAAAAATTCTTATTTTTAACAGAGATAGAGCGGGCATGTCCTATTACAGCAAAAAATACATACCGTGAAGCGCTCCACCTGTTAGGGTGACAACCCAAGGGATTCAGCCCTTGTAGCCGATTCAATTGCTTTCTGGAATGACAATCAAACCTCGGCATTACACCCCATTAATCATCTCTTTACGGCTCCAGTTCCTAAAATGATCTACCTGAGTAATGCGCCTCTTCTTTTGTTTGTAATTTTGGTTACAAAATCAGTGTCATATAGGATTAACGATTTAACCAAGTGTGTCAATAGTTTAAATATTAAAAAAAATTATTGGTCTGGCTTAAAATAAACTGTTTTTTATAAGCTTCGCTCAAATAATTCAATAATAGTTTGATAGAGTTTCTTAACCGAACAATCTTTAGTCGGAGTGCTAAAAATCGTATCATCGCCGGCAATTGATCCTAAAATCCCTTCAGATTTACCAATTGAATCTAAAAGTCTAGCAATCAGTTGCGCAGCTCCCGGACTGGTACGAATAACCACCATTGAACTATTGTAATCGATGTCCAATACTAAATTTTTTAAAGGACTACTTGTGGTTGGTACACTCATTTCGGCTGGTAAGCAATAAACCATTTCAGATTTTGCGTTGCGAGTTCTTACTGCCCCAAATTTGGTTAACATTCTGGATACTTTGGACTGATTTATATTATCAAATCCTTGTTCCTGTAAGGCCTGTACGATACCTATCTGAGAACTAAACTTTTCTTGTAATAACATTTCTTTAAAAGTTTTAGTGAGATCATTTTGTTTCATACTATTCCTTTAAATTAAATTTATGACCAATTACGCCAATAGCGTTTATTAATCGTATTAACTAGTTATCTAAAATTATCTAATTATAATCTTAAATAATGTCATTATTGGCCATTAAGGTAATATTGCTATTATCAATCTTACCTGCACGGTTAAAACATTTATTTACATAATTATGCATGATGTTTGCATAAAATTAAAGATTAGATTTGCTAGCATTTTTCGGTCGGAAAGCTTGAACAACATGATTATGAGTTTCGATATAAGGGCCATCTAATAAATCAATACAGTATGGAACACTGGCGAAGATACCTGTAACAATAGTATTTCCTTGATCATCTTTCACGCCTTCAAGGGTTTCTTTAATTGATTTAGGCCTGCCAGGTAAGTTTAAAATTAAACATTTTTTTCTAATGACACCGACTTGTCTAGATAAAATTGCTGTAGGAACAAAATGCAAACTAATTTGCCGCATTTGTTCACCAAAACCTGGCATTAATCGATCAGCAATTGCTAAGGTTGCATTTGGTGTAACATCTCTAATTGCTGGCCCAGTACCGCCTGTGGTTAATATAAGGTGGCATTGCAACTTATCTACCAATTCGCATAAAGTTTCTTCAATGATTAGTTGTTCATCAGGAATAATACGTTGTTCAGTAATAAATGGTGTTTTTAAGGCTGTTTGTAACCATGATAACAATGCTGGAATACCCTCATCTCGATAAATACCTTGTGATGCTCTATCTGATACTGAAACCAAACCAATTTTGATCATAACCTCTAATCCTTAATCTTATATTTATCTAATAATTATATTGTTAGCATTGATAATTGAATTATTCTAAAAATCATAACAATATTGTCGATCGGCTAAACATGATATCATATTATATAAATAACAAATTAAGGAATTAGGATTCATTTTATGTCATCAACGCCCGCACTAGAACTTATAGAGCTTAAGAAAATATATAAAAATGGTGTAGAAGCATTAAAAGGAATTAACTTAACCGTACAAGCAGGGGATTTTTATGCCTTGCTTGGGCCAAATGGTGCAGGAAAATCAACCACCATTGGTATAATTAGTTCATTAGTTACTAAAACATCAGGTGAAGTTAAAATCTTTGGATATGACTTAGACACCGATGTGGTTAATGCCAAAAGGCAATTAGGGCTTGTCCCTCAGGAGTTTAATTTTAACCAATTTGAAGAAGTACTCCAGATCGTTACCAATCAAGGTGGTTATTATGGTTTGCCTCGCAAATTAGCCTTACAACGAGCTGAAAAGTATCTACGTATTTTAGATTTGTGGGATAAAAGACATAGTCGAGCTAATATGTTATCAGGCGGAATGAAAAGACGACTAATGATCGCCAGAGCGCTGGTTCATGAACCAAAATTATTAATTCTAGATGAGCCTACCGCCGGGGTTGACATAGAATTACGTCGTTCTATGTGGGAATTTCTCCGCAAAATTAATCAACAAGGTATTACTATTATATTAACCACTCACTATTTGGAAGAAGCCGAAATGCTCTGCCGTCATATCGGTATTATTCAACATGGAGAATTAATCGCTAACTCATCAATGCGTGATCTGCTAGCAAAAAGTCAATCTGAAACAATCATCATTGATTTTGTACCAACAGCTACACCAATCTCTCTTCAAGGTTATCATTATACCGAGGTCGAATCGGGCATGTTAGAAGTCAGTGTAGATAAACAACATGGATTAAATCAGTTGTTTGAACAACTCAATCAACAAAACATAAAAGTAATTAGTGTTCGTAATAAAGCTAATCGATTAGAAGAATTATTTGTAGATTTGGTGCGCAATGATACTAAAGGAGCTATTGATGAATAATTTATATTGGATTGCCTTAAAAAGTATTTGGCGTAAAGAAGTTACTCGATTTTTAAGAATTTGGCTGCAAACATTGATTCCTCCTGTTATTACCATGTCACTCTATTTTATTATTTTTGGTAATCTAATCGGCTCACGTGTTGGTGACATGGGGGGCTTTAATTATATGGCATTTATTGTGCCCGGCCTAATTATGATGTCGGTTATTACCAATTCATATACTAATGTCTGCTCTTCTTTTTTTAGTGCAAAATTCCAACGTAATATTGAGGAAATACTTGTTGCTCCGGTTCCAACTCATATTATTATTTGGGGATATGTAGGTGGCGGTGTCATGCGTGGCATATTGACAGGTATATTGGTCACAATTGTGTCGTTATTCTTTGTTCGATACCAAGTTTATTCATGGCCATTTGTTATTTTTACCTTATTATTAACCTCAATTTTATTTTCCTTAGCCGGCTTGTTAAATGCCGTATTTGCAAAATCATTTGATGATATAAGTATTATTCCTACCTTTGTATTAACACCGTTAACTTATTTAGGTGGAGTTTTTTATTCAATCACTATGTTACCCACTTTTTGGCAATGGGTTTCTAAACTCAATCCAATTGTCTATATGATTAATGGCTTTCGTTATGGTTTTTTAGGCACTAGTGATGTCTCTTTAGTGATCACTTTTTCAATGCTGTTACTTTTTGTGGCTACTTTATATTTTATCGCGTGGCGAGTTATTGAAAGTGGAAGAGGGCTTAGGAGTTAGATTAATCTGAATAAAGCTAAACCGCCGACCAATGTCGGCGGTAAAGTAAAACCTATTTTGCACCGGCAACGGCTTCTTTTGCCATTTCAGTAATTTTAGCAAAATCACCTTTAGCAATCGCATCAGTAGGGATAAACCAAGTTCCACCTACACAAAGGACATTATCAAGTGCTAAATAGTCACGATAGTTTTTCGGATTCACACCACCAGTTGGGCAGAATTTCATATAACCACAAGGACCAGCGAACGCTTTTAACGCAGCAACCCCGCCATTTATTTCAGCTGGGAAGAATTTCAATGCTGTTAAGCCATATTCTTGGGCAGTTAATAATTCTGAAATAGTTGCAATCCCAGGAATAACCGGCACAGTACCTTCAACTGCTGCTTTTAAAATAGAATCAGTAATACCCGGAGTGATGATAAATTCCACGCCTGCTTCAGTGGCTTGTTTAAGTTGCTCAACGCTGGTTACTGTACCTGCACCCACTACCGCCTCAGGTACTTCTTTAATAATTTTCTTAATTGCGTCAAGTGCACAAGCTGTTCTTAAAGTGACTTCAAGTACTTTTACACCGCCAGCAATTAACGCTTTAGCTAAAGGAACTGCATCTTCTAAACGCTCGATAACAATAACCGGTACTACTGGACCCAATGTTAGAATATCTTCTGCGCTTTTTTTCCAATTTTTCATATGTATTACCTATACTTTATTTACTTCTATACAGCAATAAGCCCTCAAACTATAGAGGGCTTATTTTTACTCATAAATACCTAGTTTCTTCTCTAGATAGTGAATGTTGGTACCACCTTTTATGAAACCTTCATCATTCAAAATTTCTAGATGAAGTTCAATATTGGTTTTTATACCATCAATAACCAGTTCTGCTAATGCATTTTTCATGCGAGCAATGGCAACTTCACGAGTTTCACCATAGGCGATTAATTTACCGATCATTGAATCATAATATGGTGGCACAGTATAACCAGCATATATATGTGATTCCCAACGAATACCAAATCCTCCCGGCGCATGGAAGCGACTAATTTTCCCCGGCGAAGGCATAAATGTTTTTGGATCTTCGGCATTAATTCGACACTCTATTGCATGACCTTTAATTTTAATATCATTTTGATCAATTGATAAAGGTTGGCCTGCGGCAATCAAAATTTGCTCACGAATAAGATCAATACCGGTAACCATTTCAGTAACTGGATGTTCTACTTGAATACGGGTATTCATTTCGATGAAATAAAATTCGCCATTTTCAAATAAAAATTCAAAAGTACCAGCACCACGATACCCGATTTCGATACAGGCATTAACACAACGTTCACCAATGAATTTACGCATTTTTGGCGTAATACCAACTGCTGGCGCTTCTTCAAGGACTTTTTGGTGACGTCGTTGCATTGAACAATCACGTTCACCCAAATAAACAGCATGACCTTGACCATCAGACAAAACCTGAATTTCGATATGACGAGGGTTTTCAAGGAATTTTTCCATGTAAACCATGTCATTATTAAATGCAGTTTTGGCTTCAAGCTTAGTCATTTTGATTGATTGCTCAAGATCTTTTTCTTCTCGAACAATTCGCATGCCGCGACCGCCACCACCACCAGATGCTTTAATAATAACAGGATAACCAATTTTTTTCGCAATTTGCTTATTGGTCTCCATATTGCTACCCAGTGGACCATCAGAACCTGGAACACAAGGTACACCTGCTTTTTTCATCGCTTCAATAGCAGATACTTTGTCACCCATTAAGCGAATAGTATCTGGTTTTGGTCCAATAAATATAAAGCCGGAACGTTCAACTTGTTCAGCAAAATCTGCATTTTCTGATAAAAATCCATATCCAGGATGAATAGCTGCGGTGCCAGTTACTTCGGCGGCAGAGATTAATGCAGGGATATTGAGATAACTTTTGGCAGAAGCTGCTGGACCTATACAAACGGTTTCGTCTGCAAGTAACACATGTTTCAAATCTTTATCTGCCGAAGAGTGAACAGCGACAGTTTTTATTCCAAGTTCTTTACATGCTCTTAAAATGCGAAGAGCGATCTCTCCGCGGTTAGCAATAAGAATTTTATCAAGCATATTCAATCTCTTAATCGTTTAAGTTAATAAATAATTCTGATTATTCAATAATGAATAGCGGTTGATCGAATTCAACTGGTTGACCATTTTCAACTAAAATAGCTTTAATAGTCCCTGCTTTTTCTGATTCAATTTGGTTCATCATTTTCATCGCTTCAACAATACAAAGCACATCACCAACATTTACAATTTGGCCGACTTCAACAAACGCTTTTGATTCAGGGCTTGGTGTACGATAAAACGTCCCCACCATTGGTGATTTAATCGTTGTACCACTATTGGTGTCTGCGATGACTTCTGCCTCAACTGTAGGCGCAACCGCTACTACAGCAGGAGCTGGTTGTGGGATTTGAATATTTTGTACTGGAGCGGAGTAGTTTGATGCAGGTATTGAACGACTAATTCGAACTGATTCTTCACCTTCTGAAATTTCAAGCTCAGAAATGCCTGATTCTTCTACTAGTTCAATTAACTTTTTAATTTTGCGTATATCCATGAATTACACCGTGTTTAATTGATATAAATAATAATTTTAATGTACTTTTAATATCCTAAAAGCAAGCTTTTAGTTTGATACTAAAATAGTAACTCAACATTATTAAGGCGGAAGAATACACTGTAAATCATAATTTGTCATTATATATCTCCTTTACACACACTTGTTATACTATTTTCTAGGTATTATTTTTAAATTGCGATACAATAATAACCCTTAATTATTATTGAGGCTGGCTGTGGTTTTTATCTGCTAAATAATCTATTATTTATTTGTCGGGTAATATTTAAATATATATTTTGTAGACGCCTAAGTTTGCTTCTAATACTCAAATATATTCAAACAAGATTAATTCTAGGAAGAGTTTTTATTATGTTCAAAAAAGTTCGCGGCTTGTTTTCAAATGATTTATCGATTGATTTAGGTACAGCCAATACGCTTATTTATGTTAAAGGGCAAGGTATTGTACTTAATGAACCTTCAGTTGTTGCAATTCGTCAAGATCGTTCTGGAACACCTAAAAGTGTAGCGGCAGTCGGACATGCTGCGAAACAAATGCTAGGACGAACACCTGGTAATATTGCGGCGATTAGGCCAATGAAAGATGGAGTAATTGCAGACTTTTCCGTAACTGAAAAAATGTTACAGTACTTTATTCGACAAGTTCATAGCCATAGTTTTTTAAGGCCAAGCCCTCGCGTATTGGTTTGTGTACCAGTAGGTGCTACACAAGTTGAACGTCGAGCTATTCGTGAATCAGCGTTAGGTGCAGGTGCACGTGAAGTGTATTTAATTGAAGAACCAATGGCTGCTGCTATTGGTGCTGATTTGCCAGTTTCTGCACCAACTGGCTCAATGGTAGTTGATATCGGTGGTGGCACAACAGAAGTTGCAGTTATTTCATTAAATGGTGTGGTTTATTCTGCGTCGGCACGTATTGGTGGTGACCGTTTTGATGAAGCAATTATTAATTATGTCCGCCGAAATTATGGTGCGTTAATTGGTGAAGCAACAGCTGAAAAAATTAAACATTTTATTGGTAGTGCTTATCCAGGCGATGAAGTTCTTGAAATTGAAGTACGTGGTCGTAATTTAGCTGAAGGTGTACCTCGTAGTTTTACACTAAATTCAAATGAAATCTTAGAAGCATTACAAGAACCATTAAGCGGTATTGTTAGTGCAGTTAAAGTTGCACTTGAACAATGTCCTCCAGAACTTGCTTCTGATATTTCAGAACATGGTATGGTATTAACCGGTGGTGGTGCGTTATTACGTAATATTGATAAACTTTTATCTGCTGAAACAGGTATTCACGTTGTCGTTGCTGAAGACCCACTTACTTGTGTGGCTCGTGGTGGTGGTAAAGCACTTGATATGGTTGATATGCATGGTGGTGATCTCTTCAGTGAAGAATAACTACGTATAATATTACTAACAAGTAACAAATATTTCATTTTTCCCGCCGACGTAGTCGGCGAAGTCATATCTTAAAATAGTTAAATTCTAGGTATATAACAGGTAAATATTTGGCAATGAAATTACTTTTTTCTAAACGTTCTCCTCTGAGTGTTCAATTATTTATATCACTGGCACTCTCTTTGACGTTGATAGTACTAGATATTAATTATCGTCCTTTTAAAGAGGTTCGTTATTATTTAGATACTATAATTTCACCGCTTTATTATGTTTCAAATGCACCAAAATCATCATTTGATTCTCTATATGAAATGTCAAAAAAACAAGAAGCATTAGTTAATGAAAATGCTAGGCTGCAAGAAACATTAATTCAACAAAAAAGTAATCTACTATTACTTGAACATTTAAAGCATGAAAACGATCGCTTAAGAGGGTTATTAGGTTCACCGTTAAGACACGATGAACATAAAATGGCTGCTCAAGTTTTATTAGCTGATACCGACCCATATGTTTACCAAGTTGTAATTAATAAAGGCAAAAATGACGGAGTATATGTTGGCCAACCAGTTGTAGATGAAAAAGGTATTGTTGGACAAATTTATCAAACCGCTCAATCAACTAGCCGAGCTATTTTAATTTGTGATTATCAACACGCAATTCCAGTTCAGGTATTAAGAAATGATATTTCCATGGTGGCTGTTGGTAATGGATGCAGTAACGATTTAACGCTTGATTTTTTACCTAACAATGTTGATATCAAAGTGGGTGATGTTTTAGTCACTTCTGGACTTGATGGCCGCTTCCCAGAAGGTTATCCAGTAGCTGTTGTAAGTTCGGTTAAACTTGATATTAGTGATTCTACTCCTATTATTTCCGCTACGCCAACCGCAGATTTAAAGCGATTACGTTATTTATTGTTATTATGGGGTGATCAAGGAGTAAAACATGATGGGAAATAATCGAACCAGCATAGTGGTTATTTGGTTAACATTGCTAATTGGTTTATGCATACAAATCATACCTTGGTCAACTGAGTATAATATATTTAAACCACATTTATTAATGTTAATCATGGCTTATTGGTTAATTGCACTACCACACCGAATTGGTATGGGCATGGCATTTTTATTAGGTATTGTTTTAGATTTGTTTTCGGGATCGCTATTAGGTATTCATGCATTTATACTTTCATGCATAGCTTATTTGCTAATGTTTAAATTCCAGTTGATTCGCAATTTAGCATTATGGCAACAATCGATTATCATTTTTGCTGTTTCACTTTGTTATAATTCATTAGTATTTTTGTTTCAGGTTAGTATTTATCATACCATAACGATTTCACCTTTAATTTTAGTATCTAGTATTGTTGATGGGATATTATGGATAGTGATTTATCTATTCTTACGACTAATAAGACGGAGCTTTGCTATCAATTAAGGAATCATTATGTCGGTTGAATTATTAATGAATGTGACGCCCTCAGAGACGCGTGTTGCATATATTGAAGATGGGATATTACAAGAAATCCACGTTGATCGGGAATCACGTAGAGGTATTGTCGGTAATATCTATAAAGGTAAAGTCATTCGTATTTTACCCGGTATGCAAGCAGCGTTTGTTGACATTGGGCTTGAAAAAGCTGCATTTTTGCACGCCTCGGATATCATGCCGCATACTGAGTGCGTATCGGATAGTGAACAAGAACAGTTTCAGGTTAAGGATATTTCTGAATTGGTACGTCAAGGCCAAGATTTAATGGTGCAAGTTGTTAAGGATCCTTTAGGTACTAAAGGTGCAAGACTTACTACAGACATAACATTACCATCACGTTATTTAGTATTAATGCCCGGTCCTAATTCTGCTCATGTTGCAACCTCTCAACGAATTGAATCGGAAGATGAGCGTGAAAGACTTAAACAGATTGTTGAGCAATATGTTACTGATGAAAGTGGCTTTATTGTGAGAACAGCCGCTGAAGGAGCAAATGCTCACGAACTTGAACAAGATGCTAATTTTCTAAAACGTTTATGGGCGAAAATTCAAGAACGAATGGCACGCCCTATTAGCAAATATTTAGTTTATGGTGAACTTGCCTTATCGCAACGTGTATTACGTGATTTTGTTGGTGACCCAATTGAAAGGATTTTAGTTGACTCCAAACTCACTTATGACTTATTGATTGAATTTACGCAGGAATTTATGCCTGATGTTACCAACAAATTAACACATTATCGCGGCAATATTCCTATATTCGATCTATATGATATTGAAAACGAAATTCAACGAGCCTTAGATCGTAAAGTTAAATTAAAATCGGGTGGTTATTTGATTATCGATCAAACCGAAGCCATGACTACCATTGATATTAATACTGGTGCATTTGTCGGTCATCGTAATTTAGAAGAAACCATTTTCAATACCAATATTGAAGCAACGATTGCGATTGCTCGACAATTAAGATTACGTAATTTAGGTGGCATTATTATTATCGATTTTATCGATATGCAAGAAGATATTCACCGTGAACGGGTATTACAATCATTACAAGATTTTTTAGCTAAAGATAGAGCACGAACATCCGTTAATACTTTCTCCGGTTTAGGGTTAGTTGAAATGACACGTAAGCGTACGCGTGAAAGTATTGGCCATATTCTTTGTGAAGAATGTCCATCTTGTAAAGGTCGTGGTATTGTTAAATCTGTCGAGACAGTATGTAATGAAATATTGCGTGAGATTGTTCGTGTTTATAAAGCTCATCGCTCGGAGTACTTCTTAGTTTATGCATCAGCCGCAGTAGCTAATGCATTAACCAATGATGAGTCTCATGCTTTAGCAGAAGTAGAAGTCTTTGTGGGTAAACGAGTTGAAGTAAAAGTTGAACCACTTTATATACAAGAACAGTATGATGTTGTACTTATGTAATTAGTTTAATTGTATTAACAATAAAACTAAGTAAAATCTGATTGATAAGTGATAGTCAGAAACAAATTTTTTTATTTTTATAATCAGTAGATTAAGGAATTTATGAAAGTAACTCAAGTGAGTGAAAGGTTACTCCACCCAAATAACTTAAATCAACAAGATATAGCGAATTTACTTGATATGTTAAGTTCAAGGAAAATTGATTTTGGTGATTTATATTTTCTATCCGGTTATTATGAAAGTTGGTCACTTGAAGATAGTATAATCAAAAATGCTTCTTTCCATCGTGATCAAGGTGTTGGTGTGCGAGCAATTATTGGTGAAAAAACTGGATTTGCTTATACTGATCAATTGTCATTAGCTCGCTTGGAACAGAGTGTATTGGCTGCTAATTCAATTACTAAACAGCAAACACCTATAGCAGTTACACCATTTAAAACTGCGGAAAATATTACGCTATACCCTTCTATAAATCCAATAAACAGTTTTGCTCAAGAACAAAAGATTGCCATATTACAGCAAGTGGATAAATTAGCCCGATCGATCGATTCAAGAGTAATTGAAGTATCGGCAAGCTTAATTGGTAGTTATGAAGATATCTTAATCGCAGCTACTGATGGAACCTTATGTGCTGATGTTCGTCCATTAGTACGTTTATCGGTATCTGTTCTAGTGGAACAAGATGGTAAACGTGAACGAGGTAGCAGTGGTGGTGGTGGCCGATTTGGTTATGACTATTTTTTAACAACTGACGTTAAAACTGGTGAAAGCCATATCGATAGTTATACTCGCGAAGCGGTGCGACAGGCTTTAGTATTACTTTCAGCTAAGCCAGCACCTGCAGGCACAATGCCAGTGGTGTTAGGCGCTGGTTGGCCCGGCGTATTACTACATGAGGCAGTAGGTCATGGATTAGAAGGTGACTTTAATCGTAAAAATAGTTCGGTATTTTCCGGTAAAATTGGTCAACAAGTTACCTCAGAACTTTGTACGATAGTTGATGATGGTACTATTGCTAATCGTCGTGGTTCGCTTTCTATTGATGATGAAGGTACACCTAGCCAAAAAACGGTATTAATTGAAAATGGCATTTTAAAAGGTTATATGTTTGATAAGCTCAATGCAAAATTAATGAATTGTCCTTCTACTGGTAATGGTCGTCGTGAAGGTTACTCATACTTACCGATGCCTAGAATGACAAATACCTATATGCTTGCAGGGACATCGAGTTTTGATGATATTATTCAAAGTGTTGATTATGGTTTATATGCCCCTAACTTTGCTGGTGGGCAAGTTGATATAACTTCGGGTAAATTTGTTTTTTCAACTTCAGAAGCTTATTTAATTGAAAAAGGTAAAATTACTACACCGGTTAAAGGTGCAACACTCATTGGCTCAGGTATTGAAACTATGCAACAGATTTCAATGGTAGGGAATGATCTAGAATTAGATTCAGGTGTTGGCGTTTGTGGTAAAGCAGGACAAAGTGTACCGGTTGGTGTTGGACAACCGACTTTAAAAGTGAATAATTTAACAGTAGGTGGTACTATTAACCACTAACAATAATACATTAATGAGAAATTAAGCTAAATGGATACAATCATTACACTCTATCAAGCATTTGTTCATATGGATCTTGCAACACTCTCAAATCCAAATGTGTTATGGATATTATATGGCATGCTTTTTGTTATCATTTTATTAGAAAATGGTGTGTTACCAGCAGCCTTTTTACCGGGTGATAGTTTATTGTTTCTAACTGGTGTATTAATTAGTCAAAATGTTTTTCATTTTGGTTTAATAAACTTAATTCTAATTGCGGGTGCCGCATTTGGTACATGGCTTGGTTATGCGCAGGGACGCTGGCTTGGCAATACCAAAATTGTGCAAAATTGGATGGCACATTTGCCCGAAAAATATCATCGTAAATCAGAAGTTTTATTTCATAAATACGGATTACAAGCCTTATTTATCGGACGATTTATTGCATTTGTACGTACTTTATTACCGATGATGGCGGGATTATCGGGTTTACATAGTCGCAAGTTTCATATCTATAACTGGATTAGTGCGACATTATGGATTTTCTTAATTGTTACATTAGGTTATCTATTCGGCTTATCGCCGATTTTTAAAACCTATGAAAAGCAAATCATGTCGTTACTTATGTTAATACCGGTAATTTTATTGCTATTAGGTTTGCTCTTCACAATTTGGCTAGCAATTAAACGTTGGTTGAATAATAAAAAGCAAGTGAAACAAGATACAACAGAAAAGTAAAAGAGCGAAATTAACCGATAAGCCGGGTTCTGTCGTGGACAATCATTCCTCTAGGCTAATACTCACGCATTAGCTCAAGCAGTCTACCCGGATTCAACGCGGGCCGCGCCAATGAATCCCTATTTGACCTTGCTCCGAGTGGAGTTTACCGTGCCACAACTGTTACCAGTTGCGCGGTGCGCTCTTACCGCACCCTTTCACCCTTACCTGATCTTATTACTAAGCCATCGGCGGTATACTCTCTGTTGCACTAGTCGTGAATTCTAGCTCTCGCCAAAATCCCCCAGGCGTTACCTGGCACTCTGCCCTATGGAGCCCGGACTTTCCTCCCCTCTGTTTGTCTCCCTTTTGCAAAGGACTACAACAAAGCAGCGATTGTCTGGTTAATTTCGGCGAAGAGTATAACCTAATCGTTATTTTTGTCTAGAACAGAATAGGGTATATATGAGGAATCTAGATAAAAAATTATAAATTATAAAATTAAAATCAGTGTTTAACTAAGTTTAGCCACAAAAAATAATCAAGAAAGCAGAATTAACCAATGTACTTAAAATTCAACTGATAATTACCATTTCTTCTGCTTATTATTTTCATCATAATTAAACCAAGTTACAACTCCTTGATTAACGATTACTTCTAATGTGCCTTCAATAATATCATATTGTGTTTCTCCCAACAAAGCATGACTAGTTGAACTCTTTTTCATATATTTATAAGTCCATTTAGTTTCATTATTATTAATAGTTGTTTTAGTTGTTGGTTCACCAAAAGTATTTAAAAGTTGAACTTCAGTGGTTGAACCCTCAACTATTTTGGCTACTTTCTGGTGATTAAGTGGAGTACCTTGTTCAAAATAATTTTTTTGTGAACATGCTGATAATGCCAAAATTGAAAACATAACGATCAAAATTTCACTGAGATTTTTCATGGATTATTGCCTATTAATTTATGATCTATAATAAAAGTTAGCTAATCATAGCATAGCTTTACTAATTGATGGAATCATAGATTTCAACAATAATTATTAATCACTGCAATTAATAATAAAAGGGTAAAATGAACATATGGAAACACATAATGTTTCTTTATGTTTCCAATTGTTTTTAAAATGAAGAGAGTTTTTATATCTCTCTATTTTCTTTTATACGGTATCGTCTCTTTTTTTTCTTAAAACACGTTTAATTGGTTGTTTTGTCATGGAATTAATATAACGACTTGGCCAAATTTGCGAAGGTTTCAAATTAAGTGCCTTAGCTATAATAGTTTCCCCTTTGGTCCACGGTCTCACAAGTGCATTGCTCAATGTTGATGAGCTTAAGCCTGAATTGCGAGACAATTCTGCAAGGTTAGTACCTTTCTTTTTTAATGCAGCTATTATATCTGCTTTATGCCAGTCATTAGATTTTATTTCCATTTTTTCTTCCTTCTAAGTTTATTACCTCAAATATATATGTTATGCTTTCTTGTTATTAAAACTAGTAAGTTTATTATTTTTACAATAAAGTAAAGATGAACAATTATTGGTTTCTTATTATTGTAGCAAAATTTCTTTAATTTCTATAATTTTTTCTTGTTTCTTTAAAATAGGATAATTAAAATGAAAGAGTGGTTCACACCAAAAGAACTATTAAGCATTGCAGGGATGCCTTCAACAACTCAAGGTATAAACCGTAAAGCAAGAACTGAAAAGTGGACTTCTCGAAAGCGTTCAGGTGTTCGAGGTAAAGCACTTGAATATCATATAAGTAGTTTATCAATAGATGTTAAAAAAGCTTTATTTCTCGAGGAAGAAAGTGCAACTTATATTGTTTCACCTATTGATCCACTACAACTTTGGATGACCGCATTTGAGCAGTTATCTACTGAAGAACAGTTAGTTGTAAGCTCTTGGTTAATGCGTAACGGTATTAAAGATTTTATTACTTTTATTAGTAAACAAAAAAAAGATAATTAGTGTTATTGTACAAGCTGAGATATACTTTGTCGTCGGAAAATTTTAGTTACTATGGAATAATCAATGGAAAATCAGTTTCAATTAACAAATAGTAAAGAAATTATTATTTATTTAGCTCAACAATTCCCAAATTGTTTTACAATTGATGGAGAAGCAAAACCTTTAAAAATAGGTATTTTTCAAGATATTCTTTCTCGTTTAGAAAATGGTAAATTATTGAGTAAAACTAAGCTTAGAGTTGCACTTAGAACTTATACCATGGGTTGGCGCTATTTATATAGTATAAAAGAAGGTGCACATCGAATCGATTTAGATGGTAACTCAACTGAAGTGATTACCAAAGAACAAATGGAACATGCGCAACAGCAATTAAAAGAAAGTAAAGAACAAGCTAAAGAACGATCGAAGCAAAAAAGAAAATTGGTTTCAAAAACATCTCGAAAACCTCGATCATTGAAAATTGGTGATTTTGTTAAAGTTAATATCGGGAAAAAACCAATAAAAGGGCAAATTACCGCAATTGAAAAAGAACATATCAAAGTTAAAGTAGGGGCAGGAATGGAATTAACGGTCAAACCTGAACATATTATCAATAAATAGAGAATTTATATGAAGAAGCTACTGAAGAGTTTTATTAAATTCGGTCTGGTTTTATGTATTGTTAGTACTACAGCTCATGCTAAAACTTCGGCAACTGAACAGATTCCAATTTTAAAGCAAGACGAAGTACATCAAGCGGTTGCAAAACGTGTCACAAACTTTTTTACACAGTCACATTATCGTGATTTTTCGTTAGATGGGGCTTTTTCTGCCAAAATTTTTGATCGTTATTTCAAATTATTAGATGCTAACAAAACCATTTTCCTTCAAGATGATGTAAATAAATTTCGTAATCGCCAAGAACAATTAGGGCAAGAACTCACAGATGGCGATTTAAAAACAGCATACGATATTTATAACCTATTTTTACAAAAACGCTATAATCGTTATCAATATGCACTTAAAGTTCTACAACATCCCATGGACTTTAATACTAAAGAGCAAATAAATTTTAAACGTGAAGATATGGCATGGCCGACATCTGAACAAGAGCTTGATGATTATTGGGATAAACGTGTTAAATATGATGAACTAAATTTAGCGTTAACCGGAAAAAACGAAAATGAAATTCGTGAAACATTAACCAAACGTTATAACCGCGTCTTAAAAACCATCATACAATCTAATAACGAAGATTGTTTCCAAGTATTTATGAATGCGTTTGCAAGAGAAATCGATCCTCATACTAGTTATTTAGCACCACGCAAAAAACGTGATTTTGATTCAGAAATGAGTTTATCTTTTGAAGGAATTGGAGCTACACTTAGTCAACAAGATGATTATACTGTGATTATGTCTTTTGTCACTGGTGGTCCTGCTGAAAAAAGTAAATTATTATCAGTTGGTGACAAAATCATCGGCGTAGGGCAAAGTAATTCACCAATTGAAGATGTCATCGGTTGGCGTTTAGATGATATTGTTGACAAAATACGAGGACCCAAAAATACTGCAGTAAAATTAGAAATTTTACCTGCTGACAATAATAGTAAACCTAAAGTTATTGAACTTATCCGTGATAAAATTCATTTTGAAGACCGTGAAGCAAAATTAAAAGTTATTAATAATAGCCGTGGTAAAATTGGTATTATTGAAATACCAAGTTTTTACATTGGATTAACTAAAAAAGTTGAATCTTTGCTTATTGAAGCAAATAGCGAGGAATTGCAAGGAATCATTATTGATTTACGTGATAATGGTGGAGGTTCATTAGCTGAGGTAATTGAGTTAACGGGACTATTTATAGATAGTGGTCCTGTTGTTCAAGTACGTGATAATTTACAAAAAATAACAATTTATGATGATAAAAATAAGGGTATTGAATATACTGGTCCAATTGTTGTGATGATCAATCGATACAGTGCCTCAGCATCTGAAATTTTTTCAGCAGCTATGCAAGATTATGGTCGTGCTGTTATTGTTGGCGAAACTACCTATGGTAAAGGAACAGTACAAACCTCTCGAAATATTTCATATCCTGTTGATGCACGTTTGCATCCTAAATGGCCAGAACTTGGTGGTGCACAATACACGGTACAAAAATTTTATCGCATTAATGGTGGAAGCACACAACTAAAAGGTGTAACACCAGATATCGTAATGACCAAAAATCAATATGTCGATGAAACAGGAGAGCGTTTTCTTGATAATGCCATGCCTTGGGATAAAATACCTTCTGCTGATTATTTGACTATTGCTAACATTAAACCGTTGATATCTACTTTAGAGGCACAGCATCAAGCTCGTATAGCTAATAATCCTGAATTTAATTATATTGAAGAGGATATTAAACGATTAAATGATAAAAAAGATGATCAATATATTATCTCTTTAAATAAAAATGAACGAGAAGCCGAACAGAAAGCTAATGAAGATTTAGATTTAAAAAGAATTAATGAACGACTAAATAGAAAAGGTTTAAAATCTATCAATAAATTGAAAGATTTACCTAAAGATTATAAACTACCTGATGCGTTTTTGGATGAGTCTGTTGAAATTTTATTTGATTTAATACCTATTTATCCAACTATCAAAACTGGTAAAGTTAAAACAAGTTTTCTTTCTTTAGATAACCCAATTGAATAGTTAAAAATAATAGTAAGGAGTAAAGACTATGTGTACTAACTTAAAATATGCTTTAATTGGAACAGCCTTAACTGTATGTGTATTTGTAACGTTTGGCGCTATCGTTTGTATGAATTAACACTTGATTAATTATTTGCTGATAATTATAGTATGCACCCTGCTTTCAAAAAGCAGGGCTAAATTAAGGTGAGGTGTCCGAGTGGTTGAAGGAGCACGCCTGGAAAGTGTGTATACGGCAACGTATCAAGGGTTCGAATCCCTTCCTCACCGCCATAAATATTTATTTAGTCATCGAAGGAAAGAGCCATTAGATTCTTTAGCATTGCCAATAGAATCTATTAATATGGTCTTGGCATTTACCTCAGCTTTAATGACCTGACGTGACGATTAATCTCTTCCTCTCCACGATCTTTCGGAGTTACTATGGAAAACTTACGCACTGTTCAGGATTATATACGCTGGACCACTTCACAACTTAGTCAATCGGATATCTTTTTAGGCCATGGCACGGATAATCCTATCGATGAAGCTAAACAACTTATCTTAGCTACCCTAGGCTTATCACTATTTATTCCTCCTGAGTTTTATGTTGCAAATCTGACTAATGATGAAAAACAACAATTAAATGAGATCATTAACAAACGTATTAATGATCGCTTACCTACACCTTATCTAACTAATCAAGCCTGGTTTTGTGGTCATAGTTTTTACGTTGATGAACGAGTCTTAATCCCACGTTCTCCTATTGGTGAACTGATCAATAATCAGTTTAAAGATATAATCAGTAGTGAACCAAAAAATATTTTAGATCTCTGTACTGGTAGTGGGTGTATTGGTATTGCTTGTGCTTATGCATTTCCTGATGCTCAAGTTGATATTACCGATATTTCATTAGAAGCATTAGATGTCGCCCAAACTAATATTGAACTGCATGATATGCAATATCAAGTTACGCCAATTTTATCCGATCTATTTAATCAATTAGAGAACAAAAAATACGACCTAATTGTGACTAATCCTCCATATGTCGATGATGAAGATATGAATGATCTACCCGACGAATTTTTATATGAACCAAAACTAGCACTCGAAGCGGGATTTGATGGATTAGACTTAGCAAAAAGAATTCTACACGATGCTTGTGATTATTTAACACCTGATGGTGTATTAGTCTGCGAAGTTGGTAATAGCTGGGTGTCTTTACAAGAACAATATCCAGATGTACCCTTTAACTGGATCAGTTTTGAGCATGGTGGATTTGGCGTATTTGCAATTACGCAAGCTGACTTGAAGACTTATCAGCACTATTTTAAATAAATTAACTATAAAATAAAAAAATTGGAATAAGAACTATGGCAGGAAATTCGATTGGTAAATTATTTAAAGTCACTACCTTTGGTGAATCACATGGTACTGCACTAGGTTGTATTGTTGATGGTGTGCCACCAGGAATGAATTTAACCGAATCCGATATGCAACACGATCTTGATCGCCGTCGTCCTGGTTCATCTCGTTACACTACGCAACGTCGAGAAGCTGATCAAGTAAAAATCCTCTCAGGCGTATTTGAAGGTGTGACTACCGGTACCAGTATCGGATTATTAATTGAAAACACCGACCAACGTTCACAAGATTACAGCAAAATAAAAGATATTTTTAGACCGAGTCACGCCGATTATACCTACCAAAAAAAATATGGTATTCGGGATTATCGCGGTGGTGGTCGCTCATCGGCACGCGAAACAGCCATGCGTGTTGCGGCAGGTGCTATTGCTAAAAAATATTTACATGAAAAGTTAGGTATTACCATTCGTGGTTATTTGGCACAAATGGGTGATATCCAGTGCCAATTAAATGATTGGCAACAAGTTGATCAAAATCCTTTTTTCTGTCCAGATGAAAGTAAACTAGAGGCTCTTGATCAACTATTAAGACAACTCAAAAAAGAGGGCGATTCAGTTGGCGCTAAAGTCTGTATTGTTGCTGAAAATGTTCCGGTAGGTTTAGGTGAGCCAGTCTTTGATAAATTAGATGCTGATCTTGCCCATGCATTAATGAGCATTAATGCAGTAAAAGGGGTTGAAATTGGTGATGGTTTTGCTGTAGTTAATAAACGTGGCAGTGAAAATCGTGACGAAATAACCCCGCAAGGATTTTTATCAAATCATGCTGGTGGTATTTTGGGGGGAATTAGTTCGGGACAAACTATTATTAGCAGCATAGCATTAAAACCAACCCCAAGTATTGAAATTGCCGGACAATCAATTAATATTAATGGTGAAAGTGTCGAAGTTTCAACCCATGGCAGACATGATCCTTGTGTCGGTATCCGAGCAGTACCTATTGCTGAAGCAATGGTCGCTATCGTATTAATGGATCATTATCTTCGCTATCGGGCTCAATGTAGTGATGTAAAATAATCATGAGTTACGAATTACTGGCTTTACTTTTTTTAATTGCGACGTTAGCAGGCTTTATTGATTCAATTGCTGGTGGCGGTGGACTATTAACGGTACCGGCACTACTAGCTGTAGGATTACCACCAGCGAGTGCGTTAGCTACTAATAAATTACAAAGTTGTGGCGGTTCTTTTTCTGCTAGTTTCTATTTTATTCGCCAACGTATGGTTGATTTAAAACAGCAAAAATGGGCGATTGTTTGTGCATTCATTGGTTCCGCTCTTGGCACATTATCAGTCATGCATATACAAGCGGATTTCTTAAAATTATTATTACCAATATTAACCATCAGCGTCGGACTTTATTTTCTACTATCACCAACAATCGGAGATAGTGATCGTAATAGTCGGCTTTCGGTTTTACAGTTTGCTTTGATTCCTGCGCTGGTTATCGGTTTTTATGATGGATTTTTTGGCCCCGGTGCCGGATCATTCTATGCGCTCGCATATATTACTCTGGCTGGATTTAATTTAACTAAAGCAACCGCCCATACCAAAGTACTTAACTTTACCTCTAATCTAGCAGGATTAATCTTCTTTATTGCTGGTGGAGAAGTGGTATGGTCAATTGGTTTAGTTATGTTAGTTGGCCAATTTATCGGCGCAAGATTAGGGGCAAAAATGGTTATAGCTAAAGGACGAAAATTAATAAGACCAATGTTAATCACCGTTTCAACCATTATGAGTGTTAAACTAATCTATGAAAACTTCTTTTAAAGAATAAAAAAAACATTTTTAATTAACTATAAAAAAACCGTTCCTCAAAATTTTTGAGGAACGGGTTTTTTTGCATTTCCCAAAGTCTATATTTTAAATCAATAAAAAACCCTTTTTTTTACTTAAAAATTAATTTCATAAAAATCAAATAGTTGAAATTAACCGCAGAAAAAGGGTTTTTACGTCAAAATTGTTATTTACCTTTATCTGAACAATGATTATATTATATCGGTTTCTAGTTTAACGCCGTATAGGCCGTTTAGAAAGATAAAAAAAGGGCGTTCATTTGTAGCTATTGCTTCAAGGCTGTATAAGCCGTTTAGAAACTCTAGCACTCGGACTTAATACCCGATCAAATCTTCAAGGCTGTATAAGCCTGAAAAATTTTGAGGAGCTTACTTTTTAAAGCCCAACATCTTATAAAATAAAAATTTTACAATATATAGGTAGCGTAAAAACGGTTAATTGCCTTTTGCTGTACAATCTCCCAGACAATGTTTATAGTAGTTCATATTCTGAATTAATATTGGTTTTGATTACTAGCGATATTATGAAGCTTCAACAGTTACGTTACATTTTAGAAATTGCCCGTTCAGGCTCAATCAATGAGGCTGCTAAAAATTTGTATATTACTCAACCAAGTTTATCAACCGCAGTCAAGGAGTTGGAAGCTGAATTTGGTATTGAAATTTTTGTACGGACATCTAAAGGAGTTTCATTATCGACTGATGGAGTTGAATTTTTAGGTTATGCAAAACAGGTTTTAGATCAAGCTCAGTTGCTAGAACAGCACTATGCTAAAAAAGTACCCTCCAAACAACTGTGTAGCATATCTACCCAACATTATGCATTTGCGGTAAACGCTTTTGTTAATTTAATCAAAAAGAATCATACTGATGAATATGAGTTTACCCTACGTGAAACTCGTACTTACGATATTATAACTGATGTGGCTAATTTACGTAGTGAAGTAGGTATTTTGTATCTAACTGATTTTAACCAAAAAGTTATTTTACGTTTGCTTAAAGAACATCGTTTAACTTTTAATCCACTATTTGAGGCTGATCCACATGTATTTATCAGTACCCATCATCCTTTGGCGGCCATGAAGTCTTTAACATTAGATGATTTAGAGGATTTTCCTTATCTTTCATTTGAACAAGGCGAATATAACTCTTTTTATTTTTCCGAAGAGATTTTAAGTACTGTGTATCATAAAAAAAGTATTCATGTCAGTGATAGGGCAACTTTATTTAATTTATTGCATGGATTAAATGGCTATACAATTAGTACCGGTGTGCTCAGTACTGATTTAAATGGGTCAGACATTCTATCTATCCCTTTAGATGTCGAAGAAAAGATATTAATTGGCTGGATAACATCACAAAAAGCACAGCTAAGTTTATCGGCACAAAATTATATTGAAGCGTTGAAAAAGCTTATTCAAGAAGAGTATGGTTTTAAGCTCAAATAAACGTTTGCGATTAATAAATCAAATTGCTATTTCAGTAAATTCCAGTATAATTGCGCACGATTCATATATTTATTATATGAATGCCGAGGGATGTCTGAATTAGAGATCGGTCATTCCATTTTTTATATTTATTTAAGAGGTTTATTATGTCTCTAACTGTAGAAGCTAAAGCGAAAATCGTTGCTGAATATGGTCGTGGTACTAACGACACTGGTTCAACTGAAGTTCAAGTTGCTCTTTTAACTGCACGCATTAATGGCTTACAAGGTCATTTTTCTGAGCATAAAAAAGATCACCATAGCCGCCGTGGTTTATTACGCATGGTGTCTAGCCGTCGTAAATTATTAGATTATTTACGTCGTAAAGACTTTGAACGTTATAGCCAATTAATTCAAAGACTAGGTTTACGTCGCTAATTATTTATCTACTTGAAAAGAGGCTTAGGCCTCTTTTTTCGTTGTGAAAATTCAAGGCTTTGATATAATGCAGAGTCCGAAAAGCTAAATAAATGCTTTGAAGATAGAAATTAATAAAATAAAAGATTGTATCTCATGTTTCGCGCGACTAATGAGAGCTCTATAATTTATAGATTTGTCATTAGTCGTGACAGTGAAATAATCTTTTGTTTAGTATCCCACACATAGTTGAAGTGTGTATCAATATGTTCCAGCGTCATGCTGCTTCCTGTCGAAATATCAAACTTCAACGTGATTTATTACAAGAGGACATTATTTTGTTTAATCCGACATATCAAAAATTCCAATATGGTCGCCATACTGTTACTTTAGAAACTGGTATTATGGCGCGTCAAGCAACTGCTGCAGTTATGGTTAACATGGACGATACTGCGGTATTTGTCACTGTAGTTGCTAATAAAAAAGTTAAAGAAGGACAAGACTTTTTCCCTTTAACCGTTAACTATCAAGAACGTACTTATGCTGCAGGTCGTATTCCTGGTGGCTTTTTCAAACGTGAAGGTCGCCCAAGTGAAGGCGAAACATTAATTGCCCGTTTAATCGACCGTCCACTTCGTCCATTATTTCCTGAAGGTTTTGTTAATGAAATTCAAATCATTGCAACAGTGGTATCAGTAAATCCTGAAGTGAGCCCTGATTTAGTTGCTATGATTGGTGCATCAGCTGCACTTTGTTTATCTGGCGTGCCTTTCCATGGCCCAATTGGTGCTGCTCGTGTAGGTTTTATCAATGATGAATTTGTGTTAAATCCATCAGTAAAAGAATTAGCATCAAGCCGTTTAGATTTGGTTGTTGCCGGTACCAAAAGTGCGGTATTAATGGTTGAATCAGAAGCTGATCTGTTAACTGAAGACCAAATGTTAGCGGCAGTGGTATTTGGGCATGATCAACAACAAGTTGTAATTGATAATATCAATGAATTTGTTGCTAAAGCGAATTGTGAAAAATGGGATTGGGTTGCACCCGCTAAAAATGAAGAGCTATTTAATGCGGTTTCTGAGTTAGCTAAAGATCGTTTAGGTGAAGCTTATCGTATTACTGAAAAACAAGCTCGTTATGCGCAAATTGATTTAATTAAAGAAGAAGTGTTAGCAGCACTTAAAGAAAAAGATGAAGAGCTTGACGAAAACGAAGTTATCAACATTATTGTTGATTTAGAAAGCCAAATCGTTCGTCAACGTGTTATTGCTGGTGAGCCACGTATCGATGGTCGTGAAAAAGATATGATTCGTGCTCTGGATATTCGTACCAATGTATTACCTAGAACTCATGGTAGCGCATTATTTACTCGTGGTGAAACGCAAGCATTAGTTACCGCTACTTTAGGTACTGAACGTGATGCGCAGATCATTGATGAGTTAACTGGTGAATATACCGAACGTTTCCTTTTACATTATAACTTCCCTCCATATTCAGTTGGTGAAACAGGTATGGTTGGTTCACCAAAACGTCGTGAAATTGGTCATGGTCGTTTAGCTAAACGTGGTGTTGCTGCGGTAATGCCAAGCAAAGAAGAATTTCCATATACTGTACGTGTAGTTTCTGAAATTACTGAATCTAATGGTTCTTCTTCAATGGCTTCAGTTTGTGGCGCATCATTAGCATTAATGGATGCTGGTGTACCAATTAAGTCTTCTGTTGCCGGTATTGCAATGGGCCTTGTTAAAGAAGGTGATAACTTTGTAGTATTATCTGATATTTTAGGTGATGAAGACCATCTTGGTGATATGGACTTTAAAGTAGCTGGTACCCGTGAAGGTGTAAGTGCACTACAAATGGATATCAAAATTGAAGGTATCACCAAAGAAATTATGCAAGTTGCCTTAAACCAAGCTAAAGGCGCTCGTTTGCATATTTTAGGGGTAATGGAACAAGCGATTAATAAACCTCGTCAAGAGATATCTGAATTTGCACCTCGTATATATACGATGAATGTTAATCCAGATAAAATCCGCGATATCATCGGTAAAGGTGGTGCAACTATTCGTGCATTAACTGAAGAAACCGGAACTACCATTGAAATTACTGATGATGGTACAGTGAAAATTGCGGCATCTGATGGTAATAAAGCGCAAGATGCAATTGCACGTATCAACAACTTAGTTGCTGATGTGGAAATTGGTAAAATCTATACCGGTAAAGTAACGCGTATTGTTGATTTTGGGGCATTTGTTTCTATTATTGGCGGAAAAGAGGGACTTGTTCACGTTTCTCAAATCGCTGATCATCGAGTGGAAAAAGTTGCAGACTACTTGAAAGTAGGTCAAGAAGTGAATGTTAAAGTGTTAGAAATTGATCGTCAGGGGCGAATTCGTTTAAGTATGAAAGATGCAGTTGAGTTAGACTCTCAAGTTACACCAGTAACTGAATAAAATAAAATTAATTAGGAGCCTACTATGAGATTATACAACCTGAGAATGCTGTGCTGTATGTTTGCAGTCATTATTTTGTCAGGTTGTTCTAATTCTTTACCTTTACTTGCTGTTCCTGAGCAAGTTTCGTATGATGATGAATTGAAAATTGCTGAAATTAGTCAACGATTATCAAGACGAGATCTTGATACTGTTTCTAGAATGCAACTGATTTTCGAACGAGGAATTGTTTACGATTCATTAGGTTTTAAAGCATTTGCACAAAGTGATTTTAATCACCTTTTAAGCTTTAACCCAGAGATCCCAGATGTTTATAATTTTCTTGGTACATATGCGCTAAGAGATGGTGATTTTGATAATGCGATCATGGCGTTTAATACTACTTTAGAGCTAGATCCATCTTATGCTTATGCCTATTTAAATCGTGCGATAGCATTATATCGTACAGGACATTATCAAGCAGCACAGCTTGATGCACAAAAATTTTACCAATATGATGTCAATGAACCAATTCGAATTCTGTGGCTTTATTTGATTGAAAAAGAAATAGATAAACAAGCTGCACTAACTCAATTACAAAATCGTTATGATAAACTTAACGACAAATCGAGTTATAGCAGTGATATTATTGCATTTTATTTGGGTAAAATGAATGAATCCAAATTAATGCAAAACCTTCAACAAGGTGTAGAAAATGATCGGCAATTAGCTGAGCGCCTTTGTGAAGCTTACTTTTATTTAGGTAAATATTACCAAAGTAAAGGTAATAATGAGCGTGCCAAAATGTTATTTAAATATGCTTTAGCTAATAATATTTATAACTTTGTTGAACATCAACAGGCACTCTACGAAATTAAGTTACTTGACGAAAAGTAACGAGGGTCATGCCAGTTTAAAAGTGAAAATATTGTTATAGCGTAGTTCTGATTTGCCCGTAAAATATTCTCGATTCTTTGCATACTTTTTATCAATTGTATTGTTTAAATATTAATTGCATTAAAGTTATCTAATTGAGTAAGTATTGGCAGTTAGTTATTGGGGTGAGTTGTAAATTTTCAATTTAGTGAGCTGGCATAAATGTATATAGGCTGTTTTATTTTGGTACCGTAATAATTTGTGATACCTGCAGTAATCCTCATGAATTATTTTACTTAATAGCGATCAACTGAGGTTGCTAACCAAATATTGAGCATATATAGTTAAATTTACAAGCGAGTTTACATGACAAAAGAAATATCTTTTATTGACCTTGGTTTATCTGAGGAAATCCTTAACGCATTAAATGATCTTGGTTTTACTAAACCATCACCAATCCAAGCCGAATGTATTCCTTTACTTTTAGAGGGTAATGATGTGCTGGGTATGGCGCAAACCGGTAGTGGCAAAACTGCCGCTTTTTCAATCCCTTTTTTAATGAATATTGATGTTAATTTAAAAGCACCACAATTATTAGTATTAGCGCCAACACGTGAACTAGCTATTCAAGTTGCTGATGCGTGTGCTGAGTATTCTAAATATGTGAAAGGGGTAAAAGTATTAGCGCTTTATGGTGGTCAACGTTATGATGTGCAATTGCGTGCATTAAAACAAGGTCCACAAATCGTGGTAGGAACGCCTGGTCGTTTATTAGATCATTTAAATCGTAAAACGTTAGATCTTTCTAATCTCAAAGGGTTAGTTTTAGATGAAGCCGATGAGATGCTACGAATGGGCTTTATTGATGATGTTGAAAGCATTATGGCGACAATTCCTGAAGAGCATCAAACTGCGCTATTTTCAGCGACGATGCCGGCGCCAATTCGTCGAATTACTAAACGTTTTATGCATAATCCAAAAGAAGTGCAAATCAAAGGGACTAAGCAAACTGCACCAGATATCGATCAGAGTTATTGGCTCGTTCGCGGCATGCGTAAGAATGAAGCGATTGTACGTTTCCTTGAAGCAGAAGACTTTGATGCGGCAATTATTTTTGTGCGCACCAAAACCGCTACCTTAGAAGTCGCTGAAGTGTTAGAAAAACATGGTTATAGTTGCGCAGCCTTAAATGGTGATATGACGCAACAGCTTCGTGAGCAAACACTTGATCGTTTACGTAATGGTCGCTTAGATATTTTGATTGCAACAGATGTGGCAGCGCGCGGTTTAGATGTTGAACGTATCAGTTTAGTGATTAATTATGATATTACGCTAGATTCAGAATCTTATGTTCACCGTATTGGGCGAACTGGTCGTGCTGGTCGAGCAGGACGTGCTATTTTATTTGTTGATAGCCGTGAACGTCGTTTGCTTAAAAATATTGAGCAAACTATCAAGAAACCAATTCCAGAAGTGGCATTACCTTCTAAAGAGTTGCTTGAAAAACGTCGTTTAGCTAAATTTACTCAGCAAGTTCAGCAACAACTTGAGAGTACCGATTTAGAACAATATCAAACATTACTCGAACAAATTCAGGCTGAGAGTGGCACAGATCTTGAAACGATTGCCACAGCGTTGCTACGTTTAGCACAGCGTGATCGTCCGTTAATTCTTCCACCTGATCCAGTCTTTAAACCGGCAAGAGAATATCGTGATCGTGATGGTCGTAATGGTGAGCGTCGCTTACGTGGTGATAATCGTGAATCACCAAAACGTCGCGAACGTCGAGATGTTGGTGAGATGGATATGTATCGTATCGAAATTGGTAAAGAAAACGGTGTTGAAGTGCGCCATATTGTCGGTGCAATTGCCAATGAAGCTGATATTAGTAGTCGCTATATTGGTAATATCAAACTTTATGAGACTTATTCAACCGTAGAATTACCAAAAGGTATGCCTAAAGATATCCTTAAGCATTTTGAGCGTGTTAGAGTACTTAATAAACCGATGAAAATGAGCCTAGTCGCAGGTAAATCATCTGAAGCTAAGCGCGGACGTAAAAGTAGTCAGCCTGAATCTGATGATAAAGGTTTTGCGAAAAAACGTGGTCGCCCAGCCGCACCTAAGTTTTAATACTTTTAAGTTTTGACTTTTCAAACCTCTGTTATAAAACAGAGGTTTTTTTATTATTTTTTATTTAGATTGTTTCCTGCATTTTTCGGCAAAGTGATAAAGTCAATCATCGCCAATAAAGTCATTCCAGCCACCATAAATAGTGCTAAGCGAAAGTCTGCAACCATTAATTGTTTATGACCATGATAACTGGAGGCAATAAATAAAAATAAAGCACTTAATACAATACCTAGTACGTTATTTAGTTGTTGAAAAATGGTTGATAAAATATTGGCGCTTTGTATTTCCGTTTTATCTATTTCTGCAAAACTGAGGGTGGTAATAGTAGTAAATTGAATTGAACGCGCGCCACCGGCAAAAAATAGCACTAATATAATCCAGATGATTGATGTGTCTGGCGTGAAGAGCGCACATAAGACGAAACTCAATGATAACAATAGACCATTGACAATGAGTATATTGCGAAAGCCAAACTTGTGAATTAATGACGTATTAACCGTTTTGAGTAGGATATTGCCGGCGAATAGTGAAAGCAGTAGCGAACCCGCGGTTATAGGGGACCAACCAAAACCAACTTGAAACATAAGTGGTAAGATAAATGGTGCACTATTTAAACCAATTCGTATTAATGAACCACCCAAGAAGCTCATTCTAAAAGTACGTTTAGAAAACGCGTATAAGCTTATTAGTGGATGCTTAGTATGGGTGAGATGATAATAAGCAAAAATTAATACGAGAATTCCTGCAAAAGAAACAGCCAGACCTAACCATAGGCTGTGATTTGAGTGCGAGACCATTTCTAGTCCATAAACGAACATTAATAGTCCTAAACCGCAAGCGATAAATCCAATACTATCAAATAATTGCTTTTCTGGTAGCTCTTTGGGTAACAGTCGATAAGCAAAAAATAGGGCAATAAAACCTAAAGGAATATTGAGAATGAATATCCAATGCCAACTGAGATATTGTGCGCAGAATCCACCAATAAGCGGCCCCATTAATGGCGCAATTAAACCTGGCCACACTAGAATTGAAATTGTACTAACCAGATGCTGTTTTTCTGTTCGACTTAAAACTACCGTTCTGCCTACGGGAACCATCAATGATCCGCCTAAACCTTGAATTAATCTTGCGATAGTAAACATGGTTAAATTGGTCGATAAGGCACACAATATCGACGCTAACATAAATAATATAATTGAAATTGAGAAGACTCGATAAGCGGTGAAACTATTGGCGATCCAACCACTTGCGGGTAAACCAATGGTAAGTGCTAACATATAAGCACTAATTCCGATGGATAAATCTTGAGGGCTTGTAAGAAATGATTCTGCCATTGCCGGAATGGCGGTGGTGATCACCGTCGCGTCGAAGTTCTCCATAAAGAACGTTGCGGCAACTAAAATCGCCATTTTTCGAACGTGATTATATTGTTGCATGATATTGTCTAATTAATATATAAATCTAAAATTAAAGTTTTTAATATACGCCAAAAATTTGCGTTGTGGTAAAGCTTTTTAACATTTTGCCCTTAGTGGTGATTGAGAGTATACTAATAGCAGTTCAATAGGTAAAATAGAGAGGTACAGGATGACAGATTCTTTAAACAAATGTAAAGCTAACGAAACCCCTGCTTGTTGTTGTGTGGATGTTGGCACTATTATTGACAATGAAGATTGTAGTGCAGAATATGAAAATGTTTTTGCAACTGAATCAGAAGCAAAAGAAAAATTAGCATCATTGACTCAAGCAGCAAAGGATGTTGAAACGGAACCTTGCGAAATCAATAGTAGCATCGATAAAGTTGAAAATGGTTTTAAATTAATGGCTAAATTCACTTTTTGTTGCGGTGCTGAATGCATGATTTTCCAATTAAAATTACGTTAATTTTATTTCATGAAAGTTTGTATTATAAGACATGGTGAGGCAGGTTTTTCTGCTTCATCAGATGCTAGTCGATCATTGACTGATTTTGGCAGAAAACAAGCAAGTCAAGCTGGTTTATGGCTCAATCAGCAAGATTATAAATTTGATTTAGGGTTAGTAAGTCCTTATTTAAGGGCACAGCAGACTTTATCTGAATTATCTGCATACTGCCTTGTGCCTAAAGTTGAAACTGATAATTTTTTGGTGCCAGGTGGCAGTCCTTCCCATATTGCCGATTTATTAATGACACTTCCCGCTCGCGGTATTGAAAATGTGATTATTGTTTCACATCTTCCTTTAGTGGGTTATTTAGTTAATGAGTTGTGTCCAGAGGTTTCACCTCCAATGTTCCCTACAGCTGCTATTGCTTGTGTTGAGTTACCACCCAATGCGGCAGGAAAGCTAGAATGGTTTCATATAGTGGAATAAAAAAACTTAATCTTTTTGATTTACCGTTAACAGGTCGAACGCTTATTGAAGCGTCAGCTGGGACTGGTAAAACCTATTCGCTCGCCTTTATTTATCTGCGGTTGTTACTTGGAATTGGTGAAAATAACTACCCTAAACCTCTTGATGTTAATCAAATTTTAGTTGTGACTTTCACCAAAGCCGCAACCCAAGAACTGCGATCGCGGATAAGACAAAATATTCAAGAGCTGCGTTTAGGACTGTTGCAAGGTCACCATGATGATCCAATTTATCAACAGCTAATCGACTTAGTTGAGGATAGCAATGATGCCATTCAAAGATTAACCCAAGCGCAACAATCAATGGATGATGCGGCGATTTATACGATTCATGGTTTTTGTCAGCGTATTTTAACGAGTCATGCTTTTGAATCTGGTGTGCTGTTTGAGCAAACGTTAATTACCGATGAGCAAGAGCTCAAGTTACAGGTTGTCCAAGATTTTTGGCGTCATTATTTTGTTCCGCTTGATAAAGCGCTAGTCTATTTGATTCTCGATTATTGGCAAGATCCAGAAACATTATTAGCTGATATCAAACCTTATCTAAATTTCGAATTTGATGAGAAACCAGAAGAGCGTGTTGATATCACTGAAAAAATCCGGCACTTCCATCAAAAACATATTGAGCAGATCGATCTGGTTAAAAAACGGTGGTTAGATGTTGCTAGCGATCTTCCAGACATCATTGCACAATCTGGTATTAATAAACAATCTTATAGTAGTCGGTATTTACCAATTTGGTTGGCTAAAGTTACGGCTTGGGCTCAGTTGCCAACGCGATCGTTTAAATTACCTAGTGAGTTAACTAAATTTAGTCAATCAATTTTAATCGAAAAAACCAAGCAAGATAAAAAGCCACCTGTTCATGCTGTGTTTCAGCAGATCGATGCGTTATGCAATAGCGCTATAGATTTGCGTAGCGAAATTTTAATGGATGTGGTTAGCATCATTCAAAAACGGATTTATGTGCAGAAGATTAAACGTGGCGAAATGAGTTTTGATGATTTGTTAAGCCAGTTAAATCGCGCTTTACGTGCCACGAATGGTAAAAGATTAGCGCAAAGTATTGCACAAAAATATTGCGTGGCATTGATCGATGAGTTTCAAGATACCGACCCGGTGCAATATAAGATCTTCGATCGTATTTATCGACATTATCCCAAAGAGACCGGATTACTGTTCATAGGTGACCCTAAGCAAGCGATTTATAGTTTCCGTGGTGCAGATATTTTTACTTATCTAAAGGCGAAGTTATCAACCGGTGAAAATAACTTTACTATGCAGGTTAACCATCGCTCCTCGGCGTCAATGGTAAATGCGGTTAATGCGTTATTTAATCACCATGAAAATCCTTTTGTTTTTGAAAATATTCCTTTTTTACCAATGGAAAGCGCAGAGCGTAATCAGTACAAAGGGGTAGTGGTTAATCAACAAGAAGTTAATGCGTTAGCGGCCTATTTATTGCCTGATGAGATTAGCACAAAAACAGATTATCAAGAGCATATTGCTAACTGTTGTGCTAAGCAGATTGTGACTTGGTTGACCGATCCGACAATTTTAATCCAAGATAAAGATGGTCAGCGACCAATTACTACTGCTGATATTGCGATTTTGGTTCGTACCGGGCATGAAGCTGAAATTATCCAACAAAAATTGGCCGCGGTTGGCGTTAAAAGCGTCTATTTATCTAATCGTAATAGTGTATTTTTAGCTAAAGAAGCACAAGAGGTGCTCTGTTTATTACAAGCTGTACTTATGCCTGAAAATGAATCAGCTTTGCGTTTAGCGTTAATGACGAGCCTACTAGGGCAAACCATGAGCGATTTAGAGCAAATTACTGATGATCAGGATAAATGGGAAGGCTTGATAGAAGAGTTCAAACAGTATCAGATTATCTGGCAATATTACGGTGTGTTAGTCATGTTGCGACGGATGATGAAAAAACGCCAGTTGGCAGAAAATATCTTAGCAACCCCAAATGGTGAGCGGACGTTAACCAATTTGATGCATTTAGGCGAACTACTGCAAGAAGCGGCGGATGAGCTAGATAGTCCACATGCTTTAGTTCGTTGGTTATCAAGACAAATTGTCAGTCCTGACTCTAATTTAGAAAATCATGAGCAACGCTTAGAAAGTGATGAAAATTTAGTAAAAATTATTACGATTCATAAATCGAAAGGTTTAGAGTTTCCTATTGTTTGGTTACCTTTTGCTGCGCAATTTCGTAATGCTGATAGTCAGTTTTATCATGATAAAAATAATGATTATCAACCTACCTATGCTTGGCTATTAACCGATGAAATCAAACAACAGATTGAAGATGAACGTTTAGCAGAAGATTTGCGTTTACTTTATGTCGCTATGACCCGTTCAATCTTTCATTGTAGCGTTGGTTTAGCATCATTAAAAAACAGTCAGTCTGCGATTGATTATTTATTAAAAGGTAACTTACGTTCAATTGCTAAATTTGCTGATTTAGTTGAACTGCAATTACCGATTTTAGGTGATCAGTATAATATGGCAGTAGCCGCCAATCTTTCACTTACCGCTAATGTGTTTAAACGTAAATTATCTAATAGTTGGCGAGTGACTAGTTATACCGAATTACAAAAACACCATAATGTAGTGGGTATTAATTCAGCTATGATTAGTGATTGGCGTGAGAATAGTGCACCGTCTGAAGATTCTTTATCACTTGAAACGCAATATGATATCCATCATTTTCCAAAAGGTGCTTATGTTGGTACATTGTTGCATTCCATTATGGAAAATTTAACGTCAACTAATGTCGAGGATTTGTGCGCTAGTACGATTAAAAAATTGAGTTTACCACCGCATTGGTTAACAGTGCTAAGTGATTGGTTACAACAGGTTTTAGCAACGAAACTAAATAAAAGACAAGATCAAGATGGGCCGTTATTAGCCGATGTTTTAAATAGCCAATGTATTAATGAATTACAATTTTATTTTCCCATTCGCAGTGCTGTGACCAGTAAGCAATTAGATAGTTTATGTAAAGAGTATGATGATTTATCCAAACAATGTCCTCCTTTAGATTTTGAAACTGTACAAGGCATGTTAAAAGGATTTATCGATTTAGTCTTTGAGTACCAGGGTAAATATTATATTGTAGATTATAAATCAAATTGGTTAGGTGATGGGGTAGAGGCTTATACCGAGTCAGCATTAAATCAAGTTATGTGTGAGCATCGTTATGAGCTGCAGTATCAAATTTATTGCTTAGCCCTGCATCGATTTTTACGCAGCCGTTTAGCTGATTATCGATATGAAACGCATTTTGGTGGTGTTTATTATTTATTTTTACGGGGACTTCCTAAACAAGGGATCTTTTATCATCTACCAAAGCAACAGTTTATAGAGAAACTCGATAAATTATTTGATGGAAATACGGATAAATAATCTTTATTTTGTCTGTTGACCATTTCAGCAATAATCAAATTATTAGATTCTCTTTTCAATAGTTCGTAGTTTAACAATTGTTAATTAATATTATGATTTTACTTGCTAAGCATAAATAATCGTTTACTACAAAAGAGTTTTACCAATTCTTGTAATCGATTACATTAAATTTTTTTTAAAAATGTTATAAAAAACAATGAACTTTGGCTGGCGTAAAATACTAATGTGACACGTGTCACATTCCAGAGATTTATTTGTTAAATGATCAAATTTATTGGTTATAGTAAATAAGCTTATTTAATAAGCATTGGATTGCTACCGTAGCAGTATAACGGGCAAAACCTAAAGCATAGATTATAAATCTACGCTTTAGGTTTTTTTTTGTCTTAAGTTCGGGACTTCTTTTATCTCTATTAAATAATGAGTAGAAAAAAATGAAATATTTAACTAAGGCAGTATTGAAAGTAAAACCTAAACGAATTGTTTTAATTACTTTGCTTGGCTTGTGCTATATACCAAACTCTTTTGCTACTAATCAAGATGAGTTAGAAGCTAGAATATCTATGTTAGAGCAAAAATTATTAGCACTGTCTCAAGAATCTATAGATTTAAAAAAACAAGTGATTGAATCGAATAAACAACTTGCACAGCTAAATAAAAATATTCAACAGCAACAGGTTGTAATTAATAATCAGCAGAGAGCATTGAAAAAACAAAATGTTGCTGTAGCAAATGTCCAAAATAATGTTGATTCTAAAACTGTTGTGCAACAGCAGCCGACATTCGATAATCAAATTGTGTTAGTTAATGACTCCAAAACAAATGGTAGTAAAGACGAGTCAACAGCAACTAAAACAATTAAAAATTCCTATACCCTTTCTGAGTTTAAAGATTTCATCAAAGATGAAATTGGTTTTTCATTTAATGGTTATTTCCGTGGTGGTTGGTCTACTTCAAAAAATGGTAAACCAAAAAATTATGCTGAAGGGGCCCTAGGTAGATTTGGTAACGAGTATGGTGGTTGGTATGACCTGGTATTCAAACAGAAAGTGTATGATGAAGATGGTCATAGGGTTGATGCTATTGTTATGATTGATGGTAATGTGGCCACGAATAAGGCTGCTGGTTTGTTTAATACCCAAGATGATAATATTATGCAGTTTTCTGATATTTATTTATCGACTAAAGGATTTATTCCTGGTTTTCCTGATGCAAATTTATGGGTAGGTAAACATTCACTTCCATATAATGAAATTCAAATGTTGGATTGGAAAACTCAAAAAACCCCAGCCGGTGGCGGAATCGGTATTGAAGGTTTAGATGCTGGCGTTGGTAAACTTGATTTAGCTTTAGTTAGAGCTGATGTTAATGTCAAACAAACTAAAGAAGTCGAGGTTGTTGAGAACGGTAAAGTTAAAAGAAAAGAAGTTACTAAGCGTGAAGAAGTTGATCTAAATGAAGTAGAGTTTCGCTATCGAGATATTGCTTTATGGCAAGATGCAACCTTGGCGATTAATGGTCGTTACTCGGCACCAAATAAATCGAAAATCCAAGATAGCATTAGTGTCAAAAATGCTTGGTTAGGTAGCTTTGTTCTAAGACAAAATAATTTCTTTGGTGGATTTAATCAATTAACGTTACAAACTGCAACTAATTCAGTGGCTTCTCAATTAGCCAATATTAACACTAATAACCCTGAGTTTGCAGCTAATTCTGATAACGATTATATTGGTACCCATACTGATGGTAAAGCTTATCGTTTGGTATCAGAAGGAGAGGCTTATTTAGCTGATAAAGTCATAGTCGCTCATGCTCTAGCACTGACAAGCGGTAAAGATGTCTTTTCGTATGACTTGAATTTAGCTCATACTGATTTTACTAGTTTTAAATCGGCAATTAGACCTGCTTATATTTGGGATACTTACAATCAAAGTGGTGTGGAGTTAGGTTACTTTAAACAAAAAAATAAAGTTAAAGGCAAAAGTTATACTGAGGAAGGCTTTAAAACAACACTCTTCCACTCGTTTAAAGTGGGTGAGAGCATTTTAGCTTCAAGACCTGATATTCGTTTTTATGTTTCGTATATAGAATCAATGCAAAATGAAATCAGTAAATTTGACTTTAATGGCAAAGAAAATCAAATTAGTTTTGGTGTGCAAACTGAAGTTTGGTTTTAGCTAGTCTTATTTGGGTAAATAAGTCAATGTCGAAAACTGTTATTATAAAGTTTTCGACATTTCTTAGGGCCTTGTTCGTTTTAAGTTTAATATTAATTAGCGAATATTATTAACTGAGTATCGTTTAGTTAACGTTGGAATAAATACATTGATTAAGTTAGCTGGATGAGGTTCTCCTTTTGTTAATTGTAATGCAAGTTCAGCTGCTTGTTCGGCCATTGTGTGTAATGGATAACGAATAGTTGTTAGCTTTGGATGTAAATATCGAGCAATTAAAAGATCATCAAAGCCAATGATCGAAATATCATCCGGAATTTTTATATCATTATCGTATAATACTGACATAGCACCAGCAGCCATTGAATCATTGTAACAGGCAATCGCCGTAATTTGTCGATTTCGTTCTAAAAGAGACATCATTGCTTGTTCTCCTCCTTCTTCATTAGGAGAACCGAAGGCAATAAAATTATCATTAATATCAATGTGATGCTCGATTAATGCATCTTTATAGCCTTGTAATCTATCTGCTGAGTCAGAGATGCTGTGATTGGAACATAAATATCCAATATTAGTATGACCATGCTAAATTAAATGTTTAACGGCTAGGTACGAACCATAACGACTATTAAGAGCAATACAGCGTTTTTCAAAACCTTCCAATATTCGATTAATTAGAACCATACCAGGAATTTGTTGCATTAGCTTTATTAATTGATCATCCTCTAGCATTTTTGCATGCACAACTAAAGAAGAACAACGATGTTCTATAAGATTAGTTATAGCATTATATTCTTGTTTTTTATTGTGGTAACCATTACCAATCAGCAAAAAATGGCCGTTTTTCGCTGCAACTTTTTCAACAGTACTAATCATCGCGCCATAAAATGGATCGGATAGGTCTGCCACCACAATGCCAATGGTATTAGCATTTTGTTGTGATAATGCACGCACATTAGCATCAGGGTAATAATTTAATTTTTCCTTGTTTTTTTACGGTTTCACGCGTGTTATCAGTGACGTTTGCGGTATTGTTGATAACTCTACTATTGCAACAGAAACTTTAGCTAATTGTGAAACATCTTTTATAATCACCATAGAAAAACCTTTTAAATTATTATTGATACTTCTTAAACTTTTTCTTTTTTGTATATATATAATTGAGAGAATTAATAACAATTAAATCAAAAATAGTTCACCCTTGGAATATCAGCTAATGCTTACTATATTCTTTTTTAATTTAAACATTTGCTAAAGATCACATAATCTTCTCAATTTATGAGTTAATGGATAATAAAGCAAAAAAATAGTTTCCCAATAAACCATTAACACCTGAATCGTTTCAGTTATAATTTATTAATTAAGGAAAATGAACGATTGCTTAAACCGCCCTTTAAATTGTTTGAAATTCAACCTGATTGAGCTATTTTGTAGTCACTTTCATTAACCAATCTCCTGAAGGTATAGTATCTGTTATCATAGATTTTAGAAATGATTTCATTGCTCTTCAACAGATTTTTTAGCCAGATCGAGTTTGAAACCCATGTACCCAACTATAGTTGAATGACCTTCATGTTTAAGTGTACTAAAGTTCACATCGCCTTCTTATGGACAAAGAGTAACAGGGACGTCAACATCAATACGTGAATTTGGTTCAGCCGATATAAACATATCAACCTCATCAGTGTTTAGATACTGTAATCGTTTACCAAAATAACAGAGTTTAGCATATGGTTGAGTGCGTAAGGTGATATCTATATAGCAGGTTATAAGATTGCAGTTCATATTTTTCCAAAAATTTATCACTTTCCAGATATAAAATCATAATAATTTTTGTTAATTAATATGATTAATGTTTAATTTTGTGATTAAGATCTGAACAAATATAATTGATTCCATTTCATTTTAAATATTTAATTAAGCTATTTTTATTATAAATGGTTGTGCGAAAAGGCAATATTTTGTGTTATTATGTTTCTAACCATTGGTAAAGTTTGAAAATTTTTATGAAAAAACAGAATATTATTACTTTATTTTCTTTAGTCACATTGGTTTTTAGTGTTGAAGCTGTAGATAAATATGTAACTGAAAATGTTGATGTTTATCTTCGTCGTGGTCCTAGTTCTCAATATGCCTATACGGGTGCCGTTAAATCGGGGGAAAAGGTTATAGAACTTGAGAAAAGTGTTGATGGGAAATATACTCGAATACAACTTCCTACTGGCAGTTCAGCTTGGATTGAGTCTAATAAATTAAAAGATCAACCTAGTTTTAAAGAACTTGTTCCAACATTAGAAGCACAACTCGCTGAGTATAAAGATAAAGTTGATAACGCAGAAAAAAATCAACAAAATGCCATCCAAGATTATGCCGAAAGACTACAAAAAGCCGAACAATCGATTGAAAACCTACAAGCTAAGAATAATGAGTTAGAACAACTTAATAAACAGCAAGAGATTAAGCTTGAGTCTATGTTGAATCAAGTTGATGATAAGCGCCGAGATCTGATTGTAACTTGGTTTACTTATGGTGGATTAGTTGCTGGTGGTGGTTTCCTTCTAGGTCTTATTTTGCCGGCTATTATGCCTGGCCGTCGTAAAAAAGATCGTTGGATGCGTTAAATGAGTAAAATCTATCTTGTTGGCGGTTCAGTTAGAGATAGATTGTTACATCTCCCTGTTGTTGATCGAGACTGGGTTGTGGTTGGTGCAACCCCAGATGAACTTTTAGCATTAGGTTATCAACAGGTTGGTAAAGATTTTCCTGTTTTTCTACATCCCAAAACTAAAGAAGAGTATGCTCTAGCTCGAACAGAGCGGAAATCAGGTAAAGGCTATACAGGCTTTATATGTGACTTTAGTAAAGATATTACTTTAGAGCAAGATCTTATTCGACGAGATCTTACTATAAATGCGATTGCCATGGATCAAGAAGGCAATATAGTCGATCCTTATCAGGGTGTTAATGATATTAAGCTTAAATTATTACGCCATGTTTCACCTGCATTCAGAGAAGATCCACTACGAATTTTGCGTGTGGCACGTTTTGCTGCCCGTTATCACCATTTAGGTTTCAGAATTGTTGCTGAAACGAATAATTTAATGAAAGAAATGGTCTTTGCTGGTGAAATAAATACCCTTACAGCAGAAAGAGTATGGAAAGAGACTGAAAAGGCGCTAGCGACTGAGGATCCTCAAGTTTATTTTCAAGTACTGGAACAATGTGGTGCTTTAGCGTTATTATTTCCATCTCTTAAACTTTCCTGCACTATTACTGATGCATTAAAAAAATCGACTTTATTGACTGATGATCTGACCGTGCGTTTTGCAGTCTTATGTGGTGAGTTTGCATCCAAAACTGAGCTAAAAAAACTTTGTTTAAAAATTAAAGCCCCCAATCAATATACAAAATTAGCAATTATGGTGCAGCAATTTCACAATAGTGTTGCTAATGTGACACAGTTAACTGCAGAACAAATTATCGAATTGTTCAATAAAATAGATGTATGGCGCAATCCAGCCCATCTTAATCAATTGATAATTGCTAGCCAATCTTATGCTAAAACGGAATTATTTCCTCAAGCTCAATACCTTGAACAAGCATATAAATTAGCTCAAGCAGTCGATGTTCAAAATATTATTGCCGAAGGTTATACTGGAAAGTTAATTCATAATGAGTTACAAAAAAGGCGAATTGAAGTGATATTAAACGGTATTTGATTGCATCTTAATCAATCGTCACTTTTTTTTAAAATATCTAAAAAAAAGGGTTGACGATTTGCCGTAACACAAGCATAATGCGCCTCGCAGTGTTGGTTATGACGTTGCGAATGAAATGGCTACGTAGCTCAGTTGGTTAGAGCACATCACTCATAATGATGGGGTCACAGGTTCGAATCCCGTCGTAGCCACCATTAAGATTAGTTTGTACTTTTACCGAAAGTATACAGTGCGGGTGTGGCGAAATTGGTAGACGCACCAGATTTAGGTTCTGGCGCCGCAAGGTGTGTGAGTTCAAGTCTCTCCACCCGCACCATTTTAATCTTAATGTCTATCCTTTATTGGGGTATAGCCAAGCGGTAAGGCAGCGGGTTTTGATCCCGCCACGCCCAGGTTCGAATCCTGGTACCCCAGCCATTCCAATCTGTCTTTTTGATATCTGATTATTTGTCTATTTTTATTTTTTCATTTTATCTTTATAATCAATGTTATACGGGTATGGCGGAATTGGTAGACGCGCTAGATTCAGATTCTAGTTCCGAAAGGTGTGCGAGTTCAAATCTCACTACCCGTACTAGATATCTCATTTCAATATAAGTTGGGGTATAGCCAAGCGGTAAGGCAGTGGATTCTGATTCCACCATTCCAAGGTTCGAATCCTTGTACCCCAGCCATTAGAATTTATGTAAACAATTCATGTCGCTATAATGACATAAATTAATTTAATACTAAACTTAAAAGCCTAATTAAATAAAATAATTATCCATGCGAAAAAGTATAATTTTTTACGCATGGATAGCTATAAAATAAATGATTATCTATACAAATTTACATAAACAGTTTGAGCAGTTTCAGGACGGTTTGTTGATACTTCTTTGACATAGTAGAAATGAGCTTCGTTAGCAATAGCATATTTTTGTGCTGCAGCACTAATTTCGCTAGTATTGTTAAATGTACCGTGGAAAACGATAGTTTTATAAGGTTTCATGATTTTGAATGCTTCGCTAGTGATTTCATAAGCATCTTGCCCTTCAATTGCTTTAGAGATGATAAAGTCACGAACAGGCGCATCTTTTTTGAATAAAGCAACTTCAATATCTTGCTCACGATTTTTTATATCATCAGCAATAATTGAATAAACATAAAACGCATAAGCATTTTTTTCATTAGCGATTTTACTTGCTGCATCTAAAACTTCAGAAGTGTTATTGTACTCACCTTTAAATTTAACTACCTCAAATGGTAAATAATAGAGTGCTTTTGAGCGTGGATAAAGTACTACACCGTTATGAGTAACATTTTCTTTGTTTACAGCAATAGGTGCATTTGATTTATAAACATCAGCATAAACAATAGTACGATCTGTTGAGGTACCTGTAGAGGGTTGTTCAATACCAGTTATATGATAATATTTAGCACCAGCTTCGTCCGCAGCTTTGGATATATCATCCGCTGCATTTTGTGCTTGTAAATAACTACCAGTTACTGAGATTTCTTTGAAAGGAATTAAATTTTTACTTTCCTCAGCTGTTAATGGTAATGCAGCATAAATATTGGCAACAGGTAGAGATAATAGTAAAGCTAACGCAATAGATGATTTATTAAAACGTTTCATAATAATGTCCTTCATATTTTATGTTATAAAATTAAAAAATCTAACTTATATCTATGTGGGTATAGCAGAAAGTATGGACTAAGTGAAACACTTGTGAAGTTTATTTTTTTAATAACTCATTTAAATAGTGAGATGACATACTGTAAAAATTTTGAAAAACAAAAACGAACCATTCGTAGTATATATTAATCAAAATATTTGTGAAGATACTGAAAAACTTTTTTATAAAAAAAATATTTTTAAGCATTTTATGCTAAAACTTGAGAAATTATAAAAATAATTTTTTAACAAATATTTATACTAGAATTCGTCATTAATATTAATTCTGCTAATGAAACTATTAATAATTTGTGCAGTCAATCCCCAAATAACAAAATCATTATATTGATAAAAATAGACATCATGTTGTGATTTTTTCTGCCAATTGGAAGTACGATTTGGTATTAAATCAAATGGAAAATTATCGTCGGGTTTAAATCCTACAAACATAGTTGATAGTTTGGGTGGATGCGTAATAAACCATTTAATTGGTACAGTAAAAACAGATTCAACTTCATCATAGTTAATTATCAAATCATTCAATTTATCTAAATGATTAATTTTTGCGACAAAGGGATAAATTATCATACCAAATGATGCAATAAATTTAGGTAATTGTCCCAATATGATTATTTGATCTAGCGCAATTCCTAATTCTTCGAAAGTTTCACGTTTTGCAGTATATTCGGGACTTATATCAGATAATTCAATTCGCCCTCCTGGAAAACAGGTATCATTGGGTTGCCATTTTAGTTTTTTTGAACGTACCTGAAAAAGTAAGTGTAATTGGTTTTCAATCTCGATAATTGGCACTAGTACTGCGGCTTTATTTGTAAATTGAGTTTGGTTTTTGGAGTTTTTTAAAGATTGTGATATTTTTTCTACAGTGATCATAATATTTATTTCGTTTTATTTTTAAATTTACATTCTTTTTACGTTATAATATAGATTTATTGAAGAAATTATTCGTCAATAGTACATCTGTCTACCTGAATTATGCTATGCAACACAATATTAATGAGATAAAA